>JAEWYW010000001.1 GCA_023458535.1 Bacteroidota bacterium
GCATCAAACATTTGCTTGATGTTTTCTTTGGCAATTTTGTAGCCTTGGTTTTGATAAATAACAAATAGATTGTCTCTTATCGTGGAATCGTCTTCTATCTTTTGCGTGTCTTTGTCATCCACAAAAAGGTCTGCAAGATAAAAATCGGAATCAAGGATATTGGCTTTTTTTAGGTCGTCCCAATTGACTTCGATATTGGGTTTTACAAACTCTAACCAACGTAGATAAATAGGAATAAAGTTGTTTTTATCTATTTTTATTTTTGCTGTTTCGGTTGCTTTTGCAATGTTATTGGCGATGAAGAATTTTAGTTCTTTTGCATCTTTTTCGTAATCGTAAACGTACGAGCTTTGTTTTAAGGTAGCTTCTACACGATTTTTGATGAGCTTGAATTCTTTTGTATCGTGATTACTGGGCGTAACGTTCCAATTGAAGTCGTTAAGATAAAATATATCCTGAATGCTGATGTACGAAACGAATGCTATTTTTTTGAAATCAAAAGCTCCTAAAAACGCTGGTGGCAAAGTTTTGTCGAATGTTCTTGCCTTACCAATTGTAAGGATTAATTGGACAAACATTGTGACTTCATCATAGTTACCCGTTTTGGCTTCCGCCCAAAGTAGAGGAGTTCTACCGAATAAGTTGTCTTGTTTGGGAAATACGGAGAAATCTATATTCCCGATGATTTCGGTTGTATCAAAGTTCTTGAACCATTCTGCACCAACTTTATTTTTTAGTTCTTCTTCGCGGATGTTTTTATATTTCATATTGGTTGTTCTTGCAGATTTGTACGTTTTTTTGATGTTGTACAAAAGTAGTTTTTTTATACCGATTTTAAAATATGAAAAGTTCCACTTTCGTGAAACTTTTGTTGTTGTTTTCTTATTGTAACGATTGTAAATAGGGTGTCGCCTAACTCTCAAATATACGAAAATATCAAATACACCAAATACTTCTAATGCTTTCTGGAAAACCCTATTAAACAAAGAAATTCAAGTACAAAAAAAATATAAATAAATTTGAATTAAGAAGTAATCTATTCAAAATACGCAATAATATCTATTTTTATTGCGTGGCTTAAAATTTAATGAAAATAAATAAAAAAATCCGCCAACTTTTAGTTGGCGGATTTTTTTATAAGTTAATTATCTTTGATGTGATTGCACAGCGTTTAGTGCTGCTTCATAATTGGGTTCATGAGTGATTTCTGAAACCTGCTCTGTATAGATTACTTTATTGTCTTCATCAGCCACAATTACAGCCCTGCTTAATAACCCTTTCATGGGAGAATCTGTAATTAATACTTCATAATCATCACCAAAAGTACCTCTAAAATCTGATAATGTCTCCACATTATTCAAGCCTTCAGCTGCACAAAATCTTCCTAAAGCAAATGGTAAGTCTTTTGAGATATTGATCACAACAGTATTTTCCAATTGCGTTGCTTTTTCATTAAATTTTCTTGCTGATGCTGCGCAAATTCCTGTATCTATACTTGGAAAAATATTTAAAATTTTTCTTTTACCCTCAAAATCAGATAGTTGTTTCACTTGCAAATTTTCATCAACCAATGCAAAATCTTTCAAGCTAAAACCGATATTTGGAAGATCTCCCAACGTGTGAACTTCACTTCCTTTCAAAGTAATGTCTGCCATAATTAAATTTATTTTTTTTGTAGTTTAAAGATAGTCAATTTTAAAAGATTATGTGACTTTTTAATAATAAGTTTATTTAATATTTCTCTCAATTACATCGTATACATTCAGCTAATTAGAATTTATAGAAAAAAAATAAAGATTTTAAAGTAAAAATGATTTACAAGCGTCTTTATTAAAAACAAGTAGTAAAATTTAAAATTAGAATGAAATGGAAAATTCAAGTTTAAAAGGTGCTTTGGGAGCATTAGCAGTTGTAGGTGGAGTATTAATAGCTAAAAAAATTTGCGACAGAAGAAAATTCATGAAAGGGATTTTTGAAGAATATGATATTAAAGATAAAACACCTTTCGGTTTGGCAGACAAAATTAGGGAGATGAATGATGAAGATTATCAGACTTTAAAGGATAAACTAAAATCTGAATTTTCATCAAAATGTTGCAGTACAAAAGCATGTTCCAATTAATCTAAGTTATTTATTATTGTATGGGAGTAGAATTTCTACTCCTTTTTTTATGGACTACATTTAGATTTTTACTTTCTTAATTATATCTTTGTCAAGTTTATGGCATTCAAAGATTATTATTATTTTTTAGGTGTTAATCCAACTGCAAGTACAGAGGACATTAAAAAAGCCTACAGAAAATTATCATTAAAGTATCATCCAGATAAAAATGATAATGATGATTTTTTTGAATTGCGTTTTCGTGAAGTTCAGGAGGCCTATGAAACACTTTCCGATGCAGAAAAACGAAAATTTTACGATCAAAGTTTCGGTTACGAACAGAGAAGTTCACGGTCTGGTTTACCGCCTTCCATTCATACCTTTACATCCAGTAAGGTTCGGGCAAAAAAAGGTGAGGAGATTACAATTTCCTGGAAAACCAATAATGCCGACGTTGTAAAAGTTCTGCCTTTTGGTTTAGAAAAAGCCAATGGAGAAAGGGTTTTTAAAATTACCGAATTTAAATCTGGAAAATTTGATGTGATTCTGCATGTTACCAACACGCTGGTGAATAAAACGATTGTAAAAGCAATAACAATAACTGAAATTTTCGAAAATGATTCAGAAAAAATGAAGTCAGACGTAGAGGATTTATTCAAATCTCAACCGAGAACACCTATAAATCCTACGGGAAAACCGAAAGCCTTTTTTATTTTGGCAGCTCTCATTATATTACTAACCGTACTGTTTTTAATATTCGGCTAAAGATTAAGCCATTTTTAATCTTCCTGGGCATTTTTTGCAACGTTTCCCCTTTTTAAATTTTTTGCAACATTTCTTTTTATCACACAACATTTCTTCATAATTATTGAATGCTGGTGCCAAAGGTGCTATCTTAAAAGGACTTATCATCGTATTCATATTGCAAATATATAATTTAATTTAGAATAATTCAAAATAAAATTTTGGATAATATGTCATACTTATCATAGGTTGTAAATTTCTTTAAATTATCGTAATTTTACACATCTTTATTTATAAGTAATCTAGTTAAAGTAAATATGAATACAAACCAGTTCGTAAACCGCCACATTTCTCTTAATGAAGCTGATAAAAATGCAATGTTGGAGAAAGTGGGAGTAGCTTCTATTGAAGAATTAATTTCTCAAACTATTCCAAACTCTATCCGTTTAGAAAAAAACTTAAACATTTCTGAGCCACTTTCAGAGTATGAAATGCTATCACATTCTAAAGATTTAGCATCAAAAAATCAGATGTTTGATAATTACATCGGTTTTGGATATCACAATACCATCTTACCTTCAGCTATACAAAGAAATATTTTTGAAAACCCTAGTTGGTACACTGCCTATACTCCCTACCAAGCAGAGATTGCACAGGGTAGATTAGAAGCATTATTGAATTACCAAACTGTTGTCTGCGATTTAACAGGATTTACACTGGCCAACGCATCTTTATTAGATGAAGGAACTGCTGCTGCTGAGGCCATGCACATGTTCTATGAAAGCAGATCTAAAGAGCAGAAAAAATCTGGTGCTAATAAGTTCTTTGTTTCAGATTTGGTATTACCGCAAACGATTGCTGTACTTAAGACCAAAGCAGAAGGTTTGGGAATTGAAATTATTATTGGTGACTATAAAGATAATTTGGACGAAACTTATTTTGGTGTTATCCTTCAGTATCCAGGTAAAAATGGTGTCGTGATTGATTACACTGATGCGATTACAAAATATAAAGACCTTAATCTTCAGGTGGTATTAGCTTGTGATCCTTTGGCATTGGTAAAATTGAAGTCACCTGCTGAAATGGGTGCTGATTGTGCTGTAGGAACTACACAAAGATTTGGTATACCAATGGGATATGGTGGCCCTCACGCCGCATTCTTCGCTTGTAAAGACGATTATAAAAGGGATATTCCGGGAAGAATTATTGGGGTCTCTCAGGATATGTATGGCAAGAGAGCATTGCGTATGGCTTTGCAGACAAGAGAACAGCACATTAAAAGAGAAAAAGCAACTTCTAACATTTGTACTGCCCAGGTTCTTCTTGCAGTAATGGCAGGAATGTATGCGGTTTATCATGGTCCAAAAGGTTTAAATTTTATAGCAGATCAAATACATTATAAAACCAACGCATTAAACGCAGCTTTAAAAACACTAGGTTATGATGTAGTTGAAGAGCCAGTTTTTGATACTGTTAAAATAAAAATGGACGAAACTGAGAAAAACAACCTAATGCAGTTGATGAGAGATCGCAAGATCAATTTGAACTATTTCTCAGATAATATCGTTAGTGCTTCTATTAATGAAACCACAACATTAGACAAACTTCAAGATCTGGTTGATGCATTTGCTACGTTCAAAAACAAGCAGAGCTTTAAACTTTCTTTGAAAGAAGAATATACAATCCCTGAGGAATTATTAAGAACATCAGAAATTTTAGAAGAAGAAGTTTTCAATAAATATCATACGGAAACAGAATTGATGCGTTACATTAAAAGATTGGAGAGAAAAGATCTTTCTTTAACGCATTCCATGATTTCATTAGGATCTTGTACTATGAAATTGAATGCTGCAACCCAAATGTTGCCATTATCTTGGGCAGAGTGGGGAAGTATTCACCCTTTTGTTCCAATTGAACAGGCAGGAGGTTACCAACATGTTATTAAAGAACTTGAAAAAGATTTAGCAGAAATTACTGGTTTTGCAGGAACATCTCTTCAACCTAATTCTGGTGCTCAAGGAGAATATGCTGGATTAATGGTAATTAGAGAATATCATAAATCCAGAGGTGAAGGTCATAGAAATATTGTGTTAATTCCTCAATCAGCTCATGGAACTAATCCTGCATCAGCTGTTTTAGCGGGTATGAAAGTGGTAGTGGTAAAAAATCTTGAAAATGGAGAAATTGATGTTGAAGATTTAAAAGCAAAAGCTACAGAACATGCTGAAAACCTTGGAGCAGTAATGATTACTTATCCGTCTACTTATGGTTTGTTTGATGCTAACATTAAAGAGATCATTCAACTTGTTCATGATAATGGTGGACAGGTTTATATGGATGGAGCGAATATGAATGCGCAGGTAGGATTTACAAGTCCAGGAAATATCGGTGCAGATGTTTGTCACTTAAACTTACATAAAACTTTTGCAATTCCGCATGGTGGTGGTGGACCAGGAGTTGGACCAATTTGTGTTGCCAAGCATTTAGTGCCGTTCTTGCCATCCAATCCAAATATCAAAATTGGTGGTGAGGATTCTATTGCAGCCATTTCTGCAGCACCCTACGGATCTTCATTAGTTCTAAATATTTCGTATGCTTATATCAAGATGCTAGGAACTTCTGGTTTAATGAAATCTACGGAACATGCTATTTTAAATGCCAATTACTTAAAAGATGTTTTGGCAGAGCATTTCCCAATTTTATATGCCAATGAAAACGGAAGAGTAGCTCACGAGTGTATCATCGATTTCAGACCTTATAAAGCTTTAGGAATTGAAGTTGCTGATGTAGCGAAAAGACTAATGGATTATGGTTTCCATGCTCCAACAGTTTCTTTCCCTGTAGCAGGTACATTAATGATTGAACCAACCGAATCTGAAAGCAAAGACGAAATTGACCGTTTTGCAGAAGCATTAATCAATATCAAAAAAGAGATTGATGAAATTGCAAGTGGAGATGCTGATAAAGACAATAATGTTCTTAAGAATGCACCACACACAGAACAACTTATCATTTCTGATTCTTGGGACAAACCATATGGCAGAGAAAAAGCTGCTTATCCCTTAGATTGGGTAAGAACGCATAAATTCTTTGCATCTGTATCGCGAGTTGATGAAGCCTATGGCGACAGAAACCTTATTTGTACATGTGCACCAATTGAGGCTTATATGTAATTTTAAATTATAATAATAATTTTTCGCCCAAGCCGAAGGCTTGGGCGAAAATATTTTTAAGCTCAAATCCACATCTCCCATTACTGAAACTTTAATTATAATTCAACTAAAAACTTTATCTTAGCTAGCTGAAATTTAAACCTCAATGCGAAAAATTGTTTCAGGTATTTTTTTGGTCAGCAGTTGCTTTATTTTTGGTCAGAATATTAGTTTCCAGGAAATATCTTTTAAAGAACTCTTGGTAAAAGCTAAAAAAGAAAACAAATTGGTTTTTATTGATGCCTATGCATCATGGTGCGGTCCTTGTAAACTCATGGAAAAAAATATTTTCACTAAAAAATCTGTAAGCGACTACTATAATTCAAATTTTGTGAATGCCCATTTTGATATGGAAAAGGGCGAAGGCAGAGAACTAGCTGCAAAATTTGGTGTTAGATCTTATCCTACTTATTTATTCGTGAACGGAAAGGGCGATCTTGTTCATCAAGATGTGGGCTACATGGGTGAAGAACAATTTTTAGACTTGGGAAAGACTGCCAACTCACCTTCCAATAAAAAGAACTCTCTTCAGGAAAGATTTGAAAAGGGTGAAAAAGATCCTGATTTTTTAATCAATTTTATGAAACTAAATGCCAGTAGCAATTATGAACTGGCAAAAAAGGCATCAGAAAGGTATTTTGCTAACAAAAAAGCCACAGATGAACTTAGTAAAGATGAGATCGGTTTGCTATTGTATTTTGTGAAATCTGATGATGATATTAATTTTAAATTGTTAGAAAACAGAAAATTAGAAATATTAAAATATCTTCCAGAGCAAAATTATAATGAGTTTGTGGCGCAAATGAAGCTTGGAAAGATTATTGATAAAACAATAAATTCGCCTAGCAAAATTATTGATTCTGAATATTTCCTTAAGAATGCTATTCCGTTGATTGGTGAAAGTGAAGCAATTAAAAGACTAAGTCATCTCAAACTAACTTTTTACGAACAAACATCTAACTATCCTGAATACGAGAAAGTAGCATTGGAATACTACAAAAATCCTGATGCATTTGACTATAATGAATTACAAAAAGCAGCATGGATTTTTTCTGATCATATAAAAACACCATCATCATTGAAAACTGCCACGCAGTGGGCAGAAAAAGTGGTTATGCGTGGTGAAACTTCAGAGAACACTTATATTCTAGCAAAATTATATCAACTAACTGGCAAAAAAGATTTGGCCAAAAATTTCGCGCAACTATCCAAAAATATTGCCCAAAGTTCAGGAAAAGATTCTGGATTGGCGGATCAATTATTAAAAGACTTACAATAATGAGACTAAAAAAACTAAACACGATCGCATTACTGAGCATCTCAACTCTATTCTTCGCTCAAGAACAGAATCCAATAAAAGAATCTGCAGATAAACAATTATACATAAAGGGCAATGCCCTATTTATCCCTGTTGGAATCATTAATATAGGATTAGAGCAACAGATCACAGATAAAATTACTGTTCAAGGCGATGTTTTTATTTCACCATGGAAATCCTTCTCAGGTCATGAGCTTGAATATTATATGCTTGGCGTCGATGGAAGATATTATTTTAAGGAAGTTTTTAAGGGATGGTACTTAGGTGCAAATATTTCTTTTTCAAAATACAAAATTCAAAAATGGAGTTATTGGAACGATGATTTTTATTATGATGCGGATATTAACCTACTAACAAATAGAATTAATTCTAATCTATACCAAAAAGGACATTCTGTTTTGTTTGGTGTGGTTGGAGGATATCAATTCAAAATTGGTAACAGATGGAATATGGACATCTATGCTGGAATCGGAAATTCACAAGATTTTTACAAAGGTTATGACAGAACAACTGGTGAACGTTATGACAGTGCACCGGGCTGGAACAGAAGCAGTGAGTGGATTCCGTATAAAGGGGGTATCATGTTATCTTACAGGCTGAAATAAAATTATACAGATTTCTTAACAAAAGTTAAACTTTTACGGATGGCAATTTTTTTGCTTGTAAGGCGTTAGATTGTTAATGAAAAGGAAGGTGAAATACTTATCAATACTAGGTTTTTTTATTTCAGGATTATTATTCTCTCAAGAGGAAAATCCTATCTTTATAAAGGCAAATGCCAGTTTAATACCATTGGGTCTTGTAAATGTTGGTGCGGAAATAGGATTGTCGCAACATTATACCATGCAAGGTGATATATTCGTATCACCCTGGAAATCTTTTTTTGGCAATCATGCTAGAGTAGGTATGGGACATTTGGAGGGAAGATATTATTTTTCTGAAGCCTTTAAAAAATGGTATATAGGGGTTAATGCAGGGGTTGGAGTTTTCGACCTTACAAAATGGAACTATAAAGATACCAATCAATATCAGCGGGGATTTAATTATATGGTGGGGGCTAGCGTAGGTTATCAGTTTAAGCTTAATGATAAATGGAATTTGGATGCATTTGTTGGTGGTGGCATGTCCCAAGCATTTTATCATGGTTACGACGGAAATACGGGACAAAGATACGACTCCGCTGAAAAATGGAACAAAAGTGGAGAGTGGATTCCGTATCGTGGTGGACTTATGTTATCTTATAAAATTAAATAAAAAATGAAATTATTTGGTCGAAATCACATTATTGTAAGCATTATAACCTTTGCGATATTATTCGCTATGAACTATATTGGGAATGATCTTCCGGACAAACTGGAAAGATCTATTCTTACCGCAATCTTCGGAGTGATTGGTTTGAGTATAGGAATGTTTGTCCTGTATAAAAACAAGGATGATAAAGATGACCGATTTAAAAATTTAGATTGATATTAGTCGGGATACTGAAGATATTTTTGTCTAATTTTTTCAAAGTCTTCCAAACCTTTTTTCCATGTTTTTTTTATCTCTGACGAACTTTTATGAGCCATAATCTGTTTTCTTAACTCATCAGTTCCTGCCAACTTGTCAAAGAAGAGATTTTGTAAAAAGAAACTCTGCGTTGGATTTTTATAATTAGCATAGGCTTTCAAAAGCCAATCAAGATTCAGCATCCTTAAATCTTCGGAATAATTAGATAGGTTTTCACCATAACACAACTTTCCATTTAGGAAAGGATCTTTGGCTCCAAAGTTTGGTTTTGGCGTAAATTGGTAAGGTAATTTTGTGGTCCAAGGTGAACCATATATTTGAAAAGGCAAATCTGTTCCACGTCCTACAGAAACCTGTGTTCCTTCAAAAAAACATAAACTCGGATATAAATTGATAGATTGAGCATTAGGAAGGTTAGGTGATGGCATTGCCAAAACTCCGTAACGCTGTTTCTTATGATAATTTTTCATGGGAATTACGGTATATTTTGCCTGAACCCCATTTTTCAACCACCTTTCACCATTGACCATTTTACCATATTCACCAATAGTTAAACCGTACACAACAGGAACATTATGCATTCCTACAAAACTCTTCCATTTGTCTTTTAGAACTGGGCCATCGATATAACCATCATGCGGATTAGGACGATCTAATAACAAGACTTCAATATTATTTTCGGCTGCTGCTTCCATTACATATGTAAGCGTCGAGATATAAGTATAAAACCGAACACCAACATCTTGGATATCAAATAATATTAAGTCAATACCTTTTAAATACTCAGGTTTTGGTTTTTTATTATCACCATACAGGGAAACAATGGCAATTCCCGTTTTGGAGTCAACACCATTTTTCACCGTTTCGCCAGCGTCAGCAGTTCCACGAAAACCGTGTTCTGGTGCAAAAATAGATTTTATCTTAATGTTATTCTTTACTAAAAAATCTACCAAATGCGTTTTATCTTTTAAAAGTCCTGTTTGGTTGGTTACTATACCTATCGTTTTGTTCTTTAATAAAGGTAAATAAAGCTCTGGTTGCTCGGCGCCAGTTTTAAATTCTGCATTTACTGCGTTTTGAGCTTTAAAATATGGTAAACTTCCAATAAAAATTAGGCAAATAAGAAGTAAATTTTTAATTTTGGATTTTAAATTCATAAGATTGAAATTTCCTTTATATTTTTCTAAAAAAATCGCATTTTCCAAAGATAACAAAAATAATCTATCAAGGATTATCATCTTTATTGGTCGACTTTCTGTAGCATTAGGAATCATAGTTTCCTTAATTACAATTTCTACCGGATTTGGTTCTAAAAGAGCCATTAAAGAAAGATTGGCAGATTTCAGTGGTCATATTACAGTGAAATCCACAAGAAGTAATTCTTCTTATAATTCATCGGTTTTAGATAAAGAAGGTTTAAAAGTTGAGGATATTAAAAAACTTTCAGATGTAGATCATGTTCAGAAATACGCCACAGTAACTGGAATCTTGAGAAATGAGCATAATTTTGCCGGAATTATATTTAAAGGAATTGGGAAAGATTTCGATCATGAAAGGTTCAAAAAGTTTTTAATTGCAGGCACAACACCAAAAATAACAGAAAAAGGTTTTCACTCTGGAATTACGATTTCAGAAAAAATTGCCAGTGATTTACACCTTAAAACCAAAGACAGCATTGTCGCTATTTTTTCAAGAGAAAACCAACAACAGCCTATCTACAGAAAGTTTGAAGTGGTTGGAATCTACAAAACCGACATCAAAATGATTGATGATATGTTTGTTATTGGTGGAATTAATCATGTAACAAAAATACAGGATATGCCAAGTGACGAAGTGGGTGGATTAGATATTTTTCTGCATGATGTAAACGACATCGATAAAGATTTTCCAGCCATTGAAAAATTGGTAGGCTACAAAAATTACGCAGAAAAAGCCACAGATAAATACCCTCAAATAACAGACTGGATCAATATTTTCGACACCAATATCGCCTTAATCATCTCATTGATGCTTATTGTTGTGATTATAAATATCGTGATGGTTTTGCTAATTCTGATCATTGAAAGAACCAACTCTATAGGTCTTCTAAAAACTTTGGGTGCTACCAATTCTCAAATCAGAGCAACCTTCATCAATTATACTTTAATAATTATGGTGCCTGGACTTTTATATGGTAATGCCATAGGAATTTCATTGTTGCTGATTCAAAAACTTACGGGTGTTTTAAAACTTAATCCAGAGAATTATTATGTGAGTACGGTTCCTGTGGATTTAAATCCAATCGCGATATTATCAATCTCTGCAGGCATTCTTATTATCTCTGGTTTAGCACTTATTATTCCGAGTTATCTTATAAGTAAAATTTCCCCTGTTAAAGCCATTAAATACAATTAATCGGTAAATTATCCTATCTTTGCTTTTCTTTTATAAAAAATATGAAATACGCAAATAATATTTTAGAAACCATTGGTAATACACCTTTGGTAAAATTAAATAAAGTTTTAGGTGATGATTTTCCAGCATTGGTTTTAGCAAAAGTGGAAACCTTTAATCCTGGAAATTCTGTAAAAGATAGAATGGCGGTTAAGATGATTGAAGATGCGGAAAAAGACGGCCGCCTAAAACCTGGTGGAACCATTATTGAAGGAACTTCAGGAAATACAGGAATGGGTTTGGCTCTCGCAGCAATTATAAAAGGTTACAAATGTATTTTCGTAACCAACTCTAAACAGTCTAAGGAAAAGTGTGATATTTTACGTGCCGTAGGTGCTGAAGTAATCGTTTGTCCCACAGATGTAAAACCTACAGATCCACGTTCTTATTACTCGGTTTCAAAAAGATTGGCTAACGAAACAGAAAACGGCTGGTATGTTAATCAATACGACAATTTATCTAACAGACAAGCACATTACGAATCTACGGCACCAGAAATTTGGGATCAGACAGATGGTCAGCTAACACATTTTGTTGTAGGTGCAGGAACGGGAGGAACTATAACGGGTTGTGGAAAATTTTTTAAAGAAAAAAATCCTGATATTAAAATAATTGGTGTTGACACTTATGGGTCAATTTTGAAAGAATATCACGAGACTGGAGAAATACATTACGATCATGCCTATTCATATATTACAGAAGGAATTGGTGAGGATATTATTCCTGAAAATTATGACATGTCTGTGATCGATCATTTCGAGAAAGTTACGGATAAAGATGGAGCAATTTTCGCAAGAAAGCTGGCAAAAGAAGAAGGTATTTTCTGTGGTTATTCTGCTGGAAGTGCCATTGCTACGTTATCTCAAATGAAAGATCAGTTCACGAAAGATGATGTTATTGTTGTTTTGCTTCATGACCACGGAAGTCGTTATGTAGGTAAAATATACAATGATGATTGGATGAGAGAAATGGGTTGGTTGGATTAAGCTGAAATTTAAAATAAAAAAAGAAGGGTTTCGGCGCCGCAGGCGCCGAAACCCTCTTTTTTTTAAATTCTTTAACTCCAAAAAAAAAGCAGACATCAATATGATGCCTGCTTTTTCTGATAATATATACGACTTAAAAATTTCTAGTTGGTCTCTTTTCTGATTTCAGATTTTACATCTTCAGCAGCATCTTTAGTCTTATCCCAAGCGTCGTTTGCAAAATCTTTGGTTTTGTTCCATGCTTCTGCAGCAGAATCTTTTGCAGTATCCCATGCATCAGAAACATTATTTTTTACTCTATCATACCATTCGTCTTCATTTGCTTCTTGGTTTTGTTCTTTTTTTTCTTGAACATAATCTCTAGCTCTATCAGCCAAATCAGAAATTTTCCATTTCGCATCATTTGCAGCGTTTCTTAAATTGTTTTCTGCATTGTTGATAGCATTTTCTGCTTTGTTGTAATCTCTATTGTCCATAACTTTTTTCTTTTTTAATTATAAGATAAGACGCAATAAGTATTCCTAAATCTTATAATGAAAAGTTAAAATTTTCATAAGCTTTAATAATTAAATTAATTGACTTTTTTAATAATGGAGTTTGAGTAAATTGATATGTTGTCTATAAGAAAATGATTGACATAGGATTATTTGATGAAAGAAAAGTAAACAAATCATGAAAAAAGGATTTCAAAAATATTGAAATCCTTTTTTGTGTTACTTAATAATTCGATCTAACACCCATTCAATTGTCATTTTCTCGGAGGCATGATGATCCGACGAAAACTCTCCCCGCCTGCGGTTAGCAATTACGCAGTTAACGGTAAGCGCCTTATGCCCTAACAATTTGGAAAGTCCATAAATCGCAGAAGTTTCCATCTCGAAATTACTGACTCCTAAGTCATTCAAATTTTCTAAAAACTGGTCGTCTAAAGCCTTTAAACGAAGTTGTCTTCCTTGTGGTGCATAGAAACCTGGGAAAGTTGCTGTATTTCCAATATATTTGGCGTCTTTATAAAGCTTAGAAAGTTCTTCAGACCAATCAGAAAAATACAATAACGGCTTAATAGTGGGATAAGGAAATTTCTCCAAAAAACTTTTAGAAAAATCATTCTCAAATTGGTAATTTTGATAAAAATGCAGCAGCCCATCTAAACCTACAACGTTTTTAGTAACCAGCATATTATCAACCTGAATGTCAGGATTCACACTTCCACAAGTTCCTAAACGGAATAGTTGTAAGGATTTATTTTCAGATTTAAATTCTTTATTTTTTAAATCAATATTTACCAGAGCATCCAGCTCGTTCATCACAATATCAATATTCTCTGTTCCAATGCCCGTAGACATTACAGTAATTCTTTCACCACGCAAAACTCCGGTATGGGTGTAGAACTCCCGTTTATTCTTTTTTACTTCAACCTTGTCAAAATATTTCGAAACCTTCGGCACTCTGTCCGGATCTCCAACAAGAATAATCTTTTCAGCAATATCTTCGGGAAGAAGATTCAAATGGTAAACACTTCCATCATCATTCAGTACCAGCTCCGACGCTGCTAGTTTATTAAGCATATTTATATTTTTAATTGTTTTTTTTGAATGCAAATTTGCCCTAAAACTAACCACCAACTCGTTTAGTCTTGTAGCCCATTTCCTTTAAAATGGCCATAATTTTATCTCTGTTATCACCTTGAATAATGATACTTCCATCTTTTTCAGAACCTCCAATGCCTAGCTGAGTTTTTATCTTTTTCGAAATTTTTTTCAATTCCTCATCACTGCCCTCAAAACCTTCAATTAGCGTCACAGGCTTACCATTTCTTCCTTTTTTTTCAAACTTGCAAACCAAAGGTTCTTTCTGTACAAATTTTTCTTCTGGCATTTCAAAATCTTGCTCCTCATGCTCGGGGAATAGATTTTTTAGTTGATCTCTTAAATCCATACAACAAATTTACGATAAAAAGACTTTCAAGATGTGGACTATTGGTTAAAAATTAGATAAATTTGTCAGTTAAAATATTATCAATACAAACATGTCAAAAAAAGCAATTCTAGCAATATTAGATGGATGGGGAATAGGAACAGACCCTCAAGTTTCGGCAATAGCTCAAGCCAAAACTCCTTTTATGGATTCGTGCTTTCAAAATTTTCCACATACTACATTAGAAGCAAGTGGCTTAGCAGTAGGTTTGCCGGCTGGACAGATGGGAAATTCTGAGGTAGGTCACATGAATTTAGGTGCTGGCAGAGTGGTTTTCCAAAATTTGGTGAAATTAAATATGTCGGTTGAAAATGGCAGTTTGGGTAAAGAAAAAATTATTCAGGAGGCTTTTGAATATGCTCTAAAAAACAGAAGAAAAATTCATTTTATCGGACTATGTTCCGACGGCGGTGTCCATTCCCATATCAACCATTTGAAAGGTCTACTCACAGCAGCTTTTGAATATGGATTGAAAGATAATGTATTTGTTCAAGCTTTTACCGACGGAAGGGACTGTGATCCTCACTCTGGAAAGCACTTAATTGAAGACCTTCTCACGCACATGTCTCAAACAACGGGTAAGTTAGCAAGTGTTATTGGTAGATATTACGCAATGGACAGAGATAAGAGATGGGAAAGAGTTAAGTTGGCATATGACGCTATGGTGAATGGGCTTGGCGAACCAACACAAAATGTTATACAGTCAATTCAAAATTCTTATGATCATGATGTTACAGACGAATTTATAAAACCTATTATCTGTGTTGATGAAAATTTTGTTCCTGTAGCAAAAATCGAAAATGAAGATGTTGTCTTCTGCTTTAACTTCAGAACCGATAGAGGCAGAGAGATTACAGAGGCACTTACACAGCAGGATTTTCCTGAATATGGAATGCATAAACTAAATCTGTTTTATATAACGCCTACCAATTATGATGAAGAATTTAAAAATGTAAATGTGGTTTATGACGAGGAAGTTTTGACCGAAACTTTGGGCGAAGTTTTAGAAAAATATGGTAAAACGCAAATTCGTGTTGCGGAAACTGAAAAATATCCACACGTAACTTTCTTTTTTTCAGGAGGCAGGGAAGCTGCTTTTGAAGGCGAAAGAAGAATCCTTTGCCCGAGTCCGAAAGATGTTCCTACCTATGATTTTAAGCCAGAAATGTCCGCCTATGAAATCACTGAAAATATTTTACCAGAAATTGAAAAAGAAACAGCAGATTTTATCTGTTTGAATTTTGCAAATACTGATATGGTGGGGCATACAGGTGTTTTTTCAGCAGCCGTGAAAGCAGCCGAAACTGTGGATAAATGCATTTCAAAAGTAGCAATGGCAGGTTATGAGCATGGTTATACGGTATTTATATTGGCAGATCACGGAAATTCAGATGTCATGATGAACCCAGATGGAAGTCCTAATACGCAGCACTCCACCAATTTAGTTCCTTTAATTGTCATGGATAAAGAGAAAACATGGACCTTACAGCCAGGAAAGTTGGGAGATGTGGCCCCATCTATTTTACGAGCTATGGATGTACCAAAACCTGAGATTATGACAGGCAGTACAATAATAAGTTAAACGTTTGTTTAAATCACAACAAGTTACAGCTTTCTTTGTCTTTTCATAAAAAATATTAATAATTTGTTAATATTGTTCGCTTTGAAGTGTAAAAAAAATGATTTATCTCAATTTATCATAAAATGGAGAAGTCGTTATGTGAAAAATAATAATTAAATATTATATTTGTAAAAAAGAGAGAGTAAAATGTACGATAAACAAGCGAGGAAAGAAGTAATGGGTATTTTAGAAAAGGAAGTTGGTTCTTTTCTTGATAAGTTTTTGACACCTATTGAGAAAATATGGCAACCTTCTGACATGCTTCCCGATCCTTCAAGCGACAGTTTCAAGCACGAATTGGAAGAAATTCAAACATTTGCTCATGAAATGCCTTACGATTTATTTGTTACTCTTATTGGTGACTGTATTACCGAAGAAGCTTTACCTTCCTATGAATCTTGGTTGATGGGTGTTGATGGTGTAGATCAGGAGAAAGATATGGGGTGGAGCAATTGGGTAAGAGCTTGGACAGCTGAAGAAAACAGACACGGTGATCTCCTTAATAAATATTTGTATTTGTGTGGAAGGGTGAACATGAGAGAAGTTGAAATTACTACGCAATATTTAATTAATGATGGTTTTGATTTAGGAACCAGCATGGATCCTTACAGAAATTTTATTTATACCAGTTTTCAGGAAACCGCAACCAATATTTCACACCGTAGAGTGGGAACATTAGCCAAGCAATCAGGAAACGGAAAGTTGGCTAAAATGTGTGGTGTTATTGCAGCTGATGAGGCAAGACACGCAAAAGCTTATAAGCATTTCGTAACTAAAATCTTAGAATTAGATCCTTCGGAATTAATGTTGGCTTTTGAAGACATGATGCGCAAGAAAATTGTTATGCCTGCGCATTTGATGCGTCAATCCGAGCAGAAAGTAGGCGAGCTTTGGGCTCATTTCTCAGATGCTGCGCAGCGTTGCATGGTGTACACAGGTCAAGATTATATCAATATTCTTAAAGATTTGCTTGATGAATGGAAAATTGAGCACGTAAATGGTTTATCAGAAAAAGCTCAAAAAGCGCAGGAATATCTGGTAAAACTTCCAAGCCGACTGCAGAAGATTACGGACAGAATTTCAACTCCAGATCTTCAATTTCAGTTTAAATGGGTGAAATCTTAAATTCCAATTAAGTAAAAATATAGTTAGAGGCGTTTGTATAGTGCAAACGCCTTTAATATTTCTTATCTTTGCACCCACAAAAAGTAACAAAAGATGCTGAACAGTAAGAAACTAGCTATAGATTTTGATGGAACCATTGTGGATGATGCATATCCTGGAATTGGTAAACCGAAAATCTTCGCATTTGAAACTTTGAAAAAATTACAATCAGAAGGCTACAGACTGATCCTTTGGACCTATCGTGAAGGTAAAACCTTGGATGAAGCTGTGGAGTTTTGCAGAAAAAACGGTGTTGAATTTTATGCCGTAAATTCCAGCTTTGAAGGTGAGGTTTTTGATCCTTCCTCACAATCTAGAAAGATTGATGCAGACTTGTTTATCGATGACAGAAATCTTGGAGGGTTTCCTGGTTGGGGAGAAATCTACAATATCATCAAAGAAAGAATAGAATTCAGAGTTGAAGGAAGAGAAGTTCTTGCATATTCGAAAATCAAAAAAGAAAAGAAAAAAGGTCTTTTCTGGTAATAAAATAATGTAATAATGTGCCAGTTGACCATCATCCAATCGGAAATATTGACGAACTGCTACATTATTAAATTGGTAAATTAATAAAATGATTCATTTAAAATCCATAGACGAAATTCGTCTTATGAAACAAAGTGCTCAACTGGTTTCCAAAACATTGGGTATGCTTGCGAAAGAAATACAACCAGGTGTCACTACACTTCATCTTGATAAATTGGCTCACGACTTTATTAAAGATCACGGTGGGCATCCAGCTTTTTTAGGTTATGGAGGTTTTCCTTTTTCATTGTGCATTTCACCTAATGATCAGGTGGTGCATGGTTTTCCTACTAATGATCCTATTAAGGAAGGTGATGTGCTTTCTGTTGACTGTGGAGCTATTTTAAATGGCTTTGTAGGTGATCACGCTTATACTTTCGAAATTGGCGAGGTGAAGCCTGAGGTTAAAAAACTTTTAAAAGTGACAAAAGAGTCGCTCTATAAAGGTATTGAACAGTGTATTCGCGGAAAACGAATTGGCGATATCTCTAATGCCATCCAAGTACATTGTGAAAAGGAAGGTTATGGTGTGGTGCGTGAGTTGGTGGGACACGGATTAGGACGAACAATGCACGAAGATCCTCAAGTTCCTAACTACGGACGAAAGGGAAGTGGTAAAGTCATTAAAGATGGTTTAACCATTGCCATAGAACCCATGACTAATCTTGGAACAGAAAGAGTGAAATTTCATGATGATGGTTGGACGGTGACGACGCTTGATAACCTACCTTCAGCACATTTCGAGCACGATGTGGCAGTGGTGAACGGTAAACCTGTTTTGCTCTCTACTTTCCAGTACATTTATAAGGCTTTGGGAATAGAATCAGATGAAGAAAAGCCATTCCAAATGGATATCTAACTTCTTATTCGTAAAAGTTGAAAAAAGTAGCCAAGCTTCTTCTTAATAAAATACCTCGTCCAATGCTTATTAAAATGAGTATTTGGGCGAGACCTTTAATATATCAGTTCTACAAGGGCAATCAGTTCGTTGATCCTATCGACGGTAAATCTTACCGTAAATTTCTCCCTTATGGGTACGGCAAGCAAAGAGAAAATGCTCTTTCACCAGGCACACTAAGCTTAGAAAGGCATCGCCAAATGTGGTTATATCTTCAAAATGAAACCGATTTTTTTTCAAAGAATTATAGAGTTCTTCACATAGCGCCAGAACAGGAATTTTTAAGAAAATTTAAAAAAATGTCAAATCTTGATTATACTTCTGCAGATTTATTTTCTCCCATTGTAGATGTTAAAGCAGATATTTTAGATTTGCCTTTCGAAAATGAAACCTTCGATATAGTAATTTGCAATCACGTTCTAGAGCATATTGAGGACGACGCAAAAGCGATGCGCGAACTCTACAGAGTAATGAAGAGAGGTGGCTGGGGAATATTTCAGGTTCCTATGAAAACTTCTTTAACCAAAACATATGAAGATTTTTCAATCACCGACCCGAAAGAACGTCAAAAACATTTTGGTCAGTATGATCATGTTCGTTGGTACGGAATGGATTATTTTGATCGACTTAGAAATGCAGGTTTCAGCACAGAGCCCAACTTTTATTCTCAAAAATATTCAAAGGAAGATATTAAAAAATACGGATTAATGGAAAATGAAATTCTTCCAGTGGTCTTTAAAACTTAAGATGCTAAACACATTCTCTCGAAATCATCAGCTTAAGTTCTTTTAGCGAATAATGCCAAGAACAGTTTTTTAAAAATAAAAAAGTAGCAGAAAAACTCTGCTACTTTTTTGTTCACTATTTATTCTAGTTTATTATTTAGAATTT
>JAEWYW010000002.1 GCA_023458535.1 Bacteroidota bacterium
GCAAAAACCCTAAAAGGAATCCTGTCTAGAACATCATCGGTATAGAATGAGTCATATACAAAACTAAAATTTTCGTTGACAATTTTATTTTCAATTTTGAAGGAATAAGTTCCAGTGGCTTTCATGCCCATGGCTTTCCAATTGGAAATAATTTCCGCGTCGCATGAAGGAATGACAAAAGAGCGTATCATTTCTTTACCTTGCTCATCCAGTTTCGGCTGTCCGTTTTCCAGAATTTTTGCATTTAAAGTGAAATGACTTAGGTGTGGAGCGCCAGTGGCGAAGTGCCACAGTCCATTAATGAGGAAATTTCCGTCCGCCAATATTTCGGCAGTTCCACCAACCATACCACTTCCACCAAAACATGTTTTCGGATTGGCGAATAATTCTGCAGCAATCTGTGGTTTCATATTTCTGGAAAAATAATTAGCACCAGAGCAAAGTGTAAGCATCCATCCCAAACTACCATCAATTTTAGCCCAATTAAAAAGCTCCTGAAGTCCATGAGAGAACCCTAATCCTAATCCGCCGTAAATCTGTGGAACCCAAATTTGCAAACAACGCTTTTCAAAAACCTCATTCATCACCTTTTCAGGAATTTCAGTAGCTCCTAATAGATATTTTCTGATTTCTTTTTCATTTAGCATGAGATTCCGTTTTAATAATTTTACGCCATTCTGCATAACCGAAAATAGCCACAACAAATAAGAAGCTTGTCAAAACCGCATACAGGTATAAATCCTTATGGATCATCAGCGGTATTGAAATAATATTACTGATGTTGAGCAAAATCCAGTTTTCAATTTTTCTTCTCGCCATCAGCCACATTCCAGCCCAAGCGAAAGCACTCACAAGCGAATCCCAAATCGGAACATCAGAATCTGTAAAATGCGTGAGAAAAAACCAAAACAGTACGAAAGTACCAATTACAATTCCAGCAGTAATACCTTTTTCAAGATGGGTGGTTTCAGAGATTTTTGTTTCTGCTTGTTGCTTGCCAAATTTCCAGTAGAGCCAACCGTAAATGCTCATCACCAAATAGTAAAGATTAAGGGTAAATTCTGCATAAAGTTTGGAAGCAATCATCACATACAGCGTAAGCGTAATGCCTGCGATCCCGAAAAGATAATTGTTAGAATTGTTTTTCCGTGCCAGTAAAACCTGTATTACCGAAAAGAAAACCCCAAGCCATTCTTGCCAGGTGGTTTGTTGTAAAATGTCCTGCATCATTCAGTTTTTAAAATTAAATGATGAGATGATAAAAATGCAATCCCTACGCTGGCATTATCCAGATCAGGTGTGGAAGTTAATTCCTGGGTATCATCTCAGCCAAAAATTTGGCACCCCATTGTGCTGACAAAGGTGGAGATTTTTTCTGATAAATAAAAGCAGAAATTTATTTCCTTAAAAGTTTGCGAATGTTTTGCCCTTTAAAAACACTGATACTGATGCCCAAAGTCTTTTCTTTACATGCATTTACCATTGCTCTGGCGAGATCTTTTGTGCTTAAAGGTTTTTGAGACTTTAAAATACCTATAGAATTTAGGAAGGTTAATATTTTTACGCCAAGAATTTCACCGTTTCTGTCGCTATCTTCTCGAATTAAAATAGGAGGTTGGAAAATAATCGTTCTTTCAAAATTCAAAGCTTTTACATCTTCTTCTAACTGACCTTTCATCTTCACATAAAACAATCCCGACTTGGCATTCGCATTGGCTGCCGAAACCAAAATATAACATGGAACATCATTGTTTTTTGCTGCTTTTGCAAACTGATACTGGTAATCATAATCAGTTGTCCATTGTTTTTCCTTGCTTCCCGCGGCTTTTAATGTAGTTCCAAGAGCGGAAAAAAGAACATCACCCTGCACCAAGTCTTGCCATTGCTCAGGTTTTGAAAAATCAATAACATGTGTCACCAATTTTGGATGTTTCACATTGGGCTCTTTCCGAACAAAAATTTCGATCGTATTAAAAAAATCATCATTCAACAAAAGTTGAAGTACATCTTTTCCTGTGGCACCTGTTGCCCCTACTAGAATCGCTTTCATCAATTGTAATTTCAAATTATTATTTCTATGAATCCCCTTTCAACATCTCCAAGCGGTGTTTGTGACCCCATTCCACAATAGATTTGATTAAATCTTGAGTGGTTTTTCCGTATTCGGTGATGGAATATTGTACGGTTATGGGTTTTGTGTTCATGACTTCACGTTTAACCAGTTTGTTGACTTCCAGAAGTTTCAATTCTTTCGAAAGCATCTTTGCAGAAATTCCTTCAATATCTTTTTCCATCTTTTTAAAGGTATTCGCGTCGTGCTCTCGGCGCAATAAATAATGCAAAATCAGGAGTTTCCACTTGCCGCCCAAAATATCAAACGTGTCACCCATCGAAAGGATGTCGCCTGTACAAGCTGCGGGATCGGTCTTCGGTTTTTTAATCATGCTTACTTCTTGGTTACTAGTTACCACGGGTTAACCCATAGCAAATATAAAAAATTGCCAACGTATCTTTGTATAAGAAATTTTAAAACAGATCGAAAATGAAACCTACAGTGTTAATTACAGGTGCAAACAGCTTCATCGCCAAGCATCTTTCCAATATTTTAAAAGAGAAATATAACCTTAAATATTTAACCAGAACACCGAAAGCCGACAATGAGTTTGCGTGGGATTTAGAAAACTGGACTATCGATGAAAAAGCTTTGGATGACGTGGATTATATTGTGCATTTATCAGGTTCAAAACTGAATGACGGAACGCCTTTAACGCCTGAAAGACAGCAATTGGTGCGCGATACACGAATTGGAGCAGCAAACTTTTTAAGAGAAAAATTAAAAGCGAGAAATCAAATCTTGAAATCTTTTGTATCGGCTTCTGCGATTGGCTATTATGGTTTTACAGATAATCAATTAGCTATTGATGAAAATGGAGCAAGAGGTAGTGGTTTCGGTGCCGATTTGTCGGAGGATTGGGAAAAAGCAGCCGATTTATTTAAATCAGAAAAGGTGGCAGAACATGTTTCAAAAATTAGAGTTTCTTTGGTTTTAGGGAATGATGGTGGTATTTTTCCAATGTATAAAAACTTGATTAATGGTCATCCTGAAGCAGCTCAAAAAACAAATCCGGGCGTGTTTTTGTGGAATCATGTTGAAGATATGGCAGGAATTTTTGCATATGCCGTAGAACAAAATTTAGATGGTGTTTTCAACTCCGTAGCTCCAGAACCTGCATCAACGCAGGATGTCTTCAAAGCCATTTCAAATGAGATGAATGGAACCGATTTTCCAATTTCAGCCTTTGAAGGTCAACATTTAGTTTCTGATAAAATCATCAACGCAGGCTATCAATTCAAATATCCAAATATTGAGCAAGCAGTAAAAAATTTGGTTGAGAACTCGTAATGGGAAGGAATTAACTTTATACATATTTACAAGTTCGATTTAAGCTCGAACTAACGAAATGAACGCAACAAATACTTGTTACATTTTAAAAATAAAAAAATCACATCATGAATTATAGAAAAATAGAAAAAATAAAAACACCTCAAAGTTTCAACTGGGTGGGTGATGCTTTTTATACCACATCGTTTATTGGTAAAGATATTTCCAGAAACCGTATGTCGCCGTTTTTTGCGTTGGGTTACAATGCCGACATCGATTTTGAAGCACGCGACATTCCACGCGGCGTGGGAGCGCATCCGCACAAAGGTTTTGAGACCGTGACCATCGCTTACAAGGGAAAAATCGAACACAAAGACAGCAGAGGAAATCACGGCGTAATTGGTGAAGGCGATGTGCAATGGATGACCGCAGGAGCTGGAATTTTACATCAGGAATACCACGAAGAAAACTTTTCTAAACAAGGTGGAACCTTTCAGATGGTGCAAATGTGGGTGAATCTTCCCGCAAAAGACAAGGAAACTATGCCTAAATATCAGGATATGTTGATGAATGAAATGACGAAAGTCGATATAGGCAACAACAGTTTTGTGAATGTTATTGCAGGAAATTACCAGGGTCAGCAAGGAAAAGGAACTACTTTTTCGCCTATTGAATTGTACAATGCCTATTTGAACAAAGGAACAAACGCCGATTTTACTTTCAATACTACTTGGAGCACCGCAATTTTGGTGATTGAAGGAAGCGTAAAAGTGAATGGTGAAACGGTCTTAGCAAAAGACAGTTTTGCGATGTTTGAAAATAATGCTGGCGATACCTTCAATTTGGAAGCTCTTGAAGACAATACCATTGTTCTCATCATGAGTGGCGAACCTTTAAATGAGCCAATTGCACATTACGGTCCGTTTGTGATGAACACACAAGAGGAATTGGCAAAAGCCTTTGAAGATTTCCAAGCAGGAAAATTTGGGGTTTTGTAAATTGATTAATTGTATAAATGAAAGAAGCCTGCACTTTGTGCAGGCTTCTTTTTGCAAAGTGAGAAAGTATTTCAGAATCACTTTAGCATTTAATTTCATTTAAACGAAACGAATTCTTTCTTCTTCTAAATCAATTTGATAAATATGATGTCGGATAATTTCTTCATCCATATTGGCGTCAAGATTTAATTCATGCAAATACTTCCTTTGTAGATCGAATATTTCCAACAAAAGTTCTTTCGTTTTTTCGTCTACCCATCGGATGTCTTGTGTTGCAGATTGATCTTCCCAATGTTTGAGAACACGCTGCATCCCGATATGACCTTCCCAAGCAGGAACATCACTATCATAAATGCTTTTAACGTGATTGTAAATGTGTTGTTTTAAATCTGTTTTGATAATTTTTCGGGTGCCGTCTTCTTTTTGTATTTCAGTTTCAAGTCCAGCAAAAGGGTTAAATTTTTCAATGATGATAGGCAACGTTAACCCTTGAATTACTAAAGTTAGTAAAATAGCCACAAAAGTGATGAACAAAATTAAATTTCGGTGCGGAAAAGGTTCGCCATTTATGGTTAATGGAATTGATAATGCTGCTGCCAAGGAAACTACACCACGCATTCCTGTCCAACCCAAAACTATTGGAGTAAGCCAACTCCTTCTCCTCAAGTTCAAGTTGTGTGCAAGTTGTGGTCTAAATATAATCGTCGCAAACATCGCCATATAGGAACTGATAATTCTAGCTCCAATTAGCACTGCTGTTACTAGAAATCCATATCCAATGGCAGTTTTTAAAGGAATACCTTCACCACGAATACCGTTTACAATTTCTGGAAGCTCTAGCCCAATTATGAGGAAAACGATTCCATTCAGCATAAAAACGAAACTCTGCCAGACACTATAGCCCGTAATTCGGCTGCTGCTGCTTAAAAATTTTAGTCTCTGCGTTGACATCCATAAGCCACCACTCACCACTGCTAATACTCCTGAGCAATGCACCTGTTCAGCAATCCAGTACATGATATAAGGAACTATTAATGTTAAAGCTGTATCCGAAGCTGCATCTGTGGACCATTTCTTATGAATTTTCATAAACAAAAATGCAATCGTTAGACCTATCCCTACCCCTCCGAACAGCATCCAAAGAAAATCTACAATAGCTGTTTGCCAGATGAATTGTCCAGTTCCCACAGCTACCAAAGCAAATCGAAAAACAATTAATGAAGAAGCATCATTCAACAGACTTTCACCTTCTAAAATAGCTGATGTCGATTTAGGAATTTTCACAAACTTTGTAATCGCACCTGTGCTCACAGCATCGGGAGGTGAAACGATTCCACCCAACACAAAACCTAAAGCAATGCTAAAACCTGGAATAAACTGGTTGGCAACAATAGCCACCAAAAAAGCGGTAAAAAAAACGACAAGGAAGGCAAAGCTACCAATCATTCGCCACCATTTTTTCATTTCTTTAAAGGAAACAGTCCAGGATGCTTCGAAAAGCAACGGCGGTAAAAAGATAAAAAATATTAAATCTGGATCGATACGAATAACGGGCAATCCAGGGACGAAACTTATCGCCAAACCAGCCAGCACTAACAAAATAGGATAAGCAATTTTAAGTTTATTGGCCCAAATATTAAGCAGTACAGTAATGAAAACCATTACAAGCACCAACGGTAAAAAGCTATGTAGCATAACAAGGTATAAAAGATGAATGAAAATTAAAGTAAATAGGGGAAATAGATTATTCCTAGGAAAAGTGTTGATGATGGATATCGAGCAAAAATAATTTGATCATCAATTGAAAGTTCATCGTGTGTTTGTTTTATTTCGCAAAGATATGAGAAAATCAAAAAATATTGCAATAAAACTAAATTTTGGCGAATTTTAGTTGATAAGTATGTCTTCTCACTAAAAATAAAAAACCGAAATTATAGGATTAATCTCGGCAATTAGTGTGAAATTTTAATTTTAGATCAGCTTTTCAAAAGCCTTTCTGGCACTGCCGCGAAAATGTACTTCACCACAGTAATGATAGCCTAACTTTTCCATTATTCGCAGCATCGCAAAGTTATCGAAATTGGTATCCACCTTTATGCTATGAATATTTTTAGATTGTGCGAGCTTCTCGACTTCATTAAAAAAACGGGTCGCAATACCCATTCCTTTAGAACGTTCGGCTGCTGCTACACGGTGCACCACTACATAATCACCATCAGAAAGCCACTTACCTTCAATATTGTTGTAAGCCGGTTCTACATCGAAAATTACAGCACCATACGCTAAAACGCCTTTGTCATCAGCTAAAACATAAGCGCAATCATTATCTAAATCTTGAACAATAGAATCTCTATTGGGGTAACCATCTTGCCACTGTCGGCTACCGTCATTTTTACGACTCTGAATTGCAAATTGTAGAATTTCCCATATTTCATCAATCTCTTTTGGATGAGCTTTTCTAAATTTCATTTTTAGTCTTATTGCAGAACATTTCCACTTTTTCTTCTAAATCTACCAAATCAAAAGGCTTTGCAATGTAATCATCGGCTCCCGCTTCTTTTGCTAACGCAGAAATATCGTTGTTGGCAGTAACGTAAATTACGGGAATGTCTTTAAATTCGGGATGTGATTTCAACATTTGAGTGGCTTCTACACCACCAATATTGGGAATCCAATTGTCCATAAGAATGACGTTCGGATGAAAATCGGCAACTTTCTCGATAATATCATGAGAAGTTTCGGAAATTTTCACCTCATAGCCCGCATCCTCAAAAATGATGCTGATCACCTCCAAAATGATGGTGTCGTCATCAAATATTAATATTCTTTTCTTGCTCATTATTTATTATTTTATTCTTTTTTTTACTATTAATTTCTCGATACATTATTCTCAGCTTTGCTTCGAAAAATACTCGAAATGACGTTTCTATCAGCGTGTTTTTCGTATTGTAATTTTAATCATTTCTCGATACATTTTTATCAGCTATGCTTCCAAAAACACTCGAAATGACGTTTCTTTTAGCTCGCTTTCATATTGTAACTTTAACCATTTCTCGATACATTTTTCTCGCTGCGCTTCTAAAAACACTCGAAATGACGACTACAAACTTTTAACTTTTTCTGCCAAATCTTTAGGTTCGAAAAGCCAATCGAATTCGACATTTTGCATCGCTTGTTTTGGCATATAATCCACTTCCGCCGTCTCAGGATTCTGAATCCACACCTGACCCTCGTTTCTTTTGATGTATTGCAAACCTTCTACACCATCGGCATTGGCACCAGAAAGCAAAATAGCCACTACATTCTCGCCAAAAGTCTCTGCTGCCGAACGAAATGTAACATCAATTGATGGTCGCGAATAGTTCACCTTCTCCGAAGCATCCAAAGATACTTTCTTTTTTGATTCAAACAATAGATGATAGTCGGCAGGAACGATATAAATGCAATCTTTTTCCATTTCGGACTTGTCTTCCACTTCTTCAACCCTCATTTTCGAAAATTGTTCTAACAACGTGGGCAAAATACTTGTGGATTGCGCCTTTCTGTGAACCACCAACAAAATAGGGAAACCAAGCTCTGCATCTAAGTTTTTAATAAGGTCTAAAATCACCTGCAAACTTCCTGCGGAGCCACCAATAATAACCAATTCTGTTTTTTTGTCGTTCATAAAACGCTTTCTACTTCTGTAATCGAGGTATACTTTTAGTTGAACATCACCATTTCTACTTTCGTTAAAATTAATAAAATGATGAAAATTCAATTTTTGAAGCAATCTTCTTACTAAAATATTTAAAATTTTAATGATGTTCTACTTTTTTCCAGATTTTTTGATCGTCTACCTGATGAAAATTTTGGTCCAATTTTGAAAAACGCAGAGTTTCTTTTGAACCTAAGGCTAAAAATCCCAGATTCTCGAGACTTTCATCAAACAAACGGAAAACGCGCTCCTGCAAACCTTTATCAAAATAAATTAAAACATTTCTGCAAATAATCAACTGAAAACTGTTGAAAGAAGAGTCCGAAACCAGGTTGTGTGTGGACAAAATCAGTTTTTCCTGCAAGCTCTTATCAAATTTTACACTGTCGTAATTTGCGGTGTAGTAATCTGAAAAGTCTTTTTTCCCTCCCGAAAGAATATAATTTTCGGTGTATAATTTCATTTGCTGAATCGGGAAAACACCCGCTCTTGCCTTTTCTAAAACCGATGGATTAATATCGGTTCCGTAGATCAAAGATTTATGGTACAAATTGGCTTCCTTCAACAAAATTGCAATCGAATATGCTTCTTCACCTGTAGAACAACCTGCCACCCAAATTCTAATTAAAGGATATGTTCCCAGTTGCGGCAAGATATTCTCACGCAAAGCCTTAAAAAACGAAGGATCACGAAACATTTCCGTCACATTCACCGTGATTTCTTCCACAAAACGCTTGAAATATTCAGGGTCGTTCACAATGGTGTAGCGCAATTCGGCATAGCTCGTGAATTTATCAATCAGGCAAATGCGGTTGATACGGCGCTTAAAGGACGCACGGCTGTACTGCGAAAAATCGTAGCCATAGAGTTCGTGAACATCTTTAATGAGAAATTCAACTTCTTCGTCCTTTACAATGCTGGGTTCTAGCATCCTAGTATTTTTTCGATAGAACTCAGTAAAACATCAACATTAATGGGCTTCGACACATAATCTTGCGCACCCGCATCCAAGCATTTTTGTCGGTCTTCAGGCATTGCCTGAGCGGTAACCGCAATCACTGGAACCTCTTGTATACCCTCTGTATTTCTGATGATCTTGATGGCTTCGTAACCATCCATTTCGGGCATCATCATATCCATCAGCACTACTGAAAAATCGTTGTGAGATTTCATCATCTCAATCGCTTCCTGCGCAGAGGTCGAACTTTCCAGTTGGAAACCACGGGCTTTCAGCGTGAGTTTGAGGGCAAATATGTTGCGTGGATCATCGTCCACAATTAAAATTTTCTTTTTCATAATTTGAGTTGCAAATTAACTTTCGTACATCCAAACACGAAGCAACGACAATAACTGATCGGTATCTACAGGCTTTGAGATGTAATCGGACGCACCGGCTTCAATACATTTTTCGCGCTCACCAATCATTGATTTTGCTGTGATAGCGATAATAGGAAGACGCATAAATTTAGGTTGTTTGCGGATTTCCCGAATGGTTTCATAGCCGTCCATTTCAGGCATCATCATATCCATTAAAATCACGTCGATGTCTGGATGTTCCTTAATCTGTTCCAAAGCTTGTTTGCCGTCCATTGCGAGCACAACTTCCACCTTATATTTCTCCAAAACCTTCGTCAGCGAGAAGATGTTACGAACATCGTCGTCGGTAATCAGTATTTTTTTGCCGCTTAAAACTTCGGTTAACGAACCTAAAGTTGATGAACGGGTTTCTTCATTATTTTTTTCTTCCACCAAGTGTAAAAACAGGCCTACTTCATCCAGAATTCTCTGGTACGAATGGGCGGTTTTAACTACGATAGAATCAGCGTATTGCTTGATTTTTAATTCTTCGGATTTCGATAAATTACGGTCGATAAAGTTAATAATCGGAAGATTTTCTAAACCTTCATGACTCTTTATCGATTCAATGATGGAATATTCATCACCACGTGACTCTTCCACATTCAGAATCACACAATCCACATTCTGTTTGGTGAAGGCATTGACGCAGTTTTCCGCCGTTTCTTCTACCGATGACAAAATATTAAAATTGCTCAAGAAATAGGATAATGCGGTGGCGTGTTTCGCATTTTCTTCAACGATTAAAACCTTCTGTAACGACTTGCTCAAGGCTTCTTCAATCTTTTTAAAGACATCAGCCATTTGCTCCAATGCGACAGGTTTGTTGATAAAATCAATGGCGCCTTTCATCAAACTTTCCTGTTTTACGTGAAGTGACGACATCATGTGCACCGGAATATGCTTGGTTTGAAGATTTCCTTTCAGCTCGTCCATTACTTGCCAACCGTCTTTCACCGGAAGTTGAACATCCAACAAAATCGCAGAAGGATGGTACTTTAAAGCGGCTGGAAGCGCGTAATCACCACGAACCATGGCTACGGCTTTGTAATTTTGAGTGTGCGCATATTTTACCAACGCTTTCGCAAAATTAACATCATCTTCTACAATCAAAATGACTTTATCGTCTTTTTTGATGCTGTTGCGATCGTCGGCAACGTCCTCTGGAATGCCCAGCATCTCAATTGGAGCGGCCATTTCAGCATCATCGTAGGCAATAATTTCCTGTATTTCCTGAACATCTTCCTGAATGGTCTCAATTAAATCCTGCTCTTTGTTAACGTATTCCGTTTTTAAATTGGACGAAATCGGAATTACCAAACTGAACTCGGAACCTTCATCAACTTTGGATTTCAGCGATAATTCGCCACCCAATAATTTCGCTATTTCTCGACTGATGGAAAGTCCAAGACCTGTTCCACCGAACTTACGTCGTGTAGAACCATCCGCCTGTTGGAAGGCTTCGAAAATAATGCGTTGTTTATCTTCAGGAATCCCAATTCCGGTATCTTTCACAGAGAAAATAACAAAATCTTTCTGCTTCGGATCGTTTTTAATATTAATGCTGATGCTTCCTTGCGAAGTGAATTTTAGCGCGTTCGACATTAAATTTCGCAAAACCTGATCCAATCGTAAACGGTCGGTTTCGATGCTTCTTTGCAATTCAGGATCGATATTTACAATAAATTCGATGCCTTTTTCCTGCATTAATGGATTGAACAGATTGCGCAAATCGGTGACTACATCCAGTATCTCCACGTTTTGATATTCCAAACTCATTTTACCGGATTCGATTTTTGCTAAGTCTAAAATTTCATCAATTAGCGTCAATAAACTGCTTCCCGAACTTTGAATCACTTTTGCAGATTCTACCTGATCTTCATTCAAGTTTTCATCTGGATTTTCGGCCATCAAACGGGAAAGCAACAAGATGGAATTTAGCGGTGTACGCAATTCGTGCGACATGTTTGCTAAGAACTCCGACTTGTATTTTGTGCTCAATGCCAATTCCTCAGCCTTACGCTGAATCTCGATATTTCGCTCGGCAATGAGATGATTTTTTTCTTCTAATAATTTGGAACGCTCCTCCAATTCGGCATTGGTTTGCATCAATTCTTCCTGCTGAACACGTAATTCCTCTTCTGAAGCCTGCAATTTTTGTGTTTGAGCTTCCAATTCGGTGTTCAAATTCTCCAATTCGGAATGTTGAACCTGCAATTCTTCCGACTGCGCCTGCGTTTCTTCCAATAAGCGTTGTTCCTTTTCACGACCCATTGCTGCGTTAATCGCCACACCGATAATTCGGCATGATTCCACATAAAACTGCACTAAATCGTCTTCGAAATTGTTTCCAGAGTTTAACTCCACCATACCAATAGCTTGTCGGCCCAACATCACCGGAACCAATAAAATACCGTTGATACGAAGATGAGCACTCGCAAAACTTGCCACCACATCTTCATCTTTGATATCGTTGTAGGCTTTGAATCTTTTTTGCGCAAAAGCTTGACCAAGAAGACCTTCACCGATTTCAAAACGTGTTTTTATCTGACTGTCGAGTCCGTATGAACTCACTAATTTCAAGATATTGTCATCTGCTAAATACATCGCACCGCTCACGCAATTTCCGTATTCTACAAGATGATTTAAGGCTAAACTGGAAATATCTTTTACCGACTTGTTGCCGACCAACACTTCGTTTAAACTCGCCAAACCTTTCTGATGCCAATCACTCTTTTTAATTTGGTTGAATGATTTCTCCAAAGATTCGGACATGTAATTAATGGATTCTGCTAAATCGCCCAAATCGCCCTCGCCATCATTGCTGGCACGCAAAGTATAATCGCCATTGGCAATGCTGTTGGCGACTTTCTGAATGGCGCTCACACGGGTATTCAACAGTTTATCTTTCGCTATCAATTCTTTTTCGAGTTTGTCTCGACGGAGGATATCGTTTCTTAATTTAAAATATAAAAACGCCGTAATGATAATCGCTGCAAGACCCGAAAATATTAAGAAAATGCGGGTTGTTAATGCAGAACTTCTTAAATCTGCATTTTTAAATTCGAGCTGATCTTCTTCAAATTTGACGAACTCGGCGACAATTTTGCGGCTTTTATCCATAGACGTTTTGCTTCGCAACATTTCCGACTGCGTCACATCTTTTCCTAATCGTTTTTGATCGATTAGATTTTGCAAAACGTCCATACGGAAGTTGACAGCCTGTTCAAGATCATCAATTCTGTTTTTTTGAATTTGATTCTGAAAACCTAAATCTCGAACTCTCGAAATTGCTTTTGGAAAATCCTGTAATCCCCTGTTAAAAGGCTCAAGATATACATCTTTACCTGTGAGCTGAAAACCACGGTTTCCTGTTTCTGCCTCCAATAGCGCAATTAAAACATCTTTAATCGCAGTGATGGAACGCCGTGATGTGGATAAATTTTCGCGGTTTTCCATTTGTTTCTGGATACTTAAATACGACATCACCAAGCTCCCGAAAAGTACGAGAAGCGATAGTAGGACGCCGATTTGAAGATTTCTGATAATTTTTTGTGCCATAAAAATTATTTTCTTGGTAAGGTGAAATAGAATGTTGAACCTTCATCAATAATGCTTGATAAACCGATGGTTCCGCCATGTTGAACGATGATTTCCGCACAGATATACAAACCGATGCCCATGCCTTGAAATTGCAATGAAGATTCTTCTACACGGTAAAATTTATCAAAAACTGAGGCTTGTTTGTATTCCGGAATACCGATTCCGAAGTCGGTAACGCTAATTTTCACATCATGGTCATCAACGGACGTCGTAACAATAACACGGTTATTTTTCGGTGAATATTTGATGGCGTTTGTTAAGAAATTAATTAAAACCTGTTCTACGCGAATGCTGTCAAAAGGCATTAGGAAATCAGGTTTTTGTCCGTGTCTTTCGATATTCACAGTATTTTCGCCATGCGTCTGAATAATCGTCTCTACCGCATTGTGAATAATGTGCTCCAAATTATTCGGCTGAAGATTCATCTTTAGTTTTCCATTTTCTATTTTGGAAACGTCTAATAAGTCGGTTATTAGGTTGTTGAGTTTATCAATCTGATCCTGAACTTTTGCTAAATAATTGGCTTCAGGGCTTGACTTTTCGATTTTTAATTTCCGTTCCAGCAACTGAACATAGGCTTTGATGCTGGTGAGCGGTGTTTTCAGTTCATGACTCGCGATACTTAAAAATTCGTCTTTTTCTTTCTCAACGCGCTTCTGATCGTCGATATCGGTAAATGTACCCACCCAATTTTTAACATTTCCGTTTTCTAAAATAGGTGACATTCGTAATAAATGATAACGGAATTCCTCGGTTTCAACATTTTTTATGCGAGCTTCCAAAGAGATAGACTCCAATTTTTCCTTCTTACGATTAAAAACGTCGATTACATCTTTATCATCAGGATGTATTTCTGGAAAAGCCTTATCTGACGTCGAATACTGAAACCAATGTCCGTTCACAAAATCGATTTCACCGTTTTTATCAAGGGTAAATGCAATTTGAGGCAAGGCTTCGAGCATTTGCTGGAAGTGATCGAGTTGCGACTTCATCACGACCTGCGTTTCGCGGCGGCCTTTTACTTCCAACTCCAAATTTTGCTGATTTTTCTTCATCTCAAGGTTCTGACCTTGCATTTTGTAGTAGGTTTTCACCTTCAGCATTAAGATATCCGGATCGATCGGTTTGGTGACATAATCAATTCCACCCGATGCATAACCCTTTGTTATAAAGCGTTTATCGGTATTTACGGCAGACAAAAAGATTATAGGAATGTCTTTGGTTTTGCTGTAGCCTGCAAATGTTTCAGCTACCTCGAAACCGTCCATTTCAGGCATCTGAACATCTAGTATAATGAGTTGGTAATTGTTTTTGAGGGCTTTTGAGAGCGCCTCTTCACCCGAACTTGCCGTATCTACAGGGAAATCCTGAGACTGCAAGAGCTTTTTCAGCGAAAATATATTGGATTGATTGTCGTCAACAATTAAAATCATAAATGTAAAAATAAAATATTTACTTCTGAATTTGAATTCCCAAAAATACTGATAAAAGTGCGAGTTTAAAAGACTTACAGTGCATTATTTATAACTATTTTACTAAAATTTTATTTTTTTTA
>JAEWYW010000003.1 GCA_023458535.1 Bacteroidota bacterium
GTTTTTAATGAACAAGAACCTGTTTCTCAACCATTGATTCCCGTTGTGGGCTGCGAATTTTACATATCAGACCGTTATGAACAAAAGCAATTTACCAAAGACGATCCCGATAAAAGAACGCAGGTAATTTTATTAGCGAAAGATTTTACAGGTTACAAAAACTTAGCGAAGTTATCGAGTATTGGCTTTATTAAAGGTTTTTACTTTGGTGTTCCTAGGGTTAGCCGAGAATTAATAGCGCAGTACAAAGAAGGTGTTATTGCCTTAACTTCAGGCATTAATGGTGATATTCCCGAAGCAATTTTAAATAGTGGTGAACAAAAAGGAGAAGAGAAGTTTAAATGGTGGAAAGATACTTTTGGTGATGATTTTTATGTCCAAATTCAAAACCATAAATTGCCGGAAGAAGAACATTTAAATGAAGTCTTACTCTATCTGGCGGATAAATATAATGTGAAAATCTTAGCTCAGAACGAAACTTTTTATACCAATAAAAATGATTCCAACATTCAAGATATTGTAAGTTGCATTAAGGACGGTGAGAAACTGTCAACTCCCGTTGGTAAGGGATTTGGTAAGAGAAAAGGTTTGGCTTCGGCTGAATATTATATCAAAAATGCAGATGAAATTAAGGAAACCTTTTTAGCCTATCCAGATGCTTTTGAAGCGTACGAAGAATTTTTGGCTAAATTTTCTCCTTACACTTTGAAGAGAGATGTTTTGCTTCCTAAATTTGATATTCCACAGGAATTTATTCATGCTGAAGATGAAATTGACGGTGGAAAACGCGGTGAAATGGCGTATTTGACGCATCTCACGTATGAAGGGGCAAAGAAAAGATATGAGGAAACGGGCATCACAGATGAAATTAAAGAACGTCTGGATTTTGAGTTGGATGTAATTGCCAATACTGGTTACCCTGGGTACTTCCTCATTGTTCAGGATTTCTGTAACGAAGCTCGAAATATGGGTGTGTGGGTAGGACCAGGAAGAGGTTCTGCCGCAGGTTCTGCTGTGGCGTATTGCATAGGTATTACCAATGTGGATCCTATAAAATATGATTTACTTTTTGAAAGGTTTTTGAATCCGGAGAGGATTTCAATGCCTGATATTGATATCGATTTTGATGATGAAGGTAGAGATAAAATTATTAAGTGGGTAGTTGATAAATACGGTAAAGATCAAGTAGCACAAATCATTACTTATTCGGTATTGGGTGGAAAATCGGCTATTAAAGATGCGGGTAGGGTGCTGGATGTTTCCATTCCCGAAACCAATAATATTGCAAAGCTGATTCCCGCCACTCCAGGTATGAACATTGCCAAGGCACTGTCAAAATATGATAAGCTGAAGCCCGAAGAACAAATGTTGGTAGACGAAATGAAAATGGTTTTAGGAAATCCTGAAGATCCCCGACATGATGTTTTGGAAAGTGCTAAAAAAATGGAAGGTTGCATCCGAAATACGGGAATTCACGCGTGTGGTGTTATAATTACACCTGAGGAGGTGAGCAATTTGGTTCCTGTAACCATCGCTGCGAAAGATGCTGATATTTTGGTTTCCCAATTCGATAACTCTGTTGCTGAAAGTGCGGGCTTGCTGAAGATGGACTTCCTCGGACTGCGGACTTTGACGATTATTAAAGATGCTCTAAAATTAGTTAAGGAGCGCCACGGCGTTGATATTGACCCCGATAAAATTCCACTCACGGATACTAAAACCTATCAGTTATTTCAAGAAGGTAGAACGGTAGGTATTTTCCAGTATGAAAGTCCAGGAATGCAAAAATATATGCGCGAGCTGAAACCTACAGTTTTTGCCGATCTTATTGCGATGAATGCGCTTTACCGACCAGGTCCTATTAAATATATTCCGAATTTTATCAACAGAAAGCATGGTATTGAGGAAATCGTTTATGACCTTGACGAAACTGAAGAATATTTAAAAGAAACCTACGGAATTACGGTTTATCAGGAGCAGGTAATGTTGTTATCTCAAAAATTGGCAAATTTTACCAAAGGTGAGGCCGATACATTGAGAAAAGCAATGGGTAAAAAACAGATCGATGTTCTGAATAAAATGTATCCAAAATTTATTGAAGGTGGCCGTAAAAATAACCTTGATGAAACCCGCTTGGAGAAAATTTGGAACGACTGGAAAGCCTTTGCAGAATACGCTTTCAACAAATCTCACTCCACTTGTTATGCTTTAATTGCTTATCAAACTGCGTTTCTTAAAGCCAATTACCCTGCCGAATATATGGCGAGTGTGATGAGTAACAACATCAACAACACTGCACAGATCACCATGTTTATGGAAGATTGTAAAGCAATGGGCGTGGATGTTTTAGGGCCTGATGTTAACGAATCTCAATATAAATTTTCAGTAAACGAAAAAGGGCAGATAAGATTTGGTTTGGGAGCAATAAAAGGTATTGGTGAGGGTCCTAGTGAAGCCATTACTCGGACCAGAGAAAATGGAAGGTTTAAAAATATTTATGAATTTTTCGAGAGAATTCCTTCTTCACAAATGAACAAAAGAGTGGCAGAAAGTTTAGTGATTGCTGGTGCTTTTGATGAACTGGATTCTTACCACAGAGGTCAGTATTTTGATATTGATGCAGCAGGAAAAACCAATCTGGAGCGTTTGTTACGTTACGGCCAAAGTTTCCAGGAGAGTAAAAATGAGGTAGAAAATTCATTGTTTGCAGATTTTGCAGAAGAGATACAAATAGAGCAGCCAAAACTGGCTTCTTGTCCAGAATGGCCTAATATGCATAAATTGAACAAAGAGAAAGAAATTATTGGTTTCTATCTGTCTTCACATCCTTTGGACGAATATAAATATCAGTTTCAGTTTTTACAGGGATTGCTTTCCAAAAAGGCGGTTTTGGAAAAGGGTAGGGAAGAAGAGTTGAGTTTGGTAGAGAGTGCCGCAGTGGAAAAATCTATTCAGGACGAAGCAGAGGTGGATATCACCGAAATCGTCAGCGATGAAGTTTTGGATGGCGAAGAGGAAGTTATGGAAGAGCCTACCAAAAAAGTTGAAGCCAAAGGAAGTTTCAATTTTTTAAATCTAGACGAAGTAGATGCTTATAAAGAAAAGGCATTTCCACCCAATCAACCAGAGCTTTTTGAAGAGAAAAAAGACTGGAAACAGAAAATGAAAGACAAAGAAAATGCTAAGGAATACACCGTTGCAGGCTTAATTACAGAATACCGCGTTCAGGATGGTTTCAAAAGTGGTGAAAAGGTGGCATTTGTAACACTAGAAGATTATTCAGGCTCTTATTCTTTCCGTTTGGGAGATAGAGATTATATGAAGCTTAAGGAGAAATTGGAAGTACAGAGGTTTGTGATCTTAAAAATTCGCTTTGCACAGGTGAAAGACGGAAGGGTTTTCGTGAATGTGAATGAAGTAATTGAGCTGCAGGAAGCTTTTGAGAAATTTGCCAAGAGTTTATCTTTGGTGATGGATGTAATGGATTTCCGTAAGGAAGATCTAGAATTTTTCCAAAATACGGTTGTTAGGCATTCTGGAAATCAAAAATTGAGGTTTTATATCCGAAATTCTGAAGAAGACCAGGAGATTGAAATTCAATCGATGAGGTTTTCCGTAGATCTGAATGGTGATTTCTTACATGAGGTGGCACTTTTAAACAAATATGAGTTTTATCTGAATTAATACAGTAAAAATACGGTAGTTAAGACTAATAATTTCCTTAAATTTGGTATGAAAACAAAATACCATACATGAAAACAAAATTTATTGTCTATAATGAACATCGGCTTCATTTAGACTGTCTTAAACTATTGCTTTCTCAGCATTTTAATGATTATGAAATTCAAACCATTCAAAATATTGATGATGTGGAGAATGTGTTGGATGATCAAAAAAGCTTATGCATCTTAGATTTGTCTCGGCATAACTCATTTGATTCCTTCGGTATTTTAGAAAGTATTCTCCCAAAAGCACAACATGCAGATATTTTTGTGCTCTCCAAAAATACCAATGCAGATTTTATAAAGAAACTTTACAAGAAAGGGATCAAGGGTTTTATCAACATTAATGCATCATCCGAGGAATTAATCGCTGCTGTAAACTGCGTACTGTCTGATGAAATATTTATTTGCGAAAAAGTAAAAAAAATCATTTACCAATCCGCATTTAATTTGGAAGACGAATCGGCAGAATCGAATAATAGACTCAGCGAAGAGCTTACCAAACGCGAAATTGAATTGTTGAAACTCTTATGTGAAGGTCTTACAGGAAAAGAAATCGCTAACAAAATGTACATCAGCATCAGCACGGTGGAAAGTCATAAAAGAAGTATGATGATGAAACTGAATGTGCATAATTCGGCGAGATTGGTTCGTTTCGCTCTCGACAATAATGTGTTAACCGCTTCCTGATAGCTTTTTAAAATATAGCAACAAAAAAAATAGAAATTGAGAAATCAATTTCTATTTTTTATTAACAATTAAAAAGTACTATTCCCAATCGGGCATTTCAGCATTGGAAAAGAGAACAGCTCTGGTATCTCCAGACAAGAAGTTCACTTTTACTTTGATGATATTTTTGGGTGAAATATTGTCGTTGGAAGTATTTACAAATATTACTTCGGCATCGTTAGGCGAAAAACGGGGATCAAAATCATTGGTTCCTGGAAGTTTTTGACTGAGGGATGATAAATCCTGCACTGCATTGGTGGTCAAATTAACAATATACATTCGGGAATCTAATTGTCTGTACGTAGAATCTTCAAAACCTGAAGCATCTCTCGTATACAGCAGCAAATTTCCATCGGTCGAGAAATTAAGACCGCCAGCTCCTCCAGATACTCCACTGAGTACGGTTTTAAGGAGATTTCCAACACTGTCAATGATCAGAATCTTAACGCTATAGCCACTGATGTTATTGGTTTTAATGGCAATTTTACTGCTGTCGTAGCTCCATTCGCATTCTGTGATAAAGCTGCCATCTGGAGTTTGATAAACCAGTGTTAAACCAGATCCATCTTTATTAATTTTGTATAGTTTATCAAAACTTGGGTATAAAAACTGACTGCCAGTTCGGTTCCATGCGTAATCTATTTCTGCATTGTTGAAACCAGAGACTGGAACACTTGTTACCTGTTGAACATTCGATCCATCTCGGTTGGCTGTAAATATTTGGTTGTTGCCACTCACAGTTCTCAGGAATGCAATAAGGTTGGCATCGTTATTCAGCCGTGGTCTGAATGAATTGAGATTGGATGTTGTAAACTGGAAATTTTGGTTGGCTTCATTGCTTGAAATAATATAATAATTTCCGCCCATTTTTTTCACATAATGAAATCTGTTATTAGGGTTTGATGAAACTTTAAACGAAAAAACCGAACTTAGAACCTCCGGATTTACACCGTCTTTCACCCCTACTTGCCAATAATAATTGGCTCCGAAAATTAAATTGTCCAAGGTGTAATTTTTTACTTTTAAGTCGTTGACTTCTAAGATATTTGTGTTGACGCTGTTTTTTACAATCAATCTGTATTTCAAGCTGTCACTCGCATCGGGATCTGTTGCATTCCAGGTGAGGTTTACTGAAGTTGGCTGATCCACTGCGTTATCTATTGGGGATATTAAAGTAGGTGCGGTGGGTGGTGAATTCAGTGAATTGTCATCTGAAAGTTCAAATATCACCGATACGGTCTGGTCTTTGTTTTTGATGCTTACTGCTTCAAATGTGGGAAGATATCCATTTAATTCAGCTTTTACAGAGTAATCGCCAGTAGGGACATTTTCAATTAAAAAACTTCCATCCGCGCCTGTAAGAGTGGTTTCTGTGGTGGGTGAAGTTGTTATTTTTACGTTTGCCAAAGGAGTATTACTGCCTTTTTTAATCACTTTTCCTTTTATATGACCTTTTTGAGACAATTCTACAGTTTCCTCCGAGCAGGAATGCATTATTAAAGCTAAAAATATGCTGATGAATATTAAAAGAGTTTTCATGGTTGTTGGGTTTTTGGGTTGATGGTTTTTCCGAGGTAATAATTGATGCCAGCACCAATTCTTAGAGCCTGATCTTTGCGTTTTCCGTTTGTAAAATCGTCCCAGTCGTCGCTTAAGCCCATATCGTATTGTGCATTGATTCTAAATCCTAATCTTGGTGTTACCATATATTCAATACCTCCTCCGAACTGATATTTGAACATGCTTTTTGTGGCATCGGAGTACATTACACCTACACCAGCGTATACATAAGGGGAAAGTTTATATTTTGGAAGCAGAAAACCTTCTAAGTTGACTTCGGTATTCACATATCTTCTTTTAAAAATTTCTTCATTTTCGAAATTGACAATATTGGCATTTAGTTCGGCATTTATATACTCATTGAAAAAATATTTTATGCCCAGTTTGCCACCAAAACGGGTTGCTGCATTGGCATAATCTCCTCTTATCTTATCTGCATTTATCAGTCCAAAAACGGAAATTCCTGAACGGTACATCTGTGGAAATCTGTTGTTGATTTCTCTGCTGTAGTTAATAGTAGCTTCTTTATTATAGCCGTCTATAATAGCGTTGAAATTGGCATTGTAATTTTCATCAGGATCCCAAAGACCTTCTTTTACGCCTTCGATAATTAAAGAATAAACAGATTTCTCTATGGCTTGTGTAACGGCTAGAGAAACAGGTTCATTTTGTGCAACTCCCATTTCAGCCTCCATCAATCGGTCGGTATCAACATATCTGAAGAATCCACCACTTGCAGTTGTAGAAAGGATGTTTTTTGAAGTGTACACTGTTTTTAAAATTTCGCCTGTCATGCTCGATACCAGTCGGAGATAAACAGTTACCCGATCCTGTCTGTATTGGGTATTAGCGCCCAAACCGAAATATCGCGCACCAATACCACCCGTAACTACATTGGAGTCGTAAGAAATAATGCCTCCTTCTAATAGAATTCCTGCGTAGAGCAGTGGTGGAAGTTGGTCGTCGATATTGGTTTTGCCATCTTCCTGTACTTTATATTCTTTTCTGGTAGATCTTATAATTTGTCTTTCATTCAAAAGATCACCAATATTTTCTCTTTCTATGGGGCGGAACCACTTGGTGTCTTCTAAAGCTTTAAGTAAAATGGTTGTGGTGCCTTGCGGTATAGCAGTGCTCCAACTGCTTCCGTTTTCCTGAAGTTTGTACTGGCCTGTTTGATCTTTAAATTTGTACACGCCAATTACAATTTTTTCTCTTGGTGCAGGTAAGCTCATCAGCTTCCTGGTCATGGGGGTAATCTCTCCTATGGTAGATTTTTCGCTTTCAACAGGGATGTTTAGTAATCCAGAACAGTTTACGGACGAAAGGAGAATGAATACCAAAATCGTTCTATAAAAATGAGACCTTTTCATCGCAGTAAATTTTATTGTGGAATGATTATTTCAGACTGTTGGCCAGTGCTTGTATCAAGAATACTGATGACCAAACCTTTATCACTTTTGGTCACTTTCAAATAAAGAGATCCAAACATATAAGTTCCAGGTTTTATACCTCCTTCGAATTTGTCGCCAAATAATTTTTGAGACAACTCGCTGAGTAACTGTCGATTCATACTATCTGTAAAGCTGCTTAGTGAATTTAAACTGTCGTAGCCACTGGAGCTTCCCGAGCCTTTAAACTGATTTTGACTCGCTGCAGAGCTTAAAAGCCACTGATAATTGAAGGTGTCACCTCCAAATGCTGGATTAATAGGCTTGTAAGAGAATTGCTGAGCATACAAACAACTGCAACACAGTAAAGCGAAGTATGCAAGTATTTGTTTTTTCATGATTTCTAGTTTTTTAGTTGTTTAGTTGTTAATAAATAAATCCTTCATCCTTCATGTTTTTTTCTTTGAAATAATTTTCGATGCTATCGATGGTCTGTTCCAATGCGGAGTCCAGATACTCATCTTCTGGCTTGGCTATAAAAGAAAAAATGGTGTTTTCATCTGCGGATACTTGTATTTGTGTATTATTTCCTCTTGTGGGAAACTCGGATATTTTGAGGATGAAATTGGGCTTGAGGTCATTCAACATCATATAATTATAAAGTTTAGTGTAAAACTGGCCCCCGGCTCTGGTTTTGGTTTCATCAATCGTTAATCCGTAGAGCTGAATATTTTCTTCTTGAAATTTTTTTTTTCAGCAGCAGCGATTTTTTTCGTCAGATTATAGTTGAGACTGTCTTTGCTAACAGTATTGTTTTTCTCGTCTCTTACAAATAGAAATATCTTTAGTGCATCATTTTTATCTACGTTAAGATTGAGCTCGGAAAGCTGTTTGGTCTCTTTCGGTTGCAAAGTAAATTTCCCCGATTGTTGAGAGGAAGAAAGGTTGCCCGTTTTCCCTTCTTTAACTGCTAAAAGTTGGTAGCTTAAAGCTTGGTAAATTTTAGAATCGTTATTGACCATCGCTTTTATCACAAGTACACCCTCCACGTCTTTGGTTTCTATTTTGGCTTTTACGCCTTCATCTTGTTGTCCGTACACAAGAACACAAAAAATAAATGACAATAAACTGCTGCAATATTTAACGAATTTTTTCATGGTGAATTTTTAATAGTTTCTCATAAAAATCATCTTATCATCAGTTTTTAAATTGATGATGAGCTTCTCCGAAATACTGTTAGAGCCTGTAATATCTATATGGTTATTATGGCCACTCACATTAATCTTCGTTTCTGGTTTAGAGTTCACATTTGGATTAATAAAGTAGGTAGTATTGTAGCTTCCTAGCTGGCTAAGCTGAATATTGCTTTGTTTGCTTTTATTGTACACTTCTACCGTGTTTCTATCGCCAATTTGAGTTACCTCCGATTTGGAATGGTACTGATCTTTATTTTTGGGATGATCTGTGAGAAGTTCCATGATATTTTTGCTGTTTACATCGTCAAGAGTGATGCTCTGTGCATTCATAAAATAGATGCTGAAGAAAAATACTATAATAAATAGAGTTTTCATGATGTAGTTTTTTTAGATTAAAATGGAGAAGCCCGAGGGCTCCTCCAAGTCTCATTTATTAGATAAATGATTTTGGTTTTGTATTCAACTAGCAACCTGATGTTCCGACAGGGCATTTAGGAGCTGGCAATGCAGGTCCACAGCAGTCCACGGCAGTAGTTTGTTGGTCTTGGTGAACAGTAATGCTGTTGTCGCATCCCAATTGAGTGTCTTTAGAATAGTGTCCATCTCCAATTTGAGTTTGGAAAATTTTGTTTCTGTCACCTGTTTGAATGGCGATTGCTTTGTTATCATCACCATTTTGTTTTTGCTTAATTAAGTTATCATAACCCACTTGTTTAGCATCTGCAGAGTTTCTATCACCATCTTGTTGTTGATCGATACTGTTTCTTTTACCATTTTGCCAAGCGATAGATTTATTTCTGTCTCCGTCTTGGTCTTGTTTTACCTTATTGGTTTCACCGTACTGAGTAGAAGAAGCGTCGTTTCTGTCTCCTTCTTGAAGTTGTTCAGCAACGTTAGAAATTCCACACTGTAAAGCATACACAGAGTTTCTGTCTCCTTTTTGTCTTTGTGTAACTTTGTTTTTCTCACCGAACTGTTCTGTTTTAGCTTCGTTACGATCTCCAACTTGCTTTACATCATTAGAGTTTCTGAAACCTTTTTGCAAAACATCAATTTTGTTATGATCACCATCACTTAAAGCAAGGTTTTTATTTTCCTTGTTCCACTGCATAACAGTAGCTTCGTTGTGATCACCAAGCTGTGTAGTTTGGTTATCATTCATTTTTCCATGCTGAGTAATTTTAGCTTTGTTAAAATCACCTTCTTGTTTTGTTACATCTTTGTTTTGCTGAGCAAAAGCTAGAGTGAATCCCATTAGTGCAATA
>JAEWYW010000004.1 GCA_023458535.1 Bacteroidota bacterium
GATCCGCTTTGGATGGCGAAGTTATCTATGGAAATAACCACGGCAAAAATTCTTTAGATAAAACCTATCTTAAAAAGGCTTTGGCAACGGGAAATTTAGAAATTCTCGATTTACATTCGGTGCAGCAAATTCAAAATGAAAACGAAGGTTATCGTCTGGAAGTGGATCAAATAAATACACTAGGTGAAGTTGTCGCTAAAAAAAGCATGAGTTGTAAGCAACTGATTTTGGCGGCGGGAACCATGGGCACACTCGAATTGCTTTTAAAATCACATGCTGAAAATGGTCTAAAATTAGATGATGAAGTGGGTAAACATTGGGGCAATAATGGGAATTTTATGACGGGTAGAAATTGGGTACAGGCTTTTTCGGGAGGTTTGGGATTTCAGCAGTCAACGATTCCCGTTGGTGGAGTGGATAATTGGGATGATCCTAAACATACATTTTTTGCTGAATTGGCGCCTCTTCCGATGGGAATGAATGTTGCGACAGCTTTATATCTGATGATTAATAAGGTAGATCAGCCTGGAAGTGTACATTATGATTCCTCAACGAAAAAATTAGTTTTGGATTGGTCTCGAAAAAATACATCGAAAATGGAAACCAATGCCAAATATTTTCTTCGAAAAATGAATAAGGTAAATGGCGGTACACGAAGTCATATGCTTTTCCACAACGGATTCGGTTACGATGTTTGTTATCATCCGCTTGGTGGTGCAGTTTTGGGAAAAGCAACTTCAGAGTTCGGAAGATTAAAAAATCACGACAATTTGTTTGTGTTAGATGGATCGCTCATTCCAGCGAGTATCGGCGTGAATCCGTTTCTTACCATTACAGCTTTGGTGGAATATTGTATGGAGAATTTACTCAAGCAAAATGCTTTTGCATAAAAAAGCGAGATTCAACAACCTCGCTTCTATTTTATCTTTTTTGAATTAATTTTAAGATTTTAAATCCAACTTCAATTCTAATTCTTCCAACTGGGCTTCTGCAACTGGCGCTGGCGCGTCAATCATCACATCACGACCCGAATTGTTTTTCGGGAATGCGATGTAATCTCTAATCACTTCGTTACCGTCTAAAATTGCCACCAATCTGTCAAATCCGAAAGCCAAACCTCCGTGTGGTGGGGCTCCGTATTTAAAGGCGTTCATTAAAAATCCAAACTGCGCCTCTGCCTCTTCTTTTGTAAAGCCTAGCAAATCAAACATTTTCGATTGCAAGTCCTTATCGAAAATACGGATAGATCCACCGCCAATTTCATTTCCATTTAATACCAAATCATAAGCATTGGCTCTGGCTTTTCCAGGATCTGTTTCCAGTAAACTAAAATCTTCGGTTTTCGGAGAAGTAAAAGGGTGGTGCATTGCGTGGTATCTTCCCGTTTCTTCATCCCACTCCAACAATGGGAAATCAATCACCCAAAGCGGCGCAAATTCGTTTCCTTTTCTTAAACCTAAACGATTTCCTAATTCCATTCTCAAAGCAGAAAGTTGTGCGCGTACTTTGTTTTCAGAACCAGATAGAATCAACATTAGGTCTCCCGCTTTTGCGCCAAATTCATCAACAATTCTCTTCAAATCATCTTCGTTATAGAATTTGTTCACAGAAGAAGTAATCGTTCCATCAGCTTGATATTTTACCCAAACCATTCCTAAAGCACCAATCTGAGGGCGTTTTACCCAATCGGTTAACTCATCGATTTGCTTTCTCGTATAGTCTGCAGCACCTTCCACATTAATTCCCACAACCAATTCAGCATCATCAAAAATTTTGAAATCTTTGCCTTTGGTTAAGTCATTCAACTCGTGAAACTCCATTCCAAAGCGAATATCTGGCTTATCGTTTCCGTATTTTTTCATGGCATCCGCAAAGGTTATTCTTGGGAAAGCACCAAAATCTTTACCCGTAATATCTTTCAATAGAGATTGTGTCATGCCTTCGAAAACATTCATAATATCTTCTTGCTCCACAAATGCCATTTCACAATCGATTTGCGTAAATTCTGGTTGTCTGTCGGCTCTTAAATCTTCATCGCGGAAACACTTCACAATCTGGAAATATTTGTCCATTCCACCCACCATCAACAGTTGTTTAAAAGTCTGTGGCGACTGTGGAAGAGCGTAAAACTGTCCTGGATTCATTCGGCTTGGCACCACGAAATCTCTAGCTCCTTCTGGTGTCGATTTAATTAAAACTGGTGTTTCAACTTCAATAAAACCCTCGTCTGAAAGATAATTTCTAACTTTTTGAGCCATCTTGTGACGGAAAATTAATTTATCTTTTACAGGATTTCTTCTGATGTCCAAATAGCGGTATTTCATTCTCAATTCTTCGCCGCCATCAGTTTCGTCTTCAATGGTGAACGGCGGAAGTTGAGATTCGTTTAAAATGCTAAGTGTGTCCACCAAAATTTCGATGTCGCCTGTTGGAATTTTCGGATTTTTCGAAGCTCTTTCAATTACTTTTCCATGAACTTGAATCACAAATTCACGACCTAATTTTTTTGCTTCTTCCATCAGTTCAGCAGTGGAGCGGTCTTGGTCGAACACCAATTGCGTGATTCCGTAACGATCTCGAAGGTCGATCCAAATCATAAAACCTTTGTCGCGAATGGTTTGAACCCATCCGGAAAGTGTAACTTCTTCATTGAGATTTTTCAGCGTAAGTTCGCCGTTGGTGTATGTACGGAACATTTTTTAATAGATGTTAGATGTTAGACATGAGATTTTAGACTTTTTAGTGCTAGAATTTCAAAGTGCAAAGATAGGGATTTTGTAAGAAAATCGTTGGAATTTTCCTGCGGCAATATCTTTATTTTACGCTCCAAAAGTCAGTAATGTACCCGCGGGATCAATGACGGAAAATTCTTTCTGTCCCCAAGGTTTAGCCTCTAACTTTCCTTGGGAATGAATGTTTACGCCATGTTCTTGCAAGCTTACATATAAATTTTCGATATCGGAAACTCGAATGTACAGCATAAAATCTGATTTTTCTTTAATCAATTCAGGATAATGAAAAGAGTGAATTTCCAAACCCTCTTTTTCCATCAGCAGATAATCGCCGTAATCTGACATTATTTTAAAATATAGTTTTGAAACATAAAAATCAACTGTTTCTCGCTTCTCCATAAAGGGAATCTTTGGTATGATGGCAGTAAACATATTTTGTTTAATTGTTTAAAAAATTCAGTCTTTTACGTACTCTAAAATATCTCCTGGTTGACAATCCAGAGCTTTGCAAATGGCTTCTAATGTGGAAAGTTTCACCGCTTTTGCTTTTCCTGTTTTTAAAATGGAAAGATTGGCTTGTGTGATGCCTATTTTTTCCGCGAGTTCCTGCGATTGCATTTTGCGCTTGGCAAGCATTACATCTACGTTTATAATAATAGGCATGGCTTAAATGGTTAAATCGTTTTCATGTTGTAATTCTAGTCCCTTTTTAAAAAATTCTACTATAAAAAAGATCACCACACCAAACATAAGCAGTGGCAAATAGAAGTAAAGTGAATAACCGTCGATCATATTGTTATAAAAAAATAAAAATAACCCTACAAAGCCGAACGCTAGATTTAAAATACTAAAACGCTTAAACCATTTTACAGCATTTTTGTTGAAAATTTGTTCCTTACTGATTTCTTTAAAACATTTTAAAGCAAAGAAAAAAAAGAGTGTAATAAAAATAAGTCCAAGAATATTGTAAAAAATTTGACTGGTGCCATAAATACCTGTAACCATCTGAATGTCCGTAAAAGGGTAGTTGATTCTAAATTTTAAATCGTTTTGCATGGGTAGTGTCCATTGGTTGAGTGTCCAGCCAACATCATTTCCCAAAATGAAGGTGTCAGAGAAGATTTTGCTACCTGAAGAGTATTTGTAGAGCAAAATAAGGTGACCTATAATTTCGTAAATGAGATGAAATACGCTCACACTAAAAGCAATTATTATAATATATGAAATGAATTGCGATACTGAATTTTTACCGAGAATTTTCATAATTGTTATTAGAATTAAATTGTTAAATCATTTTCTTGTTGAATGTCTAAACCTTGTCTATACACTTGTTCAATCACATAAATTACTGCTGCGAACAAAAAGTATTGTAAACTGCTAGCGCTGATTTCGATAGTGTTGTCTGTAATCAAGGCGTACAGAATTCCCATCAAGAAATATAAGCCTCCAATTATTAATAAAGTACGCACGGTAATCGATAATAATTGTACTACATCATTGTTAAAGCTATTTCTTAACTTAATAATATTGATAATTTTCAAAACAGTTTTGAAAAGTTTAATGTGCAGTAATGCAGTTAGAATTCCGTAAAGTGAAGTGAACATCAAGAGTGGTTTACTCATTGTTTGTACATCTTGAATTTTCCCTCCGAAGACGTCTATATTAATTTTAACTTTGAATATTTCGCTTAGGTCAAATCCGAATATTTGAGAAAATAGCATCAGACCCAAAAAGGCTAAAACAATATAACATACAATCATTGCAAATGAGAAGAAGAAATAGAGCAGCTGTAAAATGTTTTTTGAAGTATTGTTCATGGTTTAATAATTTATTTCTGTAAATCTATAAAAAATTATTGTAAAACAATAAAAAAATATTTTTATTTAGATATTTTTTAAATTTTAAATAAAAAAAAGACCGAAGATAACTTCGGCCTTGTACTATTAAAATTATTAGAACTTATTTTCCGCCAAGAATATTTCCCAAAATACTTCCCAAGCCTCCTTGCTGCTGGTTGTTGTTTCCTCCACCCAGTACACTTCCTAAAATGTCGTTGAGTGGATTTCCAGAACTTTGAGATTGTCCTCCGCCCAATACGCTTCCTAAAATATCATTTAATGGATTGGACTGTTGTGTTTGTGCTTGCTGAGAAGCACCACCCAAAATGCCACCTAATAAATCTCCTAATCCGCCAGCGCCAACATTGTTCTGTTGTTTTTCTTTACCAATATAACCCATAATTACAGGTGCTAACATTGCTAAGATTGGACCTATTTTATCCATAGATATCCCAGTATTGGCAGAAAGTTGGTTTTCCACATTTGTTTTATTGCTTCCAAAAATATGGTCAAGAATTGAATTTCCTTCAGATTCTCTTTCGATAGCTTGTGAAGGATTGTCTAAAATACTGCCGTCGTGATCTTTGTCTAGAGCGTTGTTTAAAGCTTCCGCTTCGTTGGCATCTTGAGATTTGTTTCTTAAATAAGAAATAACCAATGGTGCTGCCACCGCTAAAAGCGCGATAATTTGGTTTTTGCTGATTCCGGATTTGTTTTCAGCCTGCTCAGCAACTTGGTTGCTTGAGTTTCCTGTAAGTAAGTCAATTAAGTTCATAAAATATTATGTTTATTTAAAAAATTGGTTGTAATCAAATTATATTCCGAAATAGTAATGTTGAAATTACCTATACAAGTTTTTACTTCTTAAAAATCGGAACATTGCTGCAAGCCTCGCCAAACATCAAAGATTTTACGATAGGCTTTAACTGTTCTACCAGCTCAATATAGGCATTTTCGGGAATAGATTCATCTGAGCAGCCTTTTACAAGAACTCTTTTATCTTCCAATTCAGAAAAATCGTGAGTTAGTACGGCGTTGTGCATCAATAAAATTTCTAAATCTTCACGGTTTCCAAAAACAATTTTCTTAGTTACGTCTGCTAGTTTTGCGGTGATTAGGAAATACGCCCAAAGCGGAACAATTGCATCAGCAGAATTATACACATACACATATGCATCTTTGTAGTCTTCCACTTTAATGGCCTCCACTTTTTCTCTAAAGTCTTTCTCTTTTAAAATAAGTTCCTGAAAAAGAAAATCCTTTAAATCAATACCTTTTCTTTCGCCTTTTGGGACGAGTGTAGAAATATCAAAGTTTACCAGACTCGTATTTTCGGCAACTTTGTTTCGGATTTCAAAATCTTCTGACATTTTTTTATTTTATCTTTACACAAATTTAGTTCAAATAATTGATTTTGGATGGGAGATTGTAAAATCTAAAATCTAAAATCTAAAATCTAAAATTCATTTTGAAATATTACATTATTGCAGGGGAAGCTTCTGGAGATTTGCACGGAAGTAATTTAATGAAAGCGATTAAAGAAAAAGATGCTCACGCCGAGTTCAGGCTTTGGGGTGGCGATTTAATGCAGAAACAAAGCGGTACGCTCGTGAAGCATTATAAAGACTTAGCTTTTATGGGTTTTATTGAAGTGGTTCAAAATTTAAAAACCATTTTAAACAATATTAAATTTTGTAAAAAAGATATTGCAGCCTATCAACCAGATGTTTTGATTTTAATTGATTATCCTGGATTTAATTTAAGAATTGCAAAATTTGCGAAATCCCTCGGCATAAAGGTCATTTACTATATTTCGCCACAATTGTGGGCTTGGAAAGAAGGTCGCGTTGAGACCATTAAAAAGTATGTGGATGAAATGCTGGTGATTCTCCCTTTTGAGAAAGATTTCTATAAAAAACATCAGGTGGAAGCACATTTCGTGGGACATCCGTTATTGGATGCAATTACGGATTTACCACCAGTTGATATTTCTGAATTTAAAAAAGAAAATGGATTGAACTCAAAAGAAATCATTGCCTTATTACCAGGAAGTAGAGAGCAGGAGGTGAAAAAAATGTTGGATTTGATGCTGTCTGTTCGCCCTTATTTTCAGGAGTACCAATTCGTTATTGCTGGTGCTCCCAGCCTATCTAAAGATTTTTACAGCCAATTTGTAGATGAAAATGTGCATTTTGTTTCTAATAAAACTTATGATTTGTTGAGGTGTTCCAAAGCAGCACTGGTTACCTCAGGAACGGCTACTTTAGAAACCGCACTTTTAAATATTCCTGAAGTGGTTTGTTATCGGGGAAGTAAAATTTCGTACGCCATTGCAAAACGCCTGGTGAAAAACATCGAATATATTTCTTTGGTCAACCTGATCATGAACAGACCAGTTGTTACTGAATTGATTCAGGATGATTTGAAGACCGAAAACATTGTTTCAGAATTAAAAAAAATCTTGTCTGGAAACTCAAGAGAAAAGATGCTTGCGGACTACGATGAATTACGCGAAAAGCTTGGTGGTAAAGGAGCAAGTAATCATGCTGCCGAAATTATTGTCAAAAAGTAAAAATTTCATTCTTTTTATTGTTTTTATTGGTTAATTTTAATCTAATTAAATTGTAACCGATATGAAAACGCAGCCGATCTTGTTTCTTGCGTTAAGTTTTATCACAGGAATTATTTTTCAGGATTATGTTCATTTCAAAATTCCAATGGTTATTGTAACAGTTGTTATTTTGTTTTTGATTGGTCTTATTTCGTTTCGGTTTGCTGCAAAGAAAATTCAGAACCTTTTTTTATTGTCAATTTTTATTGGTCTAGGAATTTTATTTCATGCTTTCAATTCTGAAACTGCACCACCAATAAATATTCCTTCGAAAACCGAAATGGTTTTTAAGGTGTCAAAAAAACTTAATTCCAACGAAAAGAGCAGGCGATATGAGATTGTTGGTTCATATCAAAATCAATCGTTTTCTGCTGTTTTATATGTCCCAAAAGAGCAGAAGGAGTTAGATTTTAAGCATATCTATAAAGCTCCACTTTATGTAAAGAGGGTATTGCCACCAGACTATCCTTTTCAGTTTAATTATGCCAAGTATTTACAGCGAAAAGATATTTTTTATTCCGCTTTTCTTAGTGAGGTTCCGCAATTTGCAATTAATAAAGATATTTCCCTCAGCGATTATGTGAGGCAAAGGAGGCTTGAGGTTTTACAGGATATTAACAAATCAAGACTTTCCAAGAATACTCAAGAGTTTCTGAAGGGAATTATCCTTGCCGACCGCACCGAGATGAGTTCTGATGTGGTGCAGGATTTTAATCGCTCGGGTTTAACGCATTTCTTAGCGATTTCTGGTACGCATGTTATTGTTATTTTTGGAGTGATTTTGTTTTTATTTCGTAAAATTTTCCGTACTAACAGTCATCAATTACCGGTGGTATTGGCATTGCTTTTTATCTGGTTTTTTGCTTTTTTCATAGGATGGGGTAGTTCGGTAGTAAGATCATGCATTATGCTGTCCATGTATTATATTTCTGTGCTGTTAGAGAGAAAACCAGATTTATTACATTCTCTGGCACTCTCAGCATTAGTTATTGTGGCGATAGATACACAACAGCTTTTTGATGTAGGTTTTCAATTAAGCTTTATGGCTGTTTTAGGGATTTATTGGCTCAATGAACCCATAAAAAAGCTGCTCCCACAATCCAATAACGCTATTGTAAATATTTTCTTGAAGGTAATCAGCATTACACTTTCGGCTCAAATAATTACCTTGCCTATTGTATTGTATTATTTTCATCAGTTTTCATTTGTTTCCATCTTTGCTAATCTCTTAATAGTACCGCTTTCAGAAGTGGTGATTGTTTTTTCTTTCTTAATGACCATTTTGTATGCTATGCAGTTTCCAGTGCATTTTTTAGAGTTTTTATATGATTTTATGGTAACATTTCTCCTTAAAATTATTCACTGGTTTGCTGGTATCGAAAGTGTTTTCCTTAAAAATGTTTCTATTAATTTTCTGGAGATTTTAATAGTGTATTTAATAATTTACCTATTGAGATTTATATTGATGAGAAGATCTTATAAGGATTTTTTAAAATTTACTGCCTTTGTGTTGTTGTTTATCGTGGTGCGTCTCGGTTTCAATTTCAAAGAAAATTTTACATCAGAGTCGTTGGTTATTTCTTCAAGAAATAATAAGGTATTGCTCATAAGAGAAGGTCGCACTGCAAAATTCTGGATGAAAACCAAGGATAAGAAAACAGAAGATTTTTTAATTTCACCTTATATCACAACAAACAGAATTTCAAAATACAGTGTTGATATTTTACCACCAAATACAAAATCTGTCTCTTACAACGGTAAAGTTTTATCGCTAGAGTAGTTTGACCGTTATAAAAATTTCTTATTTAGAAATGTTATAAACTAAAATATTGTGATATATCTCACTCGTGTTTATCTTAACATTTTTTTAACTTTGCGAGTATTCAAATAATTTAAGAATTATGGCAGGATTTTCGTCTACTATCGGTAGAAAATATGCAATGGCACTATCAGCAATGTTTTTGTTGATTTTCTTAGTGATGCACCTCTTCACGAATATGCTATCTGTATTCAGTGAGACAGCTTTTAACCAAGCTTCTTATTTCATGGGTTATAACCCCGCTATTCAGTTTCTGATGCAGCCTATTTTAATTTTTGCGGTTTTTTTCCATTTTATTATGGGCTTTATTTTGGAAGCAAAAAACAACAGAGCGAGACCAATTAAATATGATGTAAATGGCGCTGCAGCAAACTCTACTTGGATGTCTAGAAATATGATTATTACTGGACTGGTGGTTTTGGCATTCTTAGGTCTGCACATGTACGATTTTTGGTTGCATGAAATGACTTACAAGTACATTCCTGGTGATGGTAATCCTGAGGATTATACAAGATTCTGGGGAGAATTGCACGCAAAGTTTGCAGATCCTATTAGAGTAGCTTTTTATGTGATAGCTTTTGTGTTGTTAGGTTTGCACCTTGCACACGGTTTTCAGTCTTCTTTCCAATCTATTGGAGCAAGACACCCAAAATACACACCAATGATTATGGCTATCGGAACTTGGTATTCCATCCTAATTCCGCTAGGTTTCATCTTTATCGCAGTATATCATTTCGTAACTCAATAATATCAATATAATAGAATGAGTAATTTAGATTCTAAAATTCCAGCTGGTCCTCTTAAGGACAAATGGAGTCATCATAAAGACCATATGAACCTTGTTGCGCCTAACAACCGTGATAAAATTGATATTATTGTTGTAGGTACTGGTTTGGCAGGTGGTTCTGCTGCAGCTACTTTAGCTGAGCAAGGTTATAACGTAAAAGCATTTTGTTATCAGGATTCTCCAAGAAGAGCGCACTCTATTGCTGCTCAGGGAGGTATCAACGCTGCTAAAAATTATCAGGGAGACGGTGACTCAATTTATAGATTGTTCTATGACACTATTAAAGGTGGAGATTACCGTGCAAGAGAAGCTAACGTTTATCGTTTGGCAGAAGTTTCAGGAAATATTATCGACCAATGTGTTTCGCAAGGTGTTCCTTTCGGACGTGATTACGGCGGTCAGTTAGATAACCGTTCTTTTGGTGGGGTTCAGGTAAAAAGAACTTTCTATGCAAAAGGACAAACTGGTCAACAGTTATTATTAGGTGCCTATTCTGCAATGAGCCGTCAAATCGGTAAAGGTAGAATTAAAATGTACAACCGTCACGAGATGTTAGATCTTGTAATTGTTGATGGTAAAGCAAGAGGTATTATTGCAAGAAACTTAGTGACTGGTGAAATTGAAAGACATTCAGCTCACGCTGTGGTTATTGCTTCTGGTGGTTACGGAAATGTTTATTTCTTATCAACTAATGCAATGGGTTCTAACGTTTCTGCAGCTTGGAAAATTCACAAGAAGGGAGCTTATTTCGCAAACCCTTGTTATGTGCAAATTCACCCAACCTGTATTCCAGTTCACGGTACACAGCAGTCTAAACTGACTTTGATGTCTGAATCTCTTAGAAACTCAGGAAGAATCTGGGTTCCTAAAAATATTGATGATTCTGTGGCAATCAGAGAAGGTAGAAAAAAGGCTAAAGATATTCCAGAGGCAGACAGAGATTATTATTTGGAGAGGAGATATCCAGCGTTTGGTAACTTAGTGCCAAGAGACGTTGCTTCTAGAGCAGGTAAAGAGAGATGTGATGCTGGTTTCGGTATCGAAAACAACGATACCAAAGAAGGTGTATTCTTAGATTTCTCAACAGAAATTATGAAGAAGGGTAGAGAAGCAGCTATCGAAAAACATATCAGTAATCCATCAGAACAACAGATTTACGATCTTGGTAAAGCTTGGATTGAGGAAAAGTATGGTAACCTTTTCGTAATGTACGAGAAAATTACTGCTGACAATCCTTACGAAACGCCAATGAAAATTTATCCAGCGGTTCACTACACAATGGGTGGCGTTTGGGTTGATTATAACTTACAGTCAACTATTCCGGGATGTTTTGTGATTGGTGAAGCTAACTTCTCAGATCACGGGGCTAACAGATTGGGAGCTTCCGCTTTGATGCAAGGTTTGGCAGATGGTTATTTCGTGTTGCCTTATACTATTGCAGATTATCTTTCAGCAGACATTAGAACAGGTAAAATTCCTACAGATACAGACGCTTTCAACCAAGTTGAAAAAGATGTTAAAGACAGAATCGATTACTTACTTAATAATAACGGATCTTACTCTGTAGATCATTTCCATAAAAAGTTAGGACACATTATGTGGAATAAAGTGGGAATGGGAAGAACACCAGAAGGTTTGAGAGAAGCGATTAGAGAGATTGAAGAAGTGAGAGATGACTTCTGGAAAAATGTAAAAGTTCCTGGATCCAACAATGAGATGAATCCGGAATTGGAAAAAGCACTTCGTGTTGCAGATTTCCTAGAGCTTGGTCAGTTAATGGCGATTGATGCACTTAACAGAAACGAGTCTTGTGGAGGACACTTCCGTGAAGATCACTCTACACCAGATGGTGAGGCAGAACGTGATGATGTTAACTATAAATATGTGGCAGCTTGGCAGTATAACGGTCCGAATATTAACGACGAGATATTGCACAAAGAAGACCTTGTATATGAGAACATCGAAGTTAAAACAAGAAGTTACAAATAATATGAAGAATTTTAAAAACCTAGTATTATTTTTAGTTCTTTTAGTGTATTCGTTTGCTGATGCACAGAAAATTACTACTCAAGAAATTGATAGACCTACTGAGGGCAAATCTCTTGTTTACATTCTAAAAACAGGTGCAGGCTTCTTAATTAATTTTAGAGTGTATGATAAGGATATTTTTTTAGGATCTTTAGCAACAGGTAATTATTTAGTTTATGAATGTGAACCTGGTAAGCACGTATTCTGGGCTGGAGCTGAAAATAGAGATTTTGTTGAAGCAGATTTAGCACCCAATTCAGTCTATGTAATTAATGCAGAAGGACAAATGGGAGCTTTTGTATCTGGTGTGAATCTTAAACCTTTGAATCCCAATGAGTTTGGCGATAGAAAACTTTTTTACCAAATTGTTAAGGGTGATAAAAAGATTCTTTACGAAAAATCACAAGAGACAAAGAGTGAAAGCGTTGCAAAAGCAATGGCTAAATATGAAGAATTGAAGTCTAAAAACTCTAATAAAATTGCATATCTTACTTCTAATATGAAGTTTGAAAATGCTGATAAACCAGTAAAAAATAAATAATCTCCAACCAATAAATAGAAAATTATGAGTGCAAAAAAAGGCTTAAATCTTACGCTGAAAATTTGGAGACAAAAAAATAATAAATCCAAAGGTCAATTTGAGACCTATAAAATATCCGACGTTTCTACAGATTCTTCATTCTTAGAAATGTTAGACATTCTGAATGAAAATTTAATTAACGACGGTAAAGAACCGGTAGCTTTCGATCACGATTGTCGTGAGGGTATCTGCGGAATGTGTTCTTTGTATATTAATGGTCGTGCACATGGTCCAGATACGGGTATTACTACCTGTCAACTGCACATGCGTCACTTTAAAGATGGCGAAACCATCGTTATCGAACCTTGGAGAAGTGCTGCTTTCCCAGTGATTAAAGACTTGGTAGTGGACAGAAGTGCTTTCGATAGAATAATGGCTGCCGGTGGTTTTATTTCTGTGAATACTTCAGGAAGAACAACTGATGCTAACAATATTCTTGTTCCAAAAGAAGACTCAGACAGAGCTATGGATGCTGCTGCTTGTATCGGCTGTGGTGCTTGTGTGGCAACTTGTAAAAACGGATCAGCAATGCTGTTCGTAGGTGCAAAAGTTTCACAATATGCATTACTGCCTCAAGGTCAAATTGAAGCTAAAAGAAGAGTTCTTAACATGGTAACAGCTATGGATGAAGAAGGATTCGGAAACTGTTCTAATACCGGTGCTTGTGAAGTGGAGTGTCCTAAAGGAATTTCTCTTGAAAACATCGCGAGAATGAACAGAGAATATATGGCTGCTTTTGTAGACAAAGGATAAAACTATTGAATACTAATATAATCGTCTTCTTATTTCAGGAGACGATTTTTTTTAGTTAAACTATCATAAATTAAGGTGCAGAGGTTTTATTTAATAACCGAAACAATTACTTTTGTGCATTATACCATTTCAAAAAAATGAGAAAATATCTTTTATTATTTATCGTTGCAATTTTTGCAATGTCATGTTCAAAAAAGGTGGAAATTAAAGGTAAAGTTACTGGCGGTTCTCCTTTAGAAAGAATAGAAATTGTTGAAGCTACGGGTGTTGCAACACTTCCATTGGTAAATATGGGTGTGGACAAAGACGGAAACTTTACGGGAAATTTCGAAGCTCCAAAAGACGGTATGTATTTAATTAGCTACGGTCAAAATAAAAACCTTATTTATTTAAAAGGAGGACAGAATCTTCAAATTTCTGGAAACGCAATGACGTTCCCGAATGAGTATGTCGTAACGGGAGATGCTAAAAAGAATAATGATTTCTTTATGGCTACACAAAAATTCATCACCAACTACGCTCAGAAAGTTAATATGAATGATTTAATGGGGAAAGATGAAAAAACTTTTGTGCAAGGTCTTCAAAAAATAGAAGGTGACATTAATAAAAATGTTGAGGAAAATATTCAAAAATTCAGTCCAGATAAAGAGGTAATCAACTGGAAAAAAATAGATGTTGCCAGCACCATGCTTTCTATTCTTACGCAATATGAAATGAGACAGAAGCAGTTTTCTGGAAACCCATCGTATAAGCCTACGAAGATTTTCACCGATTATGAAACTAAACTTCAAGGCAGTAATAAAGACGAGATGGTGAAAGAAAGCCCTGGCTACAGAAGTTATTTGCTTACTAAAATGAGTGAAGGGTTTACCAAGTTTGCAGAAGAAAAATCTAAACTGAAAAAAGATATTACAACGACAGAAATGTTTAATGAATATCTGAAAACGCAAAAAGATCTTTCACAAACAGAAAAAGATTATCTCTTAGCTTTCGTTATGGCACAAAGTGATATCTTGCCAAGTGCGCCAGTAAAAACGATTGATGTCATTAAAAAAATTACCACAGAAGACATCAAAGATGCTAAGGTGAAAAAAGATCTTGAAGCATTACAATTTGCAATGTTTGGTCCTAAAAAAGGGGAAGTTGCTCCTGAAGCTGCTATGGTAAAGGCTGATGGCAAAGTTTTTAAATTTTCAGATAATAAAGGTAAGCCTACATTGGTAATGTTCTATGCTTCGTGGAATCCTTATATCGCAGAATCAGTTGTGCCAGTTCTTAAGGAGGTAGTTAATTTCTATAAATCAAAAATGGATTTTGTTTATGTAAATGTTGACGATTCAAAGGATCAGTTTTCTAAAACATCTGCTTCATTATTGAAAGGCATCCCTGGAACAAACGTGTATGGTGATGGAGGCCTTAATTCTGAAATTGCAAAAAAATATGGTATCTACGGTTTAAAAATCCCTTGTTTCTTCGTAATTGATAAAGATGGGAAAGTTGCAAGCAAGCAGTTTTTCAACCTAGGTGAGCAAGAATTGGTGGAAATCCTAGACAAACAAACAGGTCTTTCGGCTCCAAAAGTAGATCCTAGAGTTCAGTTAGAGTCGGGATACATTCCTCAGGAAGCAGTTCCAACACCACAGGAAGCACCTGCTGCACCGGCTCAAAAATAATTAATATTATATTTCAATAGTCTAAAAACCTTGTCGGATGATAAGGTTTTTTTATTTTTTAAAACACTATTTTTGTGAAATGAAAAAGAAGAGAAATATTGTTCTTGAAAACATAAAACTTGTTTCTGCTGGTGCTAAAGGTGTGGCAGTAGGAAAAACAGAAGAAGGAAAAACAGTTTTGGTTTCGGGAGCGATTCCTGGAGATGTTGTGAATGCAAGGGTAAAGAAATCAAAGTCAAAATATTTTGAAGCAGAGGTGCTGGAAGTTGTAGAAGAATCTCCTTTTAGAATAGATGCAAAATGCATTCATTTTGGTGTATGTGGCGGTTGCAAATGGCAAAATATGAGCTACGATAAACAACTTGAATTCAAACAGGAAGAGGTTTACAATAATATTAAAAGAATTGGTGGTGTTGATGATTTTCAGACTTTACCAATTTTAGGTTCTGAGGAGCAATATTTTTACAGAAATAAAATGGAATTCTCATTCTCAAACGCACGTTGGCTGACTTTAGATGAAGTAAATTCCACAGAAAATATTCAAGATAAAAATGCATTAGGTTTTCACATACCAGGAATGTGGAGCAAGATTTTAGACCTGAGAGAATGTTGGTTACAGGAAGATCCTTCCAATGATATTCGCTTAGCAGTTAAACAATTTGCAGAAGATAATAATCTTGAGTTTTTCGATGTTAAAAATCATGACGGTTTCTTAAGAACGTTAATGATGCGTCAAAATTCTCATGGTGAATGGATGGTTCTGTTCCAATTATACAGAGAGGAAAAAGAAAATAGAGAAAAATTGTTTGAGTTTCTTCTCGAAAAGTTCCCTCAGATTAAGACATTGGTATATGCGATCAACCCAAAACCCAACGATTCTATTTACGATTTAGATATTGTCACCTATTTTGGTGAAGGTTATCTTATGGAAGTAATGGATGGTTTACAATTTAAAATTGGGCCAAAGTCATTTTTTCAAACCAATTACAAGCAAGCATTGAAGCTGTATAGAAAAACTTTGGAGTTTGCCGACTTACAAGGAGGAGAAGTAGTGTATGATTTATATACAGGAACCGGAACCATTGCACAATACCTAGCGAGAAGTGCAAAGCACGTAATTGGTATTGAAGCGGTGCAAGAAGCTATCGATGCCGCTGAAGAACATGCTAAACTAAACGGTTTAGAAAATTGTACTTTTTATTGTGGCGACATGAAGGATGTTTTCACTGAAGATTTTTTAAATAATCATCCGAAAGCAGATGTCTTGGTAACCGATCCTCCAAGAGATGGAATGCATCAGAAAGTTGTGGAACAGATCATAAAGCTTAATCCAGAAAAAGTAGTCTATGTAAGCTGTAATTCTGCAACGCAAGCCAGAGATATTGCTTTAATGAAAGACCACTATCAACTCGTAAAAATATTGCCTGTTGATATGTTTCCACAGACACACCACGTAGAAAATATAGCTCTGTTGGTACGAAAATAAACCTTAAAATCATGAAGTACATTAGAATTTTTCTTGTTTTTTCTATTTTTACCAGTCTCATTTCCTGTGGAGGTGATGATGATATCTGTGAGAGCGGTGAAGGTACACCCAGAATGAAAATCATGTTTAAGGATTTGGTAACTAATAAACTGAAAAAGATGGACTCACTCTATGTTTTTGTAGATTATGGAAAAGATACCTTGAGCTTAGGAAAGATGGCTAATGTAGACTCTGTATTAGTACCATTAAGAGTAGATGATTCTCCTTTCACAGATATTTTTGTAAAAACTGAATGGGAAGGAACCACTTCTAAAATTAAAGTTAATTATACCACAAAGCCAGTTTACGTTTCACCTGCTTGCGGTGTAAAGAAATTGTACGAAAATGTGAGCGGCAATCTACTCTCTCCAAATCCTGTTTTACAAATTGAAAACGCACAAAATACCATAGAAAATGAAAATAAAACCAATATGTATCTTCTTTTTTAGTCTGTTTTTTATTTTCAACTATTCACAGAATACAACACAGAAATCTCAACCAAAGACCGACTCCACGAAACGGAAATACGAGCCCAATTTCATGGTTGGCGTAGATGTTTTGAATGCAGGGGTTTCTTTTTTTTCAGATCGGAAATTATATCAAGCATTTGTGTCATTACAGGTGACTGAAAATTTGCATGCAGTGGTTGAAGCTGGTGCAGAAAAAAATGTTTACGTAAAAAATGGATATGATGCGAAAGCGAGCGGTCCTTTTGTGAAATTAGGAGCATTCTATATGCTGGCGAAAGATTCAGAAAATGAAACAAATGGTTTTTATGCGGGCGGAAAACTGGCAGGTTCTTTTTATAAACAAGAATATTATGCAGTTCCTGTGCGGGGTTTTGGTGGTAATTCATCATCAGTAAGCTATCCTTCATCGTCTCAATCTTCCTTTTGGTTAGAAGGTCTGGTGGGTGGACGGGTAGATTTATTCAAATCTAATTTTTACATCGATGTCAATCTCCAGCCTAGATATTTACTTTTTACTTCCAAGCAGGACGAATTAAAGCCAATGATTGTTCCAGGATTTGGCCGCAGCTCCAATAAATTTACATTAGGCTTCTCGTGGAATATTGCTTATCAATTTTAATATTTTATCGCTTTTTGTTTAAAATTCAATATTTTATAGATTCTTTTTTTACCTTTTTTTTATATATTTGTGAGATATAAATAAATAGAAAAAATGAAAAAGTTCTATACTTCTCTTTTATCTTTATCAGTTGTTGCATTTTGCTCCATAAACACATTCGCTCAGCAGATTACTAAAGGACAAAATAATGGTCTTTTCCCTAAAAAAACAGCTGCGGAAAAAACAAAATCTCACGGTTTTGATCGTTGTTCAGCAGTTGAATATGAAGTTGGTCTTAAGAAAAAGTATCCGACGAGAATGAGTGACCAGGAATTTGAGGCTTGGTTAGCGCCTTTGGTTGAAAAAGCAAAACAGGAAAGAATTGCGGGAAAATCTCAAAATGGTGGTATTATTACAATTCCTGTTGTAGTACACGTAATTCACTCAGGGGAACCTTATGGTACCGCGCCAAACATTACTGATGAGCAAGTACAGTCTCAAATTACAGTTATGAATCAAGATTTTAGAAGAATGAGTGGAACGCCAGGTTTTAATTCTAATCCTGTAGGTGCAGATACAATGATTCAGTTTGCACTGGCGAAAGTGGATTTAAATGGTAATCCTACAAATGGTATAAATCGGGTAAATCTATGTGCGCCTAGTTGGGATATGGGTGATATCAATGATATTGTGAAGCCAGCAACTATTTGGGATGCAACACAGTATATGAATATGTGGAGTATTAACTTCTCTGACAGTTCTCTGTTGGGTTATGCTCAATTTCCATCAAACTCTGGATTGCAAGGTTTAAATGCGAATGGTGGTTTAGCTACAACTGACGGCGTTGTTGCAAACTGGTCAACTTTTGGAAGTACAGATTTTGGAACATTTCCAATGAATGCCCCTTATGACAAAGGTCGAACAATGACTCATGAAGTTGGACATTTCTTAGGATTACGACATATTTGGGGAGATTCCACTTGCGGTAACGACTTTTGTGCAGATACTCCAACTGCACACACTGCAAATTATACTTGTAATCCAAATATTGCCAGCTGCACAGATCCTAATATCAAGGAGATGGTTCAAAATTATATGGATTACACCAATGATCAGTGTATGAATATTTTTACAATTAATCAAAAAGATAGAATTACTGCGGTAATGAACAACTCTCCGAGAAGATCTACACTTAAAACCTCTGTTAAAGACATAGCAATACCATTATTCGCAAATGATGCAGAAGTTAAATTAGAAAATTCTTGTGGGGCAACAGCTACTTGTACAGTTGCGGCACCTGTTTTAATTTCTTTATATAATAGAGGTACATCTACTTTAACTTCAGCTACAATTAATTATACAATTAATGGTGCGCCCTATAGCTTTAGTTGGAGTGGTTCACTTGCTCAAAATAAGTATGCGATAGTTGCTTTACCAGGTGTATCTACTTCGGCTACTGTGCCTTTATCTGTAAGTGTCGCTACTGTAAATGGAGTTGCTGATCAAAGAGCAACAAACAATACAGCTACAGGTACATATAATTCTCCAGCGGTGCCTAATACGCTTTCGACAACAGTGCAATTTAACTTACAACTTGATTATTGGGGTTCTGAAACGAAATGGACTTTGAAAAATGGAGCGGGAGCGACGCTATATTCTGGTGGCCCTTATACAGATGTACCTAACCCTACAACATCGACTCCTTTACCAGCGTTAATAACACAAAACTGGACGTTAAGTGCAGATGATTGTTATACATTTACAATTACTGACACTTATGGTGATGGAATGTATAATTATGGTGGATATTACAATATTAAAGAAACTACTGGTGCTTTAATAACAGAAGGAGCTGCATTTGCAGCCACTCAAAGCAGACCTTTCCGTAAAGGTGCACTTAGCGTAGATGAGGTTAGTGTTCCTAAGGTCGGAATTTACCCAAATCCTGCTACTGATATTCTTAATGTAACGAATGTATCAGACAAAGCAAATTTTAAAATTTATGCATCTACAGGTCAATTAGTTAAAACTGGAAAAGTTGAAAAGAAAATGATTGATATTTCTTCTTTAGAAACAGGTGTTTATATCATATCAGTCATCGATAATGATAAAGAGGTAATTAATACTAAATTCATTAAAAAGTAAATTTTAATTTTATGCTTATATTTAAAAAGGTTTTTCAATTCTGAAAAACCTTTTTTCTTTTTTTTAATTTAAATCTGTCTGATTGATTAATAAAATTTATCAATTTGTTGTGAATTTATGTAATTAACTGCAATGGCTGTGGTGTTTTATTATATTGTATATATTATATTTATTATATTTGCGTAAAATTATAAATAATTAATAAAAGCATTTTATCTTGATAAATTTTAATTAATGTAGTTATGAAGAAAATTTTAACATCTTTATTTGCATTATCACTAATTGGCACATTAAGCGCTCAGTGGTCTCCCACTACTTACAATGGTGATAATTCAGGTAAGAAAAAAACAAGAGAAGTTCGTGCTGAAGCATTAGATCAGGCAAGGACATACTTTAAGTTGGATATTGCTTCCATCAAAGCGCAGCTAAAAAATGCGCAGGAAATGGGAAGTGGAGCAAAACCAGTCGTTATTTCTATTCCAACTTTGGACGGAAAAATTTCAAAATTTAATGTATATAGTTTTCCGGTGGTGGTTAAGGAGCTTGCAGATCAGTATGATTTAGGTTCTTATGCTGGCGTTTCTGTTGACAATCCATCTGAATACATTCGTTTTTCGGTAGCACCAAATGACTTCCAGTCAATGTTATTCAGGAATGGTAATTATGAGTTTATTGAGCCTGTGGATAAAACTCAAGGAATTTACAGTGTACATCCTAAGACAAAGAAATCTGGTGATAAACCATTTATCTGCACAACTGAAGAGAAATCTTCCGCGGTTAAAGATTTAGAAAATCTTTCGCAAGGCGCTAAAACATTTACGCATAATCCTGGAGATTTTTCTAAAAACTCAGATAAAAAATACCGAACAATGCGATTAGCACTCTCTGTAACTGGTGAATATACTGCTTATCATGGTGGTACAGTTCCAGGTGCTTTGGCTGCAATGAATGCAACATTAACAAGGGTGAATGGTGTTTTTGAAAAAGATTTTGCATTGCACTTAAATTTACAGAATTTCCCAGATATTATCTACACGAATGGAGCAACAGATCCTTATTCAGATTCAACAAGCATGCAAAACTGGAATGTTGAATTACAGAATAATTTAACGACAGTTGTTGGTAACGCTAATTATGATATAGGCCACCTATTTGGTCATTCTGGTGGAGGTGGTAATGCGGGATGTATTGGATGCGTTTGTATTGCGCCAACATCTACAACACTAGGAAAAGGCTCAGGATATACATCTCCGGCTAATAGTATTCCTATGGGCGATATGTTCGATATTGATTATGTAGCACACGAATTAGGTCATCAACTTGGTGCTAACCACACATTTTCTCATGCAATTGAGGGTACTGGTATGAATGTAGAGCCTGGTTCTGGATCTACCATCATGGGTTATGCAGGAATTACAGGTGGTGCAAATACGGATGTTCAAGCAAATTCAGATGCTTATTTCCACAGAGTAAGTATAGGGCAAGTACAGACAAATCTAATAGCAAAAAGTTGTGATGTAGAAACTACTGTGAACAACAATCCACCAGTAATACCAAATTTACCAAGTTATACAATTCCTAAAAAAACCGCTTTCGTTCTTTCGGCAAATGTAACGGATCCTGAAAATGATCCTATGACATTCACGTGGGAACAAGTAGATAGCGGCATGACACAGGCACAGACGATTAACAAAAATAACTTAGGACAAACAACATATGGAGGTTCCTTTAGATCGAATCTCCCTTCTACAAGCCCTACGAGATATTTTCCGAAATTTTCATCCGTTTTAGCGGGAGCATTAGATAACTCTTTAAATACATGGGAATCAACATCTCAAGTAGCGAGGAGTACAAGTTTCGCCCTTACGGCAAGAGATAATAATGCCAATGTATTACAGCAACAAACGAATTCAGCAACGCAGGCAATAACTGTTGGTAATGATGGTCCTTTTCAGATTACAACAGGATATTTATTTAGTAATGCTCCTTCAAATTTACTGTGGGATGTTGTAAATACGGCTGCGGCGCCGTACAATGTTGCAAATGTGAAGATTGATTACTCTACAGATAATGGGGTGAACTGGACGGTACTTTCAGCCTCTACCCCAAATGATGGTTCTGAATCTTTCACAATGCCAGCGACATTAAATGGACAAACAATTGTAATGCGCGTGTCTTCTATTGGTAATGTTTTTTATGCAATTAAGAAAATTCAAGTAACCACTCAGATAACTTGTGGTTCTACACCAATTGGGGTTTCTGCTAATAATATTACAGGCAATAGCGCAACAATCTCTTGGCCAGCGGTCAGTGGTGCTGCGTCATATTCATTACAATACAAATTGTCGTCCGCATCTACATGGACAACTGTTCCAGTTTCCTCAACTTCTTATGATTTGACAAATTTAACAGATTGTACTCCTTATCAAGTACAAATAGCTGCAATTTGCTCTGGGACAACGGGTGCTTATTCAGCTCCAATTACATTTACGACCACTTGTGTTCAATATTGTACTGTTGCTTCTACTTCCGGTCAATATAATTATATTTCAAATGTAAATATAGGTTCAGTAAACAACACGTCTGTTGGATCTACTTATACAAATTATACGACCAATACAGCTTTACAACCGACTTTGTTGAGAACTACTCCAATCAATATGTCTATGACAATGACGGTTACTAATGCAGGATTGACGCATCATGCTGGTGCAGCTTGGATAGATTACAATCATAATGGGGTTTTCGAACCATCAGAAAGAGTTCTAAATATGCTTGCAGTTCCTGTTCCGGTTGGTACTAAGACTACGACTGCAACGATAAATATCCCTACATCAGCCTTGAATGGACCAACTAGAATGAGAGTGATAGTTGTTGCGGTTACGGCGGCTTCTGAGGGTGCTCAAGTTCCTGAAAGTTTTGCTTGCGGTACTTTCTCATACGGAGAGGTTGAAGATTATAATGTTAATATTGTTCCTTCTTTAGGTACTTCAGAAGTTTCTAATGCAAATGATGGTATTAAAATTTATCCTAACCCAGTTTCTGATGTTTTGAATATTACAAAAGTATCGGATAAAGCTGAATTCTCCATTCATAATGCTACAGGTCAGTTAGTAGATACTGGCATTGTAAAGAATGGTAAAATTGACGTTACCTCTTTGATTAAAGGCGTATATGTAATTACAATTAAGGATGGGAATCGTGAGAACTTCACATCAAAATTTATAAAAAAATAGAATTTTAACATTAAAATTTTAATCCTCAGATAATTTTCTGAGGATTTTTTTGTTTAATATACAATGTCAAAATCTTGAGTTTTTGATAAAAAAAAAATATTTTAAAGCTAAATTTAATAATAAAAAATGTTTAGCTTTGTACAATTAACATTATATGTGGAATGCTTGGAAATTCTTTTCAAAATCTATATTTTGATATAAGCCTTATGGAATGCTTGCACCACATAATAGTGCTATTTTTTAGAACAATTTACTTGATTTAAAAATACTGTGTAAATTTGATTGTTATTTTTTTAAATATCGTACTATGAAAAAATATTTACTAATTTTTATGTTGTCCTGGCTGGCCAATATACATGGGCAAACATGTAATGCTGTGCCAGTGCCTTTTTTGGAACAATTTAGCGGTGGTGCTTTACCAGCTTGTTGGACCAATCAAAACCCCAACTCAACCTCGACGAATGCCAATGTGAAATGGAAATTTTCTGGTGCTGCTGATTATGGTTGTACGGCTACCAACGGAAATGACAGAGCTGCGGGTTCCTTTGCATGGGTGGATGCAAGTTCTCCTTATGACAATATTCATACAGTTGAGTTGATTTCACCGCAGATAAACCTTACAGGATTAAATGTTCCCTATATTCAATTCGATTGGTTTAAAAATCATTCGTCTAGTTCCTCATCCGTTGTCCCTGTGACACAATATTCAAATAATAGTTTAACTGTTTATGTAAATAACGGTTCGGGATGGGTGCAAATTTGGACGGGAAATACAAATCTTAACAAATGGAGAACGGAAGGTGTTGCATTAGCTACCAGTTACGTTGGTCAAACAATACAGATTAAATTTACTGTAGATAAAGATGTAAATGCTGACGGTTATTTCTATGACGATTTATTATTAGATAATGTTAGGGTGCGAGAAGCTCCTACTTGTATTAATCCTTCCAACTTATCACTAACGTCTCTCACTTCGAATAGCGCTACAATATCATGGGTGGCACCCGCACCAGCTCCTGCAGGTGGTTATGACGTTTATTATAGCACAAATACTACCGCGCCAACGACGACAACAGTTCCGCAGCATGTTGGCGTTGCTGGTCCAACTTTTACAATTCCGGGTTTAACGGCCAATACTTCATACTATATCTGGGTAAGATCAAATTGTACGGCTACTGATCGAAGTGATTGGATTGGTCCTATAAATGTATTTACAGGTTATTGTATTCCTACGGGAACAGGTACATTTTATTATATGAAAACGCTTACTACTACAGGTGCTTGGACTAACATTAATTATTCGGCGGCATCATTTACTACAACGTATATCAATAATACCAACACCATAATCAATTCATCTCCAGGTAATACCATCACTGTGAATATGGCAACTCAGGGTAGTAGTACGTCTTACTACTATATTTGGGTGGATTGGAATAATGACTTGGATTTTACCGATCCTGGTGAACAATTATTGGCAACTACATCGTATGCCAATACAGGGACTGGTACGATACCAATTCCAGCAGGACAAGCATTAGGTGATTACAGAGTACGGTTTGCACTATCCGGGTCAGGTCAAATTACCTCATGTGGACCTGGAAATTCCGCAAACTATTTAGATTATACACT
>JAEWYW010000005.1 GCA_023458535.1 Bacteroidota bacterium
GTTATTTGTCCTTTTAAACCATAGTTCCAAAAATTCTTATCTGCGCTTTTTCCATAAGAGGATTTATATAGATAGTGACTAAATAATCCTTCTCTGTTAGAATTTGTATAACCTGCCAAGGCACTTACAAAAACATCAAAGCTTCCAGTTGTAAACTTTAATGAAGGGTTAACCTTTACTTCTTGTCTTCTAAAGATATAACTGTAGTTGATTTTATCACCTACTCTTTTAGTAACATCAGCCTCACCGTCGTTGAATTGTCCTGTTGACCCTGGCTTATTGGTCTGCGCAAAATTATCCATGTTAACCGCAAAATCAGCACCTAACAAATCTTTAACTTCACGATAGCGTTCTGAATTATAATTTTGATAAGAAACATTCAGTAGAAATTTCACATTGTCATTAAAGTTATGAACAAAGTGTGTATTGGCATTCCATACTTTATCGTCTTTAACATCATCTACTACATAATAAAGCGCTTTTCTACCTGTGACCCCATTGAGCGTTACTGGAGCTTGTCCCATGTTAGCAGCGTAAAGTCGGTTCCAGTTAATTTGAGTAGTGGATGGGTCTTTTGACTGCCACAATGCAAGCGAAGTATCGTAAGCATCTTTTAACGCAACGTAATCTGCGGGAGGTGTTCCGTTGAGATTAACAGAGTAGTTGATGGAGTTTTGGTAAAAACTTGGTAAATTTTTATAATAGGTAGGAGAAGGGTTTGAAACACCAAACCAATCTAACCTCGATGATTTATCTTTTCCAAACTGATAAGACACGGTTGTCCATAACTGAGATTTTTCATTGATTTTCCAGTAATCTGAAAGTTGAAATATTGGCTGAAAACCTCTCTTAACACGTTCGCTTCTTTTCTCACCATCTTGCCAGCCCCAATATGCATTGTAATGTACACCCATCAAATCAAAAACCTCTTGAGTGTTCGGGCTTGCTGTGCTTCTTCTATAATCAGAACCTATCGCATTGAAAGCAATTGTATGATTATCGCTCAGCTTTTTCTCCACTCCCAAATAACCACTAATGGCGTCATAAAAAGTTCCCTCTTGAATTCCTTCCTGAGCCCATCTTCTAGCAATCATTCCTGTAAAAGCCCAGCCATTCTTGTTCATTCCTGATGAGTAACGGTATGAAAGTCGATTTCTGTAATTTCTGTTAGTTAACGAATATGTTAACTGACTCCCTTTTCTGTAATCGCCAGCATTGGTATTTTTATAAACTACTGAGCCTATCCCACCAAATGCATATTCTGAAGGTGAATGATTCACGGCAATCTCAGGATAACGGGTAATTTCATTAAGACCTCCCCATGTTCCAAAATCTACATTTCCATCATCTGCACCCGACATAGAAATACCATTCAGCATAGATTCTCCTGTTCTACCGTCAATACCTCGAGGCCTGAACCAATAAAAACCTAAATCGTAACCAGCGATAGAACTAAAAACATCTCTTGAGGACTGAAGCAACCCTACTGTAGAGCTCTGACCAGAGTTTCCTTCCTCTTCAGAACCTGCACTTTCGCTGTCTACAATACTAATTCCCAAATCAACATTACTAAAAGCGGAAATAAGCTTAATTGTTCCTAAGTCTTTTCTTTTTTCATCACTGATATCAAAATCAATCGTCTTTGTTTCAAAGTTGGGTTTTGAAACAATAATCTGATAATGCCCAGGTTTAAGATCAACAAATTGGAAATAGCCAATCTTATCCGAGTTCACTTCATTCTGCACTCCATTTAAATCTACGCTTGCATTTTCTACTGCCGCACCTTGCGAATCCTTTACGTATGCAAAAACGGTAGTTTGCGCATAATAAAAAGAAGCCGGAAGTAGCGTAAATAAAGAGATTAATGATAGTTTTTTAATCATAATTAATTTACCTTTAATTTTAGGGGCTACAAATTTACATTTAAAATGATTATTAATACATTGTTAATATAAATTAATTGTTAATTTTTCTTAAATTAAAAAAAATATATTTAATTTGCCTTGGTAATTGTCATCTAATTTACAAAATTATTAATAACAGATTTTCACATACTTAATCAATCATTTCAATGAAAAAAATATTTGCAATAATTGCAGTTTTCTCACTTTCGCTGATGTTCAGTCAACAAAAAATGAAACAATCGGCCACCATCGCTTTTTTAAACGTTGAGAATCTTTGGGACACCATAAGATCCGCTGATTATATTGATGGAACTAAAGATTTCTCTAATCCAGCATTTCATAGGAGTGTACCTTTAGATTCTGTAAAATTTTTAGATGTTACAGATAGAGATTATAAAGGAGAATGGTCGGATTATGCCCTTAAAGGCAAAAAAGTAATCCGGTTTCAATCGGGAAGTGAAGAGTTCACACCTAATAGCGTAAAGAATTACAACACAAAAATTTACAATAAAAAATTAGAAAACCAATCTAAAGTTATATCTGAGCTTGGACGAAAACAAACCAATAATGCGCCTGCATTAGTGGGCATCGTTGAGGTTGAAAATAGAAAGGTGTTGGAGGATTTGGTGAAACAACCGGCTTTGGCTAAATACGATTATGGCATAGTGCACTTCAATTCTTACGATTATAGAGGAGTTGACGTGGCTCTCATTTATCAGAAGAAAAGATTTACGGTAACCAATGCATTAAAAAAGGAACTCAACATTTACGATAATGGGAGAAGAGAGTACACGCGTGACATATTGGTTGTGAGCGGGTTATTAGATGGTGAAAAATTTGCTGTATTCATGAACCACTGGCCGTCTAGAAGAGGAGGAGAAGCTGTTTCCTTACCAAAAAGAAATGCAGCAGCTGTGGTCTTAAAAAAACAAATGGACAGTATAATTGCTTTAGATCCTTCCACAAAACTGGTTGCAATGGGCGACTTTAATGATGATCCTATCAGCTCAAGTTTAAAAAATAATTTAAAAGCTGTAGGTGAGCCAAAAAGCTTATCCGACGCTACCCCTTATCTTAATTTGATGTATCCATTGTACAAAAAGGGTATTGCATCACTGGCTTACCAAGATGCACCAAACTTATTTGATCAGATAATTGTGTCAAAAAATTTATATAATGATTCTAAAGGACTGCCAAATTCTTATAAAGTTGAGTATACGGAAGTTTATGCGCCACCATATCTTGTTAATAAGGAGGGAAACTATAAGGGGTATCCTTTCCGATCTTGGAACGGTGATAAATTCACAGGTGGTTACAGTGATCACTTTCCTGTCTTTACAGTGGTTCAGAAAGAATATGTGAAAAATTAAGATCTTCATCATTAGATAAAAGCTCCGGCTCGCTGCGCGAGCCGGAGCTTTTTTGTACAAACCTTGAAACCAAAAAGAGTTTTGCAATTTTCCTTGCTCAAAAGAATGTTTTATCTTTGATGTTTTACAAAAATAACACTTGAACTAAATTTTTAGTTTAGCTTAAATCAAAAAATGATTTTTGGAATATTTTGTAATAAATTATAATTAATATGTAACGATTTAGTCAAAACAATGACTAATATTTGAAAGTTTTTAGATTATGAAAAAGTTATTATTTTCCTTAGGATTATTGGTTCTTTCTGGTTCGGCATTTGCACAGCAGGCACCTGCAGAAAAAGTAGATTCCACTTTTCTAAAGAATTGGATGCACTCGGATTTTGAAACCACAGGTGTGTATGGTGTAAATACCTTAAAGGCAAAAGAATTTTTAGCCCAGCACAAAAGAAAGGCAAATCCTATTGTTGTAGCCGTACTGGACAGTGGTGTAGAATATTTCCATGAAGACCTTAAAAACAATATGTGGGTAAACCCTAAGGAGAAAAAAGATGGGAAAGACAACGATAGAAATGGGTATATTGATGACGTTCACGGTTGGAATTTCGCAACAGACAAAGACGGAAAGTCTTACGCTGATGATACCTTAGAATTAACGCGTCAGTATGCAAAATATGCGAAGAAATTCGAAAGAAATGCCGCTGCAAAAACACAAGATCCAGAAGGGTATAAAAGATATTTAAAATTAAAGAAAGATTATTTCTCCGCTATTGCAAGATTTAAATTGAACACAGATGTAGCAAAAGCAAGAATGTCTTATGTAAGTCCAAGATTAGATGCTTTAAATAGAGAACTGGCTGGGCAAACCATTACCAAAACTGTGGTTGAAAACTTCACTTCAGAAGATCCTTTAGCATTAGAAGGTTTATTTGTCTTCAAGGAAACTCCTGAGAAAGATTGGGAAAATAAAAAGATTGAAGATATTACTTCGGCTTATAAAAAGAAGATTTCTGCTATTTTGGATAATGCAGAAAATTCAATGAAATACAACTACAACCTGTCCTACAATCCACAAGAAGGTATAGACTTTACTAAAGTATACGGTAATAGCGATGTAAAAGGTTTAGCAGACGGTCATGGAACACACGTTGCAGGTATAATTGCCGCAGAATGGGATAATAATATCGGTATGATGGGAACTTCTGGCGGTAATAATGTAAAAATTATGGGCGTAAGAGCCGTACCAGAAGGTGACGAGAGAGATATTGATATTGCTAATGGAATTCGATACGCTGTTAATAACGGAGCTAAAATAATCAATATGTCTTTCGGGAAAGCGGTGGACGACAACAGTCAGCTTGTTGTTGACGCTTTCAAATATGCAGAATCGAAAAATGTATTAATTGTAAAAGCTGCTGGAAACGACAATATGGATGTTGATGTTAATATTAAATATCCTAAAACTTTAATTAATGGTGAGCAGTATAGTCCAACAACCATTACCGTGGGAGCGAATACAAGATTTGCCGATAATTTAAGAGCAAGATTCTCGAACTGGGGTAAAAAAGTGGTGGACGTATTCGGACCTGGAACAGAAATCTATGCTACCTATCCTGGAACAACAACATACAGATTTTTACAGGGAACCTCTATGGCTTCGCCTGCAGTAGCGGGAGTCGCAGCATTAGTTTGGTCTCATTATCCTAAATTAACGGCTAAAGACATCAAAACAATATTGGTGGAGACTGTGAACAAATCCGACAAACTAAAAGATATTTCTGTATCTGGAGGTGTTGTGGACGCTTATAAAGCAGTTCAAAAGGCTGAAGAAATTTACAAACAAAGAAAACTTAAATAGGAGACTTTGCTTCTAAGAAAAAGAGCAACCAAAAATGGTTGCTCTTTTTTATTGTAAACAATAATTTATTATTTGTTATAAAGCTCTTCAACTTTATCCCAGTTTACGACATCAAAAAACGCAGATACGTAATCTGGTCTTCTATTTTGATAATGCAAATAATAAGCGTGCTCCCAAACATCTAAACCTAAAATTGGAGTTCCTTGTTTATCTGCTACAGGCATCAAAGGGTTATCTTGGTTAGGTGTAGAAGAAACTGTTACAGAACCGTCCTCATTTTTGATCAACCAAGCCCATCCTGAACCGAATCTTGTTTTAGCTGCTTCTGCGAAATCTGTTTTGAACTTTTCAAAACCACCATAGTTTTCAATCGCTTCTTTCACTTTTCCTACTGGCTCTTTGCTTCCACCAGGAGTTAAGATTACCCACCATAAAGAGTGATTGTAGTGACCTCCGCCATTGTTTCTTACCGCAGGCTTATCTGTTCCTATTTTGCAGATTTCTTCTATTGTTTTGCCCTCAAGATCTGTTCCCTCAATAGCCTTATTCAAGTTATCAACATAAGCTTGGTGGTGTTTTGTATAATGTATTTCCATTGTTCTAGCGTCAATGGTTGGTTCTAATGCATCGTATGCATACCCTAATTTCGGTAATTCAAAAGGCATAATAATTATTTTTAATGTTAATTACTCAAATTTAGTTAAATTTTACCTGCATATCAAATTTAAAAGATGCCTTTAATAAATCTTTAACATTGACAAAATAAAAAAAAGCCATTCAGTAGAGAATGGCTTTCAATTGTTATTTATTCATGCTCATTAAGAATTCTTCATTATTGAGCGTTCCCTTCATATTTTTTTCTACAAACTCCATGGCTTCGACAGGATTCATGTCAGAAAGGTATTTCCTTAAAATCCACATTCTTTGCTGCGTAAGTTCATCATGCAACAAATCATCTCTCCTCGTACTTGAAGCCACCAAATCTATAGCAGGATAAATTCTCTTATTGGCAATTTTTCTATCCAACTGAAGTTCCATATTACCCGTTCCTTTAAATTCTTCGAAGATTACTTCGTCCATTTTAGAACCAGTGTCAATTAATGCAGTAGCAATAATGGTAAGCGATCCGCCACCTTCAATTTTTCTTGCTGCACCAAAAAACCTTTTCGGTTTGTGCAGAGCATTCGCATCCACACCACCCGACAAAACTTTACCAGAAGCTGGTGTAACGGTATTATAGGCTCTCGCTAAACGCGTAATGGAATCTAATAAAATAACCACGTCATGTCCACATTCCACCAATCTTTGCGCTTTCGCCAACACCAAATTGGCTACTTTTACATGCTTTTCAGCAGATTCGTCGAAGGTAGATGCAATCACCTCTGCATTCACGCTTCTTTCCATATCGGTAACTTCCTCTGGTCTTTCATCAATGAGAAGAACCATCATATAAGCTTCAGGATGATTGGCGGAAATAGCATTTGCGATGTCTTTCAGCAACATTGTTTTACCCGTTTTAGGCTGTGCTACAATCATCGCTCTTTGTCCTTTACCAATTGGCGCGAACAAATCTACAATCCTTGTAGAAGGAGTAGCATTATTACCCGTAAGGTTGAATTTCTCCTGTGGGAAAAGTGGTGTAAGATATTCAAAAGCTACTCGATCTTTAATGAAAGCCAAATCTCTTCCATTAACTTCCGTAGGCTTTAAAAGTGAAAAATATTTTTCACCTTCTTTGGGTAAGCGTACAATACCTTTAACGGTATCACCTGTTTTCAGACCATAGTTTCTAATTTGGTTGGTAGAAACATATACGTCGTCTGGTGAGGATATGTATGAGAAATCTGATGATCTTAAGAATCCGTAATTATCGGGAAGAATCTCTAAAACCCCTTCAATGCTTACTAAACCATCGAAATTAAATTCTTTCTTAGGTTCGGTTTCCTCCGTTTTTTCAGCATGTTTATTCTGCTGATTAGGATTTTGATTCTGATTAGGATTGGTATGTTGTTTATGCTGATTAGCATTAGGGTTGTTATTACTTCTCTGCTGCTGGGGGTTCCTTTCTTTTGGAGGATTTGCAGGGGTTTCTGGAGTTGGAGGTGTTGAAGTAATTTCTGTGGTTTCTGTTTCTGCGCTTACCTCTGTTGGTGCGGCTGTTGTCGAAACTCGTTTTCTTTTCTTTTTTGCTGGTGAGGCTTGTATTTCTTCTGATACTGGTTCCTCCTGTTTATCCTCAGCCGTTTCCGTTTTTTCTGTTGAAGCAATTTCTTTTGGTTCTTCTACTGCTTCTGCCTTAGGCTCAGTCTTTGGTTTTCTTTTTGGAGCAACTTTTTTTGCAACAGGCTTTGTTTCTTCTTGTTTTTCCGTTGGAATATTGGCTTCAGGCTTGGTTTCTGTTGCATTATAGTATTCATTGGTAACCTTAGGATTGGAAGCCTGATAATCCAATATAGCGAAGATTTTATCGTTCTCAGTGCTGTTTCTGGCAACTTTAACGTTTAAATCTTTCAAGATTTTAGTCAAATCTTCTGCAGATTTAGACCTTAACGTTTCAATGTTAAACATAGATTATGTAAAAATTGTATTATAATATGTAAGTATAAGAGTCCGTCAGGTGACTTTCTCAAGTAATTGAATAATGCAAATCTACACTATTTTTTGAATTACGCAAAATTTATCTTATTTTTGCCCAGATTATAGCATTTATGTTACAAAGAATACAATCTATTTGGATACTTTTAGCGGTTCTCGCTGCCGTTTTCCTATTTATAACTGGGCAGGACGTTATCATGTTTGATGGAGTGAATGTTACCACATTTGCTTGTCCCATCTTAGTTTTATTAGGGCTTTTAAGCATCTTTAGTTTCAAGAATAGAAAGAGACAAATTCTGCTAAATACCATTAGCATGATTATAAACGCATTGTTGATTGGTGTATTGGTGTACTGGTTGCAAAACTTATCCGGAGGAATTGATTTTCCTGAGAAGGGTATTGAGCCAATTTTCCCATTTTTAGGATTGATATGTTTGTTTATTGCAAACTTCTTTATCCGAAGAGATGAGAGGCTCGTAAAATCTGTAGACAGACTTCGATAACCTTTAACCTTATTTTTTTGAGTGAGAACAGCTTCCTTTTGGAAGCTGTTTTTTATTGTACTATCTACATTTTGCGTACTTTTGCTAGATTAATTAATATCATTTAATGAATTACTATAAAAGAGCGATAGACAATATCCTTCCTTATAAAAAATCCTTAGCCGCTGGAATTTTCTTTAATGTTTTGTATGCGATATTTAATATTGCTGCCATGTGGTTTTTTATCCCTGTTCTCAATATTTTATTTGATAAAGAAGCTGAAAAAGTAGAAACAAAACCTATTTATGAAGGGATTTCCTCGGTAGGAAAATTTTTACAAAACAGCTTTAATTATTATGTTCAGCAGATAAAGGCAAACCAAGGACCAGAGCAGGTTTTATTGATCACTTGTGTTATTTTTATTACCATGTTCTTCCTCAGAAATATTTTCAGTTATTTTTCTGAATATTACCTTACCTATTCGCGAACTGGAGTATCTAGAGATTACAGAGTTCAGCTTCACGATAAAATTTTAGATCTGCCGGTGTCCTTTTTTTCCAATTCGAGAAAAGGCGATGTTTTTGCCAGAATTACCTCCGACGTGGGTGAAGTGGAAGGCAACATTCTCAACAGTTTAATAGATATTATACGTTCCCCTATTGTAATAATTATTACGATGGGTTATCTATTGTATTCCAATTTTCAGCTTACTATTTTTACATTAATTGTTTTTCCAATTATGGGAACTTTAATATCCATTATCGGTAAAAGCCTTAAAAAAGATACTGGTGAAGCACAAAATGAACTGGGAAAAATGTATTCTTTTGTGGATGAAACTTTAGTTGGTTTAAAAATCATTAAAATTTTTGATGCATCTCCACAAATTAAAAAAAGGTTCGATACGGTACTCGACAATATCAGAAGATTATCTTTAAAACTTTTCAAGAAAAAAGCTTTAGCATCACCAGTAAGTGAGCTTTTAGGGGCAATAACCATTGGTTTAATCGTTTATTATGGCGGTCGTTTAGCCATTAAAGGCGAAGGAATGTCTGGAGGTGAATTTATTACTTATATAGCACTATTTTACACCATTTTGGATCCTCTGAAAAAACTTTCCAATGCCATTTCTAATTTCCAGAAAGGTGAAGTTTCTGCCAAGAGAATTTTCGAAATCCTCGATGCTGATTACCATATTAAAGAAGTAAAGAATGCTGCAGAAGTTAAAGGCTTTCATGAAAGCATACAATTTAAAAATATCAGCTTTGCATACGAAGACAGAGATGTTTTAAAAGATTTTTCCCTAACCATTCCTAAAGGTAAGGCAGTAGCTTTGGTGGGACAGAGTGGTAGCGGTAAAAGTACCATCGCCAATCTTATTACGCGTTTCTATGACGTACAGGAAGGAGCGGTTTTGGTAGATGGAACCGATATTAAAGATGTAAAGCTCTCCAGCTACCGAAAACTTTTCGGATTGGTGACACAGGATAATATTTTGTTCAATGATTCTATACGAAATAATATATCACTAGGGAAACCAGATGCTACCTTAGAAGAAGTGCAAGCTGCCGCAAAAGTTGCCAACGCTCACGATTTTATCATGGAGCTTCCCAACCAGTATGACACCAATATTGGTGAAGCTGGTGGTAAACTATCAGGTGGTCAAAAACAGAGAATTTCCATTGCCAGAGCCGTTCTTAAAAACCCTCCAATCATGATTTTGGATGAGGCTACATCCGCTTTGGATACCGAATCAGAAAGATTTGTGCAAGATGCTCTTGAAAACATGATGGAAAACCGAACTTCATTAGTGATTGCGCACCGATTGTCAACCATTCAAAAAGCTGACTGGATTGTGGTAATGGAGAAAGGAAAAATCATGGAACAAGGCACGCATCATGAGCTAATGACGCGCAACGGAATTTACAAAAAGTTGGTGGAACTTCAGAATTTTGAATAATTAATATCGAAAATGAGTGCAAAACATTGGCGCGAAACCTTTGGTTTCGCGCCAATGTTTTATCTATTGAAATAAGGAGTTAGATTCCCTCATTCATTCTCGCAATAACATCGATTCCGCCTTTTGTCTTATCACCAATTTTACAAATAATTTCGGTATCCAAAGGCAGAAAAATATCCATTCTGGAACCAAACTTAATAAATCCAAACTCGTGTCCTGCTTTTGCGGTATCACCTTCGTTACAATAGAATACAATTCTCCTCGCTACATAACCAGCAATTTGTCTGAAAACAACCTTATGGTGCGTTAAACTGTCTACAGCAACAGTTGTTCTCTCATTATCGGTTGAAGATTTTTCATGCCATGCCACTAGATATTTTCCTGGGTGGTATTTTTTATAAATCACCTTACCAGAAACAGGAAATCTACAGATGTGAACATTTAAAGGAGACATAAAAATGGAAATCTGAATGCATTTTTCTTTTAAAAACTCTGTTTCTTCCACCTCTTTTATCATTACCACCTTTCCGTCTACCGGAGCAATTACGTTTTCTTTATGATCTAAAATCTCACGGTTCGGAACTCTGAAAAACCAAAATACCAGTCCATAAATCACCAAAAGTGGTAAAATGATCACAAGGGACCACATTTCCAGAAAGTATATCGAAATTCCTGCGAGAATAATTATGGCAATAGTCGCCACGGTAATCGTCCCTCTGGACTCTTTATGAAGTTTCATAATAAGTTAAATAAATTTATCTAAAAGAAAATACAAATATACAACTGGTGCGCAGATAATAAAACTATCCAAACGATCCAAAACGCCACCATGACCAGGGATAATATTTCCGCTGTCTTTCACTGCAAAATTTCTTTTCAACTGACTCTCCACCAAGTCTCCCAGTGGGGCAAAAACCGCTACCAAAAAGCCAACTACCATCCAATTTCCCCTCAATTCTGGGAAGTTGGATTCGATGAAATAAGAAAAGATTAAAGTGAGGACTACGCCACCAGCATAGCCTTCCCAAGTTTTCTTAGGCGAAATTTTAGGAGCCATCTTATGTTTTCCGAAGAATTTACCCACCAGATAAGCGAATGTATCACTACTCCAAATCAAAATGAAGAGAAAGGCGGCTTCCAGGGTAAAAGTATCATTAAATGAACTGTACTTTGGTAATCCTAATGCAAAACCAAAAGGCAGAACTGCATAGATAACTGTAAAAATAAGCTTCCCATTGTCGTAGTAAAGTTCATTCTTAAATTTGAACAATGTAAAACATGCGATGGCAATAAGTGCTAATGCGAGATATTCGGCCAGTCGGAAATCATAGTAAAACCCAAACTGGAAATATCTTTTGCTGAAGATGTAATAAATAATGCCTGCAAGAGGATAAACGAGCCATTTTTCGTATCCACTCCCAAACTTCATAATTCTGATGCATTCCCAGACTCCCACAATCATCAAGAATGTAATTAAACCATAATACAGATAGTGTTGCTTAACAAATTCTGGTGAAATTATATTGATGAGCTGAGCTCCGTAAGGCGTTGTGCATAGAAGAATAACTGCAACATAAACCAGTCCTGATAAAGTCCTCTGTATAAGATTTTTGTCCAAAATGATTGTTTTTAAGATTAATCTTCTAGCAGAAGTAGGAATAATTTGGTATTATTATTATTGGAAGGATCTAATTTAGACTGACTTCCACTGATGGAAGTAAGATTCTTAATATTTCCGTTTCTTTTTATTTTGCTCATCGCATCGTTAAGATTAGAAACAATCTGCGATACATTGGCAATGATAATAATTTTATCAGGAAGTCTTGAAGAATGATAATGTAAAATATTGTTGTGAGAAAGCATGATGCGACCATCATACGCAATAAGGTATTCGCAACTGATGAAAGCAGCGTCGTTAAAAAGCTCAAGATTGGGCGTGTAAGATGTTTTGGTAACGTCCAAAAAATTCTGAAGTTCTTTATCCCAACAGAAAACAGATTGTATATTTTCTATTTTCAGTATTTGATTTAAAGTTTGTAAAGCCTCAGATTCATCAGCGCAATAATTAAAAAAGCCACCAGAATGGGTGAAAAGTTGGGCAAATTTATAATCTAGATCGGCATTTTTTAGCGAATCTCCCAATTTCTCCAAACTCTGGTTTTCCTCCTCTTCAGGCTGGTTTATTAACTTATTGACTATTTTCTTAAATAAACTCAAATCAGTTCCTTTTCTCTGTAACTACAAAAATATAAAATTATTGTAACATTTAACTTCATTCCTTCAAAATTGTAGCATAAAAAAAACCTGATTAAGCACGTTAATCAGGTTTTTAAGAAAATTTTATAATTGTGAAGAACTTTCAGGAGCTTGCGTTTCTTCTGGCGAAGCTTCTTTTTCTTTTACCACTATCGAAACCGGACTTTCAGTTAATTCTGGATCCCACGCTCTCTTTCCGAAAATCTCTTCTAAATCTTCACGGAAGATCACTTCTTTCTCCAATAGCTTACTTGCCAAAGCATCCAGCTTATCTCTGTTTTCTGAAAGAATGGTTACAGCTCTTTGATACTGATTTTCAATGATTTTAGAAATCTCACTATCAATCATTTTTGCTGTTTCTTCAGAATAAGGTTTTCCAAAACTGTATTCGGACTGGCCCGAACTGTCATAATAAGAAATGTTGCCCACTTTATCATTCAAACCGTAGATTGTTACCATTGCCTGAGCCTGCTTTGTAACTCTTTCTAAGTCTGACAACGCTCCAGTTGAGATATTATTGAATATCACCTGCTCTGCTGCTCTACCTCCCAAAGTAGCACAAATTTCATCATGCATTTGCTCGGTTGTGGTGAGTTGTCTTTCTTCTGGAAGATACCAAGCTGCACCTAAAGAACGTCCTCTTGGAACAATAGTTACTTTCAACAACGGTGCTGCGTGTTCCACCAACCAAGAGATTGTCGCGTGCCCAGCTTCGTGATAAGCAACTCTTCTTTTTTCTGAAGGCTTAATGGCTTTATTTTTCTTCTCAAGACCTCCGATAATTCTGTCAACAGCATCTAAGAAATCTTGTTTTGTTACACTCTCGTGGCTGTTTCTTGCAGCAATTAGTGCTGCTTCGTTACAAACGTTCGCTATATCTGCACCACTGAAACCTGGTGTTTGTTTTGCCAAGAACTCTCTATCGATATCGCCTGCTAACTTAATCTTAGCCAAATGCACATCAAAAATTTGCTGTCTCTCATGCAATTCTGGGAGATCTACATAAATTGATCTATCGAATCGTCCTGCTCTCATCAAGGCTTTATCCAAAATATCTGCACGGTTGGTTGCTGCCATTACGATAACGTTGGTATCTGTACCAAAACCATCCATTTCTGTAAGAAGTTGGTTCAGCGTATTTTCTCTTTCATCGTTACCGCCCGAGAAATTATTTTTACCTCTTGCTCTACCAATAGCATCAATCTCATCAATAAAAATAATGGCTGGTGATTTTGCTTTAGCCTGAGCAAATAAATCTCTTACTCTGGAAGCACCCACACCTACGAACATCTCAACGAAATCTGATCCAGATAATGAGAAGAAAGGTACTTTAGCTTCACCTGCAACTGCTTTTGCCAATAAAGTTTTACCTGTTCCCGGAGGACCTACCAACAGAACTCCTTTTGGAATTTTACCACCTAATTTGGTATATTTTTCTGAATTCTTCAAGAAATCCACCACCTCTTGTACTTCTTCTTTCGCTCCTTCTAAACCTGCAACATCTTTAAATGTTACCTGAATCTTATCTTTCTCATCAAAAAGCTTGGCTTTGGATTTTCCAATAGAGAAAATTTGGCCACCAGGACCTCCACCGCCGCCCATTCTTCTGAACAACAGGAAGTAGAATAATCCCAAAATAACTACCCAAATAAGGATTGGCATCACCATTTCTAAGAATGGATTTTTACCCTGCCCATAATCTTTTGTAGTTTTGATATTGGTATTGTCTTTTTTAATGGTATCAAACTTTTCCAAAAACAGTTGCAAATCTCCATACTTTACGGAGTAATCTGCCTTCGGAGCCAATTCTAATGCTGAAAACGGACTGTTGGTGTTGTTTTTCTTCACCAGTTCGGAACGTGCTGCCTGTGTAAGGAAAACATCTGCTCTTTCGGTGTCTTTATAAATCAAAATATTCTGAACTTTTCCCTGCTGCATTGCACTGAAAAACTCATCTTCGTCCATACTCTTAGCGGTGTTATCGCCGAGCATATTCGGAACAAAGAAAAGAATAAGCGCAATAATTGCTATTGGGAAAAACCAGTTAAATCCTTTATTGTTCATTAATCTTTCTTAAAATTATACTGCATTTTCTATTTTGGTGATTTTTGCATCACCCCAAAGTTCTTCTATGTCGTAATATTCTCGCACTTGTTTTTGGAAAATATGTACAACCACAGAAACATAATCTAATAAAATCCACATTGAATTTTCTGTACCTTCTACATGCCACGGTCTCTCGTGAAGGTCGTTTCTAACTTTTTTTTCTAAAGCACCTGCAATTGAAGATACGTGTGTATTAGAATTTCCGCTGCATATTACAAAAGTTTCGGCTACGGAGTTTTCAATCCCTGAAAGATCAAAAATCATGATGTCTTCACCTTTAATATCTTGTATCGCTTCAACTATTTTATCTAGTAATTTTTCTTTTTCTACTGTTTTATTCATTCAAAAATATATAATTCTGCAAATTTATTGTTTTTTCTTCATTTTAGCCTTATTTTTAGGCTTTTAAAGTCTTAAAGTTTTCTTAAATGGACGCACTTCACTACCTAAAAGAATGCCTTTCTACTAATGACGAAATAGAATCGTTTTTACTTCATCCTTCCGAAAACATTACAGGAGTTTACACTTTTAATCAAACCCAAGGTCGTGGACAATATGGCAATCAATGGACAATTGCACCCAATCTCAACATTGCTTTTTCTGTAGCGATCAACAGCGCTCAAATTCATTTACGAGATAGCTTCTTCAATTATTATACCGCGAACAGTATTAGAGATTTTCTAGCCAATTTGACCGATAATGAGGTGAAAACCAAATGGCCGAATGACTTAATACTCGGGAATAAAAAAATTGGTGGCATACTAATCGAGAAGAGAAAGGTGCATGGAGAATGGTATTACATTATCGGACTGGGGTTGAATGTTTTACAGGAAAGCTTTCCTGAGGTTACTAACGCAGGATCGCTTTTGACGCAAACCGGGCAGGAATTTGATTTGCATACCATTACAGAACAACTTTTTAATTTCCTTCAGCAACGCTATAAAACGACACCTTCAGAAACAGAAATTATTGAGCAGTACAATAGGCATCTCTATAGGAAAAATGTGATCTCTGTTTTCGAAAAAGAGGGTAAAAAACAAAATGGAATCATCCAAAAAGCAGATGAAAACGGAGATTTATGGATAGATCTGGAAGACGATGGTTTGCAAAAATTTTATCACAAAGAAATAAAACTCCTTTACTGATTGGCTCTTTTCAGATACAAATAAGCAGTTAACGGAAGAAAAACAATGTTGGGAAGCCACATCGCCAATGCTGGAGCCAAAACCTTGTTCTCTGAAACCACCTTCAGCGCTTCAAAAGAGAACACAAACACGAAGGCTAACGCGATACCAATAGCCAAGTTGACACCTAAACCACCTCTTTTTTTCTCAGACGAAAGGGACAATGCCAAGAACGTCAGCAGCAGAATCGCAAAAGGCATAGCGGTTCTTTGATGGAGTTCATTAAGATAAGAATTAAGGTTCCCGTTTCCTTTTGCTTTTTCTCTATCAATAAATTTTATAAGCTCAGGGGTAGTTTTATTTTGTCCTAACATTTCATTAGGGAAAAGCTCTTCTGGCGAATGACCATAGGTTTTAATGAGTTCCATTCCGTTTTTCAAAACTTCGGTATCATTTTTATTGATGGTTTTCTCTAAATAATTGGAAATATTGAAGGCTTTTTTGTCTTTATCCCAGTAAATATCCGAAGATTTTAGTTCGTATTGAAGTTTTTTGTCTTTATCAAATTTTTGATATATAAAACCGGAGCCACGCTGTTCTCTTTTATTCCAGGAATTAATGAAAATATACTCCTCCTTGCTCAGCTGTGCAGCTGCAGGACCTGTACCCAAGATTTTTTCTTTATTGGTTTCGTTCATGGTATAAACCTCCAATTTATTTTTTTGGATGTTGGCCCAGGGAAGAATAAAATGATTGACTCCCAATGAGAGAATTCCAATAAATAAGGACGTTAACAAATATGGTCTTGCAAACCTATGAAAACTAGCACCACTACTGATAATAGCAACAATTTCCGTATTGTTAGCCATTCGAGAGGTAAAATAAATAACCGTGATGAACACCAAAATTGCCAGGAAGGTCACTACCAAATAAATGATCCAGAAAGGATAATAATGTATAAGAAAGTAACCTACTGTAAACTTTTCGTCGAAGGCTTTTGCACGTTCAATTCTTGGTACTTTCGCCTGAACATCTATTACCAATACCACTATAGACAACAAAATTAGCATGAAACTGAGCGTTCCAAGGTATTTTTTGATGATATATTTATCTACAATGGTGAAAAGTCTCATTTCTGTTCGCTTAGAGTCTTTGTTTTAAAATAGGAACGATAGAATCTTTCCATTCGTAAAAATTTCCTGCTAATATATGTTCGCGTGCCACCCTTACCAAATCCAAATAGAACGCCAAGTTGTGAACAGACGCAATTTGTTTAGCAAGATATTCTTTGGAAACGAACAAATGTCGCACGTAAGCTTTTGTATATTCCGAATCCACATAACTGGTACCCGTCTCATCCAAAGGTGAAAAATCTTTCTTCCATTTTTCATTCTTAAGATTCATGACGCCTCTCCAGGTAAACAGCATTGCGTTTCTTGCGTTTCTTGTGGGCATTACACAATCCATCATATCCACTCCCAGGCCGATAGATTCTAAAATATTCCAAGGAGTACCCACACCCATTAGATAACGTGGCTTATCTTTAGGCAGAATATCGGTTACCTCATCGGTAATTCTGTACATTTCTTCTTCGGGTTCACCAACGGATAAACCACCAATGGCATTTCCTTCAGCACCTGCTTCTGCAATTACTTCAGCAGAAATTTTTCTTAAATCAGAGTATGTAGACCCCTGTACAATTGGGAATAATCTCTGCTGATGTCCGTACAGCTCTTTATTTTGCTCAGTCCAGTCGATACATCTTTTTAACCAACGGTGTGTAAGTTCCATGGATAGTTTCGCCTGATTGTAATCACATGGATACGGTGTACATTCATCAAAAGCCATGAAAATATCGGCTCCAATTTGTCTTTGAATTTCCATTGATTTTTCTGGAGAGATAAAATGATAACCTCCATCGATATGCGATTTAAACTTCACTCCCTCTTCAGTCATTTTTCTAGTATCTGAAAGCGAAAACACTTGGTAACCACCAGAATCTGTAAGTATCGGTTGATTCCAGTTCATGAATTTATGGAGTCCGCCAGCGTCTTGCATGACATCCATTGTAGGACGCAGGTACAAATGATAGGTATTTCCCAATATAATTTGCGCCTTAATATCTTCCTTTAACTCTCTCTGATGAACCGTTTTAACACTGGCTACCGTACCAACAGGCATGAAAATAGGTGTTTGAATATCACCGTGATCTGTATGAAGAACACCTGCTCTGGCTTTACCTTCGGATGTTTTATTTATTTCAAAAAATTTCTGCTTCATAATCATTTCTATCGCACCAAATTCTTTTCAAGTTTTGGTAAATTTTCTAATTCTTTTTGCTCTCCTTTTAGCTTATCTTGAATATACTTTTCAGCTTTAGGATCTCTTTTTAAAACGATTTCTTTGGCATCATCAACAATATCCTTTAATGATTTATTCACCAAATAATATTTGTAACTGCCTACAAAATCGTCTGCGCTCACTTTATGTTGCTGAAGAACGTATAATGTTCCACTCTCTAAATTTTTATTCGGAAATGCAAAAATAGCTTGTTCATTAAGGGCTATATCGGCTAATATTTCGGACATATCGCTTTTACTGATAAGATTCTTTGGCTTATCCACAGAGCTGTTACAAGAAACGATACTTAAGAAGATGAACAATAAATAAATCTTTTTCATAATCTGTTAATTAAAGATTTCCATTTTAAATTGAGCACACCAAAAACCGCTTCATGTATGATGCCACCATTCATTTTACTTTCTCCTAAAACACGGTTGGTGAAAATAATGGGTACTTCTACAATTTTTAAACCTTTTTTGTATGCCCGGAATTTCATCTCGATTTGGAACCCATAGCCTTTCAGTTTTACTTTATCTAAACCGATCTGCTCAAGCGTTTTCCTTGAAAAACAAACAAAACCCGCTGTAGTATCATGAATAGGAATTCCCAAAACAAATCTCACATATTTGGATGCAAAGTAGGATAACAAAACTCTTCCCATCGGCCAGTTGACAACGTTTACCCCTTTGGAATATCTGGAGCCTATTGCCATATCTGCATTTAGACAGGCTTGATAAAGTTTGGGCAAATCGTTGGGATTGTGAGAAAAATCGGCATCCATTTCGAAAATATAATCATAGCCATGTTCTAAGGCCCACTTAAAACCATGAATGTATGCTTTACCCAGTCCATCTTTTACCTTCCTTACCGAAAGATGCAAATTGGGATACTGTTGCTGCAATTCTCTTACAATATCTGCAGTTCCATCTGGCGAAGAATCGTCCACCACCAACACATGAAAATCTTCTTCCAAAACAAAAACAGCAGAAATTATCTGTATGATATTTTCTTTCTCGTTATAGGTTGGAATAATGACTAGCTTTTTCATTTCAATGTGCAAAGATAGTTTATTTAAGCTTTTTATTTTATATAAAATAATCTCTACTTTTGCAAAAAAGAAACCACTTGTTTTTGAAACAAAATTTAGGAAATATGGTAAGAATTCCCGAGGAAAACACTTGGGTAATTTTTATTCTGTTGGCTTGTATTTTTGCATTAATCTTTATGATGAATACCATACAGCGGGACGCAACTCTTAAAGATTTTCTTTTGCAAAAATATTACGATTCAGCCAATAACTTTATCAGTTGGTTAATCATTTCAATGGTTACTGCTACATGTCTTGCTACGTTATTTTCGCAATTTAATCCTACCACACCTGAAATTTTGGCAAAATTATCCGTTTTTGGGATTCAGCTCAATAAATTCGGTTTTACATTTCTCGCCATACTTTTGTTTTATTTTTTGAAGTCAGGGTTGAGCTTTCTGTTGTATCAGAGTACGGGAAATTCTAAGAAATGGCCCCTTTTGTATTTCACGGCTTCAAAGTTTTATTTCCTGCTCTGTTTTGTACTGATAATCGCCAATATTATCAATTATTATTTTCCCATTGAAAGAAGTATAGCGTTTAATTATTATCTGTATACTTTGTCTTTTATTTTCATTTTTAAAATATTGTTTTACTTTTTTCACACCAACAATATTTTGCCAGAAAAATGGTATTATAAAATTTTGTATATTTGCACGCTTCAAATAGCGCCATTATTAATCATATGGAGGTTATTATTTTTCTAATAAAATAAGTGATGAAAATTAAGTCTATTTTAGTGTCTCAACCGGCACCCAGCGAGTCTTCACCCTATTTGGACATAGCAAAAAAAGAAAAAATAAAAATTGATTTCCGACCGTTTATCCATGTAGAAGGAGTTGACAATAAGGAACTGAGAACTCAAAAAATTGATCTTACCCAGTTTACAGGAATTATTTTTACAAGTAAAAATGCAATCGACCATTATTTCAGGTTGGCAGAAGAAATGCGCTATCACGTTCCAGACACCATGCGTTATATTTGCCAGTCGGAAGCGGTTGCCAACTACCTTCAAAAACACATTGTTTACAGAAAAAGGAAAATTAGCTTTGGAGAGAAAAATTTCTCTGACCTGATGCCCATCTTCAAAAAATATCCAACAGAAAAATATCTTTTACCATCATCAGACGTTTTAAGTCCGGATATTTCTAAAACTTTAGACGCTGCAGGTGTGGAATGGACAAGAGCGATCATGTACAGAACAGTTTGCAGTGATTTAAGCGATATTAAAATCAATGAATACGACATGTTGGTATTCTTCAGTCCACAGGGAATTAAATCTCTAGGTTTGAATTTTAAAGATTTTAAACAAGACGATACTAAAATTGCTGTTTTCGGAACCACGACCCTAAATGCTGCAGAAGAAGCAGGTTTAAGAGTTGATGTAATGGCTCCTTCAAAAGAGACACCATCCATGACAATGGCTATAGAGAAGTACATTAGAAACTTGAATAAGTAAACTTTTCTTATAAAATACCTCAGCCGTCTTTTCTCACAGAGTAAAGATGGCTTTTTTTTAAATACATTTGAACTATGAAAGCACCCGTTGCAGATAAAATAGATAAAACACTAGAAATCCACGGACACAAAAGGAGCGATCCTTATTTTTGGCTGAATGAAAGGGAGAACCCTAAAGTGAAGCAGTATCTTGAAGATGAAAATGCTTATGCAGATGAAATGATGAAGGATACCGAGTATTTACAAGAAATCCTTTTTGAAGAAATGAAAGCCCGTTATAAAAAGGACGATGAATCTTTACCTTACTTTTTCAATGAATATTGGTACATCATCCGTTATGAAGAAGGGAAAGAATATCCCATATTTTGCAGAAAATTTCAATCTTTAGATAATCCTGAAGAAATTATTTTAGATGTAAATATTCTGGCTGAAGACCTTGAGTTTTTTGAAGTGGCAAGTTTATCCATCAGCCCAGACAACAAAATTGCTGCCTATTCTACCGATGCAATAGGTCGAAGAATCTATACTTTGCTTTTTAAAAATGTCGAAACAGGTGAAAACCTACCAGACATGATTACCAATACCACAGGAAAAGCCGTTTGGGCAGGTGACAACAAGCATGTTTTCTACATCCGAAAAGATGAGAGTTTGCGAGCATACAAGGTTTTCAGACATCAGTTAGGTACTGATGAAAGTGAAGATGTTCTTATTTTTCATGAGGAAGATGAAACTTTTGACGTGAATGTTTTCAAAACAAAATCTTTAGAATATATCTTTTTAGCGAGTTCCAGCACAATTTCGGATGAACACAGATTTATTCCCGCTAATGATATTAATGCAGAATGGAAAATCATACAACCAAGACTAGACGATTTGGAATATTCTGTGGAGCATTACAAAGACGAATTTTACATTATCACCAATGCCGACGATGCTACGAATTTTAAAATTGTAAAAACAAAAATTAAAAACTGTGGTATGGAGCATTGGCAAGATGTTATTCCACACAGAGAAAACGTATTGTTGGAAGGCTTTGAGATTTTCAAAAACTATTTTGTGATTGAAGAAAGAGAGCAAGGGCTGCTGCAGATTAAAATAATGGATTTACTGAATAACACTGAGCATTATTTACCCTTTTCAGACCCAACTTACACAGCCTATATCGGTACAAACTTAGAATTTGATACTGACATTTTGAGGTATGGTTATACATCGCTTACGCAACCCAGCTCGACATTCGAGTACAACATGAAAACAAAAACCACTAAACTATTAAAAGAACAGGAGGTTTTAGGTGGAAAATTTTTCAAAGAAAATTACCGTTCAGAAAGAATATGGGCACCATCCCGAGATGGAAAAAGCAAAGTTCCCATTTCGTTGGTTTATCATAAAGATACTGTTCTTTCAGCCGACACGCCACTACTTCTTTATGGTTATGGTAGTTACGGCCATACAGTAGATGCGAGTTTCTCAAGCCTACGCCTTTCTTTATTAGACAGAGGATTTGTTTCGGCTATTGCACACATTAGAGGTGGTGAATATTTAGGTAGAGAATGGTATGAAGAAGGCAAAATGCTTGAGAAGAAAAATACTTTTTACGATTTTATAGATGCCGCAAAATATTTAATTCAAAAAAATTACACCTCTTCGAAGCATCTATATGCAATGGGAGGAAGTGCTGGTGGGCTATTAGTAGGTGCTGTGATGAATATGGAGCCTGAACTCTTTAATGGCGTTGTAGCACAGGTACCTTTTGTAGATGTTGTTACCACGATGTTGGATGAAACCATCCCTTTAACTACTGGAGAGTACGATGAGTGGGGAAATCCTAATGATAAGGAATATTATGATTATATGCTTTCTTATTCTCCTTATGACAATATCGAAACAAAAAAATATCCCAACGCGCTTATTACTACAGGTTTTCATGACTCTCAAGTGCAGTATTGGGAGCCAGCGAAATGGACTGCAAAGCTAAGAGATTTAAAAACCGACAATAACTTATTAATTTTTAAGACGGATATGACCTCCGGGCACGGCGGCACCAGTGGCCGTTTCGAATCTTTGAAAGAGGATGCATTGGAATATGCCTTTTTATTTAAATTAGAAAATATCACAAAATGACAGAAGCAGAGCTTTGGAAAAAGGTAGAACTTTTTTTTGAGGAAAATTTCGATACTGAGAAAAATCCGAGCATAGAAACCATTCTATTTTTAATAGGCGTTCAGGAGCTTGGAAGCGGCGCCCAAAAGTACACCAAAGATGATAAACTCAATTTGTTGCATATCGCAGTGTGTAGATTATTAGAGCCTTTTGGATATTATAAATTCACACATTATGAAGATGGGTGGCCTCAGTTTGAAAAATTGGAGGATCTTCCTGAACTTAAACCTAATGAACAAACCTTACTCATGAAGAAAGCTGTTATACAGTATTTCCATGATGAAGATTTATTTTAACACATTGCGGCCAGAAATTCTTTCTGGCCGCAATATTTTTATGACGTTCTGTCATTTCTCAAAGATAATTTTAAGTTCAATTCAACAACTTCTCGTCAAATACAATATTGAAATTTTCTGGAAAAAACATTACGAAATACGGATTGAATACTTGTCAGGAAGCTTTCAACGATCCGATTTATTAAAAAAATGTTAAATCTTTATGTTTTAAGAAAAAAAATACAATTTTATGGCTTATGTTTTGTTATTATATTCTTAAAAGAATTAATTTTAACAATTAAATTATTGTTTTAGAAAATGAATAACAAATTCATTCCGATTATTTCTGTATTTATGACAATTTCATTAATTGTTTTTGTCACCTTACAGTTTTATTGGTTAAAAGGTTACTATGGTGCTTTGGAGCAGGATTTTTCCAATAAGGTATATTCGGCATTAGAAAATACCAACAAGAGCATTAATGACATTGAGGTGAATAAAATCTTAAACGTAGATAATAAAGGTTTTAAAAAAAGTATTCTAGAAAACAGCAAAAATCCAACTCTTACAACCATTCAAAGTACTGAGGATTCAGCCACACGAAGACAAATAATTTATTCCAAAAATATTATTGAAAGACAGCAGCTTCCTCTATCACAAAGTGGAGATTCGCTGAAACTTACCAAAATTTATAGTGACGAAGCCGCATACAAGGTAAAATTAGATACTACACAACGTGAAATTTTAACTTCTGATCTTAATAATAAAATTGAGAGCGGTGATTACACCATGACAGGATATGCGAAAATAGTAGGCCGCACGCTTCCTATTACAAAACGTGTAGAACCAAAAATTCTGGATTCGGTGCTTTCAAAACAACTAAAATTAAATGGTGTCCGAGCCGCCTTTGGTTATCGTGTTTTTGATAAAGACAATAAACCTACAAGCATTGAAGACAAAACATTTAAAGAGTCCAAGGACAATAATCTTTACAGCTATCCTTTGTTTACCGACGGTGAAGATCACACGCTCTACACGCTTTCTGTGGTGTTTCCGAAGAAGGAATATTCTTTAGCCATGAACAACTGGCCTATGTTGTTGGGAACATTTCTATCATTACTTACCATTTTAGGTATTTATATCATCTCCATTAATTATATGATGAAACAAAAGAAAATTGCGGAAATAAAGACAGATTTCATTAATAACATGTCTCATGAGTTCAAAACACCGTTGGCAACCATTTCTGTGGCTACAGACTCTTTAGCGAATGATAAAATTGCCACCAATCCTGATAAAGTAAAATACTATTCCAACCTCATCAAACAAGAGAATTTGCGGATGAAAAAGCAGGTGGAAAACGTCCTCAACATGTCGAAATTGGAGAGAAACGAGGTGAAATTATTTCTAAAAGAAACAAACGTAAGAGAATTGATAAAGGAAATCACAGAATCTTTTGGTTTAATCGTCGCACAACGAAATGGAACGCTTAGTCATGAATTTACGGCCAGTAAATACACCTTTAAGATTGATGAATTTCACATCTCCAATACTTTGGTGAACCTGCTGGATAATGCCAATAAATATTCTCCTGAAGAGCCTCACATCAATATAAAAACGAGAAATGAAGGCAATTGGTATGTCATTGAAATTTCAGATAAAGGAATGGGTATGGAGGTAGAAAACACCAATAGAATTTTTGAAAAATTCTTTAGGGAAGAAACAGGAAATATTCACAACGTGAAAGGTCAGGGATTAGGTTTATCATACGTGAAAAAAATTATTGAACTCCATAAAGGACAAATTCTTGTGGAATCGAAAAAAGGGATAGGAAGTACCTTCACTATAAAACTTCCAATGGTTTAAAATTATAAAAACAATAAAAAATATAAAATAATGAGCAACAGAATCTTACTTGTAGAAGACGATCAGAGTTTTGGAGCGGTATTAAAAGACTACCTCACCATCAATAACTTTGAAGTTACCCTTGCTACAGACGGGGAACAAGGTCTTAAAGAATTTACAGAGAACGATTTTGACATCTGTATTTTCGATGTAATGATGCCTAAAAAAGACGGATTCTCACTGGCAGAAGACGTTAAAAAAATGGATAAAAATACACCGATCATCTTTTTAACGGCAAGAAACATGCGCGAAGATATCCTCAAAGGCTACCAATTGGGTGCTGATGATTATATCACCAAACCTTTTGATACTGAACTTCTTCTGTATAAAATAAAGGCTATTTTGCAGCGAAGTTCAACCTTAGAAAATGAAGAGCAGGAGCAATTTAAAATCAGTAATATTTATTTTGATTCCATGCTTAGACAGTTGAAGGTTGGTGATAATGAATATAAACTTTCACCGAAAGAAAACGAACTTCTAAAACTTCTTTGCCTGCACAGAAACGATTTTATGCCTAGAGATTTGGCGCTAAGGAAAATTTGGAAAAAAGAGAATTATTTTACTGCCCGAAGTATGGATGTTTATATAGCGAAACTTCGTAAACTTCTTAAAGATGACGACGGTCTAGAGATTATCAATGTACATGGCGAAGGCTTCCGTTTATTGGTGAAAAACTAGGCTTTTAAGCATTATACTTGTCGAAATAGCAGAACATTTAAAAATGTTTTGCTATTTTTGTTGGATAACGAAAAGAGTATGAAGAATATAGTTTTAATAATTGTAGGATTAACGGCAATTATTTCATGTAAAAAAGACGAAAAACCCACTTATATCACTGAGGAAACTGTAGCAACTACAACTGCTCAGCCCGCCAACGGTTCTGCGACTGTTACACCAAACACAGCGGTGAATACAGTGCCGAATGCGGTACAAATTGATCCAAACTCACCACAGGTAGCCAATTTCCAAGTCCCAAATAAAGCGAATACAAATGTAAAAACCGCTCCAGGAATGAATCCTCCTCATGGTGAGCCAGGTCACCGATGCGATATACCAGTAGGACAACCTCTTAACAGCAAACCTGCAGCTGCTGCCACGCCTGCCGCAGCGCCACAGGTAATCAATACAACTCCAGCACCTCAACCGGTTACAAATCCTGTAGCGTCTGGAGTAAAACCTAAAACCAATCCTCCTCATGGAGAGCCTTGGCATGACTGCGGGTTGAAAGTGGGTGATCCATTACCATAATTTTTAGTAATTTTGCATTGTGAAAAACTGGAAACTTATCTTCATGATACTCTGTTTAGGACTCTTTTTAGTTCCTAAAGAAAGTTTGTGGAGTAAAGTTTCCATTGAAAATTGCTGTACATCTCAAGAAATGTCAGATTGTTGTCAAGCCGATGGAACAGCGAAACATGAAAAGTCTAAAGACGGTAAACATTGTGAGGACGATTGTTGCTCTACTTGTGTTTCCTGTTTTCATATGGTAGCCTCGGTGGCAAACAAAAATACATTTGTAGACATTCAGTTTACTCAAGATCATGCTGTTGAGTTTTCTTACACTCAACCTTTCTTTTCAAACAGTTTAAAAGAAATTTGGCAACCGCCAAAACTGGGATAAAAACTTCTGAAATGTTCAAGATCAACCTCTTGAACAAGATTTTTACTACCTAAATTTTTAAACTTATGAAAAATCTTATTTCCAAGATGTTACTTGGTTTTACCTTATTTTTATATTCACTTACATACGCACAACAACCTGAAAAACACACTTATAAAGTGAGTGGTAGTTGTGAGATGTGTAAAGACAGAATTGAAAAAACCGCTAGAGATAACGGTGCAAAAACCGCCGTTTATTCATTAGACGCTCAAACACTGACACTAGAAACAGAAACAAATAAAGCGGATGAAATTCTCAAAAAGATTGCTGAAGCAGGTCACGATAACGAGAAATACAAAGCTCCGGATGAAACCTATAAAAACCTTCCAGGATGTTGTCATTACGACAGAAGTTTAATTCCGGCTACACCACATGAAAATATAATTTCCTCCAAAAAAGAAAATGAATATTATGTACGTGGAAATTGTGGCTCCTGCAAATCTAGAATTGAAAAAGCAGCAAAAGACGCTGGTTCTACATCAGCATCATGGGATGCGGAAACTCAAAAAATAACGTTGGATTTTGATCCTCACAAAACATCGGCAGAAAAAATTCTCAAAAAAATTGCAGATGTCGGTCATGATAACGAAATGTTTAAGGCCTCCGATGCTGTTTACAAAGCACTTCCAGGTTGCTGTCTGTACGATAGGGACCTTCCACTGGGTGTAAAAAGTCCGTTAGTACACATGGATGAAACAGATTCCACAATAGCAAATAAACCTTCTAACAATTCTGCTCACGGTGAACACGATGGCCATAATCACGCCGATACAAGCGATAAAAGTATTGAAGGAGTTACCATTTTAGGAGCTAAAGCCTCCACGTCATTAAGTAAAAAAGAAGCTGGACTTGTATTAAATATTAATAAAAAAGAGCTTTTAAAGGCTGCTTGCTGTAACCTTTCTGAAAGTTTTGAAACCAATGCCACAGTGGATGTTTCTTTTAACAATGCAGTTACAGGCACTAAACAACTGAAGATGTTAGGTTTAGATCAAAAATATACGAGTCTAACCAAAGAACTCCTCCCTGAAATTAGAGGTTTAGCATCCGCTTATGGTTTGAACTTTATCCCTGGCAGATGGATTGAAAGTATTCAGTTGACCAAAGGCGGAAGTACAGTAACCAACGGTTACGAAAGTATAACAGGGCAGATCAATACCGAACTTCTAAAACATTCTGAAAAACCCGAAACTTCACTCAATTTGTTTTCAGATTTTAATGGACGCGCAGAAGCAAACATTACCCATGTTTCCCCTATTAATGATCATTGGACTCAGTCCTTTCTACTTCACGGAAACGGAACTTTTGGTGATACTGATATGAATGATGATACGTTTTTAGACCGTCCAAAGGGGACGCAGATCAATGCTGCTTATTTATTGAATTATAATGATTTAAATCACTCAGGATTTGGTTCTCATTTCGGAATTAATTTCGTGAGAGATGAAAGAACAGCTGGACAAATTGGGTTCAATAAAAATGTTCCACAAAAAGACCAAAATGCATACGGTGTGGGCATTGATATTTCAAGATTTCAAGTTTGGAATAAAACAGGTTATGTATTTAAAGGAAAGCCTTATCAGAGCATAGGTTTGATGAACCAGTACGTTTATCATCAGCAAGATAGTTTCTTTGGATTGAGAAATTATTATGGTAAACAGCATACCTATTTTTCAAATTTAATTTTTGAGAGCATCATCGGAAATACCAACCATAAATATAAGTTGGGGGCAAGCTTTTTATATGACGGGTTTGATGAGCAATACATTGATACCTTTTTTAAGAGAAATGAGATCGTGCCCGGAATTTTTGCTGAGTATACGTTAACTGGTGAAAAATATACCTTAGTTGCAGGAGCAAGGGCAGATTTTCATAATCTTGCAGGAACACAGTTTACGCCAAGGTTGAACTTTAAGTATGATATTACTCCACAAACAATTTTAAGATTATCCGCAGGAAGAGGCTTTAGAACTGCTAATATTTTTGCGGAAAGTCAGCAATATTTTGCATCAAATAGAAGTATTGAAGTGCTTACCAATGGTGGAAGCATCTATGGCTTAGAACCGGAAACAGCATGGAACTACGGAATCAGCTTACAGCAAGAATTTAAATTTTTGAATAGAAAATCATCTTTGGTGGTGGATTTCTTTAGAACAGATTTCCAAAACCAGGTGTTAGCGGATTTAGAGCAATCCGCTCAACAAATAACCTTTTATAATTTAGAAGGTAAATCATTTGCAAACAGTTTCCAAACACAGTGGGATTTTATCCCTTTTAAAAATTTTGAAGTACGTTTGGCCTATAAATACTATGATGTGCAAGCCGATTATTTGGAAGGAAGAAGAGAAATTCCTTTTATGGCAAAGCACAGAGGTTTCCTAAATTTAGCTTATAATACCGTAAAAACAGATAAACAAAGAAACTGGACTTTCGATACTACCCTCAACTGGGTGGGTAAACAAAGACTTCCTAATATGACTGGTAACCCAAGCGAGTTTCAACTGCCAGCCTATTCCAATTCATATGTTACACTTAATGCGCAAATTTCAAGGAATTTCAATGATAAAATAAGAGCATATGTTGGTGGTGAGAACCTTACCTCTTATCATCAGAAAAATGCGATTATTGATTATAAAAACCCGTTTGGGAATTATTTTGATGGAGGAATGATTTATGCGCCTATTATGAAGGCCAACTTTTATGTAGGCTTAGATGTTAATTTTTAAATATCTCTTAATAAAAAAAGGAAATCAAAATTTGATTTCCTTTTTTGTTTTAGTTATTGGTAGTTTCTTTTAACCATTCAGAACTCGACAGATATTTCTGGTCCGGATAATAGATAAACAAAGCATTTTTTCCTTTAATAGTGTTGATGATAGGTGCTGCTAAAGCTCTTGGCACTGCAGGGCAACCCCAACTTCTGCCAATTCTTTTATGCGTTGCCGCAAAATCTTCACTTACATAGTCTGCACCATGCATTACAATCGCTCTTTGCAGAGCTGCATCATTATAACCTTTGTCCATACCTAACAGGCGCAAAGAATAACCGTTATCTCCATTATAAGTAACATCCGTTATGTAAAATCCAAGACTACTTTGGTAAGAACTCTCTCTGTTAGAAAAATCTGTTGCAAACTCCTCACCAGTGTTTTTCCCGTGGGCCACTAAAGAATTGAAAAGAACTTTCTTCTCATTGACGTCTATCACCCAAAGTCTTTTGGTGTTGGACGATAATGAAAAGTCACAAATACTCAATAAATGAGCATTGGCGTCAAGCTTTCCCGCTTTTTTTAAGTTCTCAAATCCCAGATAAGCTTTTGAAAAAACATCGATGTTGAGTTTATTTCCAGAGTCGAAATTGATACCGTTGTATAAATCCTCTGTAGTAGTCGAATTTTTTTTTGAAACTTCAGTTGTTGAAATAGATGTATTAGTTGTTGTAGCCTTTATGATATTAAACTTATTCTCTTTAATCTCGTGAGATGAATGGAATGATGTTGTTAACATGAATGTAGCAGACAATGCCAATAATAATTTCTTCATAAGCTGATATAAATTCGTTTTGGTGCTACAAATTTATAAATTATTCATTTTCAATAAGTTCTCAATTTAAAAGTTTAACGCTATTTAAGAGAATTTAACGCACATAAAAGCTACATGTTAAAAAAATAACATTTATTTTGCTTTATCCGGTACAAATTCCAAACTTACGGAATTCATGCAGTAGCGTGCGCCTGTAGGCTCGGGACCGTCATTGAAAACGTGCCCTAAATGGGAGTCGCAACGCTTGCAAACAACCTCGATACGTTCCATGCCATGGGAAGAATCTCTGTGATAGGCAACGCCTTCTTTATCTGCTTCAAAGAAACTGGGCCAACCGCAAGTAGATGAAAATTTAGCATCACTTCGGAACAAATGGTTTCCGCAAACCGCACAGTAATATTCGCCTAACTCATCAAACTCATTGTATCTGCCGGTAAACGGGCGTTCTGTAGCAGCTTCACGCGCAACTGCATACAAATCGGGAGGCAAAATTTTCTTCCATTCGTAGTTGCTTACGTTGAGTTTCGTTCGGTCTGTACGCGAATAGTATGGATTGTTTTTTGATGTAGTATCTTCCATTTTCGTAGATTTTATAGGTTTTTGCGTCTGCGAGCACATCTGCAGAAAAGTAAATAAGAATATTGAAATAAGAAATTTCATATTCAAATTTAGTAAATTTGAAATTATGAATGATGAACTTAAAAGAAAACAATTAAGAAAATATAAAACCTTCGCCACCGGACTTTTTGTGTTGATGGCTGTTATCTTTATTGTCACAACGATTCTCCAAAAGACCAACGATTCGCACTGGATTGGCTATGTTCGTGCGTTCGCCGAGGCAGCTATGGTAGGCGCCTTAGCCGACTGGTTTGCGGTGACGGCCTTGTTTCATCATCCTTTGGGTTTGCCCATTCCACACACCAACTTAATTCAGAATTCTAAAGACCGAATTGGCGATAATTTGGGAAATTTTGTGGTGTCTAATTTTCTTTCACCTCAAAATATCCGTCCGTACATTCTTAAGCTCAAAGTATCTAATTTTATTGGAGAATGGCTTGCCAAGGATAAAAATAAAGAAGCGCTTCTTAAAAATTCCTCAGAAATTATTTTAAACATCATTAATAAATTGGATGATGCTGAAGTGAGTCGGTTTATAGCCAATAAAGTTCAGGATTTTGGAAACAGCATGGAGCTCAACAAATTATTGGGCAATGGTATGGATTATCTTTTGGATAAAAACGACCATCAAAAAATCGTAACCAATCTTTCTTCACAGATAAAAAATTATGTGACGGAAAATAGCGAAATGATAAAAGATCGGGTGAAAAAAGAAAGTTATTCGTTTATCCCCAAGTTTGTGGATGATAAAATTGCCGACAAAATTGCCAGCGGACTTTCAAATTTTTTCTTGGAGGTGGAAGAAGATCCAGAGCATCCTTTACGTGATATTATTACCCAAAAACTGTATGAATTCGCTTCAGATTTAAAAGAAAACGAGCGTTGGAAAAATGAATTTCAAAACATTAAAAGTGATCTTTTTCAGAATGAGAAGTTCCATCAGTACGCATCCGACATTTGGGTCAGCATTAAAAATACGCTTATTACTGAGTTAACAGAGGAAAATTCAGGCCTTAAAAAATACTTGCTTAAAAATATTGCAGAACTTGCCCACAATTTGCAAAATGATGAATCCTTGCAACATAAAATTGATCATTGGGTGCGGGTAACGGCTTATAAATACATTTTGAAAAACACCCATCAAGTGGAAAACCTCATCAGCTCTACGGTTGGCAACTGGGAAGGAAAAGAACTCAGCGAAAAACTCGAACTAGAAGTAGGCAAAGACCTGCAGTTTATCCGCGTAAACGGTACTTTGGTGGGCGGTTTGGTGGGTTTAATTATCTACACCATCGCACATTTTTTCATTTAGTCGATTGTATTTTCGTTGAAATATGCCTCTACTAACTTTTGAGCTTTTTCATAAGTATCTTCTGCCACTTTTAGCTGAACTCCTCCCGAAGTTGTATTAAAAAGGTTGTAGGTATTGGCCAAGATATTTCCGAAAACGAAAGCCTCAACGCCTTTCGATTCCAGATACAACTTTACCAGTTCAGCTTCTACTTCGGTATTGAAAATTTTTAATGTGACTAATTCCATTCGATAAATATAAAATAAAAACTTAAGATTTCGTTTCCAGATGTTTTCTATAATAAAAAAGCGGAATAATAAGCAGTAAAACCAGCGGTTGAATTACAAATCTGCGGATGTAAAATGTAAATAGATTTCCCACGGAAAATTCAGTAGAAAGACAGTACAAGTAGATGGGAAAAGTAATGGCAAATACCAGTGTCATAAGAATAACTCCCTGCTTCGTCCAAGTAAAATTTTTAAAAACGGCTTGTATAACAATTGCAGAAAAAAGAAGATTCAGTGCAAATCTAAAAAAATGACTAAGAATGAGTTGTGACCAGTCAAATTCAGGAAATTTAGCTTTTGTAGAAGCCTCATGAAAATAATTTAAGAAAGGATCATAGAAAATGTTGTCTTCTGCGATACGAATTCCTATCAGTCCAGCAATTCCGATAATTAAAATGACAATGTTGGTTATTTTCATTTTTTTAGGGCAAAGAATTTTATCCACACCAACCATAAAACGACTACAGATCCATAGATGACCGCAGGGAAAACATAATCATGAAACATTTTCTGATACTCAGGATATTCATATATTACGATATTCAAACCCACAATTCTCAGAACATTCATCACATGCAGAAAAACCAATCCGATTGCCGCGAAAATAAATGTTTTAGAACCTTTGTAAAAAGCAAAAATGAAGGCAAGAAAAAGAATCATTACTGATATGGCATTGCAGCCCTCCACCATGCGCGAAACATAATCGTTTACAACATAAAACCACATTTGAAGATTGGGAATGTCGTCGTACAACAAAGATTTATATCCCAACATTTCCTGAACGTATTTCACCTGCAATGCAACCCATCTCGAGAAAGGATCCAGTCCGCTGTTAATGGTTTCGTTTAAATAAAACTGATACCCCAACAACAGTATTACATACACTACAACAAAGCGCAGTAATATCCATAATATAGGTTTGAAATCCTTCATTCAACAAAGATAAAAAATTAACGCAATTTAGTATCTTTGTCGCTTCATGAAGACTACCGAGGAAATACAATCATTTTTTGAAAACTCACTTAATGCTCCCATCACAGAATGGGTTACTTTACCGCAAAGTGGATCAGCACGAAAGAATTTTATTGCTACTTCCCATCACCAAAAATATGTGGTGACCTATAATGAGAATACCAGAGAAAACAAAGTATTCCTTTATTTTTCAAATCTTTTTTCAGAACTAAACGCAAACACACCGAAAATCTTTGCCGTTTCGGATGATGAATTGGTGTACATTCAGGAGTTTTTGGGTGAGAATACCCTGTCAGAAGTTATTGCAAATGAATCTTTAACGCCGAGAGTAGCAATTTTGGTACAAAAAGCATTAGATCAGCTCTATTCCTTACAGACAAAAACACAAGGCAAAATAGATTATAAAAGGACTTTCGAATACGAATCCTATGATCAACTTCCTGTTTTGAACGATTTGTTTTATTTTAAAAATTTCATGGTGGATATTCTGGAGTTGCAGTATCATAAAGCGTCACTCCTCAAAGAATTCATGGAAATTGTTAGCATTGTTGAAGCACTACAACCTAGAGGTTTAATGATTAGAGATTTTCAGGCAAGAAATATCATGGTGAATAACGATGATGTTTTTTTTATTGATTATCAGGGTGCGATGGAAGGGCCATTAATGTACGATGTAATTTCATTTTTATTTCAGGCAAAAGCCAATTTTCCACAGGAGTTTAAGAAGGAGATGATAGATTACTACATTTCAAAATTTCAAAATCATGAAGATCAATTTCAACTAAAGAAATCGGTGAAGTGGCTGCAGTTGATGAGGTTTTTACAGGTATTAGGAGCTTACGGGTTTAGAGGTTTAATACAGAAGAAACAACACTTCATTCAGAGCATTGATCAAGGTATAATTAACTTGGCGGAATTGCTGGATTCTTGGGATAAAGCAAATAACTTCCCTCAACTTAAATCTTTAGTTGAGCAACTTCAGCAACCACAAATACAGAACAAAATCAATATATTTACTCAATAAAAATTACAATATGCTGCATGTAGATATTCACAGCTTTTCATATAAAAAAGGAGGTATTCCTAAAGATAACTCAGGAAATGGAGGCGGCTTTGCATTTGATTGTCGGGGAATTCTCAATCCAGGTAGAATTGAAGAATATAAATCTTTAACCGGTAAAGATATCTCTGTGCAGGAATATCTGGAACAGAAAACCGAGATGCCCAAATTTTTAGAACTGATAAAAAACCTGGTATCTATTTCCATCGATGATTATTTAGCCAGAGGTTTTGATAATTTACAGATCAATTTTGGATGCACGGGCGGACAACACAGATCGGTATATTCTGCGGAGAAAATCGCAGAATTTATCAAAGACAAATATCCTCAGACACAGGTGAATATCCACCACGACGAACAACCACAACTCAATAATTTGGACGGAGTTTAATAAACGAAGCCCAGTCATTTTTTAACGGTCATCTATGAAAGCATTAATCTTTGCAGCTGGAAAAGGCACTCGTCTGAAACCTTTTACCGATCATCACCCTAAGGCATTAGCCAAAGTAAATGGTGTTCCTTTGTTAGAAAGGAATATTCAATATCTAAAATCTTTTGGTATTACAGATTTTGTGATCAATGTACATCATTTTGGAGATCAGATTGTTGATTTTTTAAATAAAAACAACCACTTTAACTGCAGTATTGATATCTCTGATGAAAGTTTGGAGCTCTTGGAAACTGGTGGCGGTTTGGTTTTTGCTAGAAAGTTTTTAGATTTTGAGGAGGATTTCCTAATCATGAACGCAGACATTCTCACCGATCTTAATATTACAGAATTGGTGAAGTTTCATCAGCAGAATGATGATTTTGTTACCTTAGCCGTTTCCGATAGAGAGAGTTCGAGGAAACTTCTATTTAATGATGAGATGGTGTTGAGAGGATGGATGAACGTACAATCGGGAGAGCAACGACTGGCTGAATTTAATAAGGGTTTTAAACCATATGCATTCAGCGGAGTTCATTGTGTAAACCCTCAAATTTTTGATAAAATAAAAAGAACAGGAAAGTTCTCTATAATGGAGGAATACTTAGATCTTATGCAAACAGAAGCGATACATGGATTTTTACATGACAGTATTCTGATTGATGTAGGTAAACCACACTCTATTTTAGAAGCTGAAAAATATTTTAAATAAATGCAACAAGAAGATAATAACGAGAAAATAAGCAGTCTCGAAATGCAGGAAAGAAAGCTCCATAACAGCTTTAGACAAAAACCTTGGGACGAAACAGTAACCAAAGACAGTTGGATGATTTTTAAAATCATGGCTGAGTTTGTTGATGGTTACGAAAAACTCGCTAAAATAGGACCATGTGTTTCTATTTTTGGATCCGCACGGTTGAAACCTGAAAGTAAGTACTACCAAATGGCGGTAGAAATAGCAGAAAAAATCACGAAGATTGGTTTCGGTGTAATTACGGGTGGTGGACCAGGCATCATGGAGGCAGGTAACAAAGGCGCTCATAACGCACACGGAAAATCAATAGGTTTAAATATAGATCTCCCCTTTGAGCAACATTTCAATCCATATATCGACAAACCTTACTCTATGAATTTTGATTACTTTTTCGTTAGAAAAGTAATGTTCGTAAAATATTCGCAAGGTTTCATTGTTTTGCCAGGAGGTTTCGGAACATTGGACGAATTAATGGAGGCGCTAACACTTATACAAACCAATAAAATCGGAAGATTCCCTATTGTATTAGTCGGTTCTGAATTTTGGGGCGGGTTGTTAGATTGGTTTAAAGCAACTTTACTTACAGAAGGCATGATTCATGAAGACGATCTCAATTTATATAGAGTGGTGGACACCGCGGATGAGGCAGTGGCGCATATTAAAGCTTTTTATGATAAATATTCTGTTAATGTTAATTTCTAATGGCATGTAATTTGACATACTGAGATTTGATATAATGTAATAAAAATGAAAAAATATTTATATATAACTGGTTTTTTAACGCTTTTTGTAATGATGAGTTTTAGTCTCTTAGACTTTTTTTCATCAATGACAAAAGTTGATTATGTTGACGGAACCAAAACTTTGAAATTTACAACAAAGCTCAATACGCAACATATCTCCGATGCGATTAAAATAAATCCTAGCACTGCAGGATTTGAAGCAGAAGTTAAAAAATACGTCAATAACAATTTTGATGTATTTGTGAATGGGGAAAATAAAAATCTTACCTTCACTGGTAGCCAGATTAATGGCGAAACGGTTTGGGTGTATTTTGAGGCTACTGGTGTTTCCAGCATAAGCAGTTTAAAGATAAAAAACTCTTTGTTGTTAGCGCAGTTTCCAAAGCAGGTTAATCTGGTGAATATTGCTTACAAAGGAAGTCAGAAAACAATGAATTTCCAACGTGGCAAAGAAGTTAATGAAGTTAGTTTTTAAGAAATAACAAATCAATAATTAAAGAGTTTAGATTTTTCTGAACTCTTTTTTTGTACACAAAATTTTATTATTTTTAAAATTTACATCCTTAAATGAAGAAATTTTTTTATTAATTCCTTTATTGCTGCTTTATGTGAGTTGTAAAGAAAGCGTTATAAAATCAGAAATGGCATCAATACTTGCTCAACGCGAACAAAATTTATCCAAACCAGATGTAGATTATATCAAGCTTTCAAATAAAGCCGAAGAAGCTTTGCGGTATTCGAAACAAAACAAGATGAGTACGGACTTCTGTATTTTAATTGATATGCGTTTGCATTCTGGAGTGAAGCGTTTCTTTATATGGAATTTTAAGCAGAAAAAATCCGAAGGAGCCTTTTTAGTAGGTCATGGTTGCGGAAATTTTACCTGGTCATCAGACGAAACAAAGGATGAACCTCAATTCAGCAATATTAATGATAGTCATTTATCGTCTTTGGGGAAATATAAAATCGGTGAGCGCGGTTACAGCAGCTGGGGAATTAACGTTAAATATTTGATGCACGGTCTGGAAGAAAGCAACTCTAACGCATTAAGCCGTGTGATCGTTTTTCACTCCTGGGATTTAATGAGTGATGATGAAGTCTTCCCGAAAGGAAGTCCGGAAGGTTGGGGTTGTCCAACTGTTTCCAATAATGCCATGAAAATTATTGATAAACGTTTAAAAGATGCTAAAGCGCCTGTTTTAATGTGGATTTATGTCTAAGTGAATATACATGTTCGGGAAAGCCAAAGGCTTTCCCGAACATGTAATAGTAAATTCAAATAAAGAAAAATACAGTTAAAATCCTAAACTCTCTCGCACTCTCTTTATGGTGTTTTGTGCTACAATACGAGTTTTTGCTGCTCCTTCCTGCAGTTTGGCTTCCAGTTCATCCAGATGGGTCATATAATAATGATACACTTCTCTTTCCTTAGCAAAACGATCTATTAATAAGTTTAAAAGCTCTGTTTTGGCATGACCATAACCGAAGTTGCCTGCAAGATATTTCTCACGGAGAGTTTCTGTTTGTTCTGGTGTTGCTACCAATTCATAAATAGCAAAAACCTTATCTGTGGCTGGATCTTTAGGTTCTTCAAGAGTTTTAGAATCGGTTTCTATGCTCATTACCTGTTTTTTTAATTCCTTTTCAGGAAGAAAAACATTAATAATGTTGCCCATAGATTTAGACATTTTTCTGCCATCAGTACCAGGAACATATTTGGTGTCTTCCTGCAATTCAGCCAATGGTAAAGTAAGAACTTCACCCATCTGTCTGTTAAATTTTTCTGCAACATCTCGGGTAATCTCTAAATGTTGAAGTTGGTCTTTTCCAACAGGAACAATTTCTGCATCGTAGAGTAAAATATCTGCCGCCATTAATATTGGATAATTGAATAACCCGACATTTACAGCAGAAAGACGATCCGATTTATCTTTAAAAGAATGTGCTAATTGTAGTCTGGTAAAAGGAAAAAAACAATCCAGATACCACGTCAGTTCACAAGTTTCTGGGATGTCACTCTGTCTGTAAAAATGTGTTTTTTCCACATCTAAACCACATGCAAGCCAGGCTGCAGCAATCTCATAGGTATTCTGTCTCAGTTGCGCAGCATCTTTAATCAAGGTTAAAGTATGAAGATTGGCAATAAATAAGAAGGAATCGTTTTCCTGTTTTTTAGACAACTCAATTGCAGGAATAATGGCTCCCAATAAATTTCCTAAATGTGGGGTTCCAGTGGCTTGAATTCCGGTAAGGATACGTGACATTTTTGTTATTTTAGATTTTAAAATTACAGTTGTAAAATTACATAAAACTAATTTGGTACTCGCACTTTTTTAAAAAAAACAACGACCTAAAAATGATCGTTGTTAATACTTGACTGTTAATCCGTCAAAATTATCTTGGAGCGATCGCATATGCACCAATGCCTAATACATAGAAAATAATGTTTAGTAGTATTCCAAATCCAAATCCGTACAAAGCCATATTACATGCTGATTTTGCTTTTAAAGGAGCTTTATCTTTATTCACAAAATAAAGTATTGCACCAACTAAAGGTATACAAAAAGAAACTACTTTTAATACTGTTTCTAAGTCTTCCTTATTACCGTTGTTTTGAAAGTTGTCGTTTTGATTAAGTTCATTCATAATTTTCTTTTTTAATGTTTTTTGTGTTATAATAGATAGGTAACTATTAGTTTGCCAATAAATGCACCGATTAAACATGTTAAAGACATAGTTCCAATGCCTGCCATTAATCCAGTGATAAAGCGTTTTGTATTTGTACTTTGATAATTTGAAAAAGCTTGTATAAAACCATCAGCATAAGTGGGCAAGATAAATGCAACTGTCCACCAGAAGGGTAAGCTAATCAATCCAAACAGAAAAAAAGGAAAACTGAAATAACCTAAATGTATCCCAGTGCATCTTGCGCAAATGGGGAATTGTTTACCCTTCCAGAAAAATGAACGCTCTGGTAAACGGTGACACAAGGTAAAATGGAGTTTTGTTTTTTTCACATTTAAATATAATAATTTTTTAATTATTTAATAATAACTTTTTCACCGCCAAATTTAGGTTTCTTATCTGTAATTAAATCTACGAAAACCTTTGCTCGTGCAAATTTTTCCCGAACACTTGTCTTAAAACCTGCGTAAGCATTCACGTCTTTTGCATTGTAACCAAATGCTTTAATTCCATTTTTCTGAGCCAAGAAAACAGCTCTCTCATTATGAAATTTTTGTGAAATGATAATGAAAGAATTCTGTCCAAAAATATCTTTGGCCCGCACAACAGAATCTAAGGTTCTAAAGCCTGCAAAATCTTCAAAAATATGATTTTCGGGAACTCCTTTTTCCATCAGAGCGAGTTTCATGTCCTCGGGTTCGTTATAGTTTTCTTGAGAGTTGTCGCCACTCACAATAAAGTATTGAACTTTTCCTGCCTTGTATAATTCTGCTGCTGCATCAATTCTATAAGAAAAATAGAGGTTGGGCTGTCCGTTGGCGAGTGTTTTTCCCGTTCCAAGAACCAAACCTACTTTTTCATTAGGGAGTTTTGAAACATCAGAAGTAACGTAATCTTTTGTTTTAGATTCAATGGTATAGTTGCTCCACCAAACAAAAAGGGCTGAAACTACAACGAGAATCAGTCCTATTAAAAATATTTTCTTGAGAATTTTCATGCTATTTTTGAAGTTTATACAACTCTATCATTTGATGAAAGAAAACTTATTAAAAATCAAAACCATTTGGGAAGGCTTTCTTTCTGAAAATAAACAATAAGAGAGCACCCACCGTTATTGCAGAGTCTGCTACGTTAAAAATATATTTGAAAAATTCTATATGCTTTCCACCGATGAGCGGCCAAGATTCGGGAACGTTCCAATCCACTAAAGGAAAATGAAACATATCTACAACACAACCTTTCATAAATGCAGAATATCCTTGTCCGAAATTTGAAATATGTGCAACCCCATCATAATCTATCCATCTTCCAGCAGTTTCACTAAAAATTGTTCCTTTATCGAAGATTAAACCGTAAAACATTCCATCGATTAAATTTCCGATAGCACCTGCGAAAACCATAGACATTGGAATGAGCAGATAATTGCTTGCACCTTCTTTCAGCCATTTTCTGAAGAGATAAATCATTCCCGCAATAAGAGCAATACGCACTATTACTAGAAAATATTTACCAAGTAAGCCACCGAAATGAAATCCGTAAGCCATTCCAGGGTTCTCAACAAATGTTAATCTGAACCAGTTTCCCAAAACAGGAACACTTTCGCCCAACTCGAAATTGGTTTTTATGTAAATTTTAGAAAGTTGATCTATTAAAAGAATAATAAATGTAATAGCTGCAATCTTCTTCATTATAAGCCAGTTTTCGGATTGTTTTTTTGAGGTTTTGTTGCCTTATCCAATTTTTTTACAAAAATCTTCTCCTGAGTTTTTGCATTTTTGGTATGAAACTTTTCGTATTTAATGTTCATGTCTTTTAAAACACTTTTTAAAGCGCTCATTTCCATTGCATTTTTGGGATAAACTATTATCGATTCCATTGGGACTTTTTTTGTTGAAAGCTATGTTAGAACTTTTGATTCTAACAACGCTTCAAATTTATTACTTTTTTGAAAGTTCGTCTAATCTTTTTCTATCCTTTGGCGAAAGATCATCCAAACCGTTTTTTCCTATTTTAGCCAGAAGAGCATCAATTTCTTGTTCACGCTCGCGTTTTTTAGAGTTGAACTGATCATCAATCGTGTAATTTCTGTCTTTCTGGGGCGCAATTTTATCTTTAATTTCCTTTCTAAAGAAAAATCCGAATACTGCTGCAATCAACAAAATGAGGATAACCGTCTCCATACTTCTAAAATATAAAATGTACAAAGTACAAATTACAGATTTTGGCTGTCTTTATACCTTGTACATTATAATTGTTGAAATGTGTAAACTTATCGCTGCATATTTTTAGCCTCAATGCTTAGCGTAGCATGGGGAACAGCAAACAATCTTTCTTTGGGAATAAGTTTACCTGTTACACGGCAAATGCCATATGTTTTATTTTCTATGCGGATAAGTGCATTCTTCAGATCTCTCAAGAATTTTTCTTGTCTACCTGCAAGAATAGCATTTTGCTCTTTGCTTAGCGTTTCTGCACCTTCTTCAAAAGCTTTGAAGGTAGGCGAAGTATCGTCTGTTCCATTATTTTGGTCGTTAATAAAACTTTCATTAAGAACCAACAAATCTCTTTCTGCTTTTGCTATTTTCTCCTGAATAATTTTTTTAAACTCCTGCAAATCTGCGTCACTGTATCTTACTCTCTCGTCTGCCATGTTTTTTTAATTTGAGATTCGAGATTTGAGATTCGAGATTTGAGATTCATTTCACAGAACTTCAAACATCAAATATCAAAACTCAAATGGTGTTAATATTTACTTTAAATTTGGTTTCATCAATTTCAATTTCGTCAAAATTTGCTAGTGAAGATACAATTTCTATTTGATTTGACAACACTTCAGAAGAAATATAATCTTCGTTTTGACGTATTTCTGAAATAAATGGATTGCTTTCTTCCAATTGGATTGAAATTCTGTCCGTTAGCTCAAAATCTTTATCTTTTCGGATGTTTTGAACGCGGTTGATGAATTCCCTTGCAATACCTTCGGATTTCAATTCGTCCGTTAACGTCAAATCTAATGCCACAGTTATTTTTCCTTCGCTTGCCACCGTCCATCCCGGAATATCGGAAGTGAAAATTTCTACATCGCCAATTGTAATTTCGTGCCCAGAAACGTTTGCTGTTCCTGTCTTTTCTAAATCGGCAATTTGCTCACTTGTGAACGCGGAAATCTCACCTGCAACCGCTTTCATATCTTTTCCTAACTTCGAACCTAAGGTTTTGAAATTCGGCTTTATCTGTTTGATAATGAGATGTGAAGCTTCTTCTGCATTGATGAGTTGAAGCTCTTTTACGTTGACTTCTTGTTTGATTAAATCGGCAACGGCAGTTATCTGTTCTTGCGTTTTTGCATCCAACACAGGGATCATCACTTTTTGAAGTGGCTGGCGAACTTTAATGTTTTCTTTTTTTCTCAATGAGAAAACCATCGACGTAATCTGTTGTGCTAAATGCGTTTTCTCCACCAAATCGGTATCGATTAAACTTTCATCTGCAACTGGGAAATCAGTCAAGTGAACCGATTCACCGTCGGTTTTTCCTGTTACCGCATTCAAATCCTGATACAACTGATCCATGAAGAATGGTGCGATAGGTGCGGAAAGCTTAGCAACCGTATCCAAACACGTGTACAAGGTTTGGTAAGCGGAAATCTTATCATCGCTGTAATCGCCTTTCCAGAAACGTCTTCTGCACAAACGAACATACCAGTTTGAAAGGTTATCGTTGACAAATGTATTGATGGCTCTTGCAACTTTTGTAGGCTCGTAATCTTCGTAGAAGGCTTTTACTTCTTTAATTAAAAGATTCAATTCAGATAAAATCCATCGGTCGATTTCGGGACGATTTTGAATGTCTGCTTCTTCATATTTAAAACCATCCACATTCGCATAAAGCGCGAAGAAGGAATAGGTGTTGTATAGGGTTCCGAAGAATTTTCTGCGCACTTCATCAATACCTTCTATATCAAATTTCAGGTTTTCCCAAGGGTTGGCATTGGAGATCATGTACCAGCGCGTTGCATCGGGACCGTAAACAGACAGCGTCTCGAAAGGATCCACGGCGTTGCCTAAACGTTTCGACATTTTTTGTCCGTTTTTATCCAAAACCAAACCGTTTGATACCACATTTTTATATGCTACAGAATCAAAAACCGTCGTCGCAATCGCATGCAGCGTGTAGAACCAACCACGGGTTTGATCAACACCTTCTGCAATAAAATCAGCTGGGTATGCTTTTCTGTCGTCAATTAATACTTTATTTTCGAATGGGTAGTGCAATTGCGCATACGGCATCGCTCCAGAGTCAAACCAAACATCAATTAAATCGCTTTCGCGCTTCATTGGTTTTCCACTTTCTGATACCAAGGTGATGGCATCTACGACATTTTTGTGCAAATCGATCAGTGCATAATTTTCTTTTGACATGTTTCCGATTTCAAAATCTTTAAAAGGATTTTCGGACATGATGCCTGCTGCGATCGACTTTTCTATTTCGTTATACAATTCTTCAACAGAACCGATGATGATTTCTTCTTTTAAATCTTCCGATCTCCAAATTGGCAACGGAATTCCCCAATATCTAGAGCGGGAAAGATTCCAGTCGTTTACATTTTCTAACCAATTCGCAAAACGACCTTCACCTGTTGATTTTGGTTTCCAGTTGATGGTTTCGTTCAGTTCTACCAAACGATTTTTCACCGATGACATCTTTACAAACCAAGAATCGAGCGGATAGTACAAAACAGGTTTGTCGGTTCTCCAACAATGCGGATACGAGTGAACGTATTTTTCAACCTTGAAGGCTTTATTTTCTTCTTTCAATTGAATGGCCAATTGCACATCCCAAGATTTTTCTGGAGCCGTGCCGTCGTCGTAATATTCATTTTTAATATACTTTCCTGAAAAAACTTCAGGTACATTTTCTCCCTCAATGAAGCGACCTTGCAAATCTACTAGGGGTACCAAATTGTCGTTTTCATCTTTCACCAACATCGGTGGAACGCCAGCATCTTTCGCTACTTTCGCATCATCAGCACCAAAAGTTGGCGCAGTATGCACAATTCCCGTTCCGTCTTCTGTGGTTACGAAATCTCCTGGAATGACTACAAATGCTTTTTCTGGATTTTCAGCAGGCAGAAACCAAGGAACCAGTTGTTCGTAGGTTGTTCCTACCAAATCTGAACCTTTAAATTCAGCCAGAACTTGGTATGGAATTGTTTTGGATTCTTGTGTATAATTAGAAAAGTCTTCAGCGCTTCCTTCCACAAATTTCTTTCCGAATTGCTTAGGCAGTAACGCTTTTGCTAAAATAATGTTGATGGGCTCAAAAGTATATTGATTGAAAGTTTTCACCAATACATAATCGATGTTCGGGCCAACGGTCAACGCCGTGTTAGAAGGCAAAGTCCAAGGCGTGGTCGTCCAAGCTAAAATATGGATAGGTTGTTCTTTTTCTGTGTCGAATTCTGCCCAATGTAAAGCGCCACCACACGTACTTTCTGCAATGTCACACGCTTCGATAGAAGCAGTATCTTTGATTCTTGAAGCCACTTTATCGGATAGCTTTTTCACTTTGAATTGCGCCACGACCGTTGTGTCAGATACATCACGGTAAGTTCCGGGCTGATTTAATTCGTGTGAAGACAAACCTGTCCCAGCTTTTGGAGAATACGGCTGAATCGTGTAGCCTTTGTACAAAAAATTTTTATCATACAACTGCTTCAACAACCACCAAACCGACTCCATATATTTTGGTTCGTAGGTGATGTATGGGTCTTCTAAATCTACCCAATAACCGATTTTTTTAGTAAGGTCATTCCAAATGTCGGTGTAGCGCATCACGGCGTTGCGACAAGCTTGGTTATATTCTTCGATGGAAATTTTCTTTCCAATATCTTCTTTGGTGATGCCTAATTCTTTTTCAACGCCCAATTCTACGGGAAGTCCGTGTGTGTCCCAACCTGCTTTACGGAAAACCTGCTTTCCGTTTTGGGTTTGAAAACGACAGAAAATATCCTTAATTGCTCGCGCCATCACGTGGTGAATGCCTGGAAGTCCGTTTGCCGAAGGTGGTCCTTCATAAAATACAAATTCAGGATGCCCTTCGCGGATTTCCACAGATTTTTTGAACGTATCGTTTTCCTTCCAGTTGGCAGCAACATTTTCTGCTACTTGACTAAGGTTTAAGCCTTTATATTCGTTAAACTTCTTCATCGAAATTCTCAATGCTTTTAAATAAAATTAAGTTTGCGAATATAGTGATTTTTAACATAAAATCCGATAGTTTTGGAGCGATTATTATTGGTTTTAAGAGGGTTAAGTTAGATTGTTATCTTTTTAAAAATAAGGGTTTTATAAGCTCTCAAAAAAAATTACTTTTGCAATACATGAATGAGTTTGAACTGTA
>JAEWYW010000006.1 GCA_023458535.1 Bacteroidota bacterium
GCTTCTTCGGAAATGTTGTTTCCAAAAATTTGAAAAGGAGCTCTTAGTGTGTTGAGCATTCGTTTTTCAGTTTTATTGGAATTGAGTAATGCTTCTGCAATTTGTCCGAACTGCAAATCTTTCTCAAAGTTTTGCGGCTGCAGTAAAATCTCTTTTAAAATAGACTTTACATGATGTATATTTTTAGTAGCAAAATTCCTCTTCATGACTTCCAAAGCGATGTTTACGCTTTGATTGTTGGGATAGCCGAGTTTCAATATATCTTTTCCTTTTAATTTTAAATTTCCCATTTTTTTAATTTTAGATTCTAGATAATAGAACCGAGAACCAAGACTTTTTACATTTTGATTATGGATAACATCATAGAAATATTACATTTTCAACTAAAGTTTTAGTTGATTTTGATTTTAAACCTGTTAGGTTTCTAAAACCTAACAGGTTTAGTATTCGTCACTTCGAGTAGATTTTTAGAAAATCGTATTGAGAAGTTCTTGCAAATAGTTCTCGATACGCTTTGCTACACGAAGTGACGTGTGTTTATAATTTAATTACTGTTGTCAATTTTTTGACAAATGTTGATTAGGAAACTGAATTTCTAGCCCTGATCGCAACGGCATCCTTTTTCTACGCCGGTTTGATGCGTTGGCGAAAAAGATACAGTGGAGAGCAGGAAAAAGCTCCTAATAAAAATGATTTCGGGGAAACTTAAGTTTTGAAATTTTACGCAAAAAAACCCGAAAGCTGTGACTTCGGGTTTTGGTATATCATTGTACTATTCTTCTAAGAATGTACCCAACCACGAAGCCTCGCCTTTGCAAAAGGCAATCCTACTGTAGAATGTTGATTGTATTTGAACATTTTTACTTCGTTTTTTGTTGGTTAAACTTTATTTTGTGGTGCAAATATAGAATAAATTTTTAAAATCAAAGATTTATTTGCTTTTTTGAGATTATTTTAGTTTGTTATAAATCAAAACAATTCAATTTTTAATATAAGTTCTACCATATTTCTACTAAATAAGACTTTTTATCATTGTAAATGAAATTTTTAATTGGTTCAACTGAGAAGTTAAATCCATTATATTTACAACTTATCATTTGATAGGATTCTAATTTTTCTAGATGAAAAGTTTTAGTTTTATCAAATTCAATTTGCTTTGTTTTAATTTCTAAAAAATTATTTTCATTAGCGCTTATAGGCTTCCAATCAAAATTATTAAAATCTTGTAATGTGTAGAAGCGAAACGTATCCGAATAATTAGTTCTCATAAAATTAATTATTAAAATAATCTTTTCTTCTGAAAACAGTAAATTTAATTTCACAACTTTTTCATCTAAAAAATGCAATTGATGTTGATCTGAAAAAATCTTAAAAATCTCGAATTGTCCAACTTTTAGAACAGCTTTAGATATTGGGATATTAAATTCTTTTGGAAATGATTTTATTCTTCTTCAGAAAAATCATTCCTATTATTAGACTTATAATACTTTCAAGATTTTCACCTAAAATTGCTTCAACGTTCATTGGATTAAAAATTTCTCTAGAATATCCACTGCACATTTCGGAAGATTCGTCCCTGGACCAAAAATAAAATCAGCACCATTGGCGTATAAATAGTCGTAATCTTGCTGTGGTATTACACCCCCAACTACGATGGTAATGTCATCTGCACCCAATTTCTTCAATTCTTCCACTACCTGAGGAACCAAAGTTTTGTGACCGGCTGCCAACGACGAAACACCCAAAATGTGAATATCATTTTCCACGGCCTGTTTAGCGACTTCTTCCGGAGTTTGGAACAATGGCGCAACGTCCACATCGAAGCCCATGTCGGCAAATGCTGTTGCCACAACTTTAGCACCACGGTCGTGACCGTCTTGACCCATTTTCACCACCATGATACGTGGTCGGCGACCTTCTTCTTCCTCAAATTTTTGCGTTAACTCAATCGCTTTTCCGAAATATTCGTTTTTAGTTGCATTCATGGCATAAACTCCTGAAATGGTTTTAATATTGGCTTTGTAGCGTCCAAATTCCGATTCCAAAGCATCGGAAATTTCACCTAAAGTAGCTCTTCTGCGTGCTGCTTCGATACTCAACGCCAAAAGATTTTCGTTTTGATCTTTTGCAGCGGTCTTAATTCGCTCTAAAATACTTTCTACAGCTTGATTATCACGTTTTTCTTTGATGGAATTGAGTCTTTCAATCTGTTTTTGACGAACCAGTGAGTTGTCGATATCTAAAATATCAAATTCTGGTTGCTTTTGAGAAGATTTAAACGAATTTACGCCGATGATAAACTCTTCACCACTGTCAATTTTTGCTTGTTTTCTTGCCGCTGCTTCCTCAATTCTCATTTTTGGAATTCCCGCTTCAATGGCTTTCGTCATTCCGCCTTCTTTTTCCACCTCATCAATATACTTCATGGCTTCATCAATCATTTGTTGGGTTAAAGATTCCACCAAATAGCTTCCACCCATTGGATCTACCACATCACAAATCCCCGACTCCTGCTGCAAAATAATCTGCGTATTTCTCGCAATCTTTGCGGAATAATCTGTTGGAAGTGCAATAGCTTCGTCCAAAGCGTTGGTATGCAAAGATTGTGTACCGCCCAAAGCCGAAGAAAGCGCCTCGATAGCGGTTCTTGTGATATTATTGAAAGGCTCCTGCTCGGTTAAAGACCAACCCGAAGTTTGGGAATGCGTTCTTAAGGCAAGCGATTTTTGATTTTGAGGGTTAAATTGTGAAATTAAATTCGACCAAATTACTCTGGCAGCTCGCATCTTAGCGATTTCCATGAAGTGATTCATCCCGATCGCCCAGAAAAATGACAAACGAGGAGCGAATTCATCGATATTCATGCCTGCTTTGATGCCTGTTTTCACGTATTCTAATCCGTCGGCTAACGTATAAGCCATCTCCAAAACTGGCGTGGCGCCAGCTTCCTGCATGTGGTATCCTGAAATTGATATGGAGTTGAACTTTGGGATGTATTTTGAGGTATATTCGAAAATATCAGCAATAATTTTCATGGATGGCGTTGGCGGATAGATGTAGGTATTTCGTACCATGAATTCCTTCAGAATATCGTTCTGAATGGTTCCTGAAAGCAGTTCCTGTGCAACACCCTGCTCCTCAGCAGCCACAATATAAAAAGCTAAGATTGGAAGAACCGCCCCGTTCATTGTCATGGAAACCGATATTTGATCCAAAGGAATTTGATCAAATAAAATCTTCATATCCTCCACAGAATCGATGGCTACACCAGCTTTTCCAACATCACCAACTACTCTAGCATGATCGGAATCATAACCTCTGTGCGTTGCCAAATCAAAAGCCACGGAAAGACCTTTTTGTCCAGCCGCCAAATTTCTTCTGTAAAATGCGTTGGATTCTTCAGCCGTTGAAAAACCTGCGTACTGTCGAATAGTCCAAGGTTTCTGAACATACATTGTGCTGTACGGGCCACGAAGATAAGGTGCAATACCCGCTGAAGCTTCGCTTAAGGATGGATTTACATCTTCTTTTGTGTACTGGGTTTTCAGTTGAAGTCCATCTTTTTCGAAGGTGTAGTTTTCTAATTGTGAAGCTGTAACCTTAAAATCAGGATTTTGGGTTGAAATCGTTTTACGCATTTTAACTTTGTATTGAGATGGTAAATTTAATGATAATTTAAAATGTAAAAAAACTCAAATAAAATAAAAAAGATGGAAAAAATCCATCTTTTAGTTATTATTTCGGTAGTTGTTGAATTCCCATTTCGTAGAGTGCAAATGATAATAAATCTGCATTTTCACCTATGACCTGCTCAGTTGAACGACCAGCGCCATGGCCAGCATTCTTTTCTATCCTTATCAAAATAGGGTTATTGCAAGCTTGTTTTTCCTGTAATTCTGCTCCAAATTTAAAGGAATGAGCAGGAACCACTCTATCATCATGATCACTTGTAATAATCATGGTTGAAGGATAACATGTATTGGCTTTCACATTGTGTACTGGAGAGTATGACAATAAATAGTCGAACATTTCTTTGTTGTCTTCAGCAGTACCATAATCATAAGACCAACCTGCACCAGCTGTAAATTTGTTATACCTCAACATATCTAGAACTCCTACTCCAGGGAAAGCCACTTTAGCAAGATCTGGCCGCATTGTCATGGTTGCTCCTACTAAAAGACCTCCATTTGATCGTCCCGAAATGGCCATAAAATCTTTAGAGGTGTATTTCATGCCCTGTAAAAATTCACCCGCTGCAATAAAATCATCAAATACATTTTTCTTCTGCATCTTTGTTCCAGCTACGTGCCATTTTTTTCCATATTCTCCACCTCCACGGATATTCGGAACCGCATAAATACCACCATTCTCCATCCAAATGGCATTTACAACAGAGAATGAGGGTTGCAAGCTGATATTAAAACCACCATAGGAATATAAGATAGTTGGATTTTTACCATTCAAATCAAGTCCTTTCTTATAATTGATCATCATGGGAATTTTAGTACCATCTTTCGAAGTATAAAACTCTTGTTCTGAAACATAATCATCAGGATTAAATTTCACCTTTGGTTTCTGATACACTTCTGAAGTTCCTTTTGCTACATTATATTTATAAATAGTATTGGGCGTAACGTAATTCGTAAATGAGTAATAAATAAATTTATCAGTATTCTTACCTCCGAAACCACCTATGTTTCCTTTGCCAGGAAGATTGATATTACGGATAAGCTTTCCGTTTTTATCATATTGTTTCACCTCATCAATGGCATCAACCATATAGGTCGCAAAGAAATAACCACCTGCTGCTCTTACCTCCAAAACATTATCTGTTTCTGGAATAACTTCCACCCAATTTTCCGGCGACAAGTTGTTAATGGTTGTTTTAACTAATCTATTGTTAGGCGCATCTTTGTCGGTCAAAATAAAAATTTCATCTCCTCTCGTATCAATGATACTTGCACTGAAATCAAAACCCTTGTTAATTTTTGCAAACCTTGAATCTTTTTTCTTTAAATCTTTAATGAACAATTCATTACCATAGGTTGCATTTGCTGCAGATACAATTAAAAACCTTTGATCTTCGGAAGTATAAGCACTTGCATATCTTCTTGGCAGCTCTTCACCTCCAAAAATCAATTCATCTTTTGACTGATTGGTGCGAAGTTTATGAAAAAAAACTTTGTGTTTATCTGTCATTCCAGATAATACTGTTCCTTCTTTCGGTTTATCGTAACTTGAATAGTAAATTCCGTCATCGCCTCGCCAAGAAATACCACTGAATTTCACGTTTTCTAATGTTGGATCTATCTGCTTCTTTGTGACGGCATCTATAATGATAATTTTGTTCCAGTCGCTTCCTCCTTCTGAAATAGAATATGCAGCTAAAGTTCCTTTTTTATTAAAAGAAATTCCTGATAGTGAAGTAGTCCCCTTTTCCGAAAACTGGTTTGGATCTAAAAAGACCTCTGTTTTTTTTGTTTTGTTATTGGTTCTATATAGTACCGACTGGGCCTGCAGACCATCATTTTTATAAAAATAGGTATAATTACCTTCTATAAATGGAGCTGAAATTTTTTCGTAATTCCAAATATCTCTCAATTGGTTTTTGATAGAATCTCTATAAGGAATTTTTGAAAGATAATCTTGCGAAAATGCTACTTCTTCATCTACCCATTTTTTAGTAGCTTCTGAATCATTCTCAAGATCTCTGTAAGGATCAGTTACTTTTGTTCCAAAGTAAGTATCTATTTGCTTCCCTTTTTCTGCAATAGGATATTTCAATGTACTTTTATTAGTATGCTGCATATTTTGCGACGAACACGCTGTAAGAAATACTGCTCCTGCAGTAAGTAGAATGTACTTTATTTTCATTATGTGGTTTTGATTTCAAAAATACTGAATCTAAAGCGGATAAAAAAACTAACCTAAACGAGATCTTTGAAAAATTTCTAATGATTTAAAAATTTAATGAAACACCTAAGCTCCCATTATTGCCGACTTCAGCGAAAACTCCTAGCTTTTGTGTGAAAAAATACCTTGCGCCCAAATGTGCACCGATACCAAAATTTCTTCCGACAACTCCCACATCTAAACCTGGATATAGGTCGAAATTTTCTGGCAATTCTAAAGCTTTATTCAAATGGAAATTCACCCTGCCGAACGCAAACAAACTATTGTCTTTATTATCGTCTTTGTAATTGCTGAAGTATACGTTTAAACCAGCTCCCACAGATAAAAGTTCGTTAATACCATAATCGTAGGTTCCGGCCAATCCAGTTCCATAACCCCATACATTAAATCCTAAGTTGAGTTTCTGGTCTCCTTTTCCTGTGTAAGCTTGAGCATTGGTAAGCGAGAAACTCCCTGCAAATATCAGAGCAAAGAATATTTTTTTCATATCGCAAAAATTAAATTTTAAAAAACAGCCTAAAATACCTGAAATTAGCGATACTGAATATAAAAAATCTTATCTTTAACTAATATTTAAGATTGTTAAAAATGCTTATAAAAGGACTAAATTTCGATATTCATTGGAAGAACAAGGATGAAAATTTCAATGCAATAGAAAAATTACTTGAAAACGACGAAGCCGATCTTTTTATTTTACCAGAGATGTTCTCAACGGGTTTTTGCATGGATGCCGAAGAAATTGCCGACAGAAATGAACAATCTTTGTATTTTTTAAAAAACATTTCCGCTCAAAAAAAAGCAGCTTTCTGTGGAAGTGCCTCCGTTTTCGAAGATGGCAAATTCTACAATCGCATGTATTTTGTGGAACCGTCAGGTGATGTAGAGTTTTATGACAAAAGGCATTTATTTTCTTTTTCGGGAGAGGATAAAATTTACACCGCTGGAAATAAAAAAAATGTCATCCATTACAAAGGTGTTCGATTTCTTCTTCAAGTTTGCTACGATTTACGTTTCCCTGTTTTTTCCAGAAATAATGAGGATTACGATGCAATAATTTATGTTGCTAACTGGCCAGAGAAGCGCGTTTTTGCATGGGAACATCTCTTGCAGGCACGAGCGATTGAAAATCTGTCTTATGTCTTTGGTGTCAACCGAATTGGACAGGACGGAAATGGTTTGCTTTATCCCGAATCTTCCCATTTTTTCTTCGCAGATGGAAGTGAAATATCAGATAAAAGCAGAAATATCATTAAAGGAAATATTGATATGGAAGAGCTTAAAAAGTTCCGTGAGCATTTCAATTTTCTAAATGACAGAGATGATTTTACCATAAAGATGTAATTTTCCGCAAACACATTTACTTTATTTTTGCAAAAATATTTGCTTATGAAGAATGCTTTACTTGTTGTGTTGCTCACTTTATCAGGTTCAATATACTCACAAACTAGTCTTGAAGAAGATGACAACGACATCAGTCAACTCGATATTTCTCGTACAAATATGAGTATCATGCCTGCTGAAAACGTTGAGTTTTTTCGGTTAAAATGCAATAATCCCCATTATGCAGAATATCCGGGCGGCCACAAACAATTTCAAAGGGAATTTTATGAAAAAGTTCTTTTGACAGCAGATAATGGCAGATACGTTATCAATGGGAGATTTGCTTTTAGCTTGATTATCGATGAAAACGGCGAAATGAAAGATCTTGAAATAAGTCCTAAAGTAGTCAATTCGCAATTCCTATTAAAAGACCTGCAAAACGCTTTCCGAAAATTCAAGAGCAATTGGATTTCTGCTACGTGCGATGGACAACCTGTTCCTTCCAAAATCAGAATAAAAACCGTATTCAACACCGAAAATATTGATATTTAAAACAAATTCAGACTCCTGTAGTTAATAACAAGCATCATAAATCAACAAAGATTACTGGCTAAGCACTATTAAAATAAATTTGGATTTACTTTACATCTGTTATATATAATTGCATGTTAAACGTAAAATTATCCTCTGCCATTCTGTCACCAAAATTCGTATCTTTGCACCCAACTTTAGTTTAAAGTTTGAAGTTTAAGAGTTCAAGGTTTAGAACTTAAACTTTAGGCCTTAAACCTTTAAACCGAATTCTTGTGCAAGAAAAATATATAGACGAAAACAAACAAGGGGAAGCATTTGCCATTGCGGAAAAACCAGAAAATTCCAAAAAATTATTTTTGGAAAGTTATGGTTGTCAGATGAACTTTTCCGATTCCGAAATCGTGGCTTCTATTCTAAACGAACAGGGTTACAATACTACATTGAAGGTTGAGGAAGCAGATTTAATTTTATTAAACACCTGTTCTATCCGTGAAAAAGCGGAGCAAACGGTGAGAATGCGTTTGTCACAATTCAAAAATCAAAAGAAGGAAAATCCAAACCTAACCGTTGGCGTACTAGGATGCATGGCGGAACGTTTGAAAACCAAATTTTTAGAGGAAGAACATTTGGTGGATTTGGTGGTTGGACCCGATGCTTACAGAGATTTGCCAAATCTGCTTAAAGAAACCGAAGAGGGAAGAGATGCTATTAATGTTATTCTATCAAAAGAAGAGACGTATGCAGACATCAATCCTGTTCGTTTGGGCGGAAATGGTGTTACAGCTTATGTAACGATTACCCGTGGTTGTGATAACATGTGTACATTTTGCGTCGTTCCTTTTACCAGAGGGCGTGAGCGTAGTCGCGATCCGCATTCCATCCTTGAAGAATGTAAGGAATTGGCAGCGAATGGTTATAAAGAAATTACCATTTTAGGTCAGAATGTAGATTCGTATTTATGGTACGGTGGCGGTCCTAAGAAAGATTTTGCTAAAGCATCAGAAATGCAGAAAGCAACGGCGGTAGATTTTGCGCAATTATTAGACTTGGTGGCAAAGGCAGTTCCCGAAATGAGAATTCGTTTCTCGACTTCCAATCCGCACGATATGACCGCTTCGGTTTTCGAAATGATGGCTAAGCACGATAATATCTGCAAATATGTTCACCTCCCAGTGCAAAGTGGTAGCGACAGAATTTTAGAATTAATGAACCGCCAGCACACCCGTCAGGAATATTTAGATTTAATTAAAAAAGCCAAAGAAATAGTTCCAGAAGTGGCTTTTTCACAAGATATGATTGTTGGTTTCTGTACAGAAACTGAAGAAGACCATCAAGACACTTTGAGTTTGATGCGTGAAGTGGAATACGATTACGGTTATATGTTTGCTTATTCTGAGCGTCCAGGAACGCCAGCTCATAAAAAGATGGAAGACGATATTCCTGCAGATGTTAAACAACGTCGTTTAGCAGAAATCATCGCTTTGCAAGGTGAATTATCAAGAAAAAGAATGGCAGGATATGTTGGAAGAAATCATGAAATTTTAATTGAAGGAACCTCTAAAAAGAACGAAAACCAATGGAAAGGCCGTAATTCTCAGAATGCAGTTTGCGTTTTCGATAAATTAGAAGGTCAGAAGATAGGCGACATTGTGTCTGTTTTTGTGTACGACAATACGCAAGGAACGCTTTTGGGGAGAACTGCGGAATAAAAATTTTATGGAACTTCAAATCATTACAAAAGAATTATTAGCTGATTTTTTGCAAATTGCAGAAAATCTTGGCGAAAAATTCAATGATTTAAAGGAATCGGAAATCACTTCAGAAAATTTTAGTTTTTACACTTCGGTTTCGTCTGTGTTTTCGAGTAAAATCGAGGGTGAAGATATTGATTTGGACAGTTTCATCAAGCATAAAAAACTAGGTGTAGAATTTCAGCCAGATTATACAAAAAAGATAGACGATTTGTATGATGCTTACGTTTTTGCAAAGAGTAATAGATTGAATGAAGATAGCTTATCCCAAGTTCACCGTATTTTGAGTAAAAACTTGCTTTCAGAAAACCAGCAAGGTGTTTCTAGGAAGGGAAATATGTATGTACTTTCTGATGATGGAAATATAGAATATGTTGCTATTTCTCCTTATCAAATTGATGCTGAAATGACTAAGTTTTTTTTTGATTTAGATTTGTTGCTGAAAGAAGCAATGTCAGTAGAAGAAGTTTTTTATTATGCTTCTTTTTTACATTTGGTTTTTGTGAAAATTCATCCCTGGAATGACGGAAACGGAAGAACAGGTAGATTGTTAGAAAAGTGGTTTATTGCTGAAAAATTGGGTGAAAAAGCTTGGTTTCTGCAATCTGAGAAATATTATTATCTACATCATCAGCAATATTATAATGCTATTCGAAAATTAGGTTTGGAATATGAAACGCTAGATTATTCAAACGCTATGGATTTTTTATTGATGTTAAAAAATAGTTTAAATTAACAATAAAATAAAAATATAAAAAGTGTCATTCTGACGAAGGAAGAATCTTTTTCAAAGGAGATTTTTCATTCCACTTCGTTTCATTCAAAATGACAAAAATAAAAAATGAGAAGTCTTTCGTACATCATTATTTTAATGAGTTTGATTGGGAATTGCCAGTCAGAGAAGATTTCCTGTATCCAAAATAGAATAAAATGTTGCCAGTCAACCGCTGAAAAGTTGATTTCAAAAACCGAGACACAGCAGCTTATTAAGGAGTTTAAGCATTTTATTTCTCAATATCAAAAACATCAAAAACAAAATATTTTTGGAGGTTGGAACTCAAATTGGAGTTCTATTTCTAAAAATACACTCAAAAGCAATTTTGTAAAATCATCTTTTTTTGAAGTTTTTGAACTTCAAAAAAAGACCAGTATTGTTCGTAATAAAAATAATTTAGAGGAAAAGATTTCAGCGTAAAACTCAAAGAATATTCATTAAAAATTAATGTAGTTATTCTCAAAAATCTTTAATTTTCTAAATTCAAAAAAATGAACGAATTACAAAACATAAAAAACCGTTTCGGTATCATTGGGAATTATCCCGCTCTTAATCGTGCTTTGGAGAAAGCCATACAAGTTGCACCCACAGACATTTCTGTGCTCGTTATTGGTGAAAGTGGTGTGGGGAAAGAATTTATTCCAAAAATCATCCACGCCGAATCCAAAAGAAAACACCAACCCTATATCGTCGTTAACTGCGGTGCCATCCCAGAAGGAACAATAGATTCCGAACTTTTCGGTCACGAAAAAGGTGCTTTTACAGGCGCAACAGCTACCCGAAAAGGTTATTTTGAAGTTGCCGATGGCGGAACAATTTTTCTTGATGAAGTAGGCGAATTGCCCTTGCAGACGCAAGTTCGATTGCTTCGTGTATTGGAAAGTGGCGAATTTATGAAGGTGGGTTCTTCGCAAATTCAAAAAACCAATGTAAGAATTGTTGCGGCAACGAACGTGAATATGATGAACGCCATTCAGGATGGGCGTTTTCGTGAAGATTTGTATTATCGTCTCAATACCGTACAAATCGACATGCCACCTCTACGCGATAGAAAAGGCGATATCCACCTACTTTTCAGAAAATTTGCAATTGATTTTGCAGAAAAATACAGAATGCCCGAGCTCAAACTTACTGATGATGGTGTTCAATACCTTGAAAACTATCCTTTCCCTGGAAACGTTCGTCAGTTAAGAAATTTGGTGGAGCAAATGACGGTGGTTGAGCAAAATCGAGAGATTAATTCTGTGAAGTTATCGGAATACATCCCAATGCAAAGCCATTTGCCAGCGGTTATACAGAAAAACACTGGCGGAGTTTCCTCAGATTTTGGCTCGGAAAGAGAAATTATGTATAAGGTTCTTTTTGATATGAGGAATGATATTAATGATTTAAAATCCTTAACTTCTGAACTGATTAAGAACAGAGAAAAAGGTGATTTAAGCAATCATGAGAAAAACTTAATCAACAGAATTTATACGCCTGAACCTGTTGCCAACGCTCAATCTTTGCTGTATTTCGAAAATCAGCCCAATCCGATTCGTGGGAATTCAGTAATTACGAACGATGAGGATTACAATAATATTGAGGATATTGAGGTGGAAGAAGCAACTCCAGAATCCTTATCACTCCAAAACAATGAGAAAGATCTTATTATAAAAGCTTTAGAGAAACATAAAGGAAGAAGAAACAGAGCGGCTGATGAATTGGGCATTTCTCAAAGAACTTTATATAGAAAAATAAAACAGTACAATCTTGAAGATTAAAATATGAAAGTAAAACCTGTTCAGTTCAAATTTGGTGATTATCTTAACGGTGGATATGAACTTCTAAAAAAAGATTATGGAAATTTTATTCTAGCCTATCTTTTTTGTGTCATATTATCTATTGTTCCGTTCTGCGGATTAATGGCAATGGGAAATTTTTATAAGCACTGTAAAAAAGTTCATCACAATGAACAGGCTAACCCTACGGATATTTTCAATTTTGATGATTTTTCCACTTACATCATGTTGAATCTTATTTTAATAGGTATTTTCATCGTTGGCTACATTCCAATGATGTTTTTAATGCCTGGGGTGGCTTTTTTATCCGATGGAAACGAAACTGCAGCCGGGATAGTAGGATTATTTGGATTTATTTATTTCTTCGCATTTTTCATTGCGGTCTTTATCATTATTGCAAAGGCATTTTATATGCCTGCACTTATTTCATTGAGAAATGTAAAAGATTACAGACAAGCTTGGACATTATCCAACATTATGACCAAGAATAATTTACTAATGATTATTTTATTTTCCATTGTTGCTAGTTTTTTAGGTCAGATAGGCGTTATCCTTTGCGGTATCGGATTATTTCTTACTGCACCTTTCATGTACACCAGTACTTATATGGCTTATGATGATGCACTCAAACAAATAGATGATGATGAAATTAAAGAAATCGGACAAAACACTTTTTAAATTAAAAAATGAACAATTTTAAAATATTGATATTGAGTTTTTTGGTGGGTAGTTTATTGATATCCTGCTACACATTTACAGGATCATCCCTAACCGTGGAAAAAACGGTTCAGATAAATGAATTTCCTAATAATGCTCCCTTAATGAACCCTAATTTATCGCAACAGTTTTCCACAGCACTGCAGAATAGATTTTTGAGAACATCTTTAAAGGGCACTAAAGAGAATCCTGATATGCTGATAGAAGGTGAAATTACAGATTATTCTATTACACCAACAACCATTTCCAGTCCAGCCACAGCAAACACTGGTGGGACGGTTCAGGCGGCACAAAACAAACTTACTATTACCGTAAAGGTGCACTACGAAAACAGGACTGCAGAAAACAAAGACAAAAGTTTCGACCGTACGTATACCGATGAAGCGAGTTTCAACAGTGACCTTTCAATAAGTGAAGTGGAGAGTTCACAGGTGAAAATTGTGATTGATAGAATTATCAACAAAATATTTAATGACATAGTTGCAAACTGGTAATAATGAATACAAGAATTCTTGAATTGGTACAAAATCCTGCACTTATTGAAGCCAGCGATTTATCTCTATTGAACAAAGAAATCTCAGAAACGCCTTACGCACAAAGCATAAGAGCTTTATATTTGTATGCAGTAAATAAATTTGATACTGAGAATTACAAAAAACAACTTACCACAACTGCTGCTTACACAACGGATAAAAAAATCCTTTATCAGTTTATTAATGGAAAACCTAAGGAACAAACTGAGGCAATTAATATAATAGATGATGAAGTGAAAATAGATAATAATCAACAATTATCAACAATTCAAAAACCTCAACCACCTGCCGTTCAAGAAAAACCTGTTACTTTAAAAGATAGAGCTTCTTCAAATTTTAACGTGGCTAAAGCACCTTTTCCGCTTCCCAAAGCTGAAAACAAACCTGTTTTTGTTGAAGGAAAACAAAATAGAATTTTATTTGAGGGTGAAGAAAATTTCATGAATGAAAGTACTAATGAGAAAATTGATCTGGAGTCCACCAAAGAATCTGGTGTTATTGTAACGCAGAGAAAAACATCTCCATTAAATACTACAAACGTTGAGGAAGAAATCCCCAGTTCTTCTGATATTTCTACCCACTTAGAAACTCAGGAAGAAGTAACAAAAGATTCTAAAACAAACGAAGAAGTACCATCTGAAAAGGAAATTTCAGAAAATGTAACTCCTGAAATAGCCGAAATGAAAGTAGAGGATCATCAACAGGAAATTAATGAAGAAGAATCTCTCAATGAGGAAAAACAACAAATTTTTGATGAAACTCCAGAAACCATCATCTCAGAAGAGAATATTAAACAAGAATCCGATATTGTTGAGAATTCAACTGAGCTAAGTTTTCATGGCTTGGAAGACTTTTTACCTGAAGTAACGATTCAACCTTCCAAAGTGGAAAGCCAATCTTTCAAACCTCAACAGCCTGCAGTTAACAAGCATGAAGAAGAAATGAAGCTTCTGATTGAAGAAGTTGAAAGAAAAATGCGTGAGAAGAAAAAAAATGCATTTTCAGAAGATCAAACATCATCTAGTATCGAGAAAGAGGAAAAATCAGAGGAAATCAATTTTTCTGAAACGCAAAGTTTTAATGTTGAAACCAAAGAGGAAATCACGCAAAAAAAATCTATTCCCACTGAAAATTCCGTTGATGGGGAAACTTCACTAGTAAAGCAGAAAAAACCTGAAGAAATAAGTCAGCCAACAGAAATAAGAAGAGAATGGAAGCCTATGTCAATCTCAAACAATGCTCCAGACGCCTTAATTTCGACAAATAAAGAAACGGAGGATGTCGTTGAAGAACAATCAGACTCCAAGGAAGTTACATCTACAGAAGAACCAACTGATGTTGCAGCAGATAATGAGAAATTACATATTGAAGATGAGAAAACTCAAGCTGAAGAGGAAGCTCTTCCAGTAATGAATTTATCTTTCTTCAGTTCGGGAATTTCTAAAATATCCACAGATAAAGGCATTTCAGAGAAACCATTAGAAGAAGAAAAAAATGATGAGAAGAATCATACTACTGAAGACCAAAAATTAGCGACCTCTGAAACAGTTTCCGTAGAAGAAAAGCCAGAGGAAGTCAGCAATATTCCGAGCTTTATCAATACTTGGCAAAGTTGGCTTAAAATTGATCGATCGGAGGAAATCTTAAAAGAAAAAACCGAAATTAAGAATAAGGCTATCGATACATTTATAGAAAATCTTCCGAAGATAAGTCAGTTAAAAGATGAGGTAAACTTTGTTGTGAAAGAAAAAACAGATGATATTTCCCATCTTATGACGGAAACTTTAGCAAATCTTTACGTTGAACAGAAACTATACACGAAAGCTTTACATGCATTTGCTGTTCTGATTGAAAAACATCCCGAAAAAAAGGAACATTTCGAAGCGAGAATTAAAGAAATAAAAGAATCACGCGGTAAATATTGATTTTTTAAATCAATTTAACTCAAATCCGAAGTTTAATTAAAACTTCGGATTTTTTATTGTAATGTTAAATTTTAAACATAATTCTCTTTTTTTTGCATAAATTAACATTTGTTTCATACTTTTAACGCGCAAAATATTTATTTATGAAAAAACTCTACTCATTCATTATAAGCTTCTTTGCTTCAATTATTACACTTTTCAGCGCACAAACGTATCAGTTAACAGGCAATCCTGTTAATATTACAGGTTGGTCACTGATACCAACTGCATCTATAAATGCTGACTTTGTTCAACTTACACCGGATCAAACGGATAAAGTTGGAGGCATCAAACTTAATGACCCTATCAACTTAAAATTTTGTGACAAATGGAAGGTTGAATTTGATTTTAAAATTGACGGAAATGGAACCACTCAATTTGGAAAAGGTGACGGTCTTACATTTTGGTATTTAGCAAATCCACCTGCAACGTTTCCATCTGGAGGTGGATTAGGTATTCCCCCTAACTCCACAGGCTTAATAGTAGCTTTTGATATTTTTAATAATACCAATGAGGCGCAAATGAGCAAAGTTCACATTCTTTACGGAACGCACGCTTCTGGAGCAAATATAGAATACAATAACACGCCAGGTAGTAGCTACCATTCAAATGATCTCTATTCCACTCTTCCATTCCAGAATGGAACAGTGAGACATGTTGAAGTTAACGGCCAAATTGATCCCGCAAATCCAGCTAATTGGATCATTACTGTAAAAATTGATGGTACACAAATCGTTAATCAGTCCTTTGTTCCTGCAGGCGCCGCAGCTGCCATGGCGCAAGGCTATTTTGGATTCTCTTCCGCTACGGGTGGAGCAAGTGCAAGACACCAAATAAAAAATGTGAAAATTTTTGTAGATAAAGTTCCTATTCTGCAACCTACAGTTTCACCAACATCAACATGTCCAAATGCTGTTACAGGTATTGTAAGCGTTGATTTAACCTCTTACAATAATCAATTTGTAACCAATCCTGGAAATTATCAGTTTACTTATGTTGTAAATGGCACTACAACTCCTATTGCCAACCCAACAAATTTTCAATTTTCAACGCCAACCACAGTAAACGTTATTGTACAAGATCCTACTGGAACTTTATGCGATAACCCCGATGGAAAAATAATTCTTACTCCACAGACAGTACAGAAAGACGATGTAACGCTTAAAGGATGTCCAATGAATGGCACTGCCACATTTAACCTGACAACAGCTGCCGTTACTGCCGTTACGCCAGTAACTAAGCGATACTACCCAACGATAAACGATCTAAATAATGGAACATCAGAAATTACAAACCCTCAAGCTTATCAAGCCGTTAATGGTGCATTGGTGTATGTAAAAATAACAACAAGTACGGGATGTGTAGGGATAGCAAAAATCACCCTAGAATTCAATCCAGTCCCAACTGTAACTGATGGAACAATAGAATCTTGTGGCAATACAGACGACCCAAGCTTTGGAACCTTTAATCTTACAACAATTAATGTGACCACCACAGGTGGAACCACAAAAAAATATTTCGCCAACTACAATGATGCCATTGCAGGAATTAATGAGATACCTACGCCTGCTGCGTATATTTCAGAATCTGGTTTTGCATACATCAAAGTTATCAATAGTTCTGGTTGCGGAGCGATTTCTAAAATCACTTTAAAAGTGATTCCTCAGAAATTTTCTGATATTCTTAAAGACAAAACTATTTGTATTGAAGCGCGAACTACTTTAGATGCTGGTCCAGGGTTTACAAGCTATAAATGGAGCACGGGGGAAACCACACAGTCGATATCGGGTGTTACGGTTGGTCAGTACTGGGTAGAGCTCAAAACAGGAAATTGTACCGTTACTCAAAAAGTAACTGTCTGGGCTGCAAAAAATCCAGTAATAAAATCAGTGAAAATAGATTTTAAGAAGGCAACTATCGAGGTTGAGGGTGGAAACGCGCCTTATTTTTATTCTATCGACGGTATTTATTGGCAAACTTCCAATGTTTTCGAAAACTTAACAAGAGCAGACTACACATTTTATGTAAAAGACGCTTACAATTGTCAACCCGTTTCTGTAAACGTTACCATTCCAAATCTTATCAATGTGATCACCAATAACGGAGACGGAAGCAATGATAGGATAGATTTATCAGCTTTGCGATATAAAAACAAATTGCAATTTGATATTTTTGATCGCTATGGCAATAAAGTATTCAACGGCGATTATAAAAGCAACTACATTTGGGATGGAACAATATTCGGCAGAAAAGTCCCTACAGGCACTTACTGGTATTCCATTTCTTGGGAAGAGAATGATAAAGTGAAAACTCCTGTATTGTATAACGGATGGATTTTAGTTAAAAACAGAAATTAATTTTGAATCAAAAATAAGTTAGCAAGCATTTATAAATCAAATCGTATCTTTGCAGACTTAAATTTCTAGAAATGTCTAAATCCTTAATACCAAAACTTCAAGCGATAAAGCAACGTTATAATGAAGTTGCAGATTTAATCATTCAACCAGATGTTATCACCGATCAAAAAAAATATTCTTCTTTAAACAAAGAATACAGCGATCTTGGTAAAATTGTTAAGGTGTATGATATGTATCAATCTGCTTTAGATACCATACAAGAATCCGACGAGATTATCGCAGATGGATCTGACAAAGATTTGGCTGATTTAGCAAAGATGGAGAAACTGGAAGCCCAAGACAAAATTCCTGCTTTGGAAGAAGAGTTAAAGGTTTTACTCATACCAAAAGACCCTGCTGATGACAAAAACATCATTGTAGAATTACGCGCTGGAACTGGAGGTGATGAAGCTGCTATTTTTGTGGAGGATATGTACAGGATGTACACCATGTATTTCAAAACAAAAGGTTGGAGACATGAGGTAACAGATTCTAACGAAGCTGCAAAAGGCTACAAAGAACTCATCATGAAAGTTGAAGGCGAAGGCGTTTACGGCATCATGAAATTTGAATCAGGCGTACACCGTGTACAGCGTGTTCCTGAAACCGAATCACAGGGAAGGGTTCACACATCAGCCATTACTATTGCAGTTTTACCTGAAGCTGAAGAAGTGGATGTGGAGATCAATCCTGCGGATATCGAAATGCAAACGTCACGTTCGGGAGGAGCTGGAGGCCAAAATGTAAATAAAGTTGAAACCAAAGTTCAGCTTACCCATAAACCTTCGGGAATTGTGGTGGTTTGTCAACAGGCCCGTTCACAGCTAGCCAACCGGGAACTTGCCATGGAAATGCTAAGAGCAAAACTCTATGACATAAAACTACAGGAGGTAGTAGGCGATATCGCTGCTCAGCGTAAAACCATGGTTTCTACTGGTGACAGATCTGCAAAGATTAAAACCTATAATTACCCACAAGGTAGAGTGACCGACCACAGAATCAATAAATCTATCTACAATCTTGATGCTTATATGAATGGTGATATCCAGGAAATGATGGATGCGGTAATAATGGCAGAGAATGCGGAGAAGATGAAAGGAGAAGAAGAAAACTTCTAATAGCAGTATTACGAAGGATTTTTTGAGATATATGCCTGTGAAAGTTATTTGCTTTCACAGGTTTTTTTATTTGGCATAGATTTGATAATGCTTACCTTTGCAAATTAATATTAAAAACGATAAATGGAATTAGCACTTCAAATTTTCCAATTCATCCTAAGTATATCTATTTTAGTTATTTTACATGAGTTAGGGCATTTTTTACCCGCAAAATGGTTCAAAACCAAAGTTGAAAAATTCTACCTTTTCTTCGATCCTTATTTCTCACTTTTTGCCATGAAAAAAATCAATGGTAAATGGAGATTTAAATTTTTATCTCAAAATCAACCCACAACATCAACCATTGAAAAAGATGGAAAGAAATATGAGGTTCCATTAGACACATCTGATCTTCCAGAGTCAGATTGGAGAAAACACACCGAAGATACACAGTACGGTATCGGTTGGTTACCTTTCGGGGGATATGTAAAAATTGCTGGTATGGTCGACGAAAGCATGGATCTTGAGCAATTAAAAAAACCTGCACAACCTTGGGAATTTAGAGCAAAACCAGCATGGCAACGACTGATCATCATGCTTGGAGGTGTTACCGTAAACTTCTTTCTGGCATGGGTTATTTATACTTGTTTAAGTTATTTCAATGGTGAATATTACACAGATTTAACAAAGTTTAAAGACGGAATAAGCGTTACAGATTCCAGTAAAAAAATGGGTTTCCAGAACGGTGACAAAATTATTGCTATTGATGGTAAACCAGCTGAAAGATTAGAAAATTCCACGATTAACATTCTTTTAAGTGACAATGTAACTGTATTAAGAGATGGCAAAGAAATCACATTCCCTGTGAATGATGAAGGTATTGCAGATGTAGTTCGTCAAAAACAAGCAAAATTATTTATTACACCAAGATTGCCTTTAGTGGTAGACTCCCTTGTCAGTGAGGAATCTAAAAAATCTGGGTTGGCGAAAGGCGACAGAATTATTGCAGTTAATGGTAAGCCAACGCCTTACTTTGATCAAATTGGAGATCAGTTGAATTTGAATAAAGGTAAAACTGTCCAACTTGAAGTGGAGAGAAATGGAAGCAAACAGACTATTGAAGCACCTGTAAATAAAGAAGGAAAACTAGGTGTTGCCAACAGCCTAAAAGTATTATCCAGTTTCGGAACCACAAAAAAATATACTTTGGGTGAGGCGATTCCAAGAGGTTTTGAAAGAACTATTGAAGCCCTTACGATGCAGGTAAAGCAGTTTAAAATAATGTTCAACTCTAAAATTCAGGGATATAAAAATGTGGGTGGCCCTATTGCCATTGTAAAATCCATGCACGTAGAGAAAGACAAGGACGGAAATGTTGGCATCAATTGGACAGCCTTTTGGAGCTTCACAGCCATGTTCTCGGTATGGTTGGCTTTCTTAAACTTGATACCTATCCCAGGATTGGATGGTGGACACGTTTTATTTACTTTATGGGAAATGGTAACGGGTAAACCTGTACCACAAAAAGTTTTAGAAAACGCTCAAATGATTGGGGTTATCTTCCTGTTAGGCTTGATGTTACTGATTTTCGGGAATGATATCGTTAAATTATTTCTTTAAAATTTAAGTTTTTTCATGTAAAAAACTTGCACAATACTATAAGTGTTCTTATATTTGCACCACTTAAAAATAGGAAAATTCCTCCTTAGCTCAGTTGGTTAGAGCATCTGACTGTTAATCAGAGGGTCGCTGGTTCGAGCCCAGCAGGAGGAGCAAAAAAGACTTACAACAGTAAGTCTTTTTCATTCAAAAAAAAACGTTTGTGTTTGCTCAAAAAGAATAAATTTCTATATTTGCAACACTAAAAAAGGGAAATATTCCTCCTTAGCTCAGTTGGTTAGAGCATCTGACTGTTAATCAGAGGGTCGCTGGTTCGAGCCCAGCAGGAGGAGCAAAAGACTTACAGAAATGTAAGTCTTTTTTTTATAACCTTTTATGATTACAAGAGTTATTAAATTTTAATTAAAACACAGGTATCTCAACACTGAAGGTATAATTTTTGTATAATTTCGAATCAATTTTTTTTCAAATCAGAATGATGATAAATAAATTAATCGCCTGTATACTGTTGTTATCAGGCGCGTCGGTCTTTTCTCAGGTGGGCATTGAAACAGAATTCCCTAAAGGCATCTTTCATGTAGATGGTAGCAAGGACAATCCAAAAAACGCCACTACCGCTGTCAGCAGCAACCAACAAAGCAATGATGTAATTGTTTTACAAGGATCTGGCAAAGTAGGAGTGGGAACAACTGCGCCAGATAGAAATCTTGAAATTAACAATGGAACCACTAATGGCGCCATCAAAATTGTTGATGGTAATCAAGGTGCAGGAAGATATTTGATGAGCGATAAGGATGGTCTAGCTACATGGGTAAAACCCAACTCTTTCAACTCCGCAGTTATATGGACTTATAGTCCTCCTGCGCAAGTTACTTCATTTATAGGTCAGCCTAATTCAGATGGAACTTTTCCCGAAGGCGGAAGCAATAGAACATACACCAATCTATCGCTTACAAACTTAACAAAAGGAAAATGGATAGTTAATGTTGGACTTCGTTTGAATACTCCATTGCCGCTTAGCAGTGCATTTTGGCTTCACGCCAAACTTTCTTCATCTACTACCTCTGCTACTAATACGGGTTGGGTTAATAAAGGGCCTGCTGGTAATGCAACAGGCTATGCAAGTGTTATCTATGGAGATGGAACAACTAACGGTAAGGGATTTTTTACCGGCACCACAATAATTGAGGTCACGAATTCAACTTTACCTGCTCTCTATCTTTTACTTGAAAATTCAGGGCAATGGACATTTGATACCTCATCACCTGAAAACTATTTCTATGCAATACCAATTAATTAGCACACAAAAATGATCAAAAAAATGAAAAATAATTTTATCTACTGTGGTGCCCTAGTATTATCTTCCTTTTTAACTGCACAAACGGGAAAGGTTGGTATTGGCACAAACGCTCCACAACAAACACTCCACATTGATCCCGCGAAAAATACAGTAGGAACTCCGAGTACCAATACAAATGACGATGTAGTAGTTACTTCACAGGGATATATGGGAATTGGAACCGTAAATCCATCTGCCCGTCTTGAAATTAAAAGCAATACCCCAAATGCAATAAAAATAACAGATGGAACAGAAAAACAAAATGCATTTTTACGTAGTGACGCTAATGGCGTTGGAAGTTGGTATCTGCAAGGAAGTATAAAACCCATCGAACTGGGAGTTTGGACACCTTCGGACCCAATTATCAGATCTGGACCTGCAGGCGCTTCCACAGTTAATCTGAATGTCTCTATTACTTTAACGCCAGGAATTTGGATGGTAAATTTCGGAGCAACATTCAAAATGTCTAATGTTTCTACACCATATTGGCTACATTTATATCTGTCTGAATCCACTACATCAAGGGTCAATACAAATTTCGATTATCTGGGTGGCGGCGGAAATAATACAGGATATGCTGGTTTGATGATTCCAAATAAAACAGCTGCAGTAGGCAATGCTAATCTGATCAGCGGATCTTCTATCATCAGAGTAAAACCTAATCAGACCGTCAAGTTATGGGTTTTAGCAGAAAATTTTAATACTTCAACTAACCCTTCATCATCGGTCGTAAACTGGAATTTTAAAGCTGATAACTGGGAAAATTATTTATATGCCATACCATTGGATGGAATTTAACAAAACGCTTCATTAATGAAAAATCTTATAATTATTTTTAGCATAATAGGTACCTCCGCATTCTGCTCCGGACAAGTGGGTATCGGGACAACGACACCACAAGGCACTCTTCATATAGATGCTGGGAAAAATACCACTGCGGGCATACCCGCAACAAACTTCAGTGATGATGTTGTCGTAACATCTACAGGAAATGTGGGAATCGGAACATTAACACCTGCTACTAAATTAGAAATAAATTCACCAACAGCGGGTGCTATTAGAATAGTGGACGGCACCCAAGGCGCAAATAAAGTTCTGGTGAGCGATGCAAATGGTGTAGGAACTTGGCAAGTCCTTCCTGTATTTAAAAATGCAATAAAGGGTTCCTTCACTCCATCAGCAACTGTGTCTTCCGACAATACAGCAACATTGTATAAATCTTCAAATGGAACAATCACATTAAACAAGGGTAAATGGCTGGTAAGTGCCGGTTTAACCATTAAATTAAACAACACCACAGGTACAAATAACTCCAAACCATATTGGCTTCAACTGTATCTTTCGGACACAACAACATCAGTAACCAATACAAAATTCACCTATATTGGAAATGTTCCTAAAAATTTTGGAGGTAATATTATTCGAAGTCTTCCAGATAACAGTAATTTTCCCACTGGTTCGACAATTATAGACGTATTACAAGATAATACAACTATCTATTTGCTGATTCAAAATGTATCAACGGATTCCAGTGGTAATAATATAGGCTGGGTGTTTTCCACTGGGAATTACGAGAATTATTTCAACGCAGTTCCTACGAATTAATTAATGAAAAGTATCATCAAACTTAAATAAATCAAATTTAATTGACCTGCACTCTCCTGCAGGTCATTTTATTTTTTTTCATAAATCAACCATTGGAATAAAATTTGCCAATTGCTAATTCAAAATAAAATCAAACAGTTAACCATAAATTAGTATCTTCACGCCTTCTAAATTCAAGACTATTTAATGCCCAGTAAAACCCTCATATTCTTCTTTTTCCTACTTTCTTTTGTTACTTTAAATGCACAGATTTCAGTGGTTGGAAATATTACCGATGCGAAAACAGGAAAAGAAATCACTGGTGTTGATATTTTCATTAATGATCAACCCACGGCTACCATTACTACTTCCACTTCTACATTCGCAGTGCAGTCAGATTCAATTATTTCCAAACTGCGATTCGAAAAAAATAATTACTCTACTTTTTCGGTCGATATCACCGCAGAAAACGCTTCCAATCTTTTGGTAAAATTAGATCCTATTCAAGTGAATGAAAAAACGTCTGAAACCGACATTCAGGAAGTTGTCATCAATAATCAAAAGAAGAAATACAAAAATAAAAAAGAAAACCCTGCCTACTCCATTATGCAGGAAGTATGGAAGAGAAAGCGCAATAATGGCTTAGACAAGTTCGATACTTACACTTATAAGGAATATGAAAAAATTCAAATAAATGCCGCTAACCTCGATAGTGCATTTATGAAGAGAAAACTGTTTAATAAACTCGATTTTATTTTCGATTATGCAGATTCGGCCGCCAATGGAAAAATGGAACTTCCCATCTTTTTAAATGAAGCTGTATACAAAAAATTTGGTGAAAACAAACCTGCAAAAAAGGAGCGAAGCTTACTGGTAGCACAAAAAACCTCAGGTTTCCAAAACAATCAGGTCATTACGGAAATGTCTAAAAATCTGTACCGTAACATTGATATCTACGACAATACCATTAACTATTTTGATATCGGTTTCCAAAGTCCAGCAGGTTCAGGAGGTTTTGGTGTTTACGATTACGATTTGATGGACACCATTTCCATACGTGGTGAAAAGGCGTATAGAATAAAATATCAGCCGAAAAGGTCAGATGTGCTAGCTTTTGAAGGCTATCTTTATATTGACACTGATTCTTATGCAGTATTAGAAGCCACCTTAAAATCTACCAAGAAAATAAATGTAAACTTCATCAATGGTATAGCTACTCATTTGGAATTCGACAATCCAGATGACAATACCTTTTTGCCTTTAAAAACTGTGACTCAAATTGAGATGAGTCCATTTTCAAAAAGCAAAAAATCCAAAGGTCTATCCGCCATCCGAAGTGTAAATTACATGGATTATGAATTCAACAAGCCTATTGACCCAAGTATATTTGTAAAGAAAGAAGAAGAACTGAGTGATGCTTTTGTTACCAAAGACGATAGTTATTGGGTGAAAGCGCGGCCAGATTCTCTTTCACGATCGGAACAGGGTGTCTACGAAATGCTTGATAAACTTCAGGAAACTCCAAAATTCAATAGAATCGTTAATCTTTACGAAACTATTTCTTCAGGGTATTATAACATCGGCAATGCCATAGATTTGGGCAGTATTTATTCCATTTATGGTAAAAATGCAATTGAAGGCGATAGAATCAGGATTGGAGCCAGGACTTATTTTTCGCAGAATGATATGTGGAGATTGCAGTTTTATACCGCCTATGGCTTCAAAGATCAAAAATTCAAATATGGTGTTGAAGGGAAGTACATGTTCAATAAAGTGAACCGTTTTACCGTTGGTGCGGGTACCAGAAGGGACATTTTACAGCTTGGAGTACAGTTGACTACAGATGATGGCATTATGACGCGTACCTTTGCCTCATCCAGTGTTTTTGGAAGAGGTGAAAATGCTTCATTGAGCAACCTGAACCAGACCAATGTTTTTACATCTATTGAGCCATGGACGAATTTTCAAATTCGTCTTGATGGAACATTGCAGAGTATAAAGTCTGCAGACACCAATTTATTTAACTTGCACTATTACCGAGAAGGCGTATTAAGACAAACCGTTAATGATTCGCATGTTACATTGAGTTTGATTGCACGACCTGGAGCAAAATATTCTAAAACAGGTGTCGAGCGAGAAGAACATGGCACACTAGCGCCGACGATTGTCTTGAAATACACCAGAGGTATCGAAGGATTGTTTAATGCTGATTTTGGATACAACAAATTACAGTTTATGTTTTACAAACCTGTCTTAATAGGAAATTGGGGTAAACTGAATGTTAATTTCGAAGCTGGAAAAAACTTTGATACTGTTCCTTTGGCTTTGCAAAACATCATTCCGGGTAACCAATCGTATAGCTTAGCGCCCAATACTTTTTCACAGTTGAATTATTATGAATTTGTAGCTGATACCTACTCTACCCTACATTTAGAGCATCATTTTAACGGCAAGATTTTATCTTTTATTCCTTTAATTAAAAAACTAAAACTAAGAGAAGTCGCATTTATCCGCGGTGCTTACGGTACGCTTAGTGAAGATTCTAAGAATATTAATGTGGAAGGTTTTAAATATTCAGCTCCTGATCAACAAGTTTACTTTGAATACGGATTTGGTATCGAAAATATTGGCTTTGGTAATCTTCGTATCTTCCGTGTGGATTTCAATTGGAGAGGGAATTATCTTAACAGACCAGATGTTTCTAAATTCGGAATTAAGGCTGGTTTTCAATTTGGTTTTTAAAATTAATAGATCTGCCATTTTATAATAAAAAAAAAGCATTGTATATTTTTACTACAATGCTTTTTTAATACCGTCTATTTTCTCTCAATTTATTCAATGATGAGAAACCATCTACAAAATATTGTCACAAATTAACAGACCAAAAAAAACCTCAATCTTTCGACTGAGGTTTTTATTTCTATCAACGCTAAAATTATGCGTTAGGCTCTACAGATACAAAAGATCTGTTGTTTGCTTTCTTTCTGAAAACTACTTTACCATCCACAAGAGCAAATAAAGTATGATCTTTACCGATACCTACGTTATCTCCTGGGTGGTGCTGAGTACCTCTTTGTCTTACGATAATGTTACCAGCAATAGCTTCTTGTCCTCCGAAAATCTTAACACCTAATCTTTTAGAGTGAGATTCTCTACCGTTCTTGGAACTACCGACTCCTTTTTTGTGTGCCATTTTATTCTACGGTTTTTATTTGTTAACTGCTTTAAATTCAGTGATGTGCTTTTCGATTAAAGCATCCACCTCCTCATGAGTTAGATTTTTCTTCTCCAACTCTACTTTAAGAGCTTTTCCTAAAGTAACCAACAATTCTCTGTTTTCTTTAGACTGAGAAAGGTTGTTTTTCTTCAAATGATAGTTCAACTCATGATCTTCAGAGAAGTTCACAGTATCTCTATCTGCATTTGAAGTTTTAGTATCAGCTTTTTCAGCTTTAGGTGCTGTTTCTTTCTTAGCAGTCTTTTTAGCTCCGTCAAAACCAGTAATACCAGTAATTACGATTTGCGTTAAAGATTGTCTGTGACCATTTTTTACTTTGTAACCTTTTCTTCTTTTCTTTTTGAAAACGATTACTTTATCAGCCTTTACGTGGTCTAAGATTTCAGCATCTACAGTGATACCGCTTACAGCCGGGGCGCCTACAGTGATTGCTCCGTTTACAGTAAGAAGAATTTTATCGAAAGATACTTTATCTCCTTTTTCTCCTGCCAAACGGTTTACAAACAACTTCTGATCTTGCTCAACTTTGTATTGAAGCCCTGCTATTTCTACAATTGCAAACATTGTTTATAATTTTTGTTTAGTTAATTCGTAAATATTCGAGGTGCAAAAGTAAGCATTATTTTTGAAATTACAAGTTAAAGTTTGTTCTTTTTCAAATATTTAGACTGTATTGTAAGTTAGATTCCAACAAAATTCTATATTTGAAGAAAAAACTCAATGAAATACTTTTTACTTATTATCAGTCTGTTTGCATTACAAGCCTGTACGCTTTACGGTTTTACAAACGATTATAAAAAACTTTCAGAAAGTGAGAAAGCAACTGTGCTTCCTTTGAAATCTTTCAATGAAACAGATTCTGAGCACATTTATAAGATTAATGGAGTTCAACTAAAATCAGAATTAAAAAAACATCCAAAATCCCTAGTTTATATTTTTTCTAACGGTTGTACATCCACTTTGTGCTTACCAATGTCCAATTATGAAAACTTTGCAAGAGGATAATAATTATAAATTATTTCTTGTGATGGAAGGTTTTGGTCATTTACAGAAGACTGTACAACAAAGATCAGATGTTTTTACCGCCCCTCTTTATGCCATTGATAATGATTTTTATAATTCATGGTATTCTGAAAAATTTCATAGGTATTTTGAAAATGATTTGAGAGGAATTGAAAGAAAAGCAAAACCACAATGGAGTGGTAACTTATATTTTTTTGAGTACGATAAATTAGTGAAAGTAACTCGGGAACTTCCAAATTAATTAGATGAAAAGAGATTTATACATTGATTTTGCAAAAGGCATTGCAACGCTTTCCATTATTTTTATACACACTGCTTTTTGGAGCGGACAGTTTTATATCCCAACTGAGGTAAGGGTATTTTCCTTGGTTTTTGATGTGGCTCTATTTTATGCTTTAAGCGGAATTACTTCGGGAAACAATGTCGAAAAAACACTCTACAGATTATTAAAGTTGCAGATTACCTACATGATTTTTGTAACCTTTCTTTTCTTCGTAGATTATTTCTTTAAGGTTTTTGGTATCTCGTTTTTCGGGTTGGAGGCTTTACAAAACTTCTATTCCACCTTTGGTTCTAAGTATGTGCCCCAAAACATTTCTTACCAACCACAATGGCAGAATTTAGGGAACTGGTACTTGCATCAATATTCCAATGCGGATACCTTTCCTGTTGTGATGGGAAGTTTTTGGTACCTGAAGGTGTATTATATTTTAACGGTTTTAGGTGTTCTTATCTTTAGATTTTTTCCCAAACATATCAACTGGTTCATTGGAATTTGTATTGGTTTAACTTTATTATTCAATATTTATCCTTGGATGTACCCATCGGGGCAAGTTGGTTATGTTTGTTTTTATATGGCTGTTTTCCTTATGGCCCATCAATTAAAAGGAAAAAAAACACCCAATTTTGGCATTCCAATCTTATACGGTATGGTTGCGGTGGCTTTAATATGGATGTTTTGGTATTACGGAACTGAAATTTTCTATAAAATGAATAAGCAAAAATTCCCACCAAAATTGCCTTATATTATTTGGACTTTATTTTCACTTACAACGTTATTCGTTTTTTATAACCGACTGAAAATTTCTAAAAATAATTTCATCACTTATATTGGTAACAATGCCATCTTCTTTTATTTTGCACAAGGAATGAGTTCTTCCATCATCTATTTTGCTGTGGTAGCATTGAAAGACCAGATGAATTGGGTGATGTTAATGATTTTAATGTACCTCCTGAATGTAATCCTCGCTGTAATTCTCGCCAAGTTCTTAATGAAAGTAGATGCGCTAGGTTGGAGGACTTTGGAGTTTTTAAGAAAAAAAACCGCAAAAAATTAATTTTGCGGTTAATTTTTTTTGAGTAAAATAGGAATTAGTTCCCTCTGTTTCCACCTCCTCTTGCAATTAATGCAACGATGATGATTAATACAACACCACCAATTACCCAATAGATAGGATTAGAGATCCACTCTTCAGTAGAGGTAGTTTTTGTAGTGTTAACGTCTACTTTTAAATCTGCACCCTTATCTTGTGCGTAGTTAAGTACAGAGAAAAATGTAGCCATTACCATAAGTGCAAACTGATTTGCTTTTGTTCCTAAGAAGTTCAATGATTTCATAATAGTATTTATTTAGTTTATGTTAATTTACAACTTTCTTAACAAATAGTGTACCTTTTATTAAAAAAATTCTCAACAAAGTATAAATTTGCTCTTTTCTCAAAATAAATTACCTTTACAACCAAATAGTTAAACCATGTTTAAATTAAAATTACCAACGGATCCAAGGTGGGCAAATATTGCAGAAGGTAATCTTGAAGAAATTTTAACAGACCATGCTTGGTGCGAGCAAAAAGCCGCTACAAATGCTATAGGATTAATCACGATGTTGCCTGAGTACCCAGAGATTGTTACCGAGCTCCTTGCCATTGCTCAGGAAGAACTCACGCATTTTGGACAAGTGCACGATATCATCAAAAAAAGAGGCTATACTTTCGGAAGGACGCGAAAGGATGATTATGTGAACGAACTGGTGAATTTTATTCAAAAAGGTGGTAACAGGGATGATTTAATTATTGATAAAATGCTTTTTGCAGCGATGATTGAAGCCAGAAGCTGTGAAAGATTTAAAGTTCTTACCGAAAATATTAAAGATGAAGAACTTAAAAAATTCTATACCGATTTAATGATTTCCGAAGCCAGCCACTATACCACTTTTATAGGTTTTGCAAGGCAATTAGGAAATCCCGAAAAAGTAAATAAAAGATGGGAAGAATGGTTGGAATATGAAGCTAAAGTAATACAATCTTACGGAAAAAGAGAAACGATACACGGATAACGGGTGAGCAAAAAAAACGCATTTGAAAAAGCATCTAACTCTTTCTTGAAAAGTTTTTTTCAAGGATTGTTGATTATAGGACCTATCGGACTAACGCTTTTCGTCATCTGGTATATTATTTCTTCTATAGATAATCTTATTCCTTCAATAGCGCACCAGATCCCAGGCTTGGTATTTATCTCCGTTATTCTATTCACCACATTTTTAGGCTACCTCGCAAATAAATTTGTTATCGGAAAATTTTTCTTTGAAGCTATGGATAGCCTCTTGGAGAAAACGCCTGGTGTAAAACACATATATTCTCCCACAAAAGACGTGATGTCCTCTTTTGTTGGCGACAAAAAAAAATTCAATGATCCTGTTTGGGTAAAAACCAACGAAAACCCAGAGATTTGGAGAATTGGTTTTCTCACACAAAAGGAAATGACCGATGTTGAAAAACATAACTATGTTGCCGTTTATTTGCCGCATTCTTACGCCATTTCTGGCTGGGTAATAGTAACGGAAGAAAAAAATATTAAACCTGTTGTCGGCATGACAGCAGCTTCTGCAATGAAGTTTGCAGTAAGTGGCGGTGTTGCAGGTTTCCACTCGGATGATAACATCTTTAAAGCACCAGAGTGATAAATTTGAAATGGAAATCCAATCAAATTAAACGACACCACCTACTCAAAATAATATTTTTTTAAACATTAAAACTACATACATTATGAAATTACCTTACGCGGAACCATACCGCATAAAAATGACTGAACCTATTTCTCAGTCTACACCAGAACAGAGAGTAAAATGGCTACAAGAAGCTAAATTCAACTTGTTCAATCTTAAATCATCTCAAGTTTATATCGACTTACTTACAGACTCTGGAACCGGTGCAATGTCCGACAGACAGTGGTCTGCAATTATGATGGGCGACGAGAGTTATGCAGGTTCTAAATCTTTTGAAGAACTACACAACACCATAAAATCCATTACAGGTTTTACCTATCTTTTGCCTACTCACCAAGGAAGAGCTGCTGAGAACATTTTATTTTCGGTTTTAGTTAAGGAAGGTGACGTGGTGCCTGGTAATTCACATTTCGACACCACAAAAGGACATATTGAATTTAGAAAAGGACATGCGATTGACTGTACTATAGATGAGGCTTTCGATATTAATGATTTGCACCCTTTTAAAGGAAACATCAATCTGGAGAAATTAGAAGAAGTTTATAAATCTCATCCAAAAGAAAAAATTCCTTTCTGTTTAATTACCATTACCTGCAACTCTTCTGGAGGCCAGCCTGTATCTTTAGAAAACATGAAGGCGGTAAGAGAACTGTCTAACAAATACGGTATTCCTGTATTTTTTGATTCTGCACGCTTCGCTGAAAATGCATATTTCATTAAAATGAGAGAAAAAGGCCAAGAAAACAGAAGCATTAAAGAAATTTGCAAAGAAATGTTTTCTTATGGTGATGGAATGACGATGAGTTCGAAAAAAGATGGCTTGGTGAATATTGGTGGTTTTATCGCTTTGAATAACGAAGAAATCTTTAGAGCAGCATCTAACTTTACGATAATTTATGAAGGTTTCATCACTTACGGCGGTATGGCAGGTAGAGACATGGCTGCATTAGCTGTGGGATTGAATGAGGCAACAGAATTCTCTTATTTGGAATCAAGAATTTCGCAAGTGGAATATTTAGGGAATAAATTGATAGAGTATGGAATTCCCGTTCAAAAACCCATCGGAGGACACGCTGTTTTCATTGATGCATTGAGCTTTTTACCCAATATTTCTCGGGAAGAATTTCCGGCGCAGACTTTAGGTTTAGAGTTGTATAAAGAAGGTGGCGTAAGAACTGTTGAGATCGGAACCATCCTTGCCGACAGAGATCCTGAAACTCGAGAAAACAGGTATCCAAAACTAGAATTGGTGCGTTTAGCGATCCCAAGAAGAACATACACCAATAATCACATGGATTATATTGCTGCCACAGTAAAAAATGTATTTGATAGAAGGAACGAAATCACAAAAGGTTACAAAATAACTTGGGAATCTGAAATTTTAAGGCACTTCACTGTAGAACTTTCTGAAGCTTAAAATAATTGTTTTTAGTCTGTTCGAATGCAATTGAAAGAATTTTAGGATAGAAAACCAAGATATGATTAGTTTTCATTTCTTATTCGGTCAAACGAACTGACTTTTTACTGAATAAAATAATTACGGCGCGAACTTCGTTCGCGCCGTAATTATTTATAAAAATATATTTCCAGTATGCACTTTCTCAAATCATGTTTCAAAAAAACCACTCACATTATTATTAGATCAAAAAAAACTTATAATAATCTAAGATTGATTTTTTATCTCTTTGAAATATCGAATGAAGCTCCCACGGAAACATTAAACTGATTATTCAAATAATCAAACCCATTTCCGTTGGTATTGTATTTTGCGATGGGAAATTGTGTTTCAGCAAATACGCCAAAACCATGAGTAAAGAAATATCTGATTCCCACATGCCCTCCAAAGTTCTTTAGTCCTAAATCCAATCCAGGATACAGATCCATATTATCGGGAAACCCTATAATTCTACCTAAGTGGGCATTAGCACGCAATTTTAAATCTGCTCTGTCTCCAAATTTTGGTTTCTCACCATCCACTTCTTTTACACCGAGCAGATAACCCGCTTGTATCCCAAAAGAAAAACTCTCACCTAAACCATAATCCAAGCTTGCCATAATTCCCGTTCCCATGTCCTGAGCATTTACTCCAATTTGCACCTTTTGATCTCCCCTTCCTGTAAATGCGGAAGTTGCACCAGAGGGTGTTTCTTGGGCGCTCATAAAACCTGCTGCCAGTAAAGCTCCTAATGCTAATTTTTTCATTGTTTATTATTAAAATATTATTTTCCGAATTTATTTTTTTGAAATTTTGTAAAGTTTTCCAGAATCAGTTATCGCATATAAATTTCCATCCGAAGCGCTTAAAACATCTCTGAATCTTTCCTTAACACTCTCCATCAGCCTTTCTTCACCTACAACTTTATTATTGTCGAGAACGATTCTTACGATGTGTTCACCTCCCAAGCAGCCGATGATCAGGTTTCCTTTCCATTCATCAATATTTCCTCTGTAGAAATCTATGCCACTTGGTGAAACGGATGGATCCCAGTAATATACAGGTTGCTCAGTACCTTCTTTTTGGGTAATCCCCTTTCCAACTTTGGTTCCAACGTATTCTATACCATAAGTTACATCTCCCCAACCATAATTTTTCCCAGCTTGGATTAAATTGATTTCATCACCACCTTTAGGACCCATTTCCAGTTCCCACAATTGTCCTTTATCATCAAAAACTATTCCTTGTGGGTTTCTAAGTCCATAAGCATATATTTCGGGTTGGTAACCTGCTTTTCCGATAAATGGATTTCCTGTGGATGGTTTTCCGTCTGTGGTAATTTTCATGATTTTACCTAAATAATTATCCGTTTTTTGCGCCAAGGCACGGGTTTCTTTGTCCGATCTCTCGCCAGTGCTTACAAACAAATTGCCATCTTTATCAAATGCTAATCTACTTCCATAATGAAGTTTACCATCATACGAAGGTTCTGCTCGGAAAATCACTTTCACATCAGAAACAGATTTTTCATCTGTGCTGAGTTTTGCTTTGGCAACTGAAGTTAGATTTCCCTTACCAAATGGCTCAGAAAAACTGAAATACATGATTCTATTCTCAGAGAAATTAGGGTCTAAAACAACGTCCAGCATTCCACCTTGACCTCTGGAATCCACTTTTGGAAATCCAGAAATTGGTGAGATGGTCTTACCATCTACAGCGACGATATTCATAAATCCTGTTTTTTCAGTAATTAAAAATCTACCATCTGGAAGGTTAATAATTCCCCAAGGTTTACCCAAGCCTTCTGCTACTACATTATATTCAAAGGGTGTGTTTGTGGTCACCGCCTTCGCTCTTGTTTGCCCTTCGAAAGCAGGTTTATAGTTGGTATGTGGTGACTTCTTTTCCACAGAATTTGTGGTTGTTGAAGTAGATTTTTGCGCTTTCTGACAAGAAAATAGTATTGATGTCAACAATGCACTTATAAATATTGAATTTTTCATATTATCTTATTTTGTCCTCTAAATTTAATAAAAAAAAATTTTGCAGTTTAGAAAATAATTCTACATTTGTAGAATAGAATCTAAAATTATAGAAATGAAAGATATTAAATTGACTGAAGCGGAAATGAATCTGATGGAAATTATCTGGATGAAAGAAAAAGCTTTTATGAAAGATATTTTGGAGTGTTATCCTGAGCCAAAGCCCGCTAACACTACTGTTGCTACGTTATTGAAACGCATGCAGAATAAAGATTTAATAGGTTACACTTTATATGGGAATTCTAGAGAATATTTCCCTAAGGTGGCAAAAGGAGACTATTTTAAAGATGAAATGTCTTCTATGATTGGACGATTTTTTAATAATTCCGTATCGCAGTTTGCATCGTTTTTCACTTCGAACACCAAACTTTCACAAAAAGAATTGAAAGAACTGCGGGACATTATCGATCAACAAATTAAAGACTAACCTTATGGAAACGTATGTACTAAAAACCATCCTTGCATCAAGTTTATTTATAGTATTTTACTATTTGTTTTTGGAGAAAGAAAAAACGTTTAGATTTAACAGGTTTTATTTGCTCTCCAGTTTAATGTTGAGTTTTGTTTTGCCTTTAATAAAAATTGAAGTTCAACCTGAAATTATTGTAGGACAACCAGAACTGCTTACATTGAATTCGGATGCCAAAACCAATGAAAAAGCGTTGATGGAAACGAAGATAAACTGGCAAACTATAATTTTAGTTTTATATGCCGTAGGAAGTTTTTTTATGCTATTCAAACTCGTTTTCGGATTTGTAAAAATGAACTCCTTGAAGGGTGAGACTATCATCTACAAGGGAATCAAAACCAAAATTCTGGAAAAAGTGATTTCTCCATTTAGTTTTTTAAATACCCTATACATAGGCAAAATTTATTTTACAGATGGTAAAATGAACGAGGCTATTTTTCTTCATGAAAAAAATCACATCAAGTCCAAACATTCTGTAGATCTGTTATTTGTAGAAATATGTAAAATTGTGATGTGGTTCAATCCAGCAGTTTATTTATATAAAAAAGCATTGGTGGATAATCATGAATTTTCTGCAGATGAAACAGTAATCAACACCTCAAAAGACATAAAAAATTATCAACATTTAATCCTTAGTGAAATTGAGTTTCAACAAAAATTTAATTTCAGTAATCACTTTTATTTTAACAACACCAAAAAACGAATTATTATGATGTCCAAAAGAAAAAATCCTATCGGAAAATGGAAAAATGCACTCAGCCTTCCTTTACTTGCAGGTATTGCATTTTTTACAGTTCAAAAAGTTAGCGCAACTGCTGTCACTTCTTCTTCAACTCAACCTTCTCATAAAACCTTGAATGAAAAACAGGAAGCGAGAAATGTCGCACAATCTGTATCAGAAAAAATCTTTGAAAAAGTTGAAACCCCAACTTCGCCAGCGGTAATTAAGACAGATACTGTAAGACCTACCAAGCCTGAAAAATCACCAACTCCACCAAAAGAACAGACACCTCCTGTGCCAGAAGAAAAAAATGTTCAAAAAAATGATGCAGATGTAGCACCTAGCTATCCTGGTGGTATAGGTAAATTCCGTGAATTATTTGTGAAAGAATTTGATAATTCTAAAGTTAATATTGCAAAAGACTCACCTTCAAAAATTGTAAGAGCTGAGGTAAAATTTACAGTCAATGCCGAAGGAGTTGTGGAAAATGTAGACGTTTCCAGCAATAATGTGGCTTTTGGAAATGAAACCAAAAGAGCTGTCGAAAAAATTGCGAATGTTGAAAAATGGATTCCCGCACAAAAAGACGGTAAAAATGTAAAAGCTGCTTTTAAGTTTCCTTTAACAATGCAGTTTGAATAATTGCTTAGCGTTGTCAAAGTTTTGAAACTTGACAACGCTTTTTCCTTTAACAATTATTTATGAATAGAAAAAATAAATTCTTTCATAACTTTGTTACATGAATTTCAAACTTCAATCTGAATACCAACCTACTGGCGATCAACCACAAGCAATACAGAAACTTACCCACGGCCTGGAAATAGGTGAAAAATACCAAACCCTTTTGGGTGTAACGGGTTCTGGTAAGACTTTTACAGTGGCGAATGTGGTGAATAATATCCAAAAGCCCACGTTGGTGTTGGCTCATAACAAAACACTTGCTGCTCAGTTATTCATGGAGTTCAAGGAGTTTTTTCCAGATAATGCCGTGGAATATTTTGTGAGTTATTACGATTATTACCAACCAGAAGCTTATATTGCTACCACGGGAACTTATATTGAGAAAGATCTAAGCATCAATGAAGAAGTTGAAAAATTACGACTTTCTGCAACTGCAAGTCTGCTTTCAGGAAGACGAGATGTTTTAATTGTAGCTTCGGTTTCCTGCATTTACGGTATCGGAAACCCAACAGAATTTCATAAGTCTTTAATTACAATAGGAGTTGGCGAAAAGGTAACCCGTACGGCGTTGCTTCATTCATTAGTAAATGCACTCTATGCACGAACTTTAAATGATTTTCAGAGAGGAACTTTTCGGGTGAAAGGTGATGTGGTAGATATTTTTCCTGCTTATTCCGACAATGCTGTAAGAGTGCAGTTTTTTGGTGATGAGATTGAAAAAATTCAAAGTTTTGATCCTGTATCAGGAAATGTAACGTCCAATTTCGACCACATACAAATCTATCCTGCCAATCTTTTCGTTACCACAAAAGATACCATGAACGGAGCAATTCGTGAAATTCAGGATGATTTGGTAAAACAAGTTGATTTCTTTAATTCCATTGAAAAACCACTAGAAGCCAAGCGTCTTCAGGAAAGAACTGAGCTCGATTTGGAAATGATTAAAGAACTTGGCTACTGTTCCGGGATTGAAAATTACTCCCGATATATGGACGGTAGATTACCAGGAACCCGACCATTCTGCTTGTTGGATTATTTCCCTAAGGATTATTTAATGGTAATTGATGAAAGCCATGTAACGGTACCACAGGTCCACGCCATGTATGGCGGAGACAGAAGCAGGAAAGAAGCTTTGGTTGAATATGGATTCCGTTTGCCTGCTGCTATGGACAATCGTCCGCTGAAATTTGAGGAGTTTGAAGGCATGCAAAATCAGGTCATCTACGTTTCGGCAACACCGGCAGATTATGAATTGGAAAAAACAGGTGGCGATTACATCGAGCAGATTATTCGTCCGACTGGTCTTTTAGATCCTATCATTGAAATTCGACCAACAGTGAATCAAATTGATGATTTAATGGAGGAAATTCAAAAACGAGCGGAGTTGGATGAAAGGGTTTTGGTGACAACACTCACCAAGAAAATGGCGGAGGAACTTACAAAATACTTCACCAAATTTGGGATCCGTACAAGATACATTCACTCTGATGTAGAAACACTTGAGAGAATACAAATCATGCAGGATCTGCGTTTAGGACTATTTGATGTGCTTATAGGCGTCAACTTATTGCGTGAAGGACTTGACTTACCAGAAGTTTCTTTGGTCGCTATTTTGGACGCTGATAAGGAAGGAATGCTGAGAAGTCGCAGATCGATGATACAAACTGTCGGTAGAGCGGCAAGAAATATTAATGGTAGAGCGATTATGTATGCTGATAAGATCACAAAATCGATGCAGGCAACCATTGACGAAACCAACTACCGTAGAGCTAAGCAGGAAGAATACAACAAAGCAAATAATTTAGTTCCTAAAGCCTTAAATAAAAAGATTTCAGAAAATTTGGTAGGCAGAAGCAAAGATTTCCCAGACGAAAAATATACCCAAAAAGAAATCCTTCAAAAGGTGGCCGAAACAAAAGCCAATTATAACAGCGATGATTTAGAAAAGCTAATTGAGAAAAAGCAAAAAGAGATGGAAACTGCAGCTAAAAATCTTGATTTTATTGCCGCTGC
>JAEWYW010000007.1 GCA_023458535.1 Bacteroidota bacterium
TTAAAACCAGAATTTTGGCTAAAATAGCTACACTTACAACTATTCAATATCTGAATAAATTTCTTTTCGGCAGAAATATAAACAACTTAAAAATAAATCTCGCGTGATAATGCACTACGGGTTAATATCATCCAATACATTGATTTGATCTACAACCTTAGAGATGTAAGATGTGGTGGTAACATCAGACTCTTTCCAGTCGAAACCTAATTGAAATGTATGTTTAATTCCGAAAGTTTTGAGATCTTGACCTATGAAATCCACCTGAAAAACCTTATTTATATCTTGTCTTTCACTTTTTGACAAACTTCTGTTTCTAAATTCGTTTGGGTTTTTAGAATCTATGGGAGCCAGGGAAGCACCGACATTATCTGTATTGTATGAAGAGTTGATAAAAGCAGTTCTTAATTTTAGCTTATCTGTGAGTTTTCTTGTGACGGATGTTGAAAAATTAAAAGTACTAACCTCAACATTATCTGTTGCAAAACCTAGAAATTTACCCTTAGGCATTTCATATAATGCATTTACATCCCCTTTAGCAAGGTTTACTGTTCCTCTGTCTGGGGTTGTGTTATTATGCATATAATCCATTTCTACTACAATTTCTGTCTTATCATCTGGTCTGAAAGCTACGGAAGGGTTTACATAAATTCTTTCCGTCGAAACATAATCTCTAAACGAATTATTGTTCTGATAAGCGCCGTTAAACCTTACTGCCACCTGCCCTTTTGAATCAAGCACCCTTTGAAAATCTAATGATGGTCTATAAAAGTCCCAACTGCCATATCTAAAATTAACACTTCCTTTATTTACAAATTGAGGAGTTTTAGTAACAATATTAATTACTCCACCAGCAGCGCCCAAACCATTACCAATCCCTTGCGTTACTGCAGCCGAGCCTTTTATCACCTGTATATTTTCTACGCCCTGCATATCTGTAAGCATTGATCCAGTTCTAAAATCAGAATCCATCATCACACCATTTTTAAGTACCGGCACCCCTCTGTATCCTCTAATAGACATACTTTCCTTAGTACCTCCATAGCTGCCAAACTGTGTTACACCAGGTACATTTTTAGCAACATCCGTTACAGTAAGACCACCTAAATCTTCTATTACTTTATGGGAAATCACAGAAATGCTTTGAATCTGATCTCGGGTTTTGAGTGGAAGCCTAGTAATGACTTCAAGACCTTCAGGTTGCGTCTTGGCGGTACCAAAGAGTTCAACTTCTTCAATCTTTTTATGTTTTAGAGAATCTAAAGTTTTATTTTCATGTTGTGCTTGCATCGTTACAGCTCCCAATACCAGAAGAGAGATTGTAGTTAATTTTTTCATTGATTTTTTAAATTTCACCAAAAATAATTATTTTTAATAATTCTAAATAAAATTAAAAGATGAAATAAATCATGTTGTTTAAAATGATTCTAAATAACAATAAAAAATCCCCTCTCTTTCGAAAGGGGATTTTCTATCATAGCCAGTGGAATAAATCACACTTTAATTTCTACGTCTACTCCTGAAGGAAGCTCTAATTTCATAAGAGCATCAACAGTTTTAGAAGATGAAGAGTAGATATCCATCAATCTCTTATGAGCTGATAATTGGAACTGCTCTCTAGCTTTCTTGTTAACGTGCGGAGATCTCAATACTGTGAAGATTCTCTTGTTCGTTGGCAAAGGAATGGGTCCGTTTACAACAGCACCAGTTGCTTTTACCGTTTTTACGATTTTCTCAGCAGATTTATCCACCAAATTATAATCGTAAGACTTAAGTTTTATTCTGATTCTTTGTGACATTTTAATCTAATTTAAAATTAACCTTTAGCTTTAGCGATTACGTCTTCAGCGATGTTCTGAGGAGCAGCTTCGTATTTTTCGAATTCCATAGAAGATGTTGCTCTACCAGAAGATAATGTTCTTAATGTAGTTACATAACCAAACATTTCAGAAAGTGGAACGAATGCCTTGATAACTTTAGCGTTATTTCTGTCATCCATACCGTTTACAGTACCTCTTCTTCTGTTAAGGTCACCAACGATATCTCCCATGTATTCTTCAGGTGTTACTACTTCAAGTTTCATGATAGGCTCCATGATAACAGCTTTTGCAGCTCTACCAACTTCTTTGAATCCCATTTTAGCAGCCAATTCGAAAGACAACTGATCCGAGTCAACCGCGTGGAAAGACCCATCCTTAAGAGTAACTTTCATTGCATCAACTTCGAAACCTGCCAATGGACCGTTTTTCATAGCTTCCTTGAATCCTTTCTCTACTGAAGGGATAAATTCTTTAGGAATGTTACCACCTTTAATTTCGTTAACGAATTCAAGACCTGTTTTACCTTCATCAGCTGGACCGATGGTAAATACGATATCCGCGAATTTACCTCTACCACCAGACTGCTTTTTGTAAACTTCTCTGTGGTTAGCTAATGCTGTAAGAGCTTCTTTATATTCAACCTGAGGTTGTCCTTGGTTAACTTCTACTTTAAATTCTCTTCTCAAACGATCTACAATGATATCTAAGTGAAGCTCACCCATACCAGAGATGATTGTTTGTCCTGAAGCCTCATCCGTTTTCACTTGGAAAGTTGGATCTTCTTCAGCTAATTTAGATAAAGCTACACCTAATTTATCTTGGTCTGCCTTAGTTTTAGGTTCTACTGCGATACCGATAACTGGATCTGGGAATACCATTGATTCAAGAACGATTGGATTCTTCTCGTCACATAATGTATCTCCTGTCTTAATATCTTTAAAACCTACTGCCGCACCAATATCTCCAGCCTCGATGTATTCGATAGGCTCTTGCTTGTTAGCGTGCATCTGGAAGATACGAGAGATTCTTTCTCTGTTATCAGATCTTGTGTTCAAAACATAAGAACCAGCATCTAATCTACCAGAATAAGCTCTGAAGAATGCTAATCTACCTACGAATGGGTCAGTTGCAATTTTAAATGCTAAAGCTGCAAATGGCTCACTTACTGAAGGCTTTCTTGTAATAGGCAAGTCTGTTTTAGGATCTGTACCATCGATTGCTTCTTTATCCATTGGAGAAGGAAGGTAACGACAAACAGCATCTAACATGAACTGTACCCCTTTATTTTTGAATGAAGAACCACAAGTCATTGGAATGATGCTCATATCCAAAGTAGCAGCTCTTAATGCAGCATGAATTTCTTCTTCTGTAATAGAGTTTTCGTCCTCCATAAACTTCTCAAGAAGATTTTCGTCGTATGCAGCAATTTCTTCGATTAATTGTCCTCTGTATTGTTTTACTTCATCTTGCATTGCTGCAGGGATATCAACAATATCAAAAGTAGATCCGTAGTTGTCATCATGCCAAACGATTGCTCTGTTTTTCACTAAATCAACCACACCTTTAAAATCTGCCTCTTCACCAATTGGTAAAACGATAGGAACTGCGTTAGAACCTAACATTTCTTTTACTTGCTTACAAACATTAAGGAAGTCAGCTCCCTGTCTGTCCATTTTGTTTACAAATCCCATTCTTGGAACTTTGTAGTTATCAGCAAGTCTCCAGTTGGTTTCAGACTGAGGCTCAACACCGTCTACTGCCGAGAATAAGAATACAAGACCATCCAATACTCTTAAAGAACGGTTCACCTCTACTGTGAAGTCAACGTGTCCTGGTGTATCGATGATATTGAAATGATAATCTTTTGCGTTTGGAAGTGGCTTACCCTGCTCAGTTGGGAATTTCCAATCTACGGTAACCGCTGCAGAAGTAATAGTAATACCTCTTTCAGCTTCTTGCTCCATCCAGTCGGTAGTAGAAGCACCTTCGTGAGTTTCCCCAATTTTGTGGTTCTTACCAGAATAGAACAAAATACGTTCTGTTGTAGTTGTTTTACCAGCATCGATGTGTGCTGCGATACCAATATTTCTTGTTAATTTAAGATCTCTACTCATTGTCTTAATTAAAATTTAAAGTGAGAGAAAGCTTTGTTAGCTTCTGCCATTTTGTGAGTATCTGTTTTCTTTTTAAATGCAGCACCTTCTTCTTTAGCAGCAGCGATAACTTCTGCAGCTAATTTCTGAGCCATAGATTTATCATTTCTTGCTTTAGAGTACTTAATTAACCATTTCATTGCCATAGAAATTTTTCTATCAGCTCTGATTGGCATTGGGATTTGGAAATTAGCTCCTCCTACTCTTCTAGAACGTACTTCTACGTGAGGCATAACGTTTGTTAATGCATCTTTCCAGATTTCTAGAGATGTTTTTTCGTTATCTCCTTTTTTATTTTCAACGATATCTAATGCATCATAAAAAATTTTGAATGCTATAGATTTCTTACCGTCTAACATTAGGTTGTTTACGAATCTTGTTACCAATTGATCATTAAATTTCGGATCTGGTAACAACGGTCTTTTTTTCGCTTTTGTCTTTCTCATTGCTATTGTACCTTATTTAATGATTATTTTTTCTTACCTGTTGCAGCTGGCGCCTGACCTGGTTTTGGTCTCTTAGCTCCATACTTAGATCTTCTTTGTGTTCTTCCATTAACACCAGCGGTGTCTAATGCACCTCTTACGATGTGGTAACGTACTCCCGGTAGGTCTTTCACCCTTCCGCCTCTTACCAATACTATCGAGTGCTCTTGAAGATTATGTCCTTCGCCCGGGATGTAGGCGTTAACTTCCTTACCATTAGAAAGTCTTACCCTTGCAACTTTTCTAAGTGCAGAGTTAGGTTTCTTAGGTGTAGTAGTATATACTCTTGTACATACTCCTCGTCTTTGTGGACAAGAATCAAGGGCAGCCGATTTGCTCTTCTTGGCAAGCGTGGCTCTTCCTTTTCTTACTAATTGTTGAATAGTAGGCATTTAATTGCTTTTATATTATAATTCAGGGTGCAAAAATAAGAATAATTTTTTAATTGACAAGCAGTTATATTTTTTTAATTATTATATTTCCAATATTTAAATGTAAAAGTTTTCTATTTTTGAAAAAAATATCTGTGACATGAAACTACCTACTTTATTAATAATATTCTTCCTCCCTATACATCTTCTTCTCTCGCAGAAATTGAATTCTATGCAAACAGATTTTCCAGAAGGCATCTACACAACAATGCAGGATTTCATCAATAGGAAACCCAACTATAATTTTGAAATCACAAAAAAAGGGACTCACAGTTTAAATAATGAGCTGGTAGATGATAATGAGCAATTTTGCTTCTTTTTTGAAAAATCAAAAGATTCAAAAATCAGGAAGGCATTTGCAATTGTTTATCATCAAGAATTATATTTTAAGCTTGGTTCTATTATGAAATATTCTGAAAAAGGTGACGGTACGGAATACAATCCACTTGAAAATATGTTTACAAAAGTGCTATTTGAAGGAGATCATTATATATATATATATATATATACAGAAGCTGTATTTGGAAATGTATGGACAAAAACTGCATTTGACAATGGTTTACCCATCAGCGGTAGTAAAACTTATAAATTAAATAACTTGAAAGGCGTTGTTTGGGATGTAAAAAATAAGAAATTCAATATTTTCAAGGATTGCATCGATTATAATGCCTTCATTAAAGAAAAAGCACCGGAGTACGAACAAAATTGCGACAAAGACGTTCCCAATATTGACGCTGTTAGAGAATCAATGTTAAAAATTATATGAGAAAAGTACCTAATTTTTAATTTACAGTTTAGTCAAATGTCGTAATAACAACATTTTTATTCCACTCAAAATTTTTAATATTATTCTTTAATTGTTCTTTGATATTTGGATCAATAGCATAAAAAGAAACAGTATTACTGGCCGCAGTTATTACATTATCAATTTTTGCAGTTCCGACCTTGCGCCAGTTTTCCGGAATTGCCTCGTACAACCAGTCATCATATACTATTGCTAATTTATAGTTGTGCTTATTTGCATATTCTTTTATGAATTTCTTTGAAGCATCATCAAAAGGCCTGTCGTTTATTTTAAATCTAACCATTTCTTTAGACCCTAATCCCATTACATCAAATAATTGAATATCCGTATAATAACAAATGGCTCCAATATCATTTGCAACAACTTTCGAATTGTTATAATACTTATTTAGAAATCTTGCAGACTGTATTTGTTGTTCATAAATATTTGCGGAACCATTCAAGAGTAATCTGTTTGAAAACTCTATTTTGTACAGACATAAAACAAGGTTTAATGCAATTAATGCTACAATCATCTTTTCACTTTTAAGTGAGTTTAATGATAGAAATCTTAATTTTGGAAGTATAATCATACAAAATGAGACCAAGAGATATGCTTCGTAACGGAAAACACTATTAAATCGACCAAATAAAAAATTCAAAAAACATGTAAGTATCCAACAAATGAGCAAAGAATTTCTGACCAATACATTTTTGTAATTTTTATCAACTTTGAAATCTCTGATGAGTATATATAATGATAATACGAGAGGAACAAAAGCGATTTTATAAAATGTTCTGTTTAAAAGGATGTTGTTCTTCAATAATTGTAGCACATCATAGAAAAAGCTTGAACCAAATTCCAAAGTCATGCCTTTAACCACTACAGAATTGGGAAAAAAGTAACCAGTTTGCTGATAGTTAAAGTAACAAAACACAGCAATGGGTAAAAAACCAAAAAATAGCGTTGCTAACCCTAGCTTAACATATCGTAATAAAAATAAAACAAATGCTACAGATACAATGTAGAACATGCTCTCAAACCTTACAAGTCCTAGAAAACTCAAAGAAATAAAAAACGTTATGGCGTATTTACCATTGATAAATTTTACGGCACTCCACCTCTGGTAAGCATATACATTAATCACAATTAATAAAACATGTAACAGATGTTCCATGCCAGTGAAAATCTGCACATGGATCACTGAAAAAAATAAAACAAATAATATTATTAAAATAAGATGTAAACCATTTTTAAAATACCGCTGAAAATACCGATACAAAAGATAAACAATGAGCACACCAACTCCAATATTAAAAATTAAAGGGATAATTTTAAAATCCCCAAACAAGCCAATTAGCACACTGAGCAGAAATGTGTACAAAGGAGAAGAAGAGGTGGATGAAAAATGATATTTAGTGATGCCCCAAACTCCGTGCTCAAAAAAATTTTTAGCAACAGATAAATGTATATATGCGTCATCCAAAATATAGGTAAAGTCACCATCAGTTTTTTGCAGAATTATTAAAAGATATATGGCACAAACCCCAAAAAAGACTGATAAAATTATCCAAAAACTCCTCATTTTGCAAACTTAACAAAATATAACAGAGCTATCAAAAATAAAACTGAGTATTTCCTTTGCTAGAAAACTTAAAAAATTTGAAAATTTTGATGGTGGATTAGTTAAATTTGTAAAAAAAACATGTCCGATATTCTCCTAAAATCAATACTTGATAACGATTTTTATAAGATAACCATGCAGAATGCCGTGGTAAAGCTTTTTCCTAGTACGGTAGTAAAATATGAATTTATCAATCGTGGGAAACATACTTTTCCTGAAGGTTTTGCTGAAGCACTACGAAATGCCATTAACAAAATGGCGGAACTCAAACTCACAAAAGACGAAAAAAAATTCCTCGCAGAAACCTGTCCTTATCTGGATTTACCTTATTTAGACTTTTTAGAAGGTTATCACTACGATCCTTCAGAAGTAAAAATTGAACAGACAGATGAAGAATTAAAGGTAAGCGTAGAAGGCCTTTGGTACAGAACAATTCTATGGGAAGTCCCATTGTTAGCATTAATAAGTGAACTGCATTATGAAATGAAGCATATGGAGCGCGATTCAAACGAATCCGTAGTTCAAAAAACATTAGAAAAAGCTCAACAACTGAATGCTCTAGGGGTTACCTTTGCGGAGTTTGGAACAAGGAGAAGACATTCGTATAAAGTTCAGAATCTGGTAATGGAGGCATTAACACAGAAAAAGGACTCCACATTTATAGGCACATCCAACATTCATTTTGCGATGAAATATTCAGTAAAGCCAATCGGAACGCATGCTCATGAGTGGTTCATGTTTCACGGTGCCGAATTCGGTTTTAAAATGGCCAATTCGTTGGCACTTGAGCATTGGGTGGATGTTTATAGAGGAGATCTTGGGGTGGCACTTTCGGACACTTACACCACGGATGTTTTCTTCCGTCAGTTCGATAAAAAATTCAGCAAACTATTCGATGGTGTTCGGCATGACAGTGGCGATCCTTTGGAGTTTGCAGATAAAACAATTTCTCATTATAACAATAATGGTATTAACCCTCTTTATAAATACATCATTTTTTCTGATGGCTTGAATCTTGAAAAAGTAGATGAAATCACCAAATATTGTCAAGGGAAAATAGGAATATCATTTGGTATTGGCACAAACTTAACCAATGACGTCGGCTTGAAACCTATGAATATTGTAATGAAGCTTATTGGTGTACAAGCTCAAAATAAAGAGTGGATTCCAACTGTTAAATTATCCGATGAAAAAGGGAAATACACAGGAGATCCGAAGATGATAGAACTGGCAAAAGAATTTTTAAGAATTAAAGACTAAAGCATGAGAAATTTCGCAATTACAATATTTATACTCTCATTTTTAACTTCATGTGTTATTAGCAGGGGAAAAGACGGCGAACCTGGGAAGCCAGGTATTTCAGCAACAAATAATCATTCAGAGGTTTCAACTTCAGCATTCAATAAAAAATTAGCAGACTCTTTAAAGGCAGACCAATATGGCATGAAAACATATTTCATTGTAATGCTCACAACAGGAACAACAAAAATAGAAGACAAAAATAAAGTTTCTGAACTCATGAAAGGGCATATGGAGAATATCGGGAAACTCGCTAAAGAAGGGAAAGTAACCGTTGCTGGTCCATTTTTAGAGAAAAATGCAAGAGACTATCGTGGAATGTTTATTTTTAATACAGATGCTAAAGATACAGCAGAAACTTGGGTAAAAACAGACCCTGCTGTAGCAGCAGGAATTTTTGATTATGAAATCTTCAAGTGGTACGGTTCTGCAGCATTACCTACCTATCTTCCCAATCATGCAAAAGTAGCCAGAGAAAATCCTTAGATATCATTATCTATTGATTTTTTATTTTTAGCCAGCTCTTGAATAATCATCACCACTGATCCTATGACAGGAAAAATGAGCAACGTTAAAAATCCCACAATACCATACCTATTTTTAAGCGTAAGATGAATTCCCGACGCAAACAAAAATAGATATGCTGCGCCTAGAAAGAATACTGTGAAAGGACCTATTGTTAGAAAACTTAACATTGATCTGATAATTTTCCACAAATATAAAACTTCGTCTCAGTTTGCAAAAGATTTTGAAACTTTGTTTCGTATTTTTGAAAAATGGAGCTAATCTATTTTTTAATCGGTCTTGTCATTGGTGGAGTATTAATGTTTTTCTATTTCAAAAATTCCAGTGTTTCAAGAAATGAATATTCAGATTTGAATAGTCAAGTCATTAAGCAAGAATCCGACTTGGAAAATCTTCAACAGAAATTATTAGAGTCTGAAAATGCAGTGATTTCAGAAAAGCAGAACTCCAAACAACTATCAGAACTTGTACATATTCATCAGACAGATTACATCAAACTTTCTTCCGAATACAACTCCTTGTTGCAACAATTTCAGGATTTAAAAATTCATAATAAAAAGCAAGTACAAATCATTGAAAGTTTACAATTTGAAAAGCAGGATATTTTGCAGGAAAATACCGAACTTAAAATTAAAAATCAGCATATACAAGAAAGCCTAGAATTACAAAAAAACGAACTTCTTAAAATTCAGCAGGAATCTAAACTTCAATTTGAAAATATCGCCAACAAAATTCTGGAGGAAAAATCGGAAAAATATTCAAGCCTTCATCAAAACCAACTTAAAACCATCTTAGAACCTTTTCAGGAAAAACTAACCGAACTCAAAAACAGAGTGAATGAAGCCTACGACACCGAAAATAAAGAACGTTTTTCACTGGCTGAAAAAGTAAAAGAACTTGCTGAACTCAACCAGCAAATTTCCGAAGATGCTAAAAAATTAACCAAGGCATTAAAGGGTGAAAGCAAAACCCAAGGAAACTGGGGTGAAATGATTCTTGAAAACATTCTTGAAAAGTCAGGATTGGTAAAAGGTAGAGAATATTTTTTAGAACATGAGCTAAAAAATGAAGATAATAAAGCGCTATATTCGGAATTTTCAGGAAAAAAAATGCGTCCAGATGCAGTTATCAAATACCCTGACGAGAGAAATGTCATCATTGATTCTAAGGTATCGCTTACCGCTTTCACATCTATGGTGGACGAGACCGATGCAGAGATTTATAAGATGAAAACCAACCAACATTTACAATCTATTAAAAACCATATTCAGCAACTAAGCCAGAAAGCCTATGATGATTATGGTAAATCGTTAGATTTTGTAATGATGTTTATTCCAAGCGAACCTGCCTACATTGCGGCTATGCAATCCGACCAAAACCTATGGAATTATGCCTACGAACGCAGAATATTATTGTTAAATCCCAGCAATTTAATAACCTCTTTAAAATTGATTGCTGACTTATGGAAACGTGAACATCAGAACAGAAATGCACTAGAAATTGCAGAAAGAGGATCAAAACTTTACGATAAATTCACCTTATTTATAGATAATCTTGAGAAAATTGGGAAAAATCTGGATCAGGCGAAATCTTCTTATCACGATGCATTCTCACAACTTACGCATGGAAGAGACAATCTGATTTTGCAAACCCAGAAACTGAAATCTTTAGGCATTAAAAACAAAAAAGAACTCCCTCAGAGCCTTATTGATCAATCTCTAAATGAAGAAAACTAAAATTCAAATTCCTACTTTTGCCCCATGATGATAGAAAGTTTCCAAAACGAGAAAATTAAAAACCTTACGAAATTAATTTCCGATAACCGATTCAGAAAAAAGTCTGATTTATTTGTCGTGGAAGGTCAGCAAGAAAATGAGCGAGCCATTATGTTTCATTTCGAAGCCGTTGAATTTTTCATTTGTGAATCTATTTTTAAAGGAACACTTCCGAAAGGTGGAAGAATACATCTTATTTCTGATAAAATTTACGAAAAATTAGCGTATCGAGGAAGTTCAGAAGGGATCATTGGCGTATATAAAGCTCAGGATAAAACCATTTCAAGTTACAAACCGACTACAAATGCAACCGTTATCATTGTAGAAGGTGTAGAAAAACCAGGAAATTTGGGCGCAATTTTACGGAGCTGCGAAGCTTTTGGAGTTGAAGCTTTGATAGTTACTGATGCTAAAGCGGATTTTTATAATCCTAATGTTATCAGGTCAAGCGTGGGATGTCTTTTTGGAATGAATATTTATCAGTCGAATAATGAAGAAACCTATGATTTCCTACAAAAAAATGAATTTAATATCTACACCACCATTATGGATGATAGTTCAAATAATTTACAGACAAGGAATTTCAAAATCAAATCTGCAATATTGTTTGGAACCGAGCATTCCGGATTGAGCACCTTCTGGAATGGTAAAGGGCAAAATACTCTTATACCGATGGTTGGCAGTATTGATTCCTTGAATTTAAGTAATGCAGTGGCAATTACGTGTTATGAAGCTCTGAGGCAAAAAATGAACTAATCATTTATTTATTACATCAATAAAAAATGCCACTCAAAAGAGTGGCATTACTATTAATAACTGGGTTATTAATTATTTTTTAGTTGCATCTTTAACAGCATCTTTAGCGTCTTTTGCAGCATCTTTAGCAGCATCAGCAGCTCCTTTAGCAGCATCACCAGCAGCTTTAGCAGTTTCTTTAGCAGCATCAGCACCAGCAGCAGTAGTAGCAGCAGCAGCATCTTTAGCAGCATCAACAGTTACAGCAGCAGCAGAATCAACAACAGTAGCAGCAGAATCAGCTACAACAGCAGCAGAATCAACAGCAGCTACAGCAGTAGAATCAGCAGCGTTAGTAGTGTCAGTAGTTTCAGTTTTTTTACATGCTACAAGAGCTAAAGCAGCGATACCAGCTACGAATAATGACTTTTTCATAATAAATAAATTAAATTTTAACTTGTTAAATGTTATATTTGTTTCTCAATTAGTTGTTCAGTTGTAGTGTGTACTTCATTTGAACAAGACAAAGGTATGGCAAGCATCAAATTTGTCTAAGAAAAATAATTGTAATACATTTGTAAAATAGTTTTACAAATTAAAATAACTGATTTTCAGCATTTTAAATAAATATACTTCGTTGACAGATTTAGACTTATTACACTTCGAACAACTTAAAAATAAGGTTCAAGCTGAATTTTTGAAAGAAAACACACCTTCCTATGATGATATTTCAAAATGGAAAGGTATCGACATCATATATTTTCAAGAGGATTTAAGAAAAAAAGCTAAAGGAAATATTTCTGAAAAATCTTTCTACACCTACTTTAAGAATTCACCAGTAACAAAATTACCACGCATCGATATGCTCAATTTATTGAGTATTTATGCAGGTTATAGCTCATGGTACGACTTTAAAAAACAACACCTTTTTGCCAACGAATTGTTGAGCGATGATTTAGAACCAGATGAACAAAGTGATGATGAAGAGGAAATTGTAAGTATTGAAGAAGATAAAAATCAAGAAAAACCAATTTCTACCCAAAAAACACAGGAATTTGAGGTAGAAAAAGGTGATTTACAAAATTCAATATTTGAAAATCAGACAGTTAATGAAAATACAACTTCTCCAAAAATTAAAGAAAATACAGATGTACAAAAGTCATCATATGGCATAAAAAAGTATGCTTGGGCGACAATTTCATCTATTTTAGTAGTTTTAGTGGGTATTTTAGGTTTTAAAGATAAAATTTTTGATACCACATATACTTACTGTTTCAAAGATGCCGATAGAAACTCACCTATTCAGAATGAACTGGAAATTAAAGTAATTAAAGAAAATGAATCTCCTCTTTTCTACAGAATAAAACAGGGTGAATGCTTTAATTATCCTACTAAAGATAAAATTCTGCGAATGGAAATTTCATCACCTGTGTATGAAAACCTTACTATAAGCAGGAATCTCGAAAATGCTCCAAAAGAAGAAACCATCGAACTGAACCCAGATGACTACAAAATGGCTGTTTTATATTTCTCCAAGAAAGATTTAAAGGGAAATGAGGATGAACAAAACGCTCAACTGCTGCAGAAAAGAAGCCAATTGGAGTCTCTAATTAGAACCGACGCAGCCATATATCAAGTATTTGATAGTGAAATATACGGACTAGAAACACTTACCAAGCAAAAATACATCACCTTAGTTACGACACCTACCACTTCTCTTAAAAACTTGAATGTAATTGAAATGAAGAAGGATAAGAATGATAAGATCGTATTAATTAAATTCAAAATTAATAGCAATGAAAAAACTAATTAATCTTTTATTCTCTTTATTAATAGTACTCGCCGCGTTTTCTTGTAAGAAAAACAAGGTAGAAATGAGCGATTTGGATAAATTGAGAAACAGCAACAACAAAAAAAGCTATCCTGCCGTTCAGATGGACAGTTTGCAAGCCATCAAATCCATCACACTCCAGAAAACTCAAGAAGTAATGGATTTGGCAAATCTATACCGCTCGGGCAAAAGAAATACCCAGATAGATTCTGCTATTTATACTCAAATGGAAAGCTACTTCCACAAACCCGATTCACTTACTTTCAGAAAGATGTTCTCAGAAATGGACAGCCTTAAAGTGAAAGATGCGAAAGTAAATCAACTCGACGTTTTTAAAGAAATAATCGGAAAAGATACCATTGATTACGCGAAATTCAATGTGGAATATTTTGATAATAATAAAAAATCCATAGGAAAATTTGAAAAATTTGCGCAATATATATTGGTATCTATTGCAAAACCACAGAACCCACAGAAAGAATTCAAGTTTTATTTTCTCAACTTTTACACACAACCTGTAAAAGACACCACCTCGGTTGGAAGCACGAGATAATCCAAAGGCACATCATTCTCCCAAACATTATCTATATCTTCTTTAGGTGGAAAAAAATTGACACCAACTTTTAGGCAAGTATCTGGAAGTGTGGAAAACAACTGGTCGTAAAAACCTTTTCCATACCCCACCCGATTTCCTTTGGAATCCGCATACAGAAGCGGCGTAATCACATACTCAAAATCTACGATATCCGAATCTTCATTGCTTTCAGGCTCTAGAATTCCCCATGAATGCTCAATTAATTGGGTTTCGGTTGTTAATTCAATGGAAATCAATACGTCACCATTCATTTTAGGAACGTATATTCTGATACCATTTTCCCAACAGTATTGAATAAAATGAGAAGTATCCACCTCGTTAAATTTTTTAATGCTTAAAAAAAGGTGAATCTTATCCCCCAATTTTGGCTTGAAAAATGAGATGAAATTGCTGAAAATTCGGTCAGACAAAGACAAAACCTCATCGTTCGATAAGGCTTTTCTTTTCTCTTTATATAAATTTCTAAGTTCTGCTTTTACCATCGCTTAAGCATTTTCCGAAGGTAAAATCTTATACAATTTATCAGACAATCGAACTCTGAATGGAACCTCAAACGTAACCTGATCGCCTTTCTTTGCCGTTTCACACGGATTTCCATTGGCGAAAAGTTCTGTTAGAACAACTTCTTGATCTCCAGTTGTCGGACCGGAAATCAACACCTTATCCCCCACCGAAATTTCACTGTTTTCGATAACAAACTGAGCGATTTTTGATTTGGTGAAATAATGCTCTGCTTTACCTATCAAGGTTTTTTTAAGCTTTAGTTTCTGACGAATATCTTTTGATTCTGGTTTAGCTTTGGCTAAAGTTTGAGTGGACAGATCGCCCGACTGCTTAAACTTCAGCGCATCGGATTTTCCTTTTCTGAAAATCTTGTTGCCCACCTGCAAGCCTTTACGCTTCGCAACCTGCTCTTCCCAAGGCAAATGAATGGTCTCCAAACATTCTGAAGAACACGTGTTCTCCATAGCGGCTTTACACTCGTCACACTGAATAAATAGAAGATGGCAGGCATCATTCGCGCAATTGGTGTGATTATCACAAGGTTTTCCGCATTGGTGGCACTGCGAAATGATATCATCGGTAATACGTTCCCCCAAACGATGGTCGAACACGAAATTTTTACCTATAAATTTACTCTCTATATTTTCCTCCTTGATCTGGCGGGTATATTCAATAATTCCACCTTCTAATTGAAAAACATTTTTAAAGCCCTGATGTTTAAAATAAGCACTTGCCTTTTCGCAACGAATTCCACCCGTGCAGTACATCAAGAGATTTTTATCTTCTTTAAAATCCTGTAACTGATCGTTAATAATAGGTAGACTCTCTCTGAAATTTTCTACGTCTGGTGTGATAGCGCCTTCAAAATGACCTACCTCACTTTCGTAATGATTTCTGAAATCGACCACAATCGTATTGGGATCTTCAAGCATTTCATTGAATTCCTTTGCTTTTAAATGCACGCCTTTATTTGTTACATCAAAAGTTTCATCATTCAGACCATCAGCAACAATCTTATTGCGCACCTTAATCGTCAATTTTAAAAAAGAATGATTATCCTGTTCAACGGCAACATTCAGACGAATGTCTCGCATAAAATCATATTCTTCAAGCGTCGCTCTAAAAGCTTCAAAATTTTCGGTAGGAACACTCATCTGAGCATTAATTCCTTCTTTAGCAACATAAATACGGCCTAAGGCATCAAGCGCATTCCAGGCTATAAATAAGTCGTCACGAAATTTTTTGGGATCTTGAATATTGGCGTACGCATAGAAAGACAATGTAAGGCGTTCCTTACCAGCTTCATCAATTAATTGAGCTCTTTCTTCTGCGCTTAAGGTGTTGTACAGTTGCATGCTATAAACAGTTTAAGTGAGAAAAATTAAAGTGCAAAGGTACAAAATTTCTCATTGAAAAAATCGAACTGCTAAATTGACAGAAAATAGGTAATGATGGCGCAGTTTTGGTTTAATAAATTTTTAATTATTCATAATAATACATCTCGTTTTGTCAGTTAATCTATCAAAACACACAATTGCTGTTAAATTTTAGTTAAATCTGTAACTTTTAACTTGAATTCAACACTCATTTAGCATTAAATTTGTTCAAAGGATTACGACTAAAAGTATTATAAAATAAAAAGAAAGAAAATATAATGAAGAACACGTTAAAAAAACTTTTACCATTTGCATTTGTAGGGGTTGTGTCTGGTGCTACCACTTTTGGAGCGATACAGTATTTCGATAAGAATGCTGGGACTGAGGATTATTCTTTTTTCAAACCATCCAACAATGCTTCTTTTGTAGGCTTAAATACAGCGGCTGTGGGTGATGATTTCGTGAAAGCATCTAAAACAACTGTACCTGCTGTGGTTACTATTAAAAACTATCAAAGCAGATCATCATCTTCTGGAAGAGCTTCCGAACAAGATTTATTTGATTTCTTCTTTGGACCACAAGGTGGAAGAGGACAACAAAGACAAAATCAGAGAACACCTGATAACATGCCTTCTGGCTTAGGTTCAGGAGTGATTATATCACCTGATGGATATATCATCTCCAACAACCACGTAGTTGCAGGAGCGAATAAATTAGAGGTGGTTTTGAGCAATAAAAAATCTTATATCGCAACCTTAGTGGGGACAGACCCTAATACCGACATCTCCCTATTGAAAATTGAAGAAAAAGGACTTCCTTACTTAAATTTTGCGAATTCTGACAATGTGGAAGTTGGCCAGTGGGTGCTCGCTGTGGGTAATCCGTTAGGTTTGAACTCAACAGTAACTGCGGGTATCATTTCTGCTAAAGGCAGAGGAATTGGTATTTTAGGGAGCCAAGGAACAGCTACCAACCCTATTGAAAGTTTCCTGCAAACAGATGCAGCCATTAATCCAGGAAATTCCGGTGGTGCATTGGTAAATGTTAATGGAGAATTAATTGGTATTAACTCAGCAATTTCTTCCACAAATGGTTATTATCAAGGATATGGATTTGCTGTTCCTGCGAACCTAGCAAGAAAAGTTGTTGAGGATATTAAGAAATTTGGTATTGTACAGAGAGGTTTCTTAGGAATATCTTCTCTAGATCTTTCGGATGACAGACAAGTAGCAGCTTACAATCAACAATACAAAACCAATATCAAAAATGGTTCTGGTATTTATGTAACTGGTGTAACCGATAATAGTGGTGCGGAAAACGCAGGTATCAAGAAAGGAGATATTGTAACTAAAGTTGATAATGTTAACATTAGTGATTTTGCTGATCTATCCATGTCTGTTGGAAGTAAAAGACCGGGTGACAGAGTTCAGGTAACTTATCTGAGAAATGGTAAAGAAAACGTTACAACTGTGGTATTGAAAGACCAAAAAGGTGGCACTTCCGCAAGATCAAAAGCAGATTTAGGTGTAACCGAAAAAATTGGAGCTGAGTTTGAACCATTGAGTGAAAAGTTTAAGACCGATTATGGTTTGAACAGCGGTGTGGTAGCTAAAAACGTTAGTGAAGGAAGTGAGATGGCAAAAATTGGAGTAGTGGATAACTACATTGTAATTGAAATTAATGGCAAGCCAGTGAACTCGCAGAAGGACGTAGAGAAAATTCTAGAAAAATACCAAGGTAATGTACAAGTAAAATTTGTAGATGAGTATGGTAGAATTTATACAAAAGGATTTAAAATGCCTTAAAACAAAGGATATTCACAAAAAGAAAAACGCTGCAAACTGCAGCGTTTTTTTTATTTGTTTTGATTCATTCTTTCGATGTTTTCTCTTTTCTTTTTGCGTTCATATAAAACTTCAACAATTTTACCGCCTATCCAAGAAAAAGGGAAGAAAGTAAGGAAGATACATATTTTATAGAAAGTGGGATGATAAGGAAAAATAATAATATCCAACATTGCAATAAAAAGCATGATGAAACCTATTAAAATTGCATACGCCACTTTAGCATACTTTACAATAATTGCGGTAGCAACACCACCCACAGTAGCAGCAAACCCGGAGATAAATAACAGGAACCAGAAAAAACCTTTATCATGCTGAACACTGTGCAAGAAAGTCTCCCATTGCTCGTATGGAGTAAAACCTTCAAATGTCACCCATTTAGGATTAGCTCTTATGCCCAGCGTGATGATTAACGCTGAGATGCCTAAACCGAAAATTATCGCAAATGTATTCCTTAAAAAACTCATTAGTCCTGATGGGCAATCATTGAGATTTCTATATCTACATTTTTGGGAAGACAAGAAACCTGCACTGTTTCTCTCGCAGGATAAGCATCTTGATCTAAATAAGAAGCATAAATATCATTCATCACCGCAAAATCGTCCATACTTTTAAGGAAAATTGTTGCTTTTACAACATTCTTAAAAGTCATCCCTGCCTCGGCAAGAATAGCCTGAAGGTTTTTCATCACTTGGTGTGTTTCTTTCTCAATACCTTCTACCAGCTTACCCGTTGCAGGATCTGTTGGAATCTGACCAGAAATATATAGAATTCCGTTCGCCATATTAGCTTGTGAATATGGTCCAATAGCTGCTGGAGCATTTTCTGTAGATATAATTTTCTTCATGATACTTATTTAAAAATTCGTGCAAATATAAAACTAAAAATATAAAATTCAACAGCCTAGAAAGGTGCATTAGGCTGCGTGAAACTTCTGTCTTTGTATTTTAAAGCGTCTCGCAAAATGTTGGCTTTTATACCGATAAAGAAATCATAAACCTTATACTGACCAAATGGTACCCAGTTGAAAGTAATGGTAAAACTTCTTTGATCTCGCGTAAAACCTATTCTGGTGTAAGCAAGTTCTTTGCTGATCACATCATAGTGTGTGCTTCCATTAATGTTCCAATAAGGAGTAAGTTTGATGGAGCCATCCAAACCTATGGAAGCAACTTTACTGCCGAAACGGCTCAAAGCTTTGGTGTAGGCGTAACTCGCTGTTAAATTTAGTGTCCAAGGCTGTTCGAAGCGGGCGTAATTATCATCATCAAAATAGTAATTTTCATTTCGAATTTCACCTTTTTTAGAGTATTTTGCCGCTAAATCGCTGTTGTCTTCTTTTTCTTTTTCGTCTCCTTCTTTTAAATCATTATCATTTAGATCATTCAGATCTTTTTTATCTTCCTCAGTAGGTTTCTTTTTCTTCGACTTAGAACCAAACAATTCACTGCTTAAAGGAAAACTCATTTGCATTCCGAATGATTGTAGATTAAAATGTCCAAAATCTTCGGTTCTTACACCAGTATCCTGACCAGGTAAAAATTCTATTCTGTACGGATCAATGCTCAAATTGGTATTAACGCTGAGTTTATTATCAAAGAAAGACGACTGTCCGTTCACTGAAAATACCGACCACGGATGTGTTTTTGCTGCAAAATTATAACCTCCGGTAATATTTAAAGATTCAAAGATTTTAATTTTCTTCACGCCAGTAGAATCAGTCTTGGATCGTACTTTCATTTCCAAATTATTCCCGATACTAAAATTTACTGCTCCCACTTCTCCACTTGTAGGCGTTCCGATAATTCCTTTATCAAATATAGAATAAGGCGTTACGGCTCCGTAAGCGTTGTAATAGTTCTTATAATATCCAAATTTAGGATCTCCAAAATCTGGCGAATATGTAAATCCTATGCTTGGTGTCACCATATGACGAATGGCTTCTATAACCGCACCTTTTTTAAAGTTGGCCTGTCCGTATAAAATAGTTTGCAAGCTTGCACTGGTTGAAAAAGTGGAATACCCAGCTACTTTTTTATTGATTTGATCGACAACCTGATTATCAATAGGGTCGTATGATTTGGTAAGAGTTTTAGTGGTTAAAGCATTGTCTATAGTAGCATTCAAACTGAATGTAAAGAATTTAGCAATTGTAGTGTTGGTTCCTAACTGAATATTATTTTTAACGCCCGTTTGAAGTTTATCCCACATTTCTTTTTTGAACAACTCACCATCATTGGTTTGAACATAGTTATTAAGATTCAGTCCAGTATTTACCGTAATATTCTCTAACAATCCTTGTCTAATTCCTGTTTTAGATTTGAATAAATAAAACTGATTGATGGCAACATTCATTTGAGGCAGACGAAGATCTGCATTTCCTGTTGCAAAATTTTGCGAGTAGGAAGCCGTTCCAGTAATGGTCACTGGCAAATTCAAGAAACGTTTGGTTAAACTGATCGTTGAATTTTGCTGTGTATTAAGAACATTTTGATTAAAAATGTAATTATTATTAATGGTATTGTTGTAAAACTTAGTACTCACAATATCCACGGAAGCAGAAAAATTAAGAAAAGGATTGGCTTTTGCATCTTGGGAATGACGCCAAGCGATTCTATAGGTATTCGATTTCGAATAATCTGGAAGCCCTTTTATTCCGCGAACTGTTGTTCCTACATCCGCTGAAAAATTACCATTGTAACGGTATTTCTTGGTATAATTTAATTCTGGTCGGAAATTCCAGCTTCCTTTTGTATAAATATCAGCAAGAATTTTCACATCAAAATGCTCACCTATCGGCTGATAGTATCCTAAACCATTCAAAAAGAATCCTACATCCTGTCTTTCACCAAAACTGGGGATAAGTATTCCCGCAGATCGTTTATCTGAGAAAGGTAAAATAGCAAATGGCATAATGAGAGGCGTGGGAACTTCTTCAATATACATTTGCACTGGCCCTGTTACTACCTGAGATTTATTTTTACCTTTGATGAGTTTTATATGTGGTGCCAATAAATAATAATCGGCAACTGTATCTTTCTTCTTAATGAAATACTCATCGGTGGTGTATTTCCCACGTCTCATAAAGAACACGGAATCGTTGTACTTTTTGGTCTTATCAGCAACAATTACCCCTTCACTTTCTTCCGTTCTGGCATTGAAAGCAATGGCCTGTTTGGTTTTGTAATTGTAATTGAATTCATCCGTTTCGTACTTTTTTCCCGCTTGAGTGGTGAGTACAGGCTCAATAATTCTCCCCGTTGAATCTTGTTTTCCCCTGGCAAAAATCAGATTTTTAGACTCATCAATACTGATGTAATCGGCATCAATCTGCATGTCCTGATAACGTACCTGTGCTTTCCTATTCAAATAAATCATTTTTTTTGGAAAGTCTCTTCTGATATTTTCCGCTTTTGTTTTCAGAATATCAGATAAAGGTTCAGGCTGTACTATAATGGTGTCTTTTTTGGAAATAGTATCGCTAACTATCTTATTTTGTGACAAATTTTCAGGACTTCGCTGTGCTAAAAAATTGTTAAAAATTAGGATAATTGGAATTTGTAATATATTTTTGAAGCGGGCTTTATGCAATGGTATCTCCTTGTAATTTGGGCTCAAAATTAATATAATTTTTAAAAATCCAAGATGAATCCGCAAAGATTTTATTTTAAAATATTTTCAGCCATCTTTTTAATGGTGTTTTCCAGTTTATTATTTTCTCAAAAAAAGTTTACTATTGTTCTAGACGCCGGTCACGGAGGTAAAGATACAGGCGCTAAAAGATCCTATTCCGACCTTGGTTTAATCATGGAAAAAGACATTACGCTGGCCGTGACTTTAAAAGTGGGAAGACTTCTGGAAGCCCAAAAAGATTATAAAGTAATATACACCAGAAAAGTCGATGAATATCCCAGCTTAACAGACAGAACTACTCTTGCTAACCGCAGCAAAGCGGATCTGTTTATTTCTATTCACGTAAACGCCAACGCCAGAACTGAACCTTACGGTACGGAAACTTTCGTGCAGGGACCAGACCAAAACAGAGAAAACCTTGAGGTAGCTAAAGCTGAGAACGATGTAATTTTCTTAGATGAAAAAGACAAACAAACTTTTAGTACTCCTGACACTCCAGAAGCATTAATTGCTTTGAAAAACCAACAAAGTAAATATTTAGAGAAGAGTTTAATTTTCGGTTCTTTTGTGGAAGAAAACTTCGTGAAAAAAGACAATAGATTTTCACGAGGCGTAAAGCAACAAAACTTACACGTTCTAAGAAGAAACGCGATGCCATCTGTTCTTATCGAGATGGGCTTTGTGAGCAATAGAGAGGATGCTGTTTATATTGCATCGGAAAGAGGACAAAACGAAATTGCACAAAGCATCTATCAGGCTATTGTATCTTATAAAAGGGGAATTGACAGAAAAGCTGGAGGAAGCTTCGATAATACGTACGCAGCAAAGCCAGAGCCTAAAAAGGTGGAAGAAAAGCCTTTGAAAAATGATTTCAGAATATTATTGATGAGTTCTCCTATTAAATATAATGATGGTGATCCTGAACTAAAAGGTCTAAATTATATTTTAACGATTAAAGAGAATGGCTTATACAAATATTATTATGGCGTTACCAATTTAGCATCAGTAAGAGATATTAACACAAAAACAGCTAAAGATGCTGGATTCCGAAATGCATTCTCGGTTGGTTTTATGCCTAATCAAAAACTGAGCAGTGGATATTATACTGTGGAAGTGCATGCAGGGAAGGACAAATTAAGCAGTAATAATCCTATCCTTTTAAACCTTAAAGATGTGGATAGAAATAAAGAAAATGGAATTTTCTACTACACATATGGTAGGGTCGCCACTTTAGAAGATGCTGTTAAAATAGTGAAAGAACTTGAGGCTAAGGGCATTAAAAATACAGTTATCGAAAAAAAGTATAAATAGCAAAAAAACTGTTGCGTATATTGAAAAAGCTTCCTATTTTTGCACCCGTTAAACGAATGGCCTATTCGTCTAGTGGTTAGGACTCAAGATTTTCATTCTTGCAACAGGGGTTCGATTCCCCTATAGGCTACAAAACAAAATATTTTTTTATTTTTTTAAAAAATATTTGGAGGTTACAAAAAAAGTTATATCTTTGCAACCACATTTGAAACAGTAACGGACAAAGGAGCTATGGCAAATCATAAATCAGCATTAAAGAGAATTAGACAAAACGAGGTTAGAAGAACTCGTAACAGATACTATCATAAAACTGCAAGAACTGCAATGAAAGTATTAAGAAATGAAGAAGATAAGAAAGCTGCTTCTGAGCAACTTCCTAAAGTAATCTCTATGTTGGATAAATTGGTTAAGAAAAACATTATCCACAAAAATAAGGCTTCAAACCTTAAAAGTAAATTAACTAAACACGTTAATAAAATAGCGTAACGATAGTTGGCCCGTTCGTCTATCGGTTAGGACCTCAGATTTTCATTCTGGTAAGAGGGGTTCGATTCCCCTACGGGCTACAAAAATCCTCAGATTTATTTCTGAGGATTTTTTGTTTTTCAACATAAAAATAAAATCCCTCAATATATTGTACTGAAGGATTTTATTTTTAACGGATGTTAGAATAAATTAACGCTCACAAAACCACCAAAATTATTCTCGTTATGCTTCATTGGTCCATACCAGTCGAAATTGCTGGCAATACCAAATGTAACATCTCTGTAGGTTAATCCTAGCCTTAACATCACGTACGACCTTGAGTGAAAATCGAATCCTGTATTGTGCGTGTACAAACCTTGAATTCTGGTATATAAATTAAATTTCTCATTCAATTTTGGTTTGTATTCAACTAAGCCTAAAACATCCAGATTGGCATTTTTGGACAAATCAATCCTTGGGTTGGCAACGACTAACAATTCAGGAGTTCCGTAAGAATAAATAACACCTGCTGAAGGACGAATTCCATCAATAGGATTCCAGATAAAACCACCAGAAATATCCAAACCTTTAACGATAGTATAAGTAAGATTTCCTTGCAGCATATAATCATTAACATTAGATTCTCCCCATTCCGGCTGCAAGTTGGTGACACCAAAGAAACCCAATTTTGGAACGCTCTGAAGTTTCTTGTTCACAATCATTTGATACGCAAACGCACGGTTTCCAACAAAAGCTTCCATAGATATAGGTGGATTTCTTACCGCAGGAGCTTCTTGAGCATTGAAATGAGAAGAAATGGATAGTAAAGCAGCACTCAGGATGCTTGTTTTTAAGAATTTCATTGTACAAATATTATTTCCGCAAAAATAAATTCAAAACAAAGAAAATGGAAGTCAAAAATAGGCCAAAACTAGTAATTTTCAATCATTTTTCGGTACTGCAAAGGCGTTTGAGACGTTAAGCGTTTAAAGAATTTGCCGAAATAAGACGCATCTATAAAGCCCAGATCAAATGCTATCTCACTAATGTCTTTGGAGGTTTGAAGCAATAAAACCTTGGCCTCCTGCAAAACAATTTCGTTGTGTATGCTTTGAGCAGACTTTCCGTATTTGGTTTTAACAATTTTGTTCAAATGATTGGGAGAAATATGGAGAAGCTGTGCGTACTCGGTTAATCTAAAACCTTCTTTCAAATGGAGATTTACCAACTTAACATATTCTATGGCAAGATCTCTCTTTTTCGGAAGATGAATATTTCTTTTTTGCTTCTGACGAAATTATTTCTGTGATGACGGTTCTCAGATATTGTGCTAATACTATTTTATTCTGCGTCCAATTGTCCTGATAAAGCTGATTCATGATTTTTAATAAATCACATATTCTATCCATAACCGCCGTACTTAAATGCAGTTTTGAGTTATCTACATCACTGGGTTGCCACTGTAAAAGCAAGTGCGTGTCTGCTAAAAATTCATCTGAAAAATGACAGTAATATCCTTCTAAATCTTCTGAAAAAAAATCTGTTGTAGACACCTGTAATTGGGGAACACACATCAACTCATTCTGCTTAATTTCAAAAGTTTTAATCCCAAACTGCCTTGTGGAATAGCCTTTTGTAACAAGAAGAAAATCATTAACTGTTTTACGGTGAGGTGGGAAAGGCAGTCTCAGTTTTATGCTGTGATCACTAAGCGAATGGATAAAAAAATCGTTGACACTTGCCCGTAAGGAATCTAAATGAGGTGCAAATTCAATAAATTGATTTTTAAAATCAAAAGGTTTAAAAATTGAAATGTTATTTTTAATATTCAATTTGAAACTTTTTAAAATTGAAATTATGAATTTTCCTGCTCTTTCTCTCTCTGCAGATCGTTGTACAATTTTGAAGAACTCCACTTGGCATGCGCCGAAGGTTTTATGCTATAGCCTTTTTTGTAACTGTAAACTTTCGTAAAAATCGCCCCGAAGAAAATGAGTGTACATGAGTAATTGATCCACATCATAATAAGAATTACCGTACCAGCGGCACCATAAGATGACGTTGGTTTAAAGTTGGAAAAATACAAACTCATTAAGAATTTACCGATTGTGAACAGAACAGCAGTAAGAAAAGCCCCTGTCCAGACAGATCTCCAGGCAATATTAACATCGGGTAGCACCTTAAACATCAATGCAAACAAAACTACGACCATGATGAAGCCCAGTCCGAAATTCACCAACTCCATCAGCTGATAGGTTTCAAAGCCAAATTGATAGGTGATATAGTTGTTTAAAAGGCTGATGAGAGAAGTTAAAAGCATACTGCTCATCATGAGAAATCCGATGATAAGTATCATTCCTAATGAATTGGCTCTATCTAATAAAAATTTTACAAATGCTTTTTTAGGTGCCGGCTGCACATCCCAAAGTTCATCCAAAGATTTTTGCAATTGGAAAAACAAAGTTGTTGCCCCAAAAACCAATGAAGCGATCCCGATAATTTTCATTATCAGACTCTGCTTATCAATAAGAGAACCGGCAATCATCTCTTCAATACTTTTAGCAGCTTCAGGTCCCATTACACCAGCAATTTGGTGATTAATTTCACCTTGAATAGCCTCAGCACCAAAAAAATAACCTGCCAACCAGATAATAATAATCAGCAATCCCGGAATTGAAAATATTGCATAATACGCCATGCTCGTAGAATCGCTGCTGGCTGAGGAATTGCTCCACTCCTTAAACGAATCTCTGAGAACCTCCCAATAAAATTTTATTCCTTCCACCATGCTGTTTTGTATTAAAATGGATAACCGATGGCAATATTGAGCATTAAATTATCCCGTCGCCATGTTTTGTTTCCAAAATCTATTTTATTGAACATCCAACGATTGTCTTCCTCATAATAAGGTACGCGCAAAGGCATAGCCAAATCGAGACGGAGAATAAGGATAGAAAAATCTAAACGTAAACCCACTCCCGCGCCGACTGCAATTTCTTTCATGAAATCTTTAGAGAATTTCGCACCTGGTTTTAATGGATCATCTTTCAACAACCATATATTACCTGCATCAGCAAACACCGCCGCATTTAAAAATTTATAAATATTGGCTCGGTACTCCGCATTAAGTTCCAATTTTACATCTCCCGACTGATCGTAAACAAATTGATCATCCTGGTTGCGTGGATCGTAGCTGCCCGGCCCTAAAGTTCTTGCTCTAAAGGCTCTAATACTGTTACTCCCTCCCACAAAAAACTGTCTTGAAAATGGTATGTATTCGGAGTTGCCATACGGAACTGCAATCCCACCGATAAATCTTGTCGCAAAAGAGGATTTTTCTTTTATTTTATGGTAAAATCTTACATCGTGTTCCATTTTAGCATACTGACTGAAAGGAACGTTGAAGATGTCTTTCTGTTTGCCTACTTTAGCATTCGCGCCCGTTACCAAACCCGCAATTGTTCCTGCAATATCTGCTGAACCTTTATAGTAAAAGGTATTTTTAATCGGCAACATGGTATTGGTGTAGGTATAGCTGTAAGTAGGACCGAAAATAAGCTGTTTTTCAACAATTCTTCTTAATGAAGGATTGTTTTCAGTTTTTGCAAGGTATTCTGGCGTCACATTCTGTGGTGCTACTAATGTGATATCAATAACTTTCAGTTCGTGCTCTTTTCGGGCATTTTCTTTCCAATTGTATCCAAAGTTCGCATTAAAATTGTGCAAAGTGTACTGCTTGGTTCTGTTTTGGAATTCGTAGCCCAAGCCGATATTTGTTCTTGGGACAAAAGCACTTGAGGAATTAAATTTAAAAGGTGCTACAATTCTCGGAATGGAAAGCTGTGCATTTAGACCACCTCTAAAAATATTGTTTCCGTCGCCTTTGTTTCCTCCCATTTGAACATCAAAACCACCAAAAGCCGAAACTTTAAACTGCTCAGCACCTTTAAAAATATTTCTATGCGTCCAGTTCAAGTTCAGCTCACTACCAGCATAGTTCGCAGAATTTGTTTTTCCTAAAGCTTCCAATCTTAAAGATTTAAATTCTTTAGGCGTTAGAAGATAATACACATCAAATTTATGATTGGCAGAATCAGAAACGATGAATTCATTTTTCACGAATTTGAAAACACCCAAATTGATGAGCCTGTTTAAGCTCAAATTGTGATCGTAACGGTTGTAAAGATCTCCTTTCTCAAAATACAATGCCCTGTCGAAAACTCTGGGTTTGAATTTTTTGTCAGGATCGATGATGTATCTGTCGTTGTATGGTGTTATGGAATCGGTATTCATGGGAATACTGTACTTCCCTGCCCTTACATCCTGAATTTTATAATCTGGAAAAACGACTACTTTATCTATGGTAAATTGTTCCTTAGAAATTTCCGGCGTATTGTTTTTCAGCTTTACAAAAAGCTCAACTTTTTGGTTTTTAGTCACCGTGCTGTCTGCCTGAACGATGATGTTGTCTGGATGAAAGTAATAAAATCCCTTTTCTTTCAGCTTTGCATCAATGCGTTCACGCTCTGCTTTTATCACGTCCAAATCGAAAGGATCGCCCACTTTTAGAAGGGTTTTATCCTTTACCAATTGTATTTCTTTATTAATTACAGATGAATCTGCAGGGAAATTAACCGAAGATATGGTGTAACGCTGACCAGGTTTTACTGTATAAATTACCTTAGCTTTTTTGTTCTTCGAAATGGTATCGTAACTTGCTTTAGCATTAAAATATCCCTTATTTTCTGCGTAGTTTACAATAATATTTTTATTGAATTCTTTATCAACATTCCCTAAAAGAACTGGCTTTTCTCCTACTTTATATTTCAACCAATATTTGAAACCTTTTTGTTTTTTAGGCTCGCTGGTAATATTGTAGAAATACAATTTGGGGCGTAAACCTAATATGGAAGAATTTGGTTTTGGACTGAGTTTGTCTTTTATCTGATCCTCAAGGGCAGATTTCTCCTTCTTGGTAAGAGAATCGCTTACGATGTCTACTTTTGCACCCGTATACAACATTTCTCCTTCCTTCAGAAACCTTGTATTACTGCACGACGCCAAACTAACTATAGAGGCAGCAACTGCGGTATATTTTAAATAAAATTGAAGGTTAGTTTTCATCTTTTTCTATTGTTGTATTGGTTTTTTCCTGATTTCTTCGCCTTTGATTTTGCTTATTTTTCTGGAAAATTTCTCTAAATTTATTATAATCCAAGGTGATTACAAAGCCTACTCCTGTTTCTACAATTTGTCCTTGTAATGCCACTTGATACTGATTTTTACGATAAGCTCGCAACATATATCTTCCGTCTTTTGAAAGACTGTAATCTACACTTACATCACCTGCAATATTTGTGGTTTGTTCATTTTGTCGAGCTTCACCTTCCAATCCGAAGTTACTTCCGATGGTTACCTTTAATCGGTCATTCAATAATTTTTTGCTGATATCGACATTCAGATCTGTTCTAGTGTTTTTAGAACCGGTAGAATAATCATCTGTTGATTCCAAATCAAAATTAAGGTCTACACCTTTAATCAAATCTGATGCTAGGTTGTTCAACTGTTGCGATAAAATTCTACTCACACTCTGTCTCGCCATGGTTTCTGCGGAAGTTCCCACACCACTATCGAATGGATTTTCGCCTACAAACCTGTTGAGGAGTAAGAGTGCAAAAACCTGTTTGTTCATCTCCGAAGGTTCGGTTCTCAGCTGACCTAATTTTGTTTTGGTATTGTCTATAACCGAAGTAGCAACAGAAGGGTTATCATCATCCATGGTGATATCGAAAGTGATATCTGGTTTCATGAGTTCGCCTTTCAGCTGAAGCAATGTATTAAAAGGAATTTTCTGTTTGTACATATTAATTTCTGATGCCGACAAACCACTCAACTGCTGTTCAACTAAATCTATAGGTGGAGCTTCTGTTTTATAGACAGCTGTAATATTGAGATCCGCAGACATCGGCTCTCCCGTCCAAGTAATGGTACTTCCTTTTTGAATATCAAATTTACGTTTCAACAAGCTTACAGACATTTCGTAAGCACCTTTTTCCACTTCATACACACCCACCAAAGTCGTTTTTCCTGAAGGATCAATACCACCAGTAAGTTCGGCTTCACCTTGAAGTTTTACAAAATCTCCATTGGCCTTATCTATAAGCAATGATATTTTAGCTTCTTTATTTACTTCAATATTCACATTAACATCCATGCCTTTCATCTTTGTTTGAGACGAAATGGTGTCTTGTTTAATAGTGCCTTGGAGTGCTACCTGATCCTGATCGATAAACTCTACGATACCTTCCCTATCTTGTAATGTTGGTGAAGATTGTGGTAGCACAAAAGTGAAATCTGTTTTATCGGTGACCGTCAATTTTCCATCTACCTTAGGCAAATCAAGATTTCCTTTGATGTTTAGGTTGGTATCTACTGCCAGAACACCATACATCATTTTGTTCATGTCTTCTTTTGAATCCACTACCTTGAAATCGTTGCCCCGAACTTTTAAATCGAAAGCAAAATCTTTGTAAGTCTGTGTAAGTACAGCACCATCTATGGATAGTGCATTGCCATCGGCATCATTAATCTTAAATCGGTTGAATTCAATACCTCTCGAAGTGAAGTTGATGGGATCATTGATGTTTTTAAAATTGCTTCCCAATTGTGTAATTCCCAATCCCACATTATTAAACTTCACCTGACCTATGATGTTGGGACTTGAAGTAGTTCCTGTAATTTTTAAATTCCCAGAAAGATATCCCTCTGCATTCTCAATGTTCTTCATGCTGAAGGCTTCCACTGCTTTCATCTGAAGTTTGTTCATATCCATATTCAGGTTGAAACTGGAATTTCCAGCGTTGTAGTCGCCCAATATTTTAACATCGTTGTCATTTCCTGTAAGGGCAATGTTGGCATCGAAGATTTTAGGTCTTGTATTTTGAATTTTTGCGGTAACATCACCTACTGGGTTTCCAAAAATACCCAAGTCGGTAATTTTCAGATCCGATGTTAACGTCATATTGTTTTTCAAATCCCTAATCTGTGCTGTACCATTAATGGTACCTTTGGCAAGCAAATCTTCTTTTTTCACCATTTCGGTAATGGTTTCAATTTTGAAATTTGAAATATTGATATTTAGAGGACTGTTAGGAACATTCGTTTCGGAATTAATACCTATCTGACTTTCACCATTGCTCAACACAAAATTATTGGCAAGTATTCCACGGTTGCCGAACTGTATAAAATTACCTTCTGCAACGTTCCAATTGTCGTAATTCAATTTTAAACCGTCCGAACGCAGACTAATTTCTGTCACCTGATTCAGAGATTTTGCATTCCCTGCAATTAAAAACTGAACAACATCTTTATCGTCTTTTGTGGTAAGATTATAATTGATGATATTATTGGCTACATCACCTACCAAATCAAGTTTTTTAAGTTCGAGATCGGCATTTTTTACATTTGCGATACTCAGGTTATACTGCAATGCATTGTTGTCGTTATTGATGGTTAAAACTGCATTTTCTATACTGTTTTCACCATAAAGAAGCTGAGGAATTTTACCGTCCACCAAGAGTTTTTGATTGTCGGCATCATAGTTACCCGTGAGCGTAATGGTCTCGAAGCTTTTTAAATCAGGAACAAATTTTCTAATTAAATCGTCATTCTTGATTACCGCATTGAAATTAAAATACTGATGCGGATCTATTTTTTTCTGAACAGAACTTCCCTTTTGAAATTGATAATATTGATTGATTGTATTTTGCAGCGAACCAATTATTTGTGTGAGTTTGTACTTTCCATTCAAAGCAATATCCGCAATTTGAGACTTAAGTGTTATTTGGTTCAAACTGTCTGTAGAAACTGCCTTTAATAACATTTCCTGTACAGGATAAATCTCTTTGGTATCCGAAATGGCAAAATCTTTTAAATTGAGATAACCGTTCAAAGCATCTAGATTGAGACTTGAAAAATCTCCATCAATATTACCTGCCAATATCATCGGCTTGTCGTAGAATCCGAGTTTGTTCAAATCTAATTTTTGGATGGAACCATTTACTTTAACAGTAGGATTTTTTTCATTATAAACACCCGAAGCCGTCAATTTCAAGTTTGCATTGGGATCTTTAGAATCCAAATGAATGTTGTAAGCGCCATTGTTTATTTTGCCATTCAAAGCCATATTTTGGTAACGGTAACCCTGATAGGTTACACTGCTCACTGTTCCGGAAAGAACAGTATTCATGGTCTTCACATCGAAGCCCGTTCCCTTTGCATAAATATTGGCTGTGATAGGTCCGATATCTTTATTTTGAATAATTTTTCCTATTTGGAGGTTTTCCAACTTAGCTTTCACATCGTAGGTTTCACGGGTCTTCCTTCTCATATCCACCAACGCCTGAATAATAGCATTGCCCAGTGTTGTTTTGATGTTGATATGTGTGTTCACCTGCTGAGTACTGCCTTTTGCAGTTCCTTGAATTCTGAATTTTGATGGTAAAGAAATATTGCTAGGAATGGTTCCTTTCGGCACTAAATTTAAGATTGTTTTTGCTGAAGAACTCAGTTCACGAATATTAAGATCATACCATAAATTTTTAGGATTCATGGCATTTTTTATCTTTCCAGAAGCGCTTACAACAGTATTGTCTAAACCAGAAAGCTGTAAATTCTGCACCATAAGATCATTAAGGGTTCCCTTTAACCTCGCATCTACATTGAGTATCGCATTGGGGTACTTATTAAACGGACTGGTACTTCTTAAGCTGGGAACAAGCATCAAAATATCCGAAAAGCCAATTTTTGAGTTTTTGATATTGGCTAAAATCCTCACGGCACCTGGGTTGGCACTCAACTGTTCAATAGAATTGTAGTTAAGCACCACTTCGTCGCGAAGTAGCGTTTTTGGAGTTTGCAGATACAAATCTTTTAAATAAGCCTGCTCCTTTTCATAGACAAAGTCGGTTTCAAATTTTTGAATATCGAGTCCTCTGGCTTCTTTTATTTCTCCTTTTTTTACACTACCTGCAAAAGTTCCGTCTATCATTTTAAAATCCCGAACATCCACATTGAGTTTAGAAAAATTGAGGTGGTTAAAGTCCATTCCTTGTCTGGTGGGCGCAATTGCCGTGTTGTTGTACGCTATTTTTACATCCTCCAGATTCAATTTACCCATTAAAACACTTAAACTAGGTTTTTTTTCGGTTGTCGCATTTTGATTGGCAGCATCTGGTTGCGCATTCTTGGTTGGAAGGTAGAGATTTGCTGCTATATTAGCTCCTTTCAATTGAAGATTTTCAACGTCGTAAGACTGTTTTTCTAAATCTAAATTATTGACTTTAGTGCTCAGTTCATTGAATAAAACCTTTGCAAAGGTTTTGGTATTATCGTCACCGTAATCGATATTAAAATTGGTGAATTTTATGGTATTCAGACCAATTTTAAGAGGTTTTCTCGCAGAAAGAGAATCTACTTTCTCCTCCACATTATCAGCAACTTCTTCCAGTAAATCCTGTTTGAGTTTTAGCTTGAGACCGTCCATCTTGATATCGTTCACCGCATAAGAATTTTGATCTAAATCAAAAGTTTTTACACGGGTATCAAAAGCTTTGAAATATAAATTGATATCATTTCGAGACTGATTATCGATAAAACTTACCCCCACATCCTGCAATTTTATCCTGTCTAAAGAAATAATGAAAGGCTTTGAAGGGCTTTCATCTTTTTCTTTTGCCGCAAAAGCATCGATAATGTAATCGAAATTAAATTTTCCCTCTGGATTGCGCACCACATTGGCACGAGCTCCATTAAGATCTACCGATGTAAGATCTACTTTATTTTTTAGAAGTTGCGGAATATCTAAACCTACCTCTAGGTTGTTTACATACAACAATGTATCAACATCCTGCCCCTGAAGGAAAAGTTTTTGTAATTCTATTTTGTTAGGAAAATTAATGTAAACCCTTTCCAGGCTAACTTTTGTGTGGATTTTCTCCTCGAGATAAGTTACCAGTTTACCCTTAAAAAAATTCTGAACTGCTGGAAGTCTTAAACTTAAAATAAAAACAATCAGTAAAACAATGATTGAAAGCAGTGTAATGCCTGTTATTTTTAATATTTTTTTTCCGTTTATCTTCAAAGTTTATGCTTTTTTACAAATTTAGGAAAATGAAATTTAATTTTAGAATAAACAAAATTAATATTTCACAAATAAGTGACAAATGATGAAGGATAATTCAAAACTATAACGGATTGGAGGTTGATAAATTATTTATCTTTGTTAAAATTTTTTTAGGATGAAAGTTTTAATTGTCAACGGGCCCAATCTCAATCTTTTGGGAACCCGTGAGCCAGAAATATATGGCAGCACCACAATGGATGACTGTATTACTGCATTGCGAAATGAGTTTCAGCAACACGATATTCTTTTTTACCAGTCGAATATTGAAGGGGAGATCATTAACAGATTGCAAAAAGATGATTTTGATGCGCTGGTGATTAACCCTGGCGCTTTCACCCATTATTCTTATGCTATTGCAGACTGCCTAAAAAATATTGATAAAACAAAAATTGAAGTCCACATCAGTAATATTTACAAGAGAGAAGAATTCCGGCAAAAATCCGTTACTGCAGCTTTTACAGACGGGATTCTGTCGGGTTTTGGAATAAAAGGTTACCGCCTGGCAATTTTAGGTCTATAGAAATAAAAAAGCATCCAAATATTTGGATGCTTTTTTTGTTATGATGTATTTCTTTTACAACTGAGGACCAGCAGCAACTAATCTTGCTCCTTCTGGAGTATCTGTGTACTGCTCGAAGTTTTTGATGTATTTAGCAGCTAAATCTTTTGCTTTTGCTTCCCATTCTTCAGCCGATGCATACGTTTCTCTAGGATCTAAGATACCTTCTGAAACATTTGGCAACTGTGTAGGAATTTCAAGATTTAAAACTGGTACTTTTGTAGTTTCTACTTTCTCGATAGAACCATCGATGATTGCATCAATAATAGCTCTTGTATCTTTCAAAGAAATTCTTTTACCTGTACCGTTCCAACCTGTGTTTACCAAGTAAGCTTTTGCTCCATGCTCCTTCATTTTACCAATTAATGTTTTTGAATACATGGTTGGGTGTAGTGTAAGGAAAGCTTCTCCAAACGCTGGCGAGAAAGATGGTTGAGGCTCGGTAATTCCTCTTTCGGTACCTGCAAGTTTAGAAGTATATCCGCAAAGGAAGTGGTATTGAGCTTGATCTTCATCTAATATTGAAACTGGAGGCAACACCCCGAACGCATCAGCAGAAAGATAAACAATCTTTTTAGCGTGACCTGCTTTTGAAGGAAGAACAATTTTGTTGATATGATAGATAGGGTAAGAAACTCTCGTATTTTCTGTAATACTTCCGTCTTTGTAATCTACTTCACCGTTTTCTTTTACTACAACATTCTCCAACAATGCATCTCTACGGATAGCACGGAAAATGTCTGGTTCTTTTTCTTCAGAAAGGTCGATTACTTTTGCATAACAACCACCTTCATAGTTGAAAACACCGTTGTTATCCCAACCATGCTCATCATCACCAATTAAATATCTTTTTGGATCTGCAGAAAGCGTCGTTTTACCTGTACCTGAAAGACCAAAGAATAAAGCAACATCACCTTCTTCACCTACGTTAGCTGAACAGTGCATAGAAGCCATACCTTTTAGTGGAAGGTAATAATTCATCATTGCGAACATACCTTTCTTCATTTCTCCACCATACCAAGTTCCACCAATAATTTGAAGTTTATCTGTAAGGTTGAACATTACGAAGTTTTCTGAGTTCAAACCTTGCTCTTCCCACTTGTCGTTGGTAGTTTTAGAACCGTTCATCACCACGAAATCTGGCTCACCATAATGCTCTAACTCGTAATGAGAAGGTCTGATGAACATATTTGTTACGAAATGCGCTTGCCACGCAACTTCCATAATAAATCTTACTTTAAGACGTGTATCTTTGTTGGTACCACAAAAAGTATCTACTACATAAAGTGTTTTCGCTTGAGAAAGTTGATTGGTAACCAAATCTTTACAATAAGCAAACGTTTCTGCTGTAGTAGGCATGTTTACTTTTCCATCCCAGAAAATCGTATCTTTAGAAACATCATCCTTTACAATGTATCTATCTTTTGGCGAACGTCCTGTAAATTCTCCTGTTTTTACAGAAACTGCACCTGAAGTGGTAAGTTCACCTTTTTCGAAACCTTGACTACCTTCAGCCATCTCTGCCTGAAATAATTGCTCATAGCTTGGATTACGGATAATATTTTCAAATCCTTTAATTCCTAAATTTTGAAGCTGTTGGATGATTTGTTCGTTATTCATTTTTATTAAGATTTTCTTTCAAATTTTTAATGTGACGAAATTACTTATTTTCAATGGAATGAAAGTTTTAAAGATACTGATATTCGTCAGAATTTACAAAGAAATATCATCCACAACAATCAGTTGAAAATCAATTAATTAAATCCGAATAATCGAAAATAGTGGAAAATCCTTTATGAGAAAAATATTCGTGATAACCTTCAAATTTACGGGACATCACAAAATCACCTCCCCAAGCTCCTAAACTTTTCACAAAAATAGGACAATCCGAAAAAAAATTATTCTTAACGGTGGAAATTCCTAAAAACTGTGAAATTTTTTCTTCATGAATCTCCATTAATTTAGAGAAATCGCTGAGAGAATTTGTGGCAACCACTTTTTGAGTAAGCTCTGTAAAAAATTGGATAAGATCTTGTGATTTTTCTTTAGAACGGTACAACTGAATACCTTCTCTGCTGTCTTGTTTCTGATTCAAATGAATAAAAATCAATTCGTCTTTAAAAATCGGATTAAAATCGACAGTAGAAAAAACTCTTTTTTGATCATCAACCTGAAATAAAATCGGTGATTTTAGTTGTGCAATTGCAATATCGTAGCCACTGCCTCCAAGAGACCAATCATTCAGTTTAAAAGCATCAATATCACTCCACTCTGCAAGATTGTTCATTAAAGTAGAACTGCTTCCCAAACCATAGTTGGCTGGAAATTGTAGATTGGTTTTCAAGTTATAAGAATCATCGCCTTGAAATTTTGTTGAAGAAAGTTTCTGCACGTTTCTTAATACATTACAGATAAAATTGGCAGCTTCCGGCAAATTGGTTTCAAGGATTTCCCATTTAGAATAATCGATTGCAACATTTAACCAAACTTGGTTTTGATGCAGTGCCAGCCAGTTGACAATTGATTTTTGGTCGGATTTTTCTTCATAAAAAAACTCTTGTCCTAGCTTTGTGGGAACAGCCAAGGCAAGAGCACCGTCTAAGACGAAATATTCTGAGGTAAGCAACAATTTTCCAGGTGAAAAAAGGCTTTTCATATTTTAAAAAATTAAATGGCAGAAGCAGCATCTACATCTGCATTGATCTTTTTGATAAGACCTTGAAGAGTTTTACCAGGTCCTACCTCTACGAATTTGGTAGCACCATCTTTTATCATATTTTGTACAGACTGCGTCCATTTTACAGCACCTGTAAGCTGATCTACCAAATTTTTCTTGATTTGATCTGGATCTGATACCGCAGTTGTTGTAATATTTTGATAAACCGGAATGGTCGCTTTTCTAAATTTTGTATTTTCAATAGCTGCAGCTAATCTTTCCTGTGCTGGTTGCATTAATGGTGAATGGAAAGCCCCATTTACGGGAAGCAATAAAGCTCTTTTAGCACCCGCCTCTTTCAGAAGTGCACATGCCTTTTCTACCGCTTCAGTTTCTCCAGAAATCACCAACTGACCAGGACAATTATAGTTCGCTGGAACTACAATACCTTCCACTTGCTGACAAATCTCTTCTACTTTAGCATCTTCCAAACCTAGAATAGCAGCCATAGAACTTGGGTTGATGTTGCAAGCTTCCTGCATCGCTTTTGCTCTCTCCGAAACCAACTTGAGTCCATCATCAAAAGACAAAACGCCGTTCGCTACCAATGCTGAGAACTCTCCTAGGGAATGACCAGCAACCATTTCAGCACCTAAGCCATTTACGGCCTTTAAAGCAGCTACCGAATGAATGAAGATGGAAGGCTGAGTAACCTCAGTTCTTTTAAGATCTTCATCCGATCCATTAAACATGATTGTAAGAATATCGAATCCTAAGATTTCGTTGGCAGATTCCATCAGATCTTTAATGTCTTTACGAGAATCGTACAATTCTTTTCCCATGCCAACAAACTGAGAACCTTGCCCAGGAAATACAAGTGCTTTCATCTATTAGTATTAAATTACTGCAAAAATAAAAATAAATATTATGATAAATTACTTGTGAAATTCAAGATAATTTATACACCTTCTTAAGGATTAAGCCTCACCACTCTATACCCAGTGTTGACATAAGCGCCTCCAGCTTTTGGTTTTGTAAATTCAAATTTAGTTGCCAACTGGGTTTGCGTTCTACCCATTTGTTTAAAGATTTCACCTTTTTTGTTTTCGCGGGTAAGCATATCATTCACCACATCAAAACCGATAATGGCATATTTACCTGGCGTTTTACAGTATTTGGCTTTGTAAGCTGCAAGAATTTCTTTCTCAAAACTTCCATCAGGATTAATCTTTCTATCCATTAAATACACCAAATTAGCTACTCCCAAATCATCCTGTTTTCTCTCGAAAGCTGGAGCATAAAACATACTGAATGCCTTCATATCAGGAGTTTCTTTTCCTAAAGTAATCATTCTGTTTGCAAAAGCTTCACCCACATCATCATTATTGCTCGCCAAAATAGCGATTACTGGAGCAGACTGCCCCGTCATCATATTAACATCAGCTTTAATCTCTGAAGCCGAACTTACAACGGTCACTTTCGGATTTTTAATGCCTTTTTCTAAATTGTTTTTCAGATAAGTTACATTTTCATCTTTAGAATTTCCTAAAATATAGATTTTTTGGTCTGAATAGACGCTTTTTACCTCGTCAACTATTTTATCAGCATAAACCTTATCTTCTGTTTCAATAATAATTAAATTGCTGTGGCTTTGTAATTCTGGAGAATTTGCGAATGGCGCCACCACAGGAATTTTGTTGGCCTTGGTAAAATCTAAAACATCTATAACATTAGATTTGAAGAATGGACCGATAATTAAATCTGTATTATTAGGGTTAATCTGAGTAAGAGAACTCTTGAAGGATGCTTCATTACCCGAATCTACCACTTTTATATCTAGCTTCTGACCGTTTCTTGCATTTCTCTCGATGGCCAATTTAGCCCCAGTTAAGAAATCCAATGCCATACTTCTGTATTGGGTATCGTTGGAATTGTATCCGAATGGAAGCATTAAAACAACACTTAAGGCATCACCATTCTTTTTAACATAGGTAGCGTCCAACTTTTTCACCTTAAGAACCATTCCTGTTTTTAAACCTTTTGAAAGTTCAGGATTTAGAGCAATTAACTCATCAATGGTAATTCCGAATTTATTAACGATTGAAAAAACTGTATCACCTTGAACCACGGTATAGGTAGCATATTCTTCCTGACTGCCCAAATCTCTGCTGGAAGAACTTGACGTATCAATTACAGGTCTAGTAGAAACGGTAGATGTAGAACTTGATGCGTTATCTACAGCAACAGGAGCTGGTTTGAAGGCATCTTTATCTGCATATTTTTTAATTCTGTCTGCCGGAAGGACTAGTTTGTCCCCAATTTTCATTCCCGATTCCAATCCTGGATTAAGTTGGCGCAATTCATCCTCCGAAATTTTATACTGTCTGGTTATTCCATAAATGGTTTGCTTTGGTTGCACATAAATCTCTCCTTTTTCATTACTCGATGCTGGAGCAGAAGCATTATTTGAGCTTCCTTTTTTTACGGTTAAAACATCACCAATAGCCAATTTCCCGTCTTTAGCTTTCGGATTAATCTTAATAAGATCATCTACAGACATGCCGTATTTTTTAGCAATACTGTAGGGAGTATCTCCTTTAGAAACCGTATGTGTTTTTTGTGCGGAAACACCTAAAACAAAACTTAAACTGGACAGTATGAAAATTTTCTTTATCATTTTCGGAAATTATATTACAAAAATACTTCTTTAAAATTAAATAGCAATAACTATTAGCGATGACTCATCAACAGACATATTTCCGTAGCATATATCAAGCCATTCCTTACCGAAATCTGCATACCATACAGAAAAATTAAGAACTCTCTCCTGCCAGGTTTTTCCTGGGTGAACATCTAAGAAAAGATTTTCTAATCTTTCTAAAAGTTCTTGTTGTTTTATTTTTTCGGCTCTCAACAATCTTTTTTTAAGACGTTGGAAAGATTTTCGTTGACGTGTTTCCTCGGCCTTCACCATGCTACCAAAAGAGAAATGTGTTTTCTCGGAACCTTGCTTAAGTTTTTCAAACTGCTCTTGAAGTATATTTTCTTGTTCCGCTAACAATTGCAGGATTTCATTATTCTGTAATAGTTTTTTTTGAACAATACTGGCAAAAGAGTGCAGAAAGTCTTCTACTTCAAGATTTAACTTTTCAATTTTACCTAAGGTTTTTTCTTTGATGAAAAGCATCGAATTTCTGGGTATCAATACCGGAAAAATAACATCCGCTTTTCTAAAATAATCTTTCAGTTCAAGCCAATACATCACTTCCGCATTACCACCAACGTATGCAATATTGGGTAGTACTTTTTCTTGATATACCGGTCTAAGCAAAGCATTTGGACTGAAATTTTCAGGATGATTTTCAAGTTCTTTTAAAAGTGCTTCCTTTGAAAAAGAAATATCCGTATCTACTACTTCAAATTTTTCTCCCTGAAGTTCTATTCTGTTTCGGGTTTCAGATAGATAAAATAAATTGATATCTCTAGGGTTTACCTGTACTTTGCCATATTTGCTTTTGAGAAACTCAACCTTTTGTTCGGTCGCATTTTTTAATTCAGAATTCAAAAGTTCTTCTTTAAAAATCTGCTTCATTTGAGCTTTCAAAGGAACGCTATCGCCATCAATCATCAACAATCCCACATCAGAAAAAATTCTGTTCACCAATGTTCTAATGGCTTGTGTAAGTGTTTTACCCTGCTGATAAGCTTCCTTAAGCATCATTATCAGTTCAGTTCCGAAGACGGAATCTTTAAATTCTTTTTCAAATTCTGGTATAAAATGAAGATCTGTTATTTTTATCCTTCCAACTGCTCCACCACTTTTTTCATTCATCTCATAATAATGAGTTTCTGTTTTAAAGTGATTGATTTCTTCAAAATCATGGTCTTCAGTTGCCATCCAATACATTGGGACAAAATGTTGACTGGGAAATTGAGTTTTTAAATATTCACACGTTTTTACAGTCTGCAATATTTTATAAATAAAGAAAACTGGTCCTGTAAATAAATTTAGCTGATGCCCAGTGGTAACCGTAAATGTATTAGGATGAGTGAGAAGTTCTAAATTTTTAACTTGAGCTTCTGAAAGTGTAACGTCTTGAAATTGCAGTGAAAGAACATCTTTCAAAATTGTACGCTGTTCCACTGAAAAAGAACTTCCTTTTTCTAGAATTCGCGTTTCGATATTTTTTATTGAAAATACATCATCTGAAAAATCCTGAAGTTCAAGATTCAGAAAATCCTTCACCAAGGCAGGAATGCTTTCAATATTTTTAAAACTAAATGTATTAATGTGCTTCAACTTGCTAAAATTTTAGTTGAACAAATACCACACAATGCCCAGATTCAATCTAAAATCGTATGTCGGATAATGTGGAAATGCATAAGCCTTATTATGAGAAAAAACCGTACCTATCTGCTGTCCTTCGATATAGAAAAACATTTTTTTCACTTTCATATTCGCATAAATATCCAAAATAGGCTGTCCCCCAATAGAGAACGAATTGGTTGGTAAGATATACTCGTTCACAATAGGAAGGTATTCTCTTGAAGCAAATTTTGTGAAATAATACGCTTTGATACCTGCCTGAATCTCCGCAGCTTTTTTAAATGCTTTGGTCTGATAAAATACGTTAACCCTACCAATGAAATCGGGCATCGGATAAAGATTTTTTTCTGTTAATGCCTGCTGAAATTGTAATCTTGTATTGAGATTGAATTTCCCGTAAGTGAAAGTGGCGTCACCTCCAATTTGGGATATATTTAAAGAATTTGAGCTTTGCTGAGGCTTGGCATTTCCATCTAAATAAGTGTAATTATCAATTCTAAAATAATTCACGAAAATCTCTGTATTGAACCATTTCAAATTGATATTTCCTCCAATCTCAGTGACCGACTGATTCTTAGCATCAGACAAAAAGTAGTTAAAATCTCTGTAAACCGAAGTGTTCATCAAATAATTAAAACTAGGATAAGCGGTCTGAAAATTAACTTTTGCATTTACAAAATAATCTTTGATAGGTTCAAAGCGTAAATTATTAGTAGTTTTCAGGAAAGTTCCAAATTGATTTCCGTTAGAAAATTCCAAGAAAGATTTCAGTTCTATTTTATCGAACAACTTTACCTGTAAATTTCCTAAAGCACCTATTCTGTTCTCGCTTATTTCCGCAGGATAATTAAGGTTGTTAACAGCATTTCCGTCTGTAGCCTCAAATTTTAACATTTGATAACGAACTCCTGCATCAAATTTCAGATTCTCTTTATCAAAAACCAAACTTAAAACATTACTAAGATTTTTGGAATATTTTTTTGTTCCGAGGGGAAATCCGCTGTATAAATCCTTTTCATCCTGATACCAAAATTGCTCCAGTTCATTCTGATTATAATAGTATTTATTACCCTGATGGAAAATAGTATGCCTGATGCGGAATGGATATTTCTCAGAATTAAACGGGGTATACTGCTGACTGAAATAATATCTTCTGTAACCAAATTGAGAACTTGAAGCCTGCAAATTCACCTGCGCATTCTGTCGGTTTTTGGATTCGCTGTCGCCATTTATAAAGACATCATCATCTTCTAAACCACCAAATTCTTGGTTGTTGACATTTTGATGAAGGTAATGGGCAAAAAATTCGTAACGCTCATTCTTGCTTTTGTAATGTCCACTAAAAATGGTATTGTTATTCGATGCCAAAGAATTTCTGTACAAACCTTGAGATCTAAGTCCCATATATTCCACAGCGAAATTAAAGTTCTTGCCGATGTTTTGTGTGTATGTAGAATTCAACGCTGCACCATTTTTCATAGCGTTATGATAAATGAATGTTGCTGTCGGCGTTTTGACATCATAATACTTGATATCATTAATACCTAAAATACCATAGGATTTATGGGATGGCAATAATGAAAGATTTTGTTCGGCATTGAGTTCGTAAGACAGTGTATTGAAACCGGCTCCAATGTTTGCCATTTGTATTTTCCCAAAATTATCTCGGTTATTGTATTGCGAGAAAATAAAAGTTTTATCTGCAGTAAGTACAGTATCAAAAATCTTCTTTTGGGAGTACTGCGTTTGATATTGATAATCTAGAATAGTCGGTTTAAAGATTTTCATGGAATCTTTTTTACCTGTGTCTATCACCAGCGTATCAGCAGTGGGAGGTTTTAGTGAATCATTTTTCGGAAGTACTTGTGCCGACGCAAAAAAAGAAAACAAAAATATAAGTGAAAATAATATTTGCTTCATTAAATTTTTATGTTCAGCAAAAATACGAAATAAAGACAAATAAAAAACCCCGCCAAAGGCAGGGTTTTTTTAGTATAATATCTGGAATTAAATTAATAACCAGGGTTTTGTTGAATGTTTGGATTCATATTTATTGCTCCTTGTGGAATAGGAAGTTGCCATTTATGACTACTTACGGGTAGAGACATCACTACTGCGGGATTACCTCCCCCATTAGATTCTGGTCCAAAATTTGACCTTTGGATTGGCAACCCTAATCTCTTTAATGTAAAAAATCGGTCGGTTTCAAATGCCAATTCCAATCTTCTTTCCAACATAATTGCATTCCATAGGGGCTGACCATTCTCAGTACCAGCAACAAAACCAGTATATCTCTGACCTCTCAATGTATTTAACAATGACAATGCGCCACTTTCATTCCCTTTTTTAAACATAGCCTCTGCAACATTTAATAACACTTCCGCAGATCTTAAATATTTAATATCAACTGCTTCTATTGGTTTACCTGTTGCCTGTTTGTGCTTTATCACATTATTATATGTTTTTCCGCTGAAACTGGATGTTACTATGTACGAATTTTTTCTTATATCTGATGATATAAACTTAGTAAATAATTCGTAATCGACAACATATTCAGATTTAATTTCACCCCCTACGGTTTGATTATAGCACGAACCCGTTTTGATATTTTCAGTTGGAGCGTTTAAAATTTTAAATAGTACACCGTCTGTAGACGAATCGGCCCAAATGTTCTTAAAATTACCAATTGCTCCAACACTCGGGCTCAAATTTAAAGATTTTTGCCCCCATAAAATTACATTATCATAATCACCTTTGTATAAATATACTCTAGACAACATCCCTTGAATAGCTGCTTTGGTTAATTTACCGACAGTAGCACTTTGCGTAATATTTTGCTCCGCAAAAAGTAAATCATTGATTATTTTATCATAAACTTGAGAAACATTAAGATCTCTTGAAGCCATAACATATGGGTTGAAGGTTTCAACATAAGCAATACCTATAGAATTTGCAGCATCACTAGATTGTGTGGGGATTTTACAGTATCTTCTAACTATATCAAAATGTGCAATTGCACGAATTGCTCT
>JAEWYW010000008.1 GCA_023458535.1 Bacteroidota bacterium
TTCGTTTACTGCATTGTCTTTGCGAGACTCCCCTGTCATCATCACGGAATTAAAATCTTCCGTCCACTCCCAAATGATTCCGTACATATCGTAAATTCCCCAAGCATTCGGCTGGTGTTGCTTTACATCTTGTTTGTACTGCCCTTTTTGCTGATACAAATTCAAAATATGTCTTGTAAATTCGGGATCTTCAGTTGCGTCTTTTAGATTTTCATTAGCACGAGCGGCATATTCCCATTCATCCACCGTTGGTAAGCGTTTTCCAACACTTTCCGCGTAAGCTTTTGCGGCAAACCAGGAAACGTTGGTTACAGGCGCATCTTGACTTACATCGACTGGAATTTCAAAATCGCTTTTCTAGTGTTTAAGATAGGTGCTATCGGCGTAGAGTTTCAAGACTTTACTTTTGGTCCATTGAGGATTTGCTTTTAAAAATTCTACAAATTCTCGGTTAGTAACCGCAGTTTCATCTAGAAAAAAGGATTTCACTTGCGTCAAACTATCGCTTTCTTTTCCGACAAATGCCCGGTAGGACCCGCCATCTATCTTCTGCATTTTTTTATGGCTGGAAATGAACGTCAACTTGGGCTGCTCCTGCTTTTGTTGCGGAGAATCTGATCTCTCTTGACAAGAAAACAATAAGAAAACGAGCACTATGTGAAACCAATTTTTCATTGTTAAAAGTATGTTCCTAAATGGATTTCAAAAGTTCAAAAAACTACTACTATGGACTTATTTATTGGATTTGAATACTTTATGATTGTCGGCTCCTGTAATTTTAATTTTACCCAAAGTTCCTTTGTTGAAGGCTCTAAAAAGGGCATGATCCACAATTACATATTCGCCTGGAACCGTTGCCTTAAATTCGACAATCGCAGCGCCACCGGGAGGAATTACCGTAGTTTGCACGTTTTCATTCACCTTAGAACCGCCTTCTATATAAACTCTGTCGAAGATTTCGCCAATCACGTGGAAAGACGACGTTAAATTTGGACCGCCATTTCCAACGAAGAATCGTACGGTTTCGCCAACTTTAGCTTCCAGTTCGCCTTTTCCTAGCAATGCTCCCGTATTACCGTTAAACACTACATAATCTGGATGTTCTGCAATGGCTTTGTCCATATCAAATTCCTGCAAACCTTTCTCGCCAAATTTTCCTTTCGTGTAGAAATCCCCTTGCATTATGTAAAATTCCTTATCGACTTTTGGAAGTCCACCTTCAGGTTCAATTAAAATTAAACCGTACATTCCGTTTGCAATGTGCATTCCCACAGGCGCCGTAGCACAGTGATAGACGTACAAACCAGGATTTAAGGCTTTAAAATTAAACACCGCTTCTTTGCCCGGCGCTACAAAAGTTGCTTCCGCTCCGCCACCGGGACCATTCACCGCATGAAGGTCGATGTTATGAGGGAAAACCGAATTTTCGTTATTTTTAAGATGAAATTCAATTTCGTCGCCCACTCTCGCTCGAATAAAATTTCCAGGAACCGTTCCTCCGAACGTCCAGAAGTTGTATTGAGTTCCGTCTGCCAATTCGCCCATTTTTTCAATGGTTTCCATTCGCACGATTAGTTTTTTGGCTGCACGATCGCCAATTGGGGCTGGCGCAAAGGGCGGAGATGTTAGTTTCGCTTCTTCGGCATTGCCCGAAACAGTGATGTTTTCGGTATCGGAACCTTTGGAAGAAGACGATTCACCCGGATTTTGTTTACACGAATTGAGAGAAAAACCTGCAATAATAATGGCTAAAGGAAAAATAAACTTTTTCATGATCGGTTGAGATTAATTGATTATTTGTGATTGTATTTATTTAATTGTTCTAATTTGAATGATTCCTAAAAAGACGATTAACACCAGTTTTGCGACTTCGGCATAAATGAAATAATCATGAAGCGGCGTTGGTGGCAAACCTTTACCAGAAGCCAAAATATCCGCTCGTGCATCTAAAATGGGTAACATCCAGAATTTTTCTAATCCAAGAATCAGCGCTAATAAAATGCTGCTCAATAACATAACTTTGGAAAGTTGTTTTGCATTAAAAATGAAATTCAAAAAAATTAAAATCATCAATCCCAATTGGATATTGGTGGAAACACCGAACATGATTTTCCCTAATTCTAAAGCGATGGGCAACGTCATTCCCGGAACTTGAAACTTCAACGGCGTTTCCAGGAAACTTATCGCCAACATTAACCCAAACCAGAAGAAACTTATGGCAAAAACTAACGGATATTTGATTTGAATTTTCATTACAATATATTAATACCTTTTTATCTTTTATTAGTTTAAAAAAATAGATTTTAAATCTCTATCTTTTTAAAAATGTCTCTTGCGCATCCAATTGATCAACAAAGTCACCGATTTTCATGTCGATAAGCATCTTTTTCAAATTATTTCGTATGGCTTTAAACTCGTTGTGCACCGGACAAGGATGCGTTTCTGAACATTCCTTCAATCCTAAAGCGCAGCCTGTAAAAATCTTGTCGCCATCCATTTCTTTCACGATGTCCGCCAAAGAACGGTTAAGACTCACGCTATCTAAATAAAAGCCTCCTGTTGGACCTTTCGCCGACTGTACAAAACCTTTTCTACTTAAATCCTGCAAAATTTTGGCGATAAAATACTCTGGAGAATCGATCCCACTCGCGATGTCCTTAATGCCAATTCGTCCGCCATCCTTCGTCTGTTGAGTGATGTAGATTAAAGCTCTTAAAGCGTATTCGCAGGTTTTTGAAAACATTTCTTCTATTTTTCTACAACAAAGATACACTTAATTCTCAAATAAAAGATAAAAAACTCTTTTATTTTGATATGAGTTTAATCAACTTAAGTCTATACAATATAAAATTGATTTTATTTGAAAAATTATAATAAACTAGTCGAAAATAATTTTATAAAAACCATTTTCTTTACTTGCAGAAACATTTTGAAACTGAATATCATCAATTTTAAATCCGTCACAACCATCATTAGAATTAGAGGATTTTACTGTGAATTCAAACGTTTTAACGGTGGATATAAATTGGTATTTTTTTGTACCATTAAATCTTCCTACATTTTTGTCTAAATTCAATTTGAAATCACTTGTAACAGTATGATTTATTCCAATAAAATTTCCCCCACCTACAACTTCTTGAATTGTAAAATTTGATGATAAAGTTCCATCTTCAACAAGATTAACATTATTGGCATTCTGGATTTTTAAAGAAACAATTTCTGGGGCAGTATAACAGTCATCTTTACAAGAATTGAAAATAAAAAGGGACAATAAAAGTAATACAAATATGAACTTCTTCATATAAATGATTTTATTAAGAAACGAAATTTAGCGAAGCTTATTTCATTTAAACAATTTCGCTCGTAAGCTCCCTCGAAATTAGTTTTTCATGCATGGGTTTCAACAAATCCATTGAACCAGTCTTCACGGTACATTTTCCTTTGAAGTGGACCAAAATTGTACATTGTTCTGCCTGCTCCAAGGTATGACCGCAAATTTCTATTAATGCTTCAATTACATAATCAAAAGTATGATCATCGTCGTTGTGAAGGATGAGTTTATAGACATCATCTGTCTCCTCCAACACCAAAACATCTTCTTCATATTTTCTTTTTGGATCTTCGTAATCGCGTATGTTATTATTAAATTGATATGCTTTCATTTTTACATTTCTCCTATTTCGTCGCTTAAATTCTCCATCAGCGAAGGTTCATTATAAGTAAGCTCTACAATATCAACACTCTTATTGTTCATCTTCAAAATTTTGAAGTGATAGTCATCTAAATCGAATTCCTGATTTTCTTCTGGAATATCCTCCAGCTCATGTAAGATGAAACCTGCTAAAGTATTGTACTCTCCATCTTCGGAAAGTGGTAAATTCTTAGGTAAAAACTCATTGATCTCGTCTAGTGGCTGTGTAGCCTGTACCCAATATACATTTTCGCCTACTTTATCAACGATTTTTTCTTCATCGTCTTCTTCATCCTGAATTTCTCCCACTAACTCTTCTAAGATGTCTTCTAAAGTAATGATACCTTCGGTTCCACCAAATTCATCGATAACAATCGCTAGGTGTTGCTTTTTCTGTTGGAAAATCTTCATTAAGTCTGAAATTTTCTTACTTCCAACTACGAAGAATGCTTCACGCATGAGTCCTTTCAAATCATCATGACTTAAATCTCTCTTGCGTTTCACAAATTCACGAATAATTTCTTTGGTGTAAAAAATTCCGATGATGTTGTCAATAGAATTTTCGTAAACTGGAATACGAGAATATCCGCCGTCCATAATTTTTTCGATAATTTCCTCTACACCTTCCTCAATATCTATCGACATGATGTTTTGACGCGGAACCATAATCTGCTTGGCATTATGATCTGTAAAATCGAATGCGTTTTTAATGATTTCGTAATTTTCCTCTAAAATTTCACCAGAATCTGCACTTTGCTTCACCAACAATTGTAATTCCTCAGTGGAGTGAATTTCCTGATCCGAAGCAGGATGAATTTTAATCAACCTTAAAAAAGCATTGGACATGGAGTTCATCAACCAAATGAATGGTTTAAAAATGGTATAGAAAATTCTTAATGGCATGGCAATCACCATTGTTGTCGACTCCGATTTTCGGATCGCAATAGATTTCGGAATTAATTCTCCAAAAACGATATGCATAATGGTAATCAGTACAAAACTTAAAACCACAGAAATGGTGGTAATCGTTGCCTGGCCAAGTGTAAGATTGAAATACAGTAAAGCATTCTCAATCATGTGATGAAGGGCGCTCTCACCCACCCAACCGAGTGCTAGAGATGCTAGCGTAATACCTAGCTGTGTAGCAGAAAGATACTCATCCAGGTGCTTGATAATATGTTCAGCCTGCTTTGCCATAGAGTCACCTTCGGCAGCCTTAAGCTGAATTTGGGAATAACGTACTTTAACAATTGAAAATTCTGCGGCTACGAAAAAGCCATTGAGTAAAACTAGTAACAAGGCTAATAAAAGCCTGACGACGTCCGAGTCCATTTAGTTGTTGATATATATTCCTTGCAAAGATATAGATTATTTTTTAAAATTAAATTGATGCTTTCGCAAACAAAATTTCATTATTAAGACTTTAAAATAAAAAACCGTTTCCCTCGTTAATGAAATAAACTATAACGATGAAAAAAAATACTGTACTAGTATTTATGTTTTTCGGATCCCTAATCAGTGCTCAAGTAGATTATACTGTTGCTATTTTTGGAGGTCCAGGAATTAATATTTATGATAATTATTATGAGACGGATAAAAGACATTTTAAATTTAAAAATTCCTTTTCAGGTTTTATTGGTGTTAGGCTTACAAAAGCATTAGGAGAAATGGATCATTTATTTATGGATGCGGTTATTACCAGAAAAAAAATTGAATATGAATATAAACTTAATGAACCAGAAATACCTTTTAATAATAAAGATATAATCGGGCAAAAATATAATACTTATTCAATTTACTTTGGATATAAAAGAATCATTCCATCTTATATTCTGCAAATATATTTTGAATCAAGCGTTGGTGCAGATTATAATAGAAATGTAGTTTTTTTCGGAAGAGGCAATGGATCTTTTGAAGATGCGCCGCTTAATGAAGATTCAATTACTTATGAAAGTATTGCTCAAACTAATCTTGGAGAAAGTAATATAACCATGAGTGGCAATTTAGGATTTGGAATTAATGTAGGAAAGCAAAATCAATTTGATATAGGATTAATTTTCAATTTTCCATTTCAAAAAATTCAGTCAAAGGTAGGCACTTTTGATATGAAGTGGGAATACGAAAGAAAGCAGTACAGACATCATTTAGAATATTTGGGAAATGTCTATTATCCTGCACTTAAAATTACTTATTATATTTTTTAAAACAAAAAACACCGCCATTGCAGTGTTTTTGTATGATAGAAAAATCTTTGTTTAAGAATTCTTTAATGCTTCTGCTCCAGATACAATTTCCAAAATTTCGTTGGTAATTGCTGCCTGACGGGCTTTGTTGTAGAAGATTACCAAATCGTTCTTCAATGCTTGAGCGTTGTCGGTTGCTTTGTGCATCGCCGTCATTCTCGCACCATGTTCAGATGCTACTGAATCTAATACTGCTTTGAAAAACTGAGTTTTTATAGATTTCGGAATCAAATTATCTAAGATTTCGTTTCTATTAGGCTCAAAAATATAATCTGTTTCTACCTCAGTTTCTTCTTGCTCAGGCATAGAAATAGGAAGCAACTTTTCAGCGATTACCTCTTGAGTAGCTGCATTGATGAATTTGTTGTACACCAAATATACTTCATCAAATTTTTCATTTCTGAAATCTTTCATCACTTCTTCCGCGATGTTGGCTACTCTATCGAAGGTTAAGTTATCGAAAACTGAACTTTTATTTGCATAAACAGTTTGGTTTCTTCTAACGGCGTCAAAAGCCTTTTTACCAATTGTTAAAATCTCAACCTCAGTAGCAGTATTGCTCAATTGGTTGTTTAATTCTTTAATAATTGATGAGTTAAAAGCTCCCGCTAATCCTCTGTTGGAAGTAATAGCAATATAAAGTACTTTTTTAACCTCTCTCTTCTGAGCATAGATAGAAACCTGATCTGGATCTGAACTTGCGTTCACATTCTCTATGATTTCTTGTAGCTTTTCAGAATAAGGTCTAAGCATCACGATGGCATCTTGTGCTTTTTTAAGTTTCGCTGCCGAAACCATTTTCATAGCACGAGTAATTTGCATCGTAGATGAAATGGAACTGATTCGTCCTCGTATCTCTTTTAAGTTTGCCATATATTTTTAGTTGTTGCTTGTTGGCTGTTGGTTGCTAGCTTTCAGAAAAATTCCATCAACTATCAACCAAAAACCATCAACTAATTTTTTAATTATATTTTGAAGCCAGCTCGCTTGCTGCTTGCTTAAGAACACCTGTAATATCGTTATCGATTTTTCCAGCTTTAATTGCTGCCATCGTTTCAGGATGCTTAGATCTTAAAAACTCGATGTACTCGTGTTGGAATTCTTTTACTTTCTTAATAGGAATGTTTCTCATTAAGTTTTCCGTACCTGCATAGATCATTGCTACCTGACTATCCACAGGAAGTGGAGAGTTTACAGGTTGCTTAAGAAGCTCTACGTTTCTTTCTCCTTTAGAGATTACCGCCAAAGTAGAAGCATCTAGGTCTGAACCGAATTTAGCAAACGCTTCTAATTCTTTGTATTGCGCCTGATCTAATTTCAAAGTACCAGAAACTTTTTTCATGGATTTGATCTGAGCGTTACCTCCTACCCTTGATACAGAGATACCTACGTTGATTGCTGGACGAACCCCAGAGTTGAATAAATCTGACTCCAAGAAAATCTGTCCGTCTGTAATGGAAATTACGTTTGTAGGAATATATGCAGAAACGTCACCCGCTTGAGTTTCGATAATTGGAAGTGCAGTTAAAGAACCACCACCTTTTACCAATGGCTTTAAAGATTCTGGTAAATCGTTCATCTGACTTGCAATTTGATCATCAGCGATTACTTTTGCAGCTCTTTCTAATAATCTTGAGTGAAGATAGAAAACATCCCCTGGATAAGCCTCACGCCCCGGTGGTCTTCTTAATAAAAGAGAAAGCTCACGGTAAGCAACAGCTTGTTTAGATAAATCATCATAAATGATTAATGCAGGACGCCCAGTGTCTCTAAAGAACTCACCGATAGATGCACCCGCCATCGCAGAATATACCAGCATTGGAACTGGATCTGAAGCATTAGCCGCAACAATTACTGTATAAGCCAAAGCACCTTTATCTGTAAGCGTCTGAACGATTTGTGCAACAGTAGAAGCTTTCTGCCCAATTGCTACATAAATACAATATACTGGTTGACCAGCGTCATAAAATTCTTTCTGGTTGATGATGGTGTCAATAGCAACGGTAGTTTTACCTGTCTGACGGTCACCAATGATAAGCTCTCTTTGCCCTCTTCCTACAGGAATCATGGAATCGATTGCTACGATACCCGTTTGTAGAGGCTCTGTAACTGGCTGTCTGTAGATAACACCTGGAGCTTTTCTTTCCAATGGCATTTCATATAAATCACCAGTAATAGGACCTTTACCATCAATAGGGTTACCTAGAGTATCAACTACTCTTCCTAACATTCCCTCTCCTACTTTAATAGAAGAAATTCTGTTGGTTCTTCTTACTGTATCTCCTTCTTTTACCAATTTAGATTCACCTAAAAGCGCAACACCCACGTTGTCTTCTTCAAGGTTAAGTACAATACCTTCAACATCTGAAGAGAATTTTACCAATTCTCCGTATTGTACATTTTCTAAACCGTAAACACGAGCAATACCATCCCCAATTGTAAGTACGGTACCAACTTCCTCAACATTCGACTGAGTATCGAAATTGGCTAATTGTTGTTTTAAGATCGCAGATACTTCTGCCGGATTTATTTCTGCCATTGTATGGTTGTTTTTATCTTAGTTTAATTGAAACTCTTTTTTAATTTTATTCAGTTTAGATTTTACTGAAGCGTCAATTTGCTGATCGCCCACTCTTAAAATATAACCTCCTAAAATATCGGGATTAATGCTTCTTTCAAGATCGAAGTTGTTTCCAGCGTTGATTAAATTAGAAGCTTGTAAAATCTGATTGATATTTGCATCAGAAATAGGTGTAGCAGTAGTTAAGATTACTCTTTTTACACCTTTCAATTCTTCTACTTTGTTTACAAACTCCTGAGCAATGTTTTTCAAGTGTGCTTCACGACCTTGTCTGATAACCAACTTTATTAAATTAAGTGAAGTAGGTGAAAAACTTTTGAAAATTTCTGTGGCAACCTCTGTTTTCTTTTTAAAATCAATATAAGGAGTTAAGAAAAACTTATTGAGTTCCTTAGATTCAGACATTAATTTAATAACATCTTTCATTTCAGAGAAGACAGATTCCGTTTGGTTGGACTCCGAAGTGAAATCCAGCAAACCTTGTGCGTATCTTTTTGCTACTTTAGATGTTAGCATTCTTAGTTAAGGTTAGAGTTATTAATATAATTCTGAACAAGTTCGTTTTGCGCCTCGCTGTTGTCTAATTTTTGCTTTAAGATAGATTCCGCGATACCTACTGATAATGCACCGATTTGGTTTTTAATATCAGCCATTGCAGCATTTTTCTCAGCTTCAATAGATTGTTTTGCAGCAGCAATCATTTTTTCCCCTTCAGCTTTAGCTACATCTTTTGCATCTGTAACCATTTTTTCTTTAATTTCTCTAGCTTCCTTAAGGATAGAATCTCTTTCTAGCTTCGCTTCGCGGATAATTCTTTCGTTATCTGCTTTAAGATTTTCCATTTCCTTTTTTGCTAATTTAGCTTGATTAAGGGCATCTTGGATGTTATTTTCTCTGGTTCTTACTGCAGATAATATTGGTCCCCAAGCAAATTTGCCTAATAATAAAACCAAGATTAAGAAGACTACAGCTGTCCAAAAAATATTACCAATTGAAGGAGTTAATAAATCCATTTTATATAGAATTTGTTTATTGTAAATTTTAACTTTTTTAGTGATAAAGAATTCTACAAACCAACCGTTTGCAGAATTCTTTAAAGGTTTCTTATCCGTTACCTAGTAATGCTACTACGATACCGAATAGACCAGCACCCTCGATAAGAGCTGCTGCGATAATCATTGCAGTTTGGATTTTTCCTGATTGCTCTGGTTGTCTAGCGATACCTTCCATAGCGCTACCACCAATTTTACCAATTCCTAATCCAACTCCTAGAACTGCTAAACCAGCTCCGATTGCTGCGATACTACCTGTCATAATACTATAATTTAAAAAGTTGTTTTTTTATTTTAATTTTTTCTCTAACTATTAGTGATCGTGGTGTGGCTCTTCTACCGCTGAACCAATAAACAATGCTGTTAACATGGTAAAGATGTAAGCCTGTAAAGCAGCCACTAAAACTTCTAATACATAAATAAATAATGCTAAACCTAATGAAACCGGCGTAATGAAATACGTTTTCATGATGAAGATTAAAGCAATTAAACTCATAATAATGATGTGCCCTGCCGTCATGTTTGCGAAGAGACGAATCATTAATGCGAATGGTTTAGTTATAATCCCTAATAATTCCACAGGAACCAAGATGATGTACACCAAAATTTTCCCTGCAAACGGCATATTCTTTCCAAGTGGATCGAACATGTGCATCCAATATGTTTTTCTACCGCTTAGGTTAACCAACACCAATGTGAATACAGCTAAAACCATTGTAAAAGCAATATTTCCAGTAGTGTTTGCAGCTCCTGGAAGCAAACCTAAGATATTAAGAATCCAAATAAACAAGAATAAGGTAACCAAATAAGGAACATATTTTCTGTATCTTACAGAACCAATGTTTTGCAAAGCAATGTCGTCTCTTACAAATACCACAATTGGCTCAATGAATTTTGCAATCCCCGTTGGAACTTGAGATTTTTTATAGCTTGACGCTGCAGCCACCCCAATAAGAAGAATGATAAGAGCTGCTAATATCATTTGTGCAACTACTTTAGTAATAGAAAAATCTAAAGGCTTCACATTTGTTGGGTGTTCTACTCCTTTTGCATCTTTCTCCATGTGTAAAGTTCCAGCCGCATCCGTTTCGTAGATTTTGTTATGGAAAATTTTATAGTTTTTTCCGTCTACAGAAGCAACCTGATCTAGCTCATGACCAAATTTATCAGAACTAAATACTTTTAAACCTCCATCCCAAAGAATAATGGGCAAAGAAATTCCTACAGCATCATGCCCTTCTCCCCAAAGATGCCAGTTATGAGCATCTGAAATATGGTGCATAATAAACGGTACAGGATTGTATTTTTCCTCCTTAGCTTCTGTATTTCCCTCATGTGTTTCTGCAAAACCGAAGCAGAAAACAATCATATGAAGTACGATTAACAGTTTCTTAAAACTCATGGCTAGACTCTATTTCTAAATTTTGGCAAAAATATAAAATATTATTCGATTTTTAGCAATTCTTTAATTTAAACTTAACATGATTTTAGTCTTGTTTTTTTATTAGTTTCAACACGAAAACCACTTCTATCACCAAATATGCCCAGTATATCACAAAGTACGGAACAATATGAAGCTTAAATTCTGGCTGAAAATAAGCAACATAGCCCATTGCAAAAAATTTAAATATTACAAATCCTAAAAAAACAAAACCAATTGTATTCTTCTTCTCCAAACCAAATATTACCAACATCGTAATAAGACTTATGAATGTAATAAAGAAAATAAGGAAATGAATCTTATAGTTTAAAGTAAGAACATTTTCTCGCATTAATAGCCATTGAACACCAAATAAAACAGCTGATAACACTAAAAAAATACTTAGGTAAATAAATATGGTATTGATTTTTTTCATGCCGTGCAAAACTACCAAAATTTATTAATATCCTATTATTAAACAGAAAATCATTACTTTTGCAATCCGTAATATAATTATATTAATATGTTCAATAGTTTACAGGATAAATTAGATAAAGCCCTACACAATATTTCAGGGCGCGGAAAAATTACAGAAATCAACGTTGCAGAAACCGTTAAGGAGATTCGTAGAGCCTTGGTAGATGCCGACGTTAACTATAAAGTTGCTAAAGATTTAACAAAAAGAGTTCAGGATAAAGCTCTTGGACAAAATGTTTTGACGTCATTAACGCCAGGACAGTTAATGACCAAAATTGTTCACGACGAGTTGGTAGAATTAATGGGTGGTTCACAGGAAGGTATTAATCTTTCAGGAAAACCAAGCGTTATTTTAATTGCAGGTCTTCAGGGTTCTGGTAAAACAACTTTCTCAGGAAAATTAGCCAACTATCTTAAAACCAAAAGAAATAAAAAACCTTTATTGGTAGCGTGTGACGTATATCGTCCAGCAGCCATCGATCAGTTGAAGGTTTTGGGTGGACAAATTGATGTGCCTGTTTATACTGAAGAAGGTGCAACAAACCCATCTTCCATTGCGGAAAATGCTATTAATTACGCAAAATCTAATGGTTTTGATACCGTGATAGTAGATACCGCAGGGCGATTGGCAGTAGATGAACAAATGATGAACGAGATCAAGTCGGTTCACTATTTCATTAAACCTCAGGAAACACTTTTCGTAGTGGATTCCATGACTGGACAGGACGCTGTAAATACAGCAAAAACCTTTAATGAAGCATTGAACTTTGATGGCGTTGTTCTTACAAAATTAGATGGTGATACCCGTGGTGGAGCAGCATTGACCATTCGTTCGGTAGTGGAAAAACCAATAAAATTCATCTCCACAGGTGAAAAGATGGAAGCTTTGGATCTTTTCTATCCCGAAAGGATGGCAGACAGAATTTTGGGAATGGGTGACGTTGTTTCCTTAGTTGAAAGAGCTCAAGAACAGTTTGATGAAGAAGAAGCTAAAAAACTTCATAAAAAAATTGCCAAAAATGAGTTTGGTTTTGATGATTTCTTAAAACAAATTAATCAAATCAAAAAAATGGGTAATATGAAGGATTTGATGGGGATGATTCCTGGAGTTGGAAAAGCCATTAAAGATGTAGAAATTTCTGATGATGCTTTCAAGCATATCGAAGCTATCATTCATTCAATGACACCTGAAGAAAGACGCAGACCATCCATCATCAATACACAACGCAAAAACAGAATTGCAAAAGGAGCAGGAAGAAAAATAGAAGATGTTAACCAATTGATGAAACAATTCGACCAGATGGGAAAAATGATGAAGATGATGCAGGGCCCACAAGGGAAACAAATGATGCAGATGATGAGTAAAATGCCAAATATGCCGGGAATGGGCGGCATGATGGGCAAGTAAGATTTTTTGCCTAATTCAACAAAATTAATTATATTTGCACCGCTAAAAAACATTAAAAAATAAATGAGTACAATATTTACACTATTCATGGTTCTTATTATGATCCTTTGCGTTTTGCTAGTGATCGTAGTTATGGCTCAAAATCCTAAAGGAGGAGGTTTATCCAGTACATTTGGAGGAAGTTCTTCTGCACAATTTGGAGTACAGCGAACCAATGATTTTATGGAAAAAGCTACTTGGACACTAGGTGCTGTTATAATTGTACTTATCTTATTAAGTGTTGTGATGACAGGTAAACCTACTCCAACAACGCAACAAGGGCCAACTAAAGCTAAAACAGAAGCTCCAGTAAACAATGCTCCAGCTTCCGAAAAACCAGCTAACACTACTCCAGCCCCAACGCAGAAATAAAATTAAATCTTTATTTAAAGGAAAAATATAAAAGTTTTGTAAGTGATTACAAAACTTTTTTTTATTTCATAATTGGTATTAAACTAAACTTCATTGCGATTTAATGGAAAACTCATCATCCAAAATTGCATTTGATGTTATACACCAAAAAGCAATTATTTTATGCCATTATTTTGGAATCTATTAATGAGCTGGAAAAGTTATTATAATAGCAACCTATCCAAATCTAAAAGAAGGTAGTTGATGCTTTGGTTAATCGTTCTTGTTGCTGATTGCATTTGATTGAGCATGGCAGCACGGTTATGCAAATCTCCTGATCTATAAAAACCGCCGTCATTGAAAATTACTGAAGTGTTGGCAGCCTCAAAATCGTCATCAAACTGATAATGTAGCCAACGCTGCTTCATATTTTGAATGATGGATTTACCTTCCCTATTCGAAAACTTTGTTTCAGTGTACATATACCAAATAAAAGGTGGGAAATTCGGTGACAATAGCTTTTCTTGCCAGATATCTCGAAGCAAATTTCTTTGATGAATAAATTCTACTTTTTTACCTTTCGGGTTTAAAGTTGCCAATCCCAAACCAGCTCCTGCAACACCTCCAGCAATATCTACTGCACTGCCCCAGCCATCACTTTTAATAATTCCACTCGCCACAGACGCTACAGAACCCGCTACTATTGAATATAAAATTAATTTATTGTTTTTAGATTCATTTAAATTATCCACATAGTTGGCCATTTGTGCAACACGCTCACCTTCACAATCAAATTCCGCCGCCACGGCGTCTAACTCAGTAAGTGCGATGGTTATTTTGCTATTAATGACGTTTTTTAACTGTAACATTTGCACTTTTGAGCTCAGCGAAGAATCTTTTTTGAGCTGCATAATTTTTTCCACTTCATCCAGAGTTCCCAGTGCATTCAGAATTAAAATACTTTGTTCAGTGAACTGATTTTTAAGTTTCTGATTGACCAAGAGTATGGAATCTGAATTGTATGATGGTAATTTTTGCTCATAATTATACTGGTAAGGAGCCTTACAGTAACTATCTCTTAGGGTAAGAATGTTTTGCTGAACGATCTGATTCTTCTTAGACACACAAGAAGTTGCAGAGAAGAAAGCCATTACAGCCAATAGAAAAAACCTCATCATTAAATTTGCATTTGCACTAAAATAAACATTTTTTAATGGATAAAAAAATTGCAGTTATAATTATAGACTCATTTTTACATCCTGAAATAAAATGCAGATATAAGTTATTAATGTTATAGACTATTCATAAGCAGAAATCTTGTCATGAGACAATTCTATTTTGGTTAAACATTTATAAATTTGAGCTATCAATGAAGTCCTAAAAGCTTTTAATATTTCTATTGAAAAAATATTTAGAAAAGTAAACACTTAATCAGTATGAGAATAACTATACTAGACGATTATCAACACATTATACAAAACCTTAATTGCTTTAAATTGCTTGATGGTAAAAATGTTAACATATTACATGAAACCGAAAAAGCTCCTGATCAAGTTGCTCAACTTTTAAAAGATTCCGACATCATCGTTTTAACAAGGGAACGGACTGAAATTACTGAAAAACTTCTTTCTCAGCTTCCACAACTTAAATTGATCAGCCAAACAGGAAAAATCTCCAATCATCTGGATTTGCAAGCGTGTACAAAATATAAAATTGCAGTAGCTGAGGGAATTGGTTCTCCAGTGGCACCAGCAGAATTAACGTGGGCACTGCTTATGAATACGGTAAGAAAAATTCCACAAGCAATAAAAGCCATGCAGGATGGACAATGGCAAACCAACATCGGTGGCAAAATAGAGGGCAAAATTATCGGAATTTGGGGTTACGGAAAAATAGGTCAGAAAATTGCACAATATGCAAAAGCGTTTAACGCCCATGTTTTGGTTTGGGGAAGTGAAAATTCAAGAAAAAAAGCAGTTGAGGATGGCTTTCAAAGTGCTTCTTCCAAAGAGGCTTTTTTTAAAACTGCTGATATTATTACCCTGCATCTCAGATTAAATGAAAATACAGAAGGTATAGTAAAACAATCCGATCTGGAAATGATGAAACAAAATGCGGCACTCATCAATACTGCAAGAGCAGAATTAATTGAAAAAAATGCGTTATTGAATGTTTTACAGCATCGAAAGGATTTGCTTGTCGGATTGGATGTTTATGAGATGGAACCCATTTACGACCCTAATTTCCCACTTTTACAAATGGAAAATGTAGTTTGCACCCCACATCTAGGATATGTCGAGAAAGACGGGTATGAGCTCTATTTTGGTAAGGCATTCGAAAACGTTATGAACTATCTCAATGGAACACCAACCAATATTGCTAATGAAGAAGTATTATAAATTTTAAAAATTACGAAAATAATGAACACAACAGATTTATGCGACGATTATATTTCAGAACTAAAGATTGCAAAACCCATCGGATTTAAAGATTTGGGAATGAAAAAATCATTTCACGGACAAATTGTGACAATAAAAGTATTCGAGAACAATCCACTCATCAGAAAAACACTTTCGGAAGATGGCAAGGGAAAAGTGTTGGTGATAGATGGTAGGAAGTCTGATAGATGCGCATTAATGGGCGATAATATTGCAGAACTGGCAATGAACAATGGTTGGGAAGGTATAGTGATTTACGGTGCCGTTCGCGACAGCGTTGCTATTTCTCAACTTGATATTGGTGTAAAAGCACTTTATTTAAATCCTCAAAAAAGCGGAAAATTGGATAAGGGAGAAAAAGATATTATCGTACATTTTGCAGGAGTAGATTTCGTTCCCAATCAGTTTATTTACTGTGATGAAGATGGTATTGTAGTATCAGAGACGAACTATTCATAATCTAACGTAGGAGCTTGTCATCAAAATTATTTTTTAATATTAAACTAATTTTTGATTTCAGAAAATTATTTTATATACTAGAGATACATGGTAAAAAAGTCATGGCATATGAAGATGGAAAAATCATTTTTTGATTATGTTTTTAGTGAATTATCTAAAAACGATCGTAGAGGGGTTTCTTGGGAAGAAATCGAGGAGAAATTTAAATTTGAGTTTTTAGTAGCAAAGGATTTGATTAAAAACGAAAGCTTTGGTCATGGACTAAAATACACAATAACAAAAGATTGCGTATTCTTCAGGAAAATTTAAGAAAAAAAATAACCACTCAATTATGAGTGGTTGTTTTTTGTGGAGAATACGGGGATCGAACCCGTCACCTTTAGACTGCCAGTCTAACGCTCTAGCCAGATGAGCTAATTCCCCAAAAATTGGTTTTGCAATAATATGGCTTTTTTTGAATTATCCAAAATAAAAAACAAGCCTTTCAGCTTGTTTTTTTATTGTATGTGAAAATCAATTTATCTTATTTCCAACCGCCACCAAGCGCTCTGTAGAGTTCTACAGATGCTTTTAGCTTATTGTATTGCGCATTCGAAATGTTGAGTTCCGCATTTAAAGCATTCACACTGGCATTTAAAACTTCAAGATAATTCGCCATACCGTAATTAACCAGCTCCTGAGAATCTGAAACTGCTTTTGAGTACGAGTTGGCTTCCTTGGTTTTTAAAACGATATATTCATCCTGAACCGAAAATACTCTTATGGCATCAGACACCTCTTTACCAGCAATAAGAACAGTCTTCCTGAAGTTTAAATATGCATTTTCTTTATTGGCTAAACTCACCTCATAATTGCTTCTTATTTGCCTTTTATTAAGAATAGGCTGCGCTAAACCTGCAATAACGTTGGCAAATAATGAGTTTACATTGAATAAATGATCTATATCCACCGACTGCAAACCGCCACTACCTGTTAATCTTAAAGTCGGATAAAACTGTGCTCTTGCAAAATTAGTCATTTCAAAAGCGTATTTTAGATTATATTCTGCCTGTTGCACATCTGGTCTGTTTGCTAATAAATTCGCTGAATAACCTACGGCAATATTACTAGGAACGGTCTGTGCATCTAAGGTAGATCTTGCTATTGTACGAGAAGGCTCTCCCATTAATAGACTCAAGGTATTCTCCAACTGAAAAATTTGAGTATCGGTGTCAATTAATAAGGCTTGTGCATTATACATTAATGCCTCACTCTGCTGTACAGCTACTTCTGAAAGAATTCCTGCTTCTTTTAAGGCTTTAGTAGTTTCAAGGTTCTTTTGTCTGATAGAGACCGTTTCCTGAATTGTTTTTTTCTGCTCATCTAAAGTCAGTAATTGGAAATAGGCTGTGGCAACCGACGCTACCAAACTGCTTTTAACAGCTTGATGTGCTGAAACAGTTCCCAAATAACTTGCTAACTGCGCTTTTTCTTGCGCCCTCAGTTTGCCCCATAAATCTGCTTCCCAACCTACACTTGCTGTGATGTCGAACTGGTTAATGTACCTTCTGTCACCAATTAATTGGCCCATTTGTGTATTGAGCGAAGATGTATTAAACGAGTAACCTGGACCAACAGTCAGCGTTGGAGCATAAGCAGCTTTACTTTGCTTTAAATAAGCGTCAGCAGATTTAATGTTCTGCACCGCCATTCTGATATCTAAATTATTTTCTAACGCTTTAGAGATATGACCTTGCAAGAGCGGATCAGTAAAAATTTCCCGCCAAGATACACTTGCAATACTGGTACTGTCTTTAGCAAGCATGTCTGTACGGTACAGGTTTTCTTCTACAATTTCATTTGGGCGCTCATATTGCTGTCTTCCCGCGGCGCAAGAAGCAAGAGTAAAAGCAACCACTGCAGATATTCCTAAGGCTTTTATATTTAATAATTGATTCATTGTTTGTTCAATATTTATTTGAAAAAAACTCAATTGAGATTATTCTGAAAGATTAACTTCCTTGGCTTTTAATGGTGATACTTTTTCCTGAAGATATTGGAAAATTACATACAACACTGGTATTGCAATAAGTCCAAAGAAAGTACCTATTAACAATCCGAAAGCTGCACCTGTACCAATAGATCTGTTCCCTACAGAACCAATACCTGTTGCAAAAACCAAAGGCAACATACCGAAGATAAAGGCAAAAGAGGTCATTAAAATTGGTCGTAATCTCGCTTTAGCAGCATTAATAGCAGACATTGCCAAGGATTCACCATGTTGTCTCCTCTGGACAGCAAATTCTACAATCAAGATCGCATTTTTGGCGAGCAAGCCGACGAGCATAATTAAAGCGATTTGGAAGTAAATATTATTTTCTAATCCCATAATATATTGACCGAAAAATGCACCGAACACCCCTAATGGTAAAGATAAAATTACCGCAAAAGGAAGAATATAACTTTCATATTGCGCTGCAAGAATAAAATATACAAAAATTAAACTCAAAGCAAAAATGATAACTGTCTGCGAACCTGCATTCAATTCCTCTTTAGATAAACCTGTAAAATCTATGGTATAATCTGAAGGCAAACTTTCTGCGGCCACTTCCTGTACTGCTTTAATGGCGTCACCAGTAGAATATCCTGCATTATTAGATCCAGATATAGCCACTGAAGTAAAGAGGTTATATCTTCCGATAGATTGTGGACCAAAAGATTTTTCCAAGGACACGAATTGAGAAATAGGTGCCATTTCACCATTTTTAGTTCTTACATATAAGCCATCAAGATTTTGAGGATCTACCCTATCACTTGGCAATGATTGAATCATTACTCTAAATTGTTTCCCGTATTTCGTGAAGTCAGCGGCGTAAATACCACCAATATAACCCTGCAAAGTACTCATAATATCGGATACAGATACGCCACTTTCTGTAGCTCTTGCTATATTAATATCCATTGAATATTGTGGGAAATTGGTGTTGAAAGATGTTTGCGCAAACTGAATTTCTGGTCGCTGCATCAAAGCTCCTAAGAACTGTTGCGTAACGGTATTTAATTTCTTTAAATCACCACCGGAACGATCCAATATTACTGCTGAGAAACCATCACTAGTACCAAACCCTGGAATACTTGGAGGTGAGAAAAACACCATCTTCGCATCTGGGAACTTAGTTGCCAAACCAAATAGCTGTTTGGTGATATCGTCTGCAGACTGTCCTTTCCCTCTCTCAGAAAAAGGTTTTAACCTTACGAATGCTTGCCCTGCATTACTACCATTACCAGAGATAAAACCTCTGTTGGCAGTGAATGTAACGTTGGCAACGCCCGGAATTTTTCGCGCTTCTTTTTCGAATCCTTTCAAAACGTTGTATGTTCTCTCCATAGACGCTCCCGGCTGCAAAGCAAAATCGGCAAAGATAATTCCTCTGTCTTCCTTAGGAACGAAACCTGCAGGCATTTTAGAATTACTCCACCAGAAGAAAATTCCACCCACTGCAAAAATAATCAGTACGGCCCATTTGTGTCTCAACAAAAATACGAAGCCTCTACCATATTTTCTGGTTACTGCATTGAACCCTTCATTAAATTTATAGAAGAATTTCTGCATGATATTTAACTGTGCATATTCTTTATGATGCGCTGGATTTGGTTTTAGTAATAATGAACATAAAACCGGACTCAACGTTAATGCATTTACAGCAGAAATTAAAATTGAAATAATAAGCGTGATCCCAAACTGTTTATAGAACATCCCTGTCGGACCCGTGATAAACGTAACGGGTATAAAAACCGCCGACATTACCAAGGTGATAGAAATAATGGCTCCCGTAATCTCATCCATAGCTTCGGTAGTTGCACGCTTAGGGTCGGTAACACCGTGCTCCATCTTCGCATGCACAGCTTCCACAACTACAATCGCGTCATCCACCACAATACCAATCGCCAAAACGAGGGCAAACAATGTGAGTAGGTTAAGGGAATATCCAAATAAATTTAGGAAGAAGAAAGTACCAACAATAGACACCGGAACCGCAATGGCAGGAATTAAAGTAGATCTAAAATCCTGAAGAAAAATAAACACTACAATAAACACCAAAATAAAAGCTTCAATTAAAGTACTAATTACTTTATCTATAGACGCCTCAAGGAAATCATTGGTATCAAAGTTAATGGTATAACCAACTCCTTCTGGAAGTGTTTTTTTGTTCTCCTCTAAGAATACTTTAATGGCTTTAATAATGTCCTGTGCATTGGAACCTGGCGTCTGAAAAATACCCATCGAAATGGATCTTCTACCATTGTTCTCCCCAATTCCTGCGTAAGAAAGTGCGTCTAACTTAATTGTTGCAACATCTTTCAATCTTAAATACTGACCGTTACCTAAAGCTTTAATAATGATATCATCATACTGTACCTGCTCATTAAACTTACCTTTATATGTAATCACGTACTGAAATGAAGAACCACTGTTCTGTCCCAACTGTCCAGCCGCAGCCTCTCTGGATTGATCATTAATCGCTGATTGAACATCGGATGGCTCCAAACCATAAGCAGCCATTTTTGCAGGATCTAGCCATACACGCATGGAATATGTTTTTCCACCAAAAGCTTGCGCATCACCTACTCCATTAATCCTTTTGATTTCTGGAATAACATTGATGTTCATATAATTCTGCAACCATACCTCATCCAAATTAGGATTTGCAGTATAAAATGACAAGAACATTAAGGCACTTGTCTGCTGCTTTTGAGAGGTTACCCCAGCTCTTGTTACTTCTGATGGTAGTAATGGCATCGCTCTCTGAACCTTGTTCTGAACGTTTACGGCCGCAATATCAGGATCAATTCCTTGTTTAAAAAATACCTGAATATTGGCTGATCCGTCATTCCCTGCTGTAGACGAAATATAATCCATTCCTTCTACCCCATTCACTTGTTCTTCTATGGGAATAACGACACTGTTCATCACAGTTTGTGCAGATGCCCCAGTATAGTTTGCAGAGATGCTTACAGTAGGTGGAGCAATATCGGGATACTGCGTCACCGGCAACGATATAAGACCTAATATCCCTAAAATAACAATGATAATAGAGATAACCGTCGATAAAACGGGTCTGTTAATAAACTTTTTTATCATGATTTTAGAATACTGGTTTTATGTCTGTTATAATCTTGTCGAAATTTCCAGGTTGAGGTTTTACTGCAGTACCAGATTTGATGGTAGTAACCCCTTCCGCAACGATTTTTTCTCCCTTTCTCGCACCATCTTTTATTACCACCATATTGCTTACGCGGTCTTCTACTGTAATAGGCACACTCTTGGCAGTATCCTTATCCACTTTTAGAACATATACTAAACCTTGCTGCTCGTATGTGGAAGCTTCTGGAACTACAAGTGCATTGCTGTAATATTTCGGAATTCTTATGGTTCCACTGTTTCCGTTACTCAATAATTTTTGAGGGTTTGAAAAACCTACTCTAAACTGAATCGAACCTGTAGAAGGATCAATCTGACCTGTTACAGCTTCCACTTTTCCTTTTTCATTATAAACACTTCCGTTCGCTAAAACCAGTTCAACAGCCGGCATATTTTTCAATTTTTCTGGAACCGTTGCTCCGTAAGAATCTTTTAAGAAATTGAGATATTCTTTTTCGTTCATTGAGAAATAAGCATAAATCTGTCTGGTATCCGAAATGGTAGTAAGTGGTGTAGGATCATTTGGCCCTACCAAACTTCCAACCCTCAGTGGTAATTTACCAACTACACCAGAAACAGGAGAGCGAATTACAGAAAAATCAATATTGGCTTGAACACCTTTATAGTTTGCTGATGCCTGAGAAACGCTCGCCACAGCTTGTTGTTTGGCTGCAATCGCTTGTTGAAGCTGAGCCTGCGCTCTTGCTAAATTGGCCTGCGCAGTTTGTAACTGCACACTACTGATGATATTCTTTTCTACCAGAGGTCGTAACTTATTGACTTCAACTTTTGCTGCATTTACAGCAGCCTGTGAGGCTTTTACATTAGCATCTGCTGCTGAAACATTAGATTGAGCTGCACCAATGCCAGCTCTCGCGGCATCAGCGCTTTCATTTAAAACATTGGTTTCTAATCTAAATAAAGGTTGTCCCTTTGTAACGTACTGACCTTCATCTACCAACACTTGAGTAATATAGCCCTGTATTTTAGCCCTAACATCATTATTAACAATACCTTGAATGGATGCCGGATACGCTTGAAAACCTTCTACATTCCTTGTTTGAACTTCAATAACAGGAACAGGCTTTGGCCCATCTTTTTTCCCTTGATCCTCTTTTTTACATGCCACTAACGATAATACCGATGCGGAAAGGATTATTAAACTATTTTTCATAAGTTGTTTGTTGATAATTTTGTTAATGTATCTTTAAAATTCTCGATGCCTTTTTCTAAAAAATTTTTATAAATAATATAATGTTGTGTATATTCTTTACAATTGGCAGCTTTATTATGTTTGTCTTTAAATGATTTTAATTTGTCCACTATGAGTGATTCTTGCTCTAACCTTTTTAAAATTTCCTCAAACCTTATTTTTGAAGAATTGGGGTTTACGTGATAATATCGTTTTCGTTCCTCAGATTTCTGAATATTAATTATCAAACCCTTTTCAACAAGCAAACTGATGCTCGATGAAATAGAACTTTTACTCACGGCAAAAAACTCCAATAATTCATCAAAAGTCACACCTCTTTTCTCAAAATCAAACACCATATAAGAAAAAATCTTTGAGGCCAAAGGTGGCAGATGATAGATGTTGCCATAAAACTTTATCATCTCCTGAAAAGCCTCTTGGTCAATCTCCAAAAATTTAAACATCTGTATCACTTTAAAAACAAGCCACAAAGATATGAAATTTAGTTCGGCAATTACCGAACCAAAAACATTGATAGATAAAATTAATCAGCTAAAACATGTCAAATTTTAAAATTCGCTTATAAAATTAGTCTAAAAAGATCAGTTAGTAATCACAAATATTTACAATTATCAGTGAATTTTAAAACAGTGTTTGGTAGATATTTACAGTTAAGATAAAGAACAAAGCATCAACGCGAATTGCTTCAGATGAGGTCGCAAAAAGTATTTAACCATATATTTTCTTTGCTCTGCAAACAAGTACATTTAAGTTTGGCATGATTTTGACAAGCTAACCCACAGTAATATTTAAAATAAGAAATTATGAAAATGTTAAAACAGACTGCTTTATTAGCAGGTATATTAGCTACAGGGTTATTAAGTGCACAGAGTGCAGATATGAGAAACATGTTAAAAGTAGGTGCTAACGTTGGTGTTGCCCTTCCTCAAGAGAACGCTTCTATGGCTGCAGGTATTGACGTTGCATATCAAAATTTAGGGATTACAGGTCTTGGTCTTGGTTTAGCAACTGGTTATACGCATTATTTTGGTAGAGATAACAAGGGAATCAACAATAACGATTTTGGTGTAATTCCTGTTGCTGCGCTATTTAGAGTGTATCCGAAACAAACTGGTTTCTATTTCGGAACCGATTTAGGATATGGTTTCATCGTTGGAGATGATAAAGTAGCAAAAAACTTTGATGTGAACAGACCTGATGGTGGTTTCTATATCAATCCAGAGATTGGATATCATAACAGAGATTGGAACTTTGCTCTGCATTACCAAAGAGTATTTACAGGAAGCAAAGGTGAATTCAGCAATCAAAACTATGGCGCTGGTAATTTAGGTGCCGCTATATCTTATAACATTCCTTTAGGGAAAGGAAAAGATGTACAGTAGTTTTATTCATAACTAATTTATTTTCAGTGAAAACCTTTTCAAATTATTTTTGGAAAGGTTTTTTGTTTTTTTTATCAACATTTTAATATCTTTGGTAAAAGCGATCTTATGAATCTTAACCCGAAATTTAAACTGCATTTGCCAGGAATTCACTCTCCTAGCAACCAAAATAAAAACATAATAGGTGTAAGCATCCATGAGTACAACACTACTGTGGGATATTACAGCACCCAAGATGATTCAATACATCTTGTTAATGCCTCCGATTATCCTACAAAGGAATACAGCTCCCTTTTCGAAATTCTAGATAATTTTATAGCCAATCACAACATTCAAGATGTTAACAGAATAGGTATAGCTGTTCCCGGACCTGTTATCAACGGTATCAGTACTCCGGAAAGACTCGGCTGGACGATTAATGTTGAAGAATACAGAACAAAATATAACGTAGAAAAAGCTTTTCTTTTGAATGATGTGGAAGCTTCTGCCTATGGCATGGCTTTTTTAACTGATGAAGATATTACTACCATCTATACGAGTGAAAATCGGACTAGAGGTAATATGGCCATACTGGCACCAGGAAATGGATTGGGCGAAGCAGCCTACTTCTTTGATGGTGAATGTTTAAGACCCTTTGCAACAGAAGGCGGACATTCGGAGTTTTCGCCAAGAACAACTGTTGAAGTGGAATTCTATCAATTTCTAAATAATATTTACGGAATTGTTAGCTGGGAATCTGTACTTTCAAAAAATGGCTTGTTTAATATCTATCGTTTTCTTCGAGATGTAAAACGCCACCCAGAACCTGAATGGCTAGCAGAACGTTTTGCACAGGGTGATTTTACTCAAGAACTTTACAGGGCTGCAACAGAAGATGATGTACTCATCTGTAAAATAGCTTTGAATACTTATATCGAGTTTCTAGCGCGAGAAGCGAATAATTTAACTTTAAAACTTAAAGCGATCGGTGGATTGCTGATAACGGGTGAAATTCCGAATCTTCTTAAAGACTATATCGATAAAAATAAATTTTACGAGAAGTACAAGATTAGCGATAAAATGGAATTTATCTTTAAAAACATTCCAATTTACATGGTGGATAATAAAAATTCCGAACTCAACGGTGCGGCCGCGTATGCTGCATTTATTGAAAAATAAGTGAGTTTTTTTTCATTAATGATATATATCAATAGGTTATCCATTTGAGATTCATAGTTTTGTCTTTAATATTTAAACAGAGAACATGAAAAAACTAGCATTGATAGCTATTTTAGCAAGTGGATTGGCGTTTGGACAGACGAAAAACGTAACTTCTTCCGATATACATTGGTGGGGATATAAAATTTCAAAATCTCAATCTACCTCTCACGACGGAACCATTAATTTAAAATCTGGTAATTTGGTGATGAAAGGAAACCAACTAATTGGTGGAAGTTTTGTTTTGGATATGAACAGCATCAATGCAACTGATATTTCTGGTGAGTCACAGGCGAAATTAAATGCTCATTTAAAAAATGGAGATTTTTTTGAGACCGATAAACATCCTCTAGCAACATTTACAGTTACTAAGGCCACGAAAAATAATGATAATGTCTATAACGTATTGATTACAGGAAACCTTAGTGTTAAAGGAAAAACAAATACCATTTCTTTCCCAGCGAGATTAACTGCAAGCAATGGAACGGTTACCTTGGCTTCTGATAAATTTTCTTTCAACAGACAGAAATTTGATATTGCCTATAAATCTTCAATGAAAGATGTTTTTATTAAAGATGAGGTGGATATGCAGGTAAAACTTACAGCAAAATAAATAATTTAAAAATTTGTTGCGAAAAGTGTAGAATATCTACACTTTTTTTTATTTTTGTTAGAATTATAAATAAATATGATAAAATGAAAAGAGCACTATTATGTCTTGTAATGATGATGAGCGTTTCTTTTGTTTTTGCACAAAAGAAAAAGAGCGATGAGAAACTTTCTAAAGTAATTTCCTCTGAAATCAACTGGTGGGGATACAAAATTTTCAAAGCAGAACCTACAACGTATACAGGATCATTAAAATTAAAAAGTGGTGTTTTCAGATTCAAAGATGGTAAATTTGATGGTGGTGACTTCGTAATCGATATGAGAAATCTGTTGGTAAAAACAGATATGAACTCTAGCGACTTAGCAAAGTTAACGACAGAACTAAAAGGGTTTACTTTTTTTGATGTTAAAAAATACCCTATCGCCAAATTCGAACTGACAAAAATTCTTCCATTGAGCAATGGTTCAGAATATAATTCTTCAGTCTATGGTAACTTAACTTTAAAAGGAATCAGAAAAACAATTTCTTTTCCAGCTACTGTAAATATTACAGGTACTTCAGTTTCTATTCAGTCGGCAAAATTCCCATTGAACAGACAGGTATTTAATGTATTTTACAAGTCATCTATTAAAGATTATATCATTAAAGACGAAATGGATGTACAGTTTAAAGTAGCAACAAAATAAAATTTTAACAACATTTTATACATTTCTAAAAGCAGATTTTTATCTGCTTTTTTTATTTTTGAACTATGAAATTGTATGTGGTAAGTGGATTGGGTGCCGACTTTAAAGTATTGGAGAGAATTAAATTTCCTGCTCATGTGGAAGTTGTTTTTCTCAAATGGCTTGTACCTCATAAAAATGAGGATTTTCGGGACTATGTTGCTCGAATGTCGGAGAAAATAAACACAGATGAGCCCTTTTACTTATTAGGTTATTCTTTTGGAGGAATTCTCGTTCAGGAAATTAATCAAATTAAACCTGCCGAGAAAGTGATTATTTTAGGAAGTATAAAATCTCATAAAGAAAAATCAACTTTCATAAAATCTGGAAGTCTTACCAAGATTCCTATGTTATTACCCACTCAGTTTTTTGGTGATTTTAGCATCAATTTATACAGTAAAATCAGAAGAAAGGTTGATCCCAAAAATCCCAAAATTCTTCAGTATTTTAGAATGCGAGATCCCTATTACTTAAAATGGTCTATAGAAAAAATATGTGAATGGAAATCAGAAGAAAACAACAATACTATCCAAATTTTGGGTGATCAAGATATTGTCTTCCCGATCAAAAATTCTCAACCGGACTACATCATTCCAGGAGGCACTCACCTTTTCCCAGCTACAAAAGCAAAAGAAGTTTCAGAATTGCTGCAAAAAATTTTAGACTAACATTATTCACCTTTAATTCAAACAAAACACTAATGTCATACAAGGATAAAACTTTATCTTTGCTTTGATCTTGAATCACAATACAATGGAATCTATATCAGTTTTTGAAATCATTAAAGTAGGCATCGGCCCGTCGAGTTCTCATACCATGGGTCCATGGAATGCAGCAACATCATTTATTAACTTGGTAGCTCGCGAAAAGTCTATTGATGCGGTGCAGGAGGTCTTCGTAGAGTTCTTTGGTTCATTAGCTAAGACCGGAATCGGACATGGGACTGATATTGCAGGGATGTTAGGCTTGAGTGGTGAAAACTTCAAAACTATTGATACTTCAAAGATTGATGAAAAAGTAGCATTTATTAAAGAGTCACAGATTCTTAATTTTGCGGGTCGAAAAGAAATTCCATTTATATACGGTCATAATCTCATCCTCAACAAAGATAAAAATCTTGATTTTCATCCCAATGGAATGATTTTCAAAGCTATTTTTGATGATGGAACGGAAATAGAACAGGATTATTATTCTGTAGGTGGTGGCTTTATCGCTACACAACACCAAAATTCCATGGAAAAAGCCTGTGTACGTACTTTGTACCCTTGTCATAAAGGGGCTGACGTACTGAAATATTGCGAGAAATTTGGTTTCCAGAGATTTTCAGATCTAATCTTGGTGAATGAAGAAAGCTGGAGAACGCAAGAAGAAACCCGTGCTGAAGCGTTGTACATTTGGAGCCAAATAAAGGAATGCATTTACAAAGGAGTTAATAAAGAAGGGGTACTTCCTGGTGGATTAAATGTTATTCGCAGGGCTGCCGGACTTAACAGAAAATTACTTGGCGAAAATAAAATCTATCATAATATGGAAGAATGGTTTCAAATGGTGGTAGATGCCGAAGAAAATTTTGTGAATATCAATAAATGGGTAGCATGCTTTGCCTTAGCTGTAAACGAAGAAAATGCCAGTTTTGGAAGAATAATTACCGCTCCTACCAATGGGGCAAGTGGTGTTATTCCAGCAGTTTTAATGTATGCTCAAGCTTTTACAGAACTGACCTCGGATGACGACATTGTTAGATTTTTATTGGTGGCGGGCGAAATTGGCACCCTGTTCAAAAAGAATGCAACCATTTCCGCTGCAATGGGTGGTTGCCAGGCAGAAATAGGTGTTTCCTCTGCTATGGCAGCGGCTGGATTAACCGAAATTATGGGTGGTAGTCCTGGTCAGGTTTTAATGGCTGCAGAAATTGCGATGGAGCATCATTTAGGCATGACTTGCGATCCTATTGCAGGTTTAGTGCAAATTCCATGTATTGAAAGAAATACCATGGGTGCTATAAAAGCCATTACAGCGGCTAACATCGCATTAGAAAGTGATCCACTAAAAGCAAGAGTAAGTCTTGATGAAGTGATACAGACCATGTGGGAAACCGCACAAAGCATGAGCGACCGATTTAAAGAAACATCAGAAGGTGGCTTAGCCATTGCCGTGAATGTCCCTGAATGCTAAAATGAGAATCATTATTGAAACTTCAAGACTCATATTAAGAGAGATTACTCCAGATGATGCTCAAAATTTTTATGAACTGAATCTTAATCCAAGAGTTATTCAATTTACGGGAGATTCGGCATTTGTAAGTATTGATGAATCCAAAAATTTCCTTCAAAATTATTTAGACTATCAGAAAAATGGTTTTGGAAGATGGGCAGTGATTGAAAAAACTACAAATGAATTTTTAGGTTGGTGTGGCTTAAAACATGATTCAGAAAAAAATGAAACAGATATTGGTTTTCGTTTCTTTGAAAAGCACTGGAACAAAGGTTTTGCAACGGAAAGCGCCAAAGCATGTTTAGATTATGGTTTTAAAGAACTTCAACTACAAAGCATTGTTGGACGTGCCATGAAAAATAACTTAGCCTCCATAAAAGTTTTAGAGAAAATCGGAATGTCATACCAAAAAGAAATTAATTTCAGCGGAAAAGAATGGGTAATATATAAAATGGAGATGTAATACTTCTTCATTTAAAGTTGTGGGTAAAAAAATTAAAATTGTAGTAGAATTACTACAATTTTTTTTTGAAATTATTTTTAGCTTTAAAGAAAATTATTTTATCACACCAAAAACACAGCCTACGTCTAATTCATCTGACCACGACGGAAAATATTTCGTGATACAAAAAGGAATGTGCCAATGCAATCAGGGTTTTAAATTTCCGAAATTTAAAGTTACTTCCCACCAAAAACATTATTGGAATGATGAAGAGGGAAATGCCGATTATCTCGCAGTAACCGAGGATGATCTCACGTTAGATCCCCTGCAATGCCATTTGGGAATTGTAAACTCAAGCCTACTTCTGGCGGTTACTTACCTTGCGCTTATGCACCTGCAGGAAAATGGACTAAAACATACGAAAAAGTAAAAGTAATGGGTAAATCTTGCGTTACCGAAATTTCTGAATTGATGTGTTCAACGGGTGGAAAGATTACCATCCTAAAACACGGACAACAAAGCGAAGCAGGAAAATCCAATGTGATGAATGCCAACTCGCAAGAGCAACAAATTTATAACCCATTGGTTCAACATCTAAAATTCAGTTTCTTATTTTTATTACTGATTTTCTCATGTAAAAATCAAGATAAAGAACAAAATATCATAACCAGTAATTCAAATCTCATTGGGAAAGAATTAAAAATTGATAAATATGATTTTACGGACGATAAATTTCGATCAAAAATTTTAGATCAACTTTTCAGTAAAAAAAATTACACCTATTTAATTGGTGAATATTCTGGAACTTCAAAAGAAGATTTCTATTGTAAAATAATTGGACTTTTCAAAGATAATCAATACCAAAAATCTTATGTCTTATTTTTTGACCCTCAAAATATCTTGCGTGATACCTTGGATATTCAAGATAAAGATATTTCGTTAAATATTCTTTTTGAGCAAAATAAAAAAGGAATTGCAGTTGGAAAAATGGATACAACTGATATATTTAATTCCTATTTTCAGATTTCAGATATCTTTGAGGTTGTTACTAAACCTGTTAAACTTCAAAGACTTCCTATTAAAACAAAAATTCTCGAATGTGAACTTCCTATTGAATATTTGAGTGAAGAATATGTTGGAATCGAACATTACTTTCATTTTGGAACAGAAAACAAACCTAAAGTTGAATTAACCTGCGAAGAGATTCTTATAAGAATTATTAAATCGAGCAATTCCAATACGGTTCAAAATTTTCCAAAATTCAAACTGCGAATTGAAAATATTGCTCACGATAAAATCATTATACAGCTGTACTCAGGGGAACTTTCAGATAGAACAGGAAAAGAAAAAATGGTGGAAAATACTGTGGCTTGGTTAGAATTTTATCCGGAAAGTAAAAAACTTTTAGACATCACAAACGACCGTGAAAATCCTGACGAGCTACAATATTCCGAAAGTATTCTCAAAAATATCGATATCAAAAAACTTTGTCTATAAATGCAAAAAATCCCTCCAAATTTGGAGGGATTAACTATTATTTACCAAGATAAGATTTCAAAATCTTGCTTCTTGTATTGTGTTTTAGGCGCTTAATAGCTTTTTCCTTAATCTGTCTAACACGCTCTCTCGTTAAATCGAAAGTTTCACCAATTTCCTCTAATGTCATTGGATGTTTTCCATTTAAACCAAAATACAACCTTACTAAATCCGCTTCTCTAGGAGTAAGCGTTTGTAAAGCTCTTTCAATTTCAATCTGTAAAGATTCTAGCATCAAATCTTTATCTGGACTTGGAGATTCTCCAGAACGCAAAACATCATAAAGGTTAGAATCCTCTCCTTCCACCAAAGGAGCATCCATAGAAAGGTGTCTTCCAGAGTTCTTCATGGACTCTTTAATGTCTTCCTCGCTCATATCAAGAACTTCTGCCAACTCTTCTGGTGAAGGTGGTCTTTCGTTCTCCTGCTCTAAGTGAGCATAAGCTTTGTTGATTTTATTAATAGATCCAATTTTATTCAACGGAAGTCTCACAATCCTCGATTGCTCAGCTAAGGCCTGCAAAATAGATTGACGAATCCACCAAACGGCATAAGAAATAAATTTAAAACCTCTGGTTTCATCATAACGCTTTGCAGCTTTCATTAGTCCCAAATTTCCCTCATTAATTAGATCGGGTAAGGACAAACCTTGATTTTGATATTGTTTAGATACAGAAACCACGAAACGAAGGTTGGCTTTAATTAATTTTTCTAAAGCGGCTCTGTCACCAGCTCTAATACGTTGTGCCAATTCTACTTCTTCGTCAGCTGTAATTAGTTCTACTTTACCAATTTCTTGTAAATACTTGTCTAGCGATGCAGTTTCCCTATTGGTAACCTGCTTAGTAATTTTTAACTGTCTCATTATATTTCTCTCACAAAGAGTTATCTATAATATATACGAAGAAAAATAGATAAAGGTTACAACCATCTCATTATTTTTTATTTCAATTGATGAACAACCGAAATATATTTCGGCAACTAATGTTTTGCTATCTTTGCATTATTAATGATTACATCCAAATTATTAGAGGTGTAATGAACATATTTTTATGAAGCACAAAGCAGGATTTGTAAATATTGTGGGTAAGCCCAACGCTGGTAAATCTACCCTTCTCAACCAATTAATGGGCGAAAAATTAGCCATTGTTACCCAAAAAGCACAAACAACCCGACACAGAATCTTTGGAATATATAATGAAGATGATGTGCAAATTGTTTTTTCTGATACACCTGGAGTACTCGATCCCAAATATGGCTTACAGGAAAAAATGATGGATTTTGTAAAAGATTCTTTACAAGATGCAGATGTTTTTCTGTTTATAGTGGATGTTACTGACAAAGCAGAACCTTCAGAATTCTTGATTGATAAACTCAATAAAATACCAGTTCCCGTGCTTTTGTTGTTGAACAAAGTTGATAAAACAACGCAGGAAGGCTTGGAGAAGTTGGTGGAAGAATGGCACAATAGGATTCCAAAGGCTGAAATTTTGCCCATTTCAGCATTAAATGCTTTCAATACAGATATTATTTTACCAAAACTAAAATCGCTGTTACCAGAAAATCCACCTTATTACGATAAAGATCAGTATACTGATAAACCTGAGCGTTTTTTCGTAAACGAAGCTATTCGTGAGAAAATTTTATTAAACTACGAAAAGGAAATTCCATATTCTGTGGAAGTTGTAACCGAAATGTTCAAAGAAAAAGAAGGAATTATTTTCATCGATTCTATTATTTATGTGGAAAGGGATACTCAAAAGGGAATCCTCATTGGCCATAAAGGAGAAGCAATAAAAAAAGTAGGTACTGAAGCCCGGATTGATTTGGAAAAGTTTTTTGATAAAAAAGTTCATCTCAACCTCTTCGTAAAGGTAAAAAAAGACTGGCGCAAAAACGACCGCGACCTTAAGAATTTTGGTTATAGATAAAATTTATACCGGTAAAACAATAATATAAAACGATAAACAGTATAAACTTTATAAAAACAAAAAACCGTCAATTTTAAATATTGACGGTTTTAATTTTTTAATTTAATCCAGTGGTTTCCTACCATAGATAATATTGTAGAGTACAACGATAATGGCTATAACCAATAATATATGTACCAAATAACCAGTGTCCATTCCAGGAACTACTCCAAGCATTCCTAAAAGCCAAATAACAATGCAGATAACTGCAACTGTCCATAAAATACTTCTCATAATCTATAATTTTTTAGTTTAACATATTTATTGCAGTGCATATATTATGCCTAAAATACTAACGAATTAAAATTTTGACGCATATCTCTGCCTTAATAATTGTAATTATTATCGAGCGCTAAAAGGAAAAATTTGTTGCATCGCAAAAACAGCATAACAACGAATTGGAAAATTCTCTAGATATTAAAAACATAACAAGAAACTATTAAATAGCAAAAGCACGTTCGTGGACTGACGCTCAAATAATTCCCAAGAAATAGTCAGTTTATTGAATTTTATTTTGTTTCCAAGTTTTTAATTTGTTGAGAAAAAGCTTTTTCAATTGCGTTTCGTACAGTAAATTTGTATGAAGCTCAGTACAATGCAAAGAAAAAAACTTCAACGTACCTATTATTTTAGGTTAATTATGATGTCTTTAATCATCGGAATGATGGCATCTTTGCTGGCATTTACTTTAAAGTGGATGACCGAACATTTTCAGGAAGTAATTTTCCAATTTGCGGAACATCATAATCATCTGTTATTTATATTGTTGCCAACAGTTGGTATTACTGCTATTTATTTTCTCAGAAAATATTTTTTCCAAAACCGCAGAAATAAAGGAATTACAGAAATTTATAAAACCTTAGACCAACGCAAAGATCATCTTCCCTTTTTTAAAATTCCATCGCACTACATCAATGGTTTTTTAACCGTTATTTTTGGTGGCTCCACAGGAATTGAAGTTTCTACAGTTGTGGCGACGGCTACTGTTGGAAATATAGCTTATCAAAAAGAATTTTCAGCAAAAATGTACAAACGAGAACTGGTTTGTGCAGGCGTTTGTGCTGGTGTAGCCATTTTGTTCGGAAGTCCGGTAGTGGGTTGGCTTTTCGCTGTGGAAGTCATTGCCCGAAAAATGAGCAAAACGATTGTCATGAGTTGTACTGCTTCTGCATTGGTTGCTTGGTTATTCATCTATTTTTTAAAGCCAGAATCTCTTATTTCTCTCGCTCTTACTGATTGGAAATGGACAGCCGTACCGTTTATGATTGTCTTAAGCATTCTCGGAAGTTTTCTATCGATATATTTCACCTTGTTGGTTACAAGAATTAAAAAATTCTTCTCTGGAATTAACAATAATTTTGTTAGAGTAAACTTGGGTGCACTCGTTGTGGGAAGTATGATTTTTATTTTTCCGTATTTGTACGGCGACAGTTATCATGCATTGAAAGAATTTGTACTTCAGCCCACTTCAATCTCCCTATTTGTATTGATTGCTTTGGTTTTTCTGAAACCTTTGGCTTCTTCTCTCACTTTGGGTGCTGGCGGCGATGGTGGTGTTTTTGCACCGAGCATTGTTGCCGGCGGATTTTTGGGATTGACATTTGCAATGCTTTGCAACACCTATTTCGGAACTTCCCTGAATTACTTAAACTTCGCTTTAATTGGCGCAAGTGCAACACTTTCTGCATCTATTTATGCACCTTTGACTGCACTATTTTTGGTTTGCAACTTGGTACCGAACGGTTTTACGCTATTTTTCCCATTGATTTTATCGTCGTTTATCGCTAATTACTTTTCGAAATGGATTTTCCCATACAACGTCTATACTTACGATTTGGAAGTCGGTAAGGCGAAAACCCATTAAACTTTTTCCAAATTCGCAATGGCTTTCAGCATATCAATTCCCTTTCCTAGAACGGGTTTAAAGAGGTCGCCTTTTTCCTGAAGTCGTTCTAAGGCATTTTCGATGGTGAAATCTGTGGGTTGGAGTCCATTTTTCACTTCCTCCCACTCTAGCGGCATGGAAACCGGCGCTCCGTTTTTTGGACGAACACTATAAACACTCGCTAAGGTCTGCCCTCGACGGTTTTGAAGATAATCTAGGTAGATTTTATTCTTGTCGCGTTTTTGCAAACTTCGCTCTAACGTGGTAATTTCAGGAAGTTCTTTCTGCACCAATTGCATCAGAAGGTGACCAAAGTCTTTTACTTGCTCGTAAGAATATTGTGCACCCATCGGAATATAAATATGAATCCCAGTACTTCCAGACGTTTTCGGATAACCTTTAATTTTTGCTTTGTCAAGAACCTTTTTTACGGTTTGTGCGACTTCAATTACTTCTTCAAACGTATTTTTTTCCGAAGGATCTAAATCCAATACCAAATAATCCGGGAAGTCGGCTTTCGGAAGTCGGCTTGTCCAAACATTGAATTCAATGCAACCCAAATTATTCAGGTATGCCATGGTTTCTTTATCGTCGCAAATGATGTATTGCACGTATTTATCGGTACTTTCTGAAAATATTTTTTGGGTGCGAATCCATTCTGGCGTATGTTCATCGGCATCTTTCTGGTAAAAACTCAAGCCCTCTATTCCGTTCGGGAAACGGTTTAGCGATTCGGGTCGATCTTTTAAATGAGGTAAAATATATTTTGAAATACTTTGATAATAGTTGACAATTTCGCCTTTGGTAATGCATTCTTTCGGAAAATAAATTTTGTCCTGATTGGTTAAATTTACTTTCTGCTTCCCAATTTTCTTCTCCTGATTTTTTATCGTAGATTTTTTTGGTTTTGCATTTTCAGCTTTTGGTTTCTCATGATCAACATTAGTTTCTTTATCAAAATCAATTTCATCAGGCTCTTTATCTTCACGCAGTTTCAAAAAAACAGGATGTCGGTAAATATGATCTTTGGTAAGCTCAGTAAATTTAATTTCGGCTACCAGCATGGGTTTCAACCAAGTAGGTTTTGCATTGGTTTTTGGGGTGATTTTAAATGCAGAATCTTTCGTGATCAGCGGCTTCATCTCGTCATACAAAGCCTTCATTGTCGCTTCTGGAAAACCTGTTCCTGTGTGGCCACAAAATACCAATTCGCCATCCAAATATTTACCAAGAATTAAGGAACCAAAATAATTTCGTGAACCTTTAGGCTCGGTAAATCCACAAATAAGTGCTTCATCCGTTTGGGTAATTTTGATTTTTAGCCACTCGCTGCTTCTAATATTTTCGGTGTACTGACTGTCGGTTTTTTTTGCAATAATGCCTTCCAATTCCATTTTTTTAGCCGATTCGAAAAACTGTTTTCCTTTTCCGATAACATGATCGTGATATTGAATGGATTCGTTATCCTGTAAAGCTTCTTTCAACAATTCTTTTCGTTGAAGATAGGTAAGATTTTCCGTGGAATGCCCGTTGAGCCACAACAAATCGAATACCTGATAAATCATCGCCAAGTTCGGCTGATCGCCAATTTTCTGCAACCATTGAAAGTTCGGTTTTCCTTTATCGTCATACGCCACAATTTCACCATCCAGAATCATTTTGTGTTCTTGTAACTGCAGTGTGTTGGTAATTTTTTTGAATTTTTTACTGAAATCTAAACCATTTCTGGAAAAGAGCTGAATGTCATCCTTTCGCAAGTCGGCTATAGCTCGATATCCATCCCATTTTATTTCGAAAGCCCAATCTTCATCATCAAAAGGTTTATCACCCGTTTTGCATAACATGGGTTTCACAAAACCTGTAATTTTTTTTTCATTGGAAATTGCCGTTGTAAAACGGTGCGAACTCCTTTTGGAATCGGATTTTCCTTCTAATTTTTGGTTGAGATAAGCGGTTACTTTGGAATTTTTGTCCGTGTGTTCTTCTGCGGAATATTCATCATCTACCGCATACTGATCTTTATGTTTAATCAGCAGCCACGCATTGCCGTCCTGCGAATTTTTAATTTTCACTAAAGCAAACTCGCCTTTAAGTTTTTTGCCGTGTAAAATGAATTTCAACGACTCTTTGTGAAGTTCCGATCGCATCACCAAATCGTCGGATTTCCCCTTCACTTTTGTCAACGGTTCGTAAATTCCCGAATCCCAAATTTCAACTTCACCAGCGCCATAATTTCCTTTTGGAATACTGCCTTCAAAGGTTCGGTATTCGTACGAATGATCTTCCACCATCATCGCCAAACGCTTATCACCAGGATTTAGAGAGGGACCTTTCGGAATCGCCCAACTTTTTAAAACGCCATCCATTTCCAGTCGGAAATCATAATGAAGATGAGAAGCCGCATGGCGTTGCACCACGAATTTCAGTTTTCCTTCGCTTTTCTTTTCTTCGCCTTTTGGTTCTGAAGTTTCGGTGAAGTTTCTTTTTTGATGATAGTCTTTTAATGGCATAACGATGGATTTTTAGCCTACTTTTTTCGTGTCTTTTTCCAAACTGGCTTTCAACATCGCCATAAGATCGGATGTTTTACCTTCCGCTTCTTTTGCAGTTGCCACTTTTACTTTTTTGCCTTTCGCTTTTTGTTGAATAATCTTGAGTAAATCGGCGTGATATGTGTCTTTGAATTTTGAAGGATCAAAGGGCTTTTCCAACGATTTTATCAGTGATTCTGCCATTTTAAGCTCTTCAGGTTTCGGAGCTTTTCCAGGAATTTTTAAATCTGAAAAACTGCGCATTTCTTCAGGATAACGCATTCGGTTGACCATTAAGATCTTGTCTTCGTAAGGCCTAATTAAGCAAAGAATTTCTTTTTCTCGTAATATAAAGGTTCCCACACCTGCCATTTTTGTTTTAATAAGTGATTTTAGTAAGAGCTGATACGCCACTTCCCCATTCTTCTGAGGTTCCAGAAAATAAGGTGTTTCAAATAATGCCGAATCCACTTCCTCCTTCTTCACAAATTGTGAAATGCTCAGTATTTTAGATTTTTCGGGACTGACAGCTGCAAAATCTTCATCATCCAAAACAATGTATTTGTCCTCCATTTTATAACCTTTCACAATATTTTCCCAAACAACTTCCTTGCCTGTATTTTCGTTAATCCTTTTAAATCTGATATTGCTTAAATCTTTCTTGTCCAGCATATCCAAATCCAAATTACTAGACTCTGTCGCTGAATAAAGTTTTACAGGGATATTCACTAAGCCAAATCCGATGGCACCGTTCCAAATTGCTTTCATGTTATAAAATTTTGTCCATTTCTATTTGCTACAAATGCTATGCTAAAAAAAGAAGGCTATTGCTAGCCTTCTCCTGATTGTATAATACAAATTAGTTAGTTGATTTTCTTATTTCAGATTTCACATCTTCTGCTTTGTCTTTTGTAGTTTCCCATGCATCATCTGCCCAATCTTTCGTTTTTTCCCATGCATTACTTGCTGCATCTTTAGTATCTTCCCAAGCGTCTGATACATTTTCCTTAACTCTTTCAAACCAACCTTCTGCAGTAGCCTCCTGATTGTTTCTTCTCAACTCCGTACGATAGTCTTTTACTCTATCTTCATAATTTTCTACGTTCCACTGGTTGGCGTTGTTTGGATTCTGATTGTTCATAATAATAATATTTAGTGTTAATAATAATTTAATTGTATAAGAGTCAATATTATGCCAAACATAAAATACAAAACGTTAATATTTTCGTAAAATTTCAGGCATATTTTTATTAAAACAACTTAATACAAAAAGATTCATCAATTCTTTATAAATAAGCTTTAATGGCTTAGAATTTGAATGGTCAAACTAATTTAAGATTAATAAATAAAATGCTTTATGATTGCAATCATAACATCTCTACTTTATTTATTCTAATTTTAAGAATTATACAACCACAAAAATCAATCTCAATGAATATAAATAAAGACCTCCTCGATTATATCGATAGCATCTTACTCCGGAATAACGAGACCGTTTCTGTGGTAGAGTTAGCTACAGGCGATATGTTGGCTAATGCATTTCAAAATTTGGAAAACGCTGATAAAGTTTTTAAAGGTGGTATGCAACAATTTGATCTTGAAAAAAAAGCAGACCTTTTGGAGTTACCCGCTGATAAACTTAAATACCTGAAATTTGCTTCGAATGCATTGGTTTCTAAAATGGCAAAAAATGTAGGAATGCTTTTTAATAGTGATTGGGGTATTGCTACAATTGGATGTACAAGTCCGTTGGAAGAATCGGATCATAAAGTATTTGTAATATTTGCATTTGCTTTTAAAGGTGAAGTAGTATTTATTAAAAAGCTTGAACAACTCCCTTTCAAAACCTGCGAAGATGCTCAAGGGTATTATACTAAATTTATTTTGGGATGCTTTGTCACAGAGCTGAACCAAAAACAAATTTTATTACATTCATAAAAAAAGCAGTTTATTTTTGATAAACTGCTTTTTTTTATTTTTACGAGAATTCTTATGGATTCTCTGCTGTTGCATCTCTTGCAAGATCTGCATCATCTGGCATTTTCTCCAAGGTTTTATCCAAGTTAAATAAGGATTCATCTGTTGCTTGGTC
>JAEWYW010000009.1 GCA_023458535.1 Bacteroidota bacterium
GGGTGGTTTTAGCAGAGGGGCTCACCTGTTCCCATTCCGAACACAGAAGTTAAGCCCTCTAGCGCCGATGGTACTGCGAAAGCGGGAGAGTAGGTCGCCGCCAGTTTTTTTTAAAAGCTCATCAACAACGTTGATGAGCTTTTTTTTATGCCCTAAAAACAAGAAAACAAATAAGTTAGTCTTAGGTTTAGTCTAAAGTCTAAAGTGTAAGGTTTTTAAGGTCTAAGATTTAAGGTCTAAAGTTTAAGGTTTATAGTAATTAACCAACTTCCTAGTTAAGTTCCTGGTTTTACTCAAAATACATGTTTTTAAGTGGGAAGAGCAGTCTGATGAATCTAAAATTTATAATCTAAAATCTAAAATCTATAATCTAAAATTTACTTCTACTTTAAACCTCAAACCCCATACTGAAGTCAAGTATTAGCTATAATCGTAAGTTTTCCTCCTCTTTTACTCTTTCCTAGCCCCGATAGAAGCGGATACCCCGCAGTAAGCTAAGGATTAAGACAAGAACGAGGAGTAGAAGCAAATAGCGGGATTAAGCTCCTAAGAAAATAGGTTTACGCTGCAGATACTATACGTTTTTTTCGATGGAAATGTTGGTGGGTGTTACCAACGCTATTTTATTTTCGTCCAGTGTTTTTTTGATTTGTAAATAGGCATTGCTTTTAGCGGTGACAATGCTCTCACCTATAGCAATCCAAAATTTAACCTGCAACGTAAATGTTCCATCTGTGAGGTTGGTAATAAGTACATCAGCAGTATCGGTTTTATCGGAATAATCCAGTTTTTTGATAAGTGCTAAAATAGAATTCTTTGCCAGTTCGATATCTTCATCCGCAGGAATTTGCAGATCGATAATAATTTTACGTTGGGGTGAAGCAGTTACATTATAAAAAGGCGCATTGAATATCACCTGATTGGGTATATAGACTTTGCGGCCATCATCTGTTATTAGTTTCGTGGTTAAAAATCCGATATCCTGTACGGTACCGCTGTAATTGCCAATATTGATGTAATCGCCAACTTTAAAGGATTTATCGATGCCTACAAGCATTCCGGAGAAGATGCTTGAAACAAGGTCCTTAAGTGCCACACCAGCGATAACCCCTGCAACTCCTAAACTTCCTATAAATTTTACAAAAAAACCACTCAGTCCCATTATTTCCAATGAAATGAAGGTTCCCATAATCATGATTAAAAATCTGAAAACGCCTATTAAAATTACAAGAGTACCTGGATTATCCTGACGTTTAAAAATTTTTTTGAAGATTTTTACCGAAACCTTACTCAGATAACTGCTTGTTGTTAAAAAGAAAAGGAAGACGAGAAGTCCAACGATAAGATTTGGGGTGAATTCCGCCAGTTTTACATACCAATTTTTTAATACTCTATAAACGAGCTGTACATAGCTCATTGTATCGTGCTCCATATTTTAAATTTAAAAATACTGATTCAAAAAAAATACCATCGCTATCTGGATTTGAGTGTTGTAAATTTAAAATTAATTGTCGGGTTTCCAAACGGTGTGGATGTTCACAAAAAAATGGAAGCTAAAAGCTCCCATTTCTTGTTGAAAAATCTATAGGTATTAAAGTTTGTAGGTAAGTGTGAGATAGAAGTTTCTTGGTGCAATTGGGTTCACCGAATAGTTTTCGTGAACATTGTAATTAACCACATCGAAGAGGTTGTTCATTTTCGCTTGAATCATGAATTTTTTCCATTCGTAGCCAGCAGATAATGATACTGTTGTGTAATCTTTAAGCTCAAAGGTTCGAGTAACCCCTTTTCGTGAGATATCTGTAGATTTTGAATCATTCCATCCTGCTAATCTGTCACCAATATAATAAGCTCCTGCACCCACTTTTAGGCCTTTTAAGTTATTTGTAAATGTATAGAACAATGATAAATTTGCTGTTGTTGCTGGAGTTCTTACTAATCTTTGTTTTTCTACATACCCTTTTTCTGGTGTATCAAGATAGACAGAATTGTTGTAAGAAAAGCCACCAATAATTGACAAGTTTTTTGTTGGATTTCCCGTAATGTCTAATTCTACACCACGGCTTCGCATTTTACCAGCATATTCTTTAAGGTTTGAATCTGGCGTAACAACAGAAGTTGATTGATTTCCGTTTACCGTTCCATTGTTTATGAACCAGTATGATTGGTAGTAATTGTTGTATAAAATTTGATATAAAGACAAATTGACTGATAGTGCGTTATTCCATAAATTTTTCTTAGCACCAATTTCATATTGATCTATAGTTGTTGGTCTGATTCCTTTTTTTGAAATATTACTTATTTGTGCAGCAACCGAATTATTGATTTCATTAGCAGTTTGACTACTATTACCAGTATCTATTGTTGCTATATCATCTGAGGTATACCCAGTATTTGTTGAAAATGAATTTGTATAAGTGGCAAAAACTGATAAATTATCGTTGGGCATATAAACGAAGCCAATTTTTGGTGATATTGCATTATCTGAAACTGTGCTACTACTAAACGTTTTTGTATTTTTTGTAAATTCAGTTTTTATTGTTGGCATGCTTTCAACGTATGACCAACGTAATCCTGCAATTAATTTAAATTGATTAGTTAAACCAATAAAATCTTGTGCATAGAAACCAATTCTTCTACTGTTAACTCTGTTCTTTTCAAAATTTGCTATTCTTTCAGCGGATGGTATTTCACCACCTGCCCAAGTTGAAGGATTGTCTAAAAATATTGTTCCACCCGTTGCTAATCCGTTGGTACCCCATATATAGCCAGTTCCATACTGATTATTTTTTGGAGTTCCAGGTTTTGTAGGATCATAATATGTATATGAATCTGTGGAATTGTAATCAGCGTCTCCACCAACTAGTATTTTGTGAGTAATTTTACCAGTATTAAATTCACCGGTTAAATTTACTTGTACAGAACCGTAATTTTGCTCATTATATGCTTTGTTTAATGGTCTGTTCCATTGAAGTCTGTTACTTGAATTGTATGACCATTGAATTCTTTCAGTAGAAAAATAATCCTTAGTGTAATTTTGATAAGATGCAGAAGCATTAACAATCCATTTATCATTGATTTGATGATTGAATGTTACATTTGTTGATGCTTGTTGTACATTTTGATATTGCCAATCTGTTCCGAAAAAAGTATTTCTTGGAAGAAAATCAATCAGTTTGTAACTAGAATCCTTTTCTGTGATAGCACCAATTCCGAAATCAGGGGTAGAGTTATTCTTAAAATAATCTGCCTCCACAATTAATTGAGATTTCGAACCTAAATTAAATAAGAATGATGGATTTACATAATACTTCTCGGATTTTACAACATCTCTAAAGCTTTCAGCATTTTCATACGCCATGTTAACTCTGGCTGCAACATTTTTGGAAAGTGGCCCATAAACATCAACAGTTGGTTTATATGTATTCCAACTGCCAACACTTAAGCTTCCGCTACCACCGAAATTAAAGCGGGGTTTTTTGGTTACCATGTTAATAACACCACCTGCAGCAGTATTTCCGTACATCATTGCGTTGGCGCCCTTTAAAACTTCCACACGCTCCAATCCACTTACTTCAGGAAATACGCCACTGTTCACTCTTGCGCCATTTTTGAAAATATTATCATTCCCCAAGCTAAAACCTCTTCCTCCAAAACTGTCCTGAGAATTTCCACGAGATGAAGTGATATACACACCATTTACGTTTTGCAGAACATCACTCAGCTGTTTTGCCTGTTGCTGTTCAATAATTTCATGGGTAACAATAGCAATGGGTTGTGGAGTTTCCATTACTGTTAGGTTTGATTTTAAAGCCTGTACTTTTGCCTTATTGGGATTTCCCGTTTTGTGGAGTTGTACGTCTTCTATCTGCTGAACTCTAATGGTATCTAAATCAGCCTTTCCGTAACTTCCCTGTGCAAGTGCAAACGTAGAAATACTTAATAAGCCAAGGGCGAAGATTTGCTTCTTCATTGTAGTAGTTTTATTTTGATTTTTTTTAATGTGTATTATTTTATTTAGAATTAATTAAAATAACGACGCAAATGTAAAAATTGATTTTCATCTGAGCAATACTTAATTAGAATAAATTTAAATAGAGATAATTTGCAATTATATAAATACAATTATATCAGTTATTTACGAATGAGTTATTATTTAAAACTGACAATAATCAGTCTTTAATCATCAGAATTCAATATCTTGACAAAAAAAATTATGCAGTTAATAAAAGTTGGTTTATGCGCTTTTGGAATGAGTGGAAAAGTCTTTCATGCTCCATTTTTAGAGCAACATCCTGGTTTTAATTTAGTAGCTGTGGTAGAACGACACAGAAACGATTCGCAGGAAAAGTATCCCCATGCAACCATCTACCGTTCTGTAGAGGAGATGCTTAAAAATGCTAATCTTGATATCGTAATTGTCAATTCACCTATACAGACACATTTTGATTATGTAAAATTAGCTTTAGAGGCAGGGAAAAATGTGATCTGCGAAAAACCATTTACCATCAATGCTGCCGAAGCCAAGTTATTGGTAGAAATGGCGCAGGCTAGAAATTTATTTATCAGTGTTTATCAAAATAGGAGATTCGACAGAGACTTTCTTCAAGTTAAGAATATCCTCAGCCGAAATGTATTGGGAGATTTAAAGGAAGTTGAAATCCGATTCGACCGTTTTCGTACTACTATGGGCGGTAAAATTCACAAGGAAGATCCTCAGCTTCCAGGTTCGGGAGCTCTTCATGATTTAGGAGCTCATTTGGTAGACCAAGCCGTGCAGTTGTTTGGTAAACCTATGAGAGTTTTTGGTGACGTCTTTGCAATGAAAGGTGAAGAATCTGCAAACGATTATTTTGAAGTTCTTCTTTTTTATCCTGAACAATTACGCGTTCGACTAAAATCTTCGGTTTTTACTTATGAAGATCATTACGCTTACAAACTGCATGGCAGTAAAGGAAGCTTTTTACAAGAACGGACAGATCAACAGGAGGTAGAACTTGTTGAAGGTGCTGTACCGAGATATGGTGAGCAATGGCAAAAAATAATCTCTTTGCCAGACAGTATCTTAACCTATCTGAATTCTGATAACGAGAAAAAAAGCAAATCCTTAGTTTCTCAACCTGGCAATTATATGGATTACTATCAGCAAATTTACGAGCACGTGGTTTTTGGCTATGCATTGCCTTCACCAGCAGAAGAAATCATTGTGAATATGGACATTATCGATGCTGTTTTGGAAAGCTCAAAGAGCGAGAGGGTAGTTACATTATAGTTTTTGGGGCGGCAACTGAAAGTTGCCGCCCCAAAAAATATTTCATCTAAAAAATTTAGTTTAAGAAAGTCGTAAAGCTGTTTCCAATGCCAGCTCCATCATTGGCTTGAGTGCTTTTTCTCTTTCATCGGCGGAAATAAATTCTTGAGTAGGAATAATATCTGAAACGGTTAAAATCGTTGCCGCGTTTTTACCGAGATGCTTGGCATTCGCGAAAAGTGCAAAAGCCTCCATTTCTACCGCCAAACAATTGTGTTTCAAAGCAACTTCTGGGGTTCCTTCCTCTTTTCTGTAGAAAATATCACTGGTATGAATGTTTACTTTTTTGGTATTAATAGCAAGTTCCTCAGCAGTAGTGTTAATGGCATCGTAAACCACTCCTTGATGAGAAATAAGATCTCCCTCAATGCCCCACGCATATTTGGCGTAAGTACTTTCACTAGCTGCATGTTCTACATTTAATACATCATAAATTTTTAAATCAGTTGAATAGGCACCGCATGTTCCAATTCGGATGATGGTGTCTACCTCATACTCGGTAAACAGTTCATAAGAATAAATTCCTATACTTGGACATCCCATACCACTCGCACCCACGGTAATTGTTTTTCCTTTATAAGTTCCGGTAAAATAATAAATATTTCGGGTATCGCTTACCAATACAGCATCACTAAGGAAGTTTTCTGCAATATATTTAGCCCTTAGCGGATCACCAGGTTGTAGAACGATTTTAGCAATCTCTCCTTTTTTAGCTTTAATGTGTACACTCATAATGTTTTTTTATATTATAAAGATGTTTGATGATAATTTAAAATCAACCTTCTATCATCTCCTGAAGCTCCAACCAACGCATTTCCTGCTCCTCAAGCTTTTCAGAGATGTTTTCTAAATCAGCAGAAAGTTTGGCAATTTTCTCATAATCTGATTCGTTGTTTAAAAGTTCTAAGATTTTGTCTCTTTGTTCTTCAAGTGCAGGCATTTCTTTTTCAAGGGTTTCTAATTCTCGCTGCTCTTTGTACGACAATTTTTTCTTAGGAGGTTGATTTTTGTTAGGTGTAATAGGACTGTTTTCAGGTTCTTGGGTTTTTATCTTCTGTTCGTGATTTTTTTCATTCGCATCCTGATTTTTCTCCCATTCGCGGTATTCAGAGAAGTTGCCGGTGAAATCTTTAATTTTTCCATCACCTTCAAACGCCAAAACATGATCAACGATTCTGTCCATAAAATATCTGTCGTGGGAAACGATAATCAAGCTTCCCTGAAACTGCTGTAAAAAATTCTCTAAAACAGTTAATGTCGGCAAGTCCAAATCATTGGTGGGTTCATCGAAAATTAAGAAATTAGGATTCTGATATAAAATATACAATAAATGAAGCCTTCTTCTTTCGCCTCCAGACAGTTTTGAAATAGGTGAATACTGCGTTTGATCATCAAATAAAAATAACCTTAAAAACTGAGAAGCAGAAAGACTTCTGCCGTTTGCCAGCGGGTAAAACTCTGCTATCTCTTTTACAAAATCAATCACCCGTTCATCTTCTTTGTATTGAAGTCCTTTTTGAGCAAAATATCCGAAAGAGATGGTTTCACCAGTTTCTATTTCACCGCTGTCAACTTTTTCTAAACCTTGAATGATATTTAACAATGTGGATTTTCCAACACCATTTTTTCCAACAATACCTATTTTTTCACCTCTTTGAAATTGATAAGAAAAATCTTTAAGCAAAACCTTATCTCCGAAACTTTTATTGATGTCCCTGAGTTCAAGAATTTTTTTTCCAAGTCGTTTCATTTCAAAATCGAGCTCTAAACCTTGTTTTCTGGTATCGGTTTTTGCTACCTTTTCGGTTTCGTAGAACGCATCGATCCTGCTCTTCGATTTTGTGGTTCGGGCTTTTGGTTGGCGACGCATCCATTCCAATTCCTTTCGGTAAAGATTGTTGGCTTTGTCGATGGTTGCACTCATGTTTTCTTCACGAATCATTTTATTTTCCAAATACGTCGCATAAGAACCATTGTGCAGATAGAGGTTTTGATCTTCCATTTCCCAAATGGTATCGCATACACTATCTAAGAAATACCTGTCGTGCGTTACCAAAAGCAGTGTTATTTTCGCTTTACTCAAATAATTTTCTAACCATTCTACCATTTCTATATCGAGGTGGTTGGTTGGCTCATCCATGATGAGTAAAGTATGACGGTGCTCCGCTCTTGTTTCTGTAAGAAGTTTTGCTAAAGCAACTCTTTTTACTTGTCCACCAGATAACGTTCCCATTTTTGCAGATAAATCTGTAATTTTTAATTGGGATAAAATCTGTTTCATTTCATTTTCCAAATCCCAGGCTTTATGCACTTCCATTTCAGCTAGTGCCTTTTCGATAAAGTCATGATCTGTAGAAACAAGAGACTTGTGATAGTTTTTCAACGCTAAAATAGGCGCTGAGTCTAAAGTCATCATGAATTCTTCAATATTCAGATTAGGATCAAAATGTATTTCCTGGTCAAATAAGACCACTTGAATGTCTTTATTGATAATTACGTTTCCGCTGTCTGCAATCTCACTTCCCATTAAAATTTTTAAAAGCGTAGATTTTCCGCTTCCATTTTTAGCAACGATGGCTATTTTATCGCCTTCGTTCACGTGGAAATTAATGTCTTTAAACAAAACCTTAATTCCGTATGATTTGGTGAGATTTTCTGCAGTAACGTAATTCATGAACATTGAAAATTTGAGGAACAAAAATACGAAAATTAGCTGGGTTTAATGCTTTGAAGTTTTGAAAGCTTTTTTTAAAAACTTTGGTTTTTTAGATAATTAGTCCAGTGTGAGCATTTTTAAAGACCAGTAACTTCCGTTGTAAATATCCACATCTACTTTGGTATTAATGCCATAAACAATACCTTTCTCTGTAAATTGCCAGAAATCCCAGTTGTCATCAGGCGATGGTGCAGGCACGTCATTATAGTTGGCAAGCCATAATGGATAGCCTTCAAATTCTCCTTTCAAAAAATCCTTATGATAATGGTAATACGTGTAAATAATAGGTTTTTCACCGTAAGCATCTTCCACTATCTTACACCATATTTTTAGGTCTTCCACGAGTTTTTCCTTGCTTTTCTTCTTGGGTATTCGTTCAATATCTAAAATAGGAGGGAGGTCGCCACTTTCCAATTTCACATTGGCCAAAAAATTATTAGCCTGTAGAACAGGATCTTCATCGGCACGATAAAAATGATATGCTCCCCGGATAAGATGGTGTTCTTTGGCTTTCAACCAAAAATCATCAAAATGCTTATCATTGCTTCTGTTTCCCATTGTAGCGCGTAATACTACAAATTTTATGGGTATAGTTCTGTTTCCGATACTCAGGCTGTCCCACTTAATATCTTCCTTGCGCTGGTAATGAGAGATGTCGATTCCAAAAGTTTTGGTGGCATAGGAACCTATTATCCTATCAATTCTTGCAGTTTCAGCTTCAGAATTTTTAAGTTTTTTATGTTGAAATTTATTGAAATAAGTGGCATAGTAAAATGCGATTTTTTCTTTTAAATAATATCCTGTTCCCGCTAAGACCAGTAATAACATTGCCAAAAAAATGTACTTCCGCAAAAAGTAATTTTTCTTGCGTTTTTTATGAATTTTTCGCTTTACAGCCTTCTTTTTCGTGGGAGCTTTTGGCATCGGTTTGCAAATGTAATTAAAGTGATACGAGAAGACAAGTACAGAATTTTATTTTATATAATATCGTCCCAAAACAGGAAGTAAAACATGTAAAATTTCAGTAAATTTGTAAAAAATACCCTATGCGAGATAAGATAGTTGTAGTAGGAGGCGGTTTTGCAGGTTTAAAATTTGCAAGAAAAATGAATGGTAAAGCCGGGCAGAAGGTGATGGTGATTGATAAAGTAAACCACCATATGTTTCAGCCTTTATTTTATCAAGTGGCCTGCGGAAGGATTGAGCCTTCTAATATCTCTTTCCCTTTTCGAAAAATTTTTCAGAAATCTAAAAACATTCAATTCAGAATGGTGGATGTGGAAAAGATTATTCCTGAAGAAAATAAAATACTTACCAGTGATGGTAGTTTTACTTATGATAAATTGGTGATAGCCACGGGTTGTAAAACTAATTTTTTCGGTAATGAAAAAATGGAAAATCTAGCCTATGGTATGAAAAATACTCAGGAAGCCATAAGCATAAGAAATCACGTGTTGCTCACTTTCGAAAAGTTGATCAACGAGAAAAAGAGAAGTGATGAAGGCAATTGGAATATTGTTATCGTAGGTAGTGGTCCAACAGGAGTAGAGCTGGCAGGCGCATTTGCTGAAATGAAAAAGGAAGTTCTTCCGAGAGACTATCCACACATGAGTTTCCATGATTTAAAGATTATCCTCATAAGTGCTACAGAAAAGCCTTTGGATGTCATGAGCAAAGAAGCTCAAGACAAATCGGAACTGTATTTAAAGCAACTGGGGGTTGATTTTTGGAGTGGGGAAAGGGTGATAGATTATGATGGCGACAAAGTTTATTTGCAAAGTGGAAAAGAAATCGCCAGCAATAACGTGATTTGGGCCGCGGGCGTTACAGGCAATATTATAGATGGATTAAGCTCGGAAAAAGTGGTTCGAAACAGGTATGTGGTAGACCGCTATAATAAAGTAGCTGGATACGATAATATCTACGCCATTGGTGACGTAGCCTATATGGAAACGCCAAAATATCCACAAGGTCATCCGCAGGTGGCCAACGTTGCACTCACTCAGGCGAAAAACCTTGGTGAAAATCTATTGCGCAAGAATAAATCCGAATGGAAAGAATTTGAATATATCGACAAAGGCTCGATGGCTACGATTGGTAAACACAGAGCGGTGGTTGATTTGCCCAAATGGAAATTTCAAGGTGTTTTTGCATGGTATTTTTGGATGTTTCTGCACCTCATGCTTATCTTATCTGTTAGAAATAAATTAGCCATTTTCTTCAACTGGATGTGGAGCTATTTCAATAAGGATTCATCCCTTCGATTAATTATATTACCCAACAAAAAAAATTCAACCCAACAATGAGGATAGATATCATCTCCGTACTTCCTGAACTTATGGAAAGTCCTTTTCATGCTTCAATATTAAAAAGAGCTGTACAAAAAGGCTTGGCAGAAGTGCATTTTCATCAGCTGAGAGATTGGGGTTTGGGAAAACACAAGCAGGTGGACGATGAACCTTATGGCGGTGGTGCCGGAATGGTGATGATGGTGGAGCCTTTGGATAACTGTATTTCATCGCTAAAAGCAGAAAGAGAATACGATGATGTGATCTATTTAACTCCGGATGGAAAAACCTTAAACCAAAGAATAGCCAACACATTGTCTATTAAAAATAATTTACTCTTTATTTGCGGACATTACAAAGGGATTGACCAGCGTGTGCGAGATATGCACGTTACATTGGAGATTTCCATTGGTGATTATGTTTTAACGGGTGGCGAATTGGCAGCTTGTGTATTGGCAGATTCCATTATTAGGTTGCTCCCTGGAGTGTTGAACGATGAACAAAGTGCGCTTACAGACAGTTTTCAGGATGATTTGTTGTCACCACCCATTTACACCCGACCAGATGTTTACAAAGGTCATGAGGTTCCAAAAATTCTTTTAAGCGGTAATTTTCCCAAGGTAGAAGAGTGGCGACATGACCAAGCGGTAAAAATTACTACTGAAAGGAGACCTGATCTTTTAAATGATTGATTTTTTTAATTTTTTAGCCCTTATATTTATTGTGTAAAATACTTTATTTTATACACAATTCTATCTAATCGTATTAAAATATATTAATAAAAGTTAAAATTTCAAGGCTTTTACAATTTCAAAACCTTTTTTTAATAAAAAAATATTAAATTTACGTTTCGTAATTTAAAATTTAAGAATTCGGAAAAGATTAAAGTATTAAATGGAGTTGTTTGCCTTTTACAATGTAGAAAATTTGTTCCTTCCAGATTCTAAGTCACTTCATCGGCTGAATCCTACCAAATCTGGGCTCCGCAATTGGGATGAACAAAAATATCAGAATAAACTTTTTAAAATAGGATCTGTCTTTCAGTTGATGAAAGATGAATATGCTGCGTTTCCTTTCATGTTTGGCTTGTCTGAAATTTCTGGCAGGAAAGTACTTGAAGATCTGTTGGAAACAGCTGATTTAAAAGATGTTTATGGTATCGTTCATTACAATTCTATGGACGAGAGAAAAGTGGATGTTGCTTTGTTGTATGATAAAACGAAAGTAGAAATATTACATTCTGAGCCTATTACTTTTTTCTTCGAAATTGAAGATGATAATCCTGAAAACTACGATACCACCAGAGATGTTCTGTGGGCGAAAGTGAAATATGAAGAGCAGATCATTAACGTTTTTGTGCTGCATCTTCCTTCTCAGAAAGAGGAAATCAACCGTCCGAAGCGCGATTATATCCTCAATTCAATCAAAGAGAAAATTTTCACACTTGTAAAAGAACACGGAGAATCGGCGATCATCTGTGGAGATTTCAATGAAAACCCTCATGAAGACAACATCCGACAGTTTTCGACTCAAGAAAATGGAAGTTCTTTAATGGTAGCGCCTTTTGATGATTTGTTCACCAATCAGCAGTTTTCCACCTTTCATTCAAAAAATGGTTTACTGTTCGATCAGATTTTGATAAGTTCGGATTTTTTAACCAATAAAAATTCCCTACAATTTGATTCTGCAAGAGTTTTTAAAATTGATAAACTCAGCGACTGGAACAAAAAATATTTTGGACGACCTTACCGAACCTATGCAGGGACAAGGTATTTGGGCGGCTACAGTGATCACTTTCCCGTTCTTATAAAATTCAATAAAAAAATAATTTAATAATAAAAATAATGAAAAATTCAAACAGCGACAGCTATCATTTAGACGCGATTGACAAGGAGATCATCTATATGCTAATGGATAATGCAAAGACTTCATTGGCGCACATCTCCAAACATGTCGGGATTTCTACGACTGCGGTTCACCAAAGAATTAAGAAATTAGAGCAGGCAGGTGTTATCGAAAATTCTATTTCATTTCTAAACCCTAAAAAAGTAGGTTATAATGTTGTGTCTTTCATTGGTGTGTATTTGGAGCAACCAACACAATATCAGGAAATTGTAAAAACATTGAAGGAAGTTGATGAAGTAATTGAAGTACATTGTATTACTGGTATTTACTCTTTATTCTTGAAAGTGCTTTGCAAGGATAATGAACACCTGATGGAAGTTTTGAGTAAAGTACAGAAACACAAAGGTGTAATGCGTACCGAAACCTTTATTTCTTTAGAGCAGCCTATCGGAAGACAATTGAAAGTATAATTACCATGAATATCGCTCAGTATTTAGATTCAACTTATCTTAAAACCCCTTCTCAATCTGGCTTATCAGAAGAAGAAACTCAAAAAAAGGTGATGGAATTGGTGGATGAAGCCATTGAAAACAATCTTTTTGCAGTGATGATTCGTCCTGATTATGTAAAAACTGTCAAAGATTACATACAAGAGAAAAATGAAAATGTAGTGGTGGGAACGGTAATTGGTTTTCACGAAGGAAGTTATTCTACAGAAGAAAAACTTACTGAAGCACAAAAAGCCATTGCTGACGGTGCCGATGAGTTGGATTTTGTGATTAATTATGAAGCTTACAAAAGAGGAGAAATAAATGGGGTAAAAAATGAGTTTTTACAATGCACTCAGCTTTGCTTGGATAATGGTAAAGTAGCCAAATGGATTATTGAAATAGCAGCACTTACCGATGAGCAGATTGCAGATTTAACATCAAAAATTTGGTCTTGGGCGCAGGAGAATTTCTCAGAAAAAGATTTCTCAAAGATTTTTGTAAAATCATCAACGGGTTTTTATGAGACGGAAGGGGGGAAACCTAATGGAGCCACTTTTGAGGGCATTCAAATTATGCTTAATAATGCGGGAAAACTGCCTGTAAAAGCGGCTGGTGGTGTAAGAACTCCTGACGATGCAGAGAAAATGATTGCTTTGGGAGTACAGCGCATAGGAACTTCTTCCGCAGTAGTATTGCTGAAAAATGAAAAAGGTGAAGCTGGATACTAAATTTCCATTCAATAGATTATAATAAAAAGGCTTTCATTGATTGATATGAAAGCCTTTTATTATTTAGGAAACTTGAGGTTCGTAATTGTTATAGAATAACTGTGTTTCTTCAATTACAGCATCCATTTCCTCTAAGGTGTAAACTTCTAAAAACTTCTTTCTGAAATCTTTAAAATGAGGAATTCCACGGAAGTAATTGCTATAATGCTGTCGCATTTCCACCAATCCAAGACGTTCGCCTTTCCACTCTGCGCTCCATTCAGCGTGTTGTCTCACCGCCAGTAAACGGTCTGCAATGGTTGGTTCAGGTAAATGTTCTCCTGTTGCAAAGAAATGTTTTATTTCATTGAAAATCCATGGATATCCAATGGCTCCTCTGCCGATCATGATACCGTCGCAGTCGTATTTTTGTTTATATTCCAGAGCTTTTTCAGGAGAATCAATATCACCATTTCCGAAAATAGGAATTTCGATATTTGGATTGTTTTTTATTCTTGAAATATGGTTCCAGTCGGCTTCGCCTTTATACATCTGGCCTCTGGTCCTCGCATGAATGGTTAGGGCTTTAATACCAGTATCCTGCAAACGTTCTGCAACCTCATCAATATTAATAGAATTACTATCCCAGCCTAAACGAGTCTTTACCGTAACTGGAAGATGAGTGGAACTAACAACAGCCTTAGTAAGTCGAACCATAAGGTCGATGTCTTTAAGAACGCCCGCGCCTGCACCTTTGCAAACCACTTTTTTTACAGGGCAACCAAAATTGATATCTACTAAATCTGGATTCACGGTTTCCACAATTCTTGCAGACATTGCCATGGCTTCCTCATCACCACCAAAAATCTGTATTCCCACTGGCCTCTCATAGTCGAAAATGTCAAGTTTTTTTCTGCTCTTCATGGCATCACGAATTAAACCTTCAGAAGAAATAAACTCTGAATACATTAAATCTGCACCATGCATTTTGCATAATCTACGGAAAGGAGGATCGCTCACATCTTCCATAGGTGCTAACAAAAGCGGAAATTCGGGAAGCTCTATGTTGCCAATTTTTACCATGCTGCAAAGATACGCATTCTGGATATTTTCCACTATTCAAATTTTTTATTGTTGATTCGAAAAGATTTTTATATTTGTTATACAATTATTTTATATGAAGAAAATTTTACACTCAGTACTTATATTCACCTCATTATATTCGTTTTCGCAAACACGCGACTTGGCGAAACTTGCCAGCGGAGATTTGGTGAATTTCAATGCCATTTACGATCAAAAAGAAAATCTTTTTGGTTATGTAGGCATTTACAATTATGGTAAATCTGGCGATACATCTAAAAAATTTGAATATGTAGTTTTAGATAAAAACCTCAACCCACTTGCCAACAACGAATTTGAGGGCGACAAATATGCGGGCAGCTATTCTGCGTACATGGATTTCAGGGATAATATTGTTTTAAAACCCAATATCGACCGGTCCGAAATCAATATTTTTAAACTAAAAAATATTACCATACCACGAACCAAAATACTGTCCTTAAAAAACAATACCATTAAAAATAAAGATTACTTCGAGTATGAAGAGGACGGTAAATTTACCCTGATTGAAGCGCCTAAAAATCTAATGGAGGAATACCGTGAGAGCAAAAAGGAGAAAAAAGACAAGGGATACAATTATGAATCCTACGTTTACGAAATAAAGGAAGGCGGTTTGTTGGCATTGGAATATAAAAGTTTTAAAAACTTTGTGAATGGTAACAGTTTGATTCGTTTTGATGATGATAAAAAAGAAGTTTGGCGCTACCGTTACAATACCAGCGGCGACAAAAAAGTGAATGAAAGTTTAACATTGATAGATAAGGATAAAGACAAAATTTACTGTATTCTGCAGAACAATGACAAAAAGGATATGGCATTTCAGTTATTGGTGTTGGACATGCAAACCGGAAAGGAAATTGCTAAAAAACCGATTACAGGACTTCCGAAGCATACCTTAGACAAAATTGCGGGTTTCAGAACTTATAGCTATGGCTCTATTGATAATTCCAAATCTTTCGATGAAAAGATAGTTTTGTTGGGAAGAAATATAGATGACAATCATAATTATACGGGTTTTGCAAGAATGATTATCGATAAAAATACATACGATATAAAAACCGACGAACTGACGTACAATACCCTTAAAAATCACATCCCAAGATTAGGCAATAATGGCTCTGTGGAGTCAGGATATTTTTTAGATCCTCGTGATTTGTTCTTTTTAAAAGATGGCAGCATTGGTATCTTGATGGAAAAGTACAAGCCTCAAGGTGAATACTCGGCTCAAAAAACAACAGATTTGGTGTACATCTACACAGATAAAGATTTCAAACCAAGTGTGAAAATTTTCGAAAAAGAAAAAACAAAGTGGGCTAATGCAGATTATCTGTTTTCGCAGTATTTAAACGATGGCAAAGATGTGGTTTTCTACTACAGAGATTATCAAAAAGACACTGCTACCAGAGAAAAAAACTGGAATTTATTTATCAATACACTTATTGGTGGGAATTTCAAACAGGAAATTGTGCCGATATCGGCCAAAGACAACTTTTTTGTAAGTCCGTACGTGGGCAAAGAAGGCTACATTCTTTTAAGAGAACATAATAAAAAAGACAAATACGACATGGTGAGATTGGAAAGACTGAATTTTTAAATTAAAAATTTGGCTCTAAACCTCATGCATATGCATCTGGTAATTTCAACAAACAAATAATTGTGTATTATGATCTTAAAGATTTTCTTAACTACACTATTTTACTTTAAAAAGGACAAATTTTGATAATTAGATGACATTACACCAAAATTTTAAATCTTAGAATGTCCTTAAAATTAAAAGTTACTGAGAAATCAGTAACTTTTTTTAGTGTAGTAATTTGCAATTTTCTGAATGTCGTCCAAGTTTAAATTCCACATAAAACTAAGAAACTGCTGGTAGCTTTCACTTTGCTTTTGAGGTTCTATTCTGTCTAAATATCTGTTCAGCTGGTATTTTTTTCGGGCATCGAGAATTTTCGTAAAATATTTGCCCAACCAAGTATCAAAATATTTTTGATCTTTGATATTATTGTCTGACATCATTTGCATCAAGGCGTAAATACCTGCTCCATAATTTTCGCTGTAAAATTCATTGGGGAGAATTTCCATTTTTGCAATTTTCTTAAGTTGATCAAATTCCAGACTGTGGGATGTTGATGCAGATTCATTGTCTTTAAGTTCTGGAAAAAGTTGTGTTAGATGGGTGATGCGTGTATCTATCTCGGGGTGAGTAGCGATGGAATCCTTGTTTAATTTTTCCTTGTACTGGTTGTACTGGTAAGTAGAAAAATCCTCCATCTTCATCCAGGTTTCTTTAAATGGTGCGTCTGGAAGGTTAAAAAGCTTCTCGTACACTTCTCTTTTTACTACTTTCGGAGAAATAGTATCGAAACGCTGCAAGTTTTTGTAAGCCAACTTATACTGCAATTTATTAAAGTCGGTATTTTTATACAAAACATAACCGAGAGAGTCTGCTTGCATTTCGTTTTTACGACGTTGAATGCTGCTTCCGTACACAATATTTTTAAAAAGATCAAACGCTTTATCGGATTTGTTGATTTTTAATTTATTGATTTCTTCAACCTTCGTTTTCGAGTTTTTGTTGGTATTAAAACTTCGCTGTTGCTCTTTTAAGGAATGTTCTAAAATCTGATGAGCCAATTCGTGTCCTAAAATAGCCATCAGCTGATCCTCATTTTCCAGCCAATTAAACAGTCCCATGTTAACAATCACTATTCCATCGCCCAAAGAAAGTGCATTGGGAGTATTGTCCTTAGCGATTAAAACCTGCGGATTGGCAGGAATTTTTGTATTCTTCGCTTTTAATTTTGTGATCAATGAATTGATGTAGGTATTGAACTCCGACTGGTGGTGAAAGTCTTTATCTTCAATTTTTTTTCGGAATTCTTTCTGAAATTCTTCATAATTCTTCGCCAATTGCCTTCCAAGTTCGCCTGGGTATTTGGTCTTAAGATTTTTAGCATAATTTTCATTGATATTGGTATAGTTGGCAAGAAATTGTTTTCTGGCTTTGTAATCTGCGGTGTCTAATGGTTTATAAGTTTGAGCAAAAACCAATGTAGTGCAGCAAATGTAAAGGAATAGATATATTTTTTTCATTCGAAAATAATTCAGTAAATAAACAATAAATATAATTTATTTTTCGACTGAATGATAAATTGTTTAAAAAATTTTTAGAGAACAGCGTTAGAATAATGCTTTAATCTGCATACTGCCAATGTGTATGGTTCTGTCGCCAGAATTTCTTCCTTCATAGTTGAGGTTGAGTTGAAGGAAAGAATTGATGGCTTGCTGTATGAAAACGCTCCAAACTTGGTTTTTGCCTGGTTTTAAACCGTCTAACATCTGGTTGCCGACAATACTGAAACTGTTGCCTGTAAAATCGTTTGAAATAAAAGAAAAGTTTCCGCGAATTGAAGTTTTTTTGCGTTCCCACTGTAAAGATCCAGTGATGTCGAAAGCTTTTAAAAATTCTTCTCCTGTAAGATTTTTCTTTTGTCGGTAAGCCGTGGAAAGTTCTGCCTGTATGGCATCTGTAAACTTATAAGTAGCTTTTGGTTTGGTTTCGAAATTATTGAGTTTATAATCCCGCGTTACGAATATCTGCGATGAATTCACAATTTCATGGACAGAGTTTTCCCAATCGACACGGAATTCTTTATTGAACCAATAGCCGACATTCACAAAATGAGAAGTCTGTTGCCGCTGTTCATTGCTGTAATTGGCGTTGAGTAAATTGTTATTGGCAATAAACCGATAGTTACCATTCCAACCCGATTTATCGGTAGGGTTAAACTGAGCAGAAGCTAATATATTCTGATTTTTAAGTATTTGTTCATCATTCTTTTCAAAAGGATTCAATACCAAAACTTTATCTTTTTTGAAATACGAATTCTGAGAATTAATGGATAGGTTAAAATTCCAACGCTTTAAAAATGCATTTTCGGAATTGAAGACGACCGCGGGATTGACGAATAAAGCCAACTGCAATTTGTTTTTATTGGATGGTAGGTATTTTACCGAATTGGTATAGACCCTTATGTATTGAGCTAAATCAGCATACTCAGCAATTTCAAATTCATCCAACTGTTGTACACCGTCACCGTTATAATCTGTCCATTTGTACACACCTTGCCCATCGGTCACTTTGAGGTATTGAAACTCCCTTTGAGCCTCCTGTCCGTTTCCTAATTCGTAAAAAGCCTGCAAACGCATACCATTGCGGAAGAGTTGCTGATTGTAAAGAATATTACCCACGATGAAATCCTGATTGTAATTGGCATTATCGTAGGCGTCATTGTAAAAGAATTTTCTGTAATGTACTAAGGCGTTTAATGTTGTCTTCTCCGTTTTAATAATCTGACTTTCCGCCATGAAACCGAGAATCTTGTTCATGTTTTCCAATCTGTTTTCTCTCACAGAGTCGTTCGCACGCAGATACATCTTCGCCAGTAGTTTTGTTCTTGCAGTATCACCAATTTTTCGTTGTACAAAAACTTCTCTCCAACTAAAGCTGGTAACATCCATTAACCCTATTTCATCATACTTCTTTTCATTATGCTCCATACTTGCGCCGGTGCTCCAGCTCCCTTTTTTATCGGTATATTCTGTGGCAACGGCTCCGCGGATAAATTTAGTATCTTGAGTAGTAGAATTAGTGTCCAAATACGAGAGTTTCCCCTTGGTGTTGAATTTTCCTTTCAGCCAACCGAAATCGAGATCATTTTTTATTCCTTTATAGGTGTCCTGCTCGTCTAAATAGTTGAGTCTGTAATTAATTATGGAATTGTTTTTCCATCTGTTCAAAAAGCTAAATATAAATCTGTTTTGTGTTCTCTGGCTAAATTCCTGTGCAAGGTTAAAATCTCTTGAAAATTCTACATCATTAATTCGGTCTAAAATATGGAACTTTTTATCTATTCTTTGGTATTCAAAACTTGGTGTTCCTTTCCACTCATTTTTTGTAAAAGTTTTGTTACCGTAAATTCTGGCTGCGTAACCGAGATTAGAAGCGTTGTCTTTAGAGGAAAATAAATTGATGTCGTAGTTGCTTAAAGAGAAATCTCCACCTACTTTACCTTCATTTAATAAATATTCTGTGTTAAAAGAATATACCTGAGATTTTTGGGGTGATGGAAGTTTACGCACTGCTCTGTAATCGCCCATGTTAGGACCTACATATTCGAAAACCCGCCCGTTATTAGTGGTCTGCTTCACTTTGTAGTCTCCTAAATTGGCTCCGAAGTAGGTAAATGCAACTTGATATAAAACGATGTCTGATGCCGTGGTAAATTCATAGTAATCACCATTGGCGCCATTTTCTAACTTGTAGAGAATTTTATTTACATCGTAATCGGTAACAACACCCGATGGAGCATACATCAAATTAGTGTCATTTCCTGCTTCTGCAAGAATCTGCTCATCTTCTTTGGAGAGATTTAAAGCCAAGGGTGAATTTTTATTATCGTTCTCTAAAAACCAATTGAACCCTAATCTGAGTTTTTCTCGTGCATGATTAATTCCTCCAGTAAATTGGTAACGCGAGTAGTTTCTGTTGGTATAGTTGAAAGAAATGGTGATAAAATTCTGACTGAAAATAGGGCGGAAACTCGTAAATGTAATCTCTCCAGTATTATAATTAATAATATAATCTTGATTTTCCCCTCTTTTCATCAAAATACCATCAATAAACACCTGCTCCGAACCTGAGATGATGGTAATAAACTGTTCGCCATTCTTTCCTGTTAATCGGTAGGGCCCCTGATTTCCTTCCACAGCCTGAAAACGAATTCTGTGAAATTCACTTCGTGCCACGCCCATTGCTACATCTACTTTGGTTTTGTTTTCAGTTCCGAAAATTGTCCCAAACTGAAGTCCCATACTTTTTCGCTGATATTTGGCGAAATAGGTTTTATCATCCATCAAATCCAAATGACCGGCACGCAGAATAGATTTGTCTTTAATATTCAGTTGAATGTAGATTTTATCAAATTCCTCCAGTGTTTGCGTATATCCATCTGCCTGTATAGGGAGATTATGGTCAGAAATACTCGCCAAGATACTTACATACTTGGATAATTTACCGGTTATTTGTAAGTCCATGGAGCTTTGTACCGACTGGCCTTGATTATTACCAAAAGTAATTCCTCTAATGATGGAACCCTTTGAATTCAATTCACCTAAGAATCGTTGTCTATCGTTTTTTAAAAGCACAGCATCGTCTACGATTATTTTATTTTGATTTTTGATAAAATCTAAGGTGTCTTTAATGAAATAATCGGTTTCTATTTTTGCGGCTAGGATACTGTCTTTTTTTGTAGAATCTTTTGGTAGATTGGGGTTTTGCCATGTAAAAACTTGGGCCTTTGTAAAAAAGCATCCGAATATAACAAACAAAAAAATGAAAATAAAATTTTTCAACCCCTTGAATATAACGTACAAAAATAGGATAAATATCAGTAGAATTTATTCTTTTGAATTATTAACAATAAATTAATGTAAATATTATTTCATCTTGAAAAATCGGCTTAATTTTGCGGTATAAATTATTAAAAAATTAAAATTATTCTATTATGAAAAAGATTTATTCTTTATTTGCGACACTTTTATTTTCGGTATTTGCATTGGCGCAAACTGCAACATTGATAATTAATAACGCAAATGCAGGAGGTTCAGCAGTTCTTGGTACTGGAACATATAGCAGTGGTGCTGAGAGGGTGTGGGCTACTAATGGAATTGCACTAGGTGGTAAAGCAATTACGAGCAATGTTAATAATACTCCTTCTGGCTCGGCTGCAGGCACTAATATACAGAGGCAGGCTAACAATGCAGTCATTTATAATACAACTGCATTGCCTGGGAAAATATTAAGTGTTAGCATTAACTACGTTGGATCTGCAAATGATTTCAATTTTTTTGGAGGAAATAGCTCGAGATTGGTCAACAGTAATACAGGTAATTATACTGTTACTGGGGGAACGGTTGTAGGAGGTGCATCAACAAGTGGTTGGACTACAGTAGACTTTCAAGGAACCAACTATACATATTTTGCAATCAAAAAAGGCTCAGGAGTATCCTATATAACATCGATTGAAATAGTATATGAAGCTCAAGTTTTAGGTTTGAATGATATTAACCTTCATAATAAAGTTTTTGTGAAAAACACACTGGTAGATTCGGAATTATTTTTTGGAACATCTGCAGATATCAAAATTTTTAATATGTATGGTCAGATTGTAAAAGAAGCAAAGGTTTCTGATAAAAAATCATTAAATGTTTCAGATCTTGTAAAAGGAAATTATATTGTTACTGGTATTGTTAAAGGAGATAAAATCTCACAAAAAATTATTAAAAAGTAAATATTAAATATATTTAATATCTTAAAAATCACCTTATTGAGGTGATTTTTTTGTACATTTATAACAAAAAATATTATGAAAAGAATTTTTACAATTTTAGGTTTTGTAACATTTTGTAGCGCAGTTAGTGCACAAAATATGATTACTAATGGAGATCTTGAAACATGGACTGATGCAACTCAGAAGCCAGATGGGTGGTTCAGTATGGGGGGAGGAAGCAAAGAAACTACAATCGTTCATGGAGGTGCAAATGCAGTTAAAATTTCTCCAGTTTCTGCAACTGCGAATGGGAATTTAGATTATGTTGATGTAGCTGCGACTGAAAATACCAACTATACCGTTTCTTATTGGGTTTTAGATAATGATCCAAATGCGCGAGCTAGACATTGGATACAGTTCAGAAGCTCTGGGGGGAATATTTCTGCTGGAAGCGCAGGGCAGCCATTTCAACCAAGCACCTATACAAGTGATAATCCACAATGGGTAAATACTACTGCAACTGCTCTTACACCTGCAGGAACAACTTTATTACGATTAAGTTTACGTGTTTATGCTCAAAATAATGTTACAACCGGCGCTATATATTTTGATGATATTGTGTTGGTGCCAGGGTCTACCTTAGGAACACAAGATGTAAATCTTATAAAAAATAGTGTAAAATTATCTTCAAGTATAGTCAGTGATAACTTGGCGGTTTACGTACCAGGAAAAGTTAATTTGAAAATTATAAATTCATTAGGGCAGACGATTTATTCTTCTGATTTTGTTGATATGTTGCAAATTAATACTTCTGAATTAAGCAGTGGAACTTATTTTTTGCAGGTGCAAACAGGAGTGTCTCTGGTTGTTAAGAAATTCATAAAAAAATAGGTTATATTATTTCAGTAAGAAAGCTGCTCAATTAGAGTAGCTTTTTTTATTCAAATTAAAGAAGAATAATAACAAAAAAACCATCTGAAAAATCAGATGGTTGGTAGACCCACAGGGATTCGAACCCCAGATGACTGAACCAAAATCAGTAGTGTTACCGCTACACCATGGGTCTGTCCGTTTAGGTGGTGCAAATATACAACGATTTTATTTATTTGCAAGGCTTTTAAAAGGAAATTTTAAATATTTTTTGACAAATTTTACTTCGATATAAATAAACTATTAATTATGAATGATTTATATTTTTCAATTAGAATTGG
>JAEWYW010000010.1 GCA_023458535.1 Bacteroidota bacterium
CCCATATTTTTTTCCATTTGTGCAAATATAGAATTAATTTTATTTTATATCTAGAATTTCAAACTCAGAATTTTGACTTACAAACTCTGGGACAATCATTTTTAATCTTCTAACAACTTCATGCTTATCACGCTTACTTGCTGATTCTGAAATCTGAAGAAATAGATTTTCAATAGTTTCATAGTCCATCTGATCATCCTTAGAAATCATAATTTTTTTATTGTGTGTAGGAAGTGTTTTAGTATTATCGCTTAACAGCTCTTCATACAGCTTTTCGCCAGGACGCAAACCAGTACATACAATTTTGATATCTAAATCCGGTGTAAATCCTGATAGTTTAATCATTCGCTTTGCTAAATCTAATATTTTAACTGGATCACCCATATCAAAAACATAAATTTCACCTCCATTTCCCATGGTTCCTGCTTGTAATACCAATTCGCAAGCTTCAGGAATGGTCATAAAATATCTGATAATATCCGGATGGGTAATTGTTACTGGACCTCCTTTCTCAATTTGCTTTTTAAAATGAGGAATAACAGAGCCGTTTGACCCCAAAACATTTCCGAATCTTGTCGTAATAAATTTAGTAATATTTCCTTCCGTATTTTGTAAAGATTGAACATACAGTTCAGAAGATCTTTTTGAAGCACCCATTACATTGGTTGGATTAACCGCCTTATCTGTAGATACCATCACAAAACGATTTACTTGATGCTCTTTTGAAAGAAGCGCCAAATTTTTAGTGCCAATCATGTTGACTAAGATTGCTTCATGCGGATTCTCTTCTACCAAAGGAACATGCTTATACGCAGCCGCATGGTAAACCATCGAGAAGTGATAATCATCAAAAAGCCCAGCCAATCTATCATAATTGGATATATCACCTAAAACAAATTTATATTTTTGATTAGGAAACTTTTCTCGCAATTCTAATTCAATTTCATAAAGTGGTGACTCAGCTTGGTCTAAAACAACAATTAGACTAGGATTAAACTGAGAAACCTGCCTTACGATTTCACTTCCGATTGATCCCGCACCTCCAGTTATCAGTACATTTTTATCATAATGCCTTCTCTTAACTTCATCATTTTCAATTTTAATAGGTCTTCTATTGAGCAAATCTTCAATCTGAAAATTACGAATGTCCCCTTGTAAATCTTTACCACGCATTTTAGATACTGATGGACTCTTAAGAACTTGCAAACCTTTATCCAAAGATAAATTCACCCACTCTTCCAATTCTTCTTTAGACATTATTTCTTTGATAATTAAAATGGCATCCACATAATTAAGAATCTCTTTCTGACTAAAGAAATTTTCTTGAGAATAAATCTTCTTCCCTAATAAAACAGCTTTTTTAGAGTCTGATCTTTTAGTAACAAAGCCTACAAGCTGATAAGGGAGATAAGAATTATCCAATATTACTCTTGCAATAGCGACCGAAGCATCATCAATACCTACCACAACTACTCTTTTTTTACTTGTTAATGATTTAAGTTCAAGAACGTAGTGAAAAAACTGCTTGATAATCATCCTAAATAAGAAAAAGAATGTAACAGATACCAAAAAGTAAATCATCAACATTGGAGTGAGCAATATCTTAAGACCTGTAATCCATAAAAATATAAGACGGAAAAAGAAAAGCACTACAAATGTGAAGAATGACGAAAGCAATATTTTAAATAAATCAAAAAACGTGGAATGCCTGATAATTCCTGCATACGTCTTAAATACAAACATACCCAGTAAGTTAACACCAACGATCAACATATATTGAGCATAAACTGGTACAAAGGATGGTACTACTGCGCCAAATTTTGAAACAATATAAAAAGAAATCCCCACAGATATGGTACAGATTATCGCGTCGATAACAATAACCACCCATCTTGGAAGATATCTTAATTCTTTCAGTTTCACCGCATTATCGCCACTGTAAAGCGAATGAAAGGCATCGTATAATTTACTCATATATATTTAACGTAATTAGCAATCACATTAAAAACTTAATACCAAAAAAATTGATATAAAAATCGTTAAAATAATCTTTTATAATACTACTTAATATCATCTTGTGCCAACTTCATGCTTCGTATAGAAAATCATGCCACCAATAGTGATTTATTTGACAAATGATATGCTCATCATTTATTATGCAAAAGTAAAGAGAAACTGGCTAATAAAATATGATTTTTGTTAAAAACTTATAATTTAAACATTACAATAAATTAATATTACAATATTTTTATTAAATAATCATATTCAAAGCCTTTGCTTAGCAGATATTTAATGCTTTTGCTTTTTCTTTGAAATTCTTTCAAGCCTGAAAGTTTTGAAAAATAATCTTTGTATATTTTTATAATCGTGTTTTCATAATCCTCCTCATCAATTTCGTTCCAGCAGTTAGAAATGAGCTTTTCTGATATCCCTTTTTGCTTAAGATGAATTTTGATCTTCGTACGCCCCCAACTTTTCATATAAAATTTACCCCGAATATAGCTTCTCACAAAACGCTCCTCATTAAGGTAATTCTCTTGCATCAGGTATAACATAATCTCGTCCTTTGCTTCTTGAATAAGCGTAAAGTCACGCATCTTCTGTTCCACTTCATAATGACAGCGATCCTGATAAACACAGTAGTTCACCATTTTTTGCTTAATCTCCTGAAAGGTATAAGATTTTTTCTCGTTCTCCATATCAAAAACTAAAAAAGACAGGAATTCTCCTGCCTTTTATAATCGTTATAAATAATTTTAATAATTAAAAAGTGCTTTTCCTTCCATTAGAGCATTCACCTCAGTTTTCACAGAAGCTAAATTAGACTCATTTTTCAAATCGGAAACAGCTGTATTGATTAGTTCAGCAATGGTTTCCATATCATTTTCTTTAAGTCCTCTGGTTGTGATAGCAGCCGTCCCCAAACGAATACCAGATGTGATGAACGGCGACTTATCATCATAAGGAACCATATTTTTATTACACGTAATATCCGCTTTCACCAAGGCTTTCTCCGTTTCTTTACCGTTAACATTTTTATTTCTAAGGTCGATAAGCATCAAATGATTATCGGTTCCACCACTCACGATATCAAAACCTCGATCTATCATGGCTTTAGCAAGTGCCTGAGCATTTGATTTAACTTGTTTTGCATAGATTTCAAATTTAGAATCGATAGCTTCTGCAAAAGCCACAGCCTTACCAGCAATTACATGCTCCAACGGACCTCCTTGAATTCCAGGAAAAACTGCAGAATCTAATACAGCGCTCATCATTTTGGTTTCACCTTTTGGTGTTTTATGACCGTAAGTGTTTTCAAAATCTTTTCCTACCATGATCATTCCACCTCGTGGACCTCTCAATGTTTTGTGGGTAGTTGTGGTCACCACATGGCAGTGCTCGAATGGACTATTCAATAAACCTTTCGCTACCAAACCAGCTGGATGCGCGATATCTGCCCAAAGCGTTGCACCAATTTCGTCCGCCACTTCTCTGAATTTTGCATAATCCAAATCTCTTGAATACGCTGAAAAACCAGCAATAATCATTTTTGGTTTATTCTTAAGCGCTACTTCACGCATTTGATCATAATCAATAAGTCCAGAATCCCTTTGAACGCCGTAGGAAACAATATTGTACTGAATACCCGAAAAATTAACCGCAGAACCATGTGTAAGGTGTCCACCCATGGAAAGATCCATTCCCATTACGGTATCTCCAGGTTTCACACATGATAAATAGATGGCAGCGTTGGCTTGTGAGCCCGAATGTGGCTGTACATTTACATAATCAACACCAAAAAGTTGTTTAGCACGATCAATAGCTAGGTTTTCAATATCATCTACGACTTCGCAACCACCGTAATAACGTCTACCCGGATAGCCTTCTGCATATTTGTTTGTAAGAACACTTCCCATCGCTTTCATCACGTTTTCCGAAACAAAATTTTCAGACGCAATAAGTTCTAAACCATGTAATTGTCTTTGTTTTTCTTTCTCAATTAGGCCGAAAATAGGATCTTGATTCATTATAAAAGATTTTATTCCTCAAAAATAAGAAATTAATAAGGATGTTTTTAATATCTTTATATGATAATTAATCATTTATGGCAAAGAAGAAGTACAAAAAAGAAATTTTAAAGGCGTTAAAGGTATTTGGTGAAGCAGAACATAAAATATTGGAATCTATGACGCAAATGATGTTCCTTAAAGAGCTTAAAGATAGAGATGTAAAATTCAAAAAAGGAGATACAGTTTCGTTTAAGGATAATATTTTTGATTACAGCGAAGACAAAAACATTCGTGAGTTGGCTAAAACACGAAAAAAGATGCTCAAAACAATGAAAAAAATTGTTGATAAAAATGATTTCAAGGATAAGCAACTTGAATTTCTTGCTTAAAAAGTAAAAATCCTTCTCTTAAACGAGAAGGATTTTTTATATGTAAGAGATCATTTAAAACAATGTCTTTGCCTCTGCCATCACGGGAATATGAATTTTCGTTCCCCATTTCGCGTTCATTTCTTCGATCAGATGCGCAGAAAGTAATGGTGAAGCTTTTTCAATGTTTTGATGCACGAAAAAGTAAATATCTTTAACGCCCTCTTTTTTCCATTTTGTCAAACGCTGCAACCAATCATCCAGCCTTTGATAGTCGGACTCGGCGTTGGCGCCCACATACCGTATAAAGGCAACCGGCGTGGTTAATCTCATGTGCAGCATATCTCTTCTTCCCGCAGTATCCACGATAATATTGGTAATCAAATTCTTTTCAAAGAGTTCACAGGTTTTATTGATAATTTCTTCGTCAGAAAACCATTCATTATTTCGAAGCTCAATAGCTAAAGGAACTTCCCGTGGCCATTCGTTCACAAATTTTTCCAAACGTTCGTAGTCTTTTGGTTTGAAATTATCATGAAGCTGCAAGAAAACCATTCCCAATTTTTCATCGAAATTAAGAACCGCAGTTGCAAATTGGGTAACCACATCCGTAATATTCAACAACCTGCGGAAATGCGAAACGGTATTGGTTATTTTCGGAAAAAATTTAAAATCTTTAGGAGTTTTGTCTTTCCATGTTTGAACTTGTTCCTCAGAAGGCATTCCGTAAAACGTGGCATTCAGCTCAATAGAATTGAACTGCGTCGCGTAGTATGTGAGTTCATCTTTTGTTCCTTTGGGATAAAAACCTTTAAGGTCGGTTTTATTCCATTTGGCACAGCCAATGCAAATATCGTGTAAGCCATCTTTATTTTCGGCTAAAATTTCTTTAGTGCGCGGATGGTCTTTTGGGAGCGTAAAATCTATTTGTGAAGGATCTTCAACTTGTCCGAATTTCATTATTGTAGAAGTTAGAGGTTAGAAATTAGATGTCAGACATCCGATTAATCGTATAAAATTATGAAAATTATGGGAAGTTTTGTTGGATAATTCTAGTTTTAAATTACAAAAGAAAATGAAAAAAACCGCAGGAGTTCTGCGGTTTTTCTATCATGATTATTTTGGTTTTCTAATGTACTTTTACAAGTTCAACATCAAAAATTAACCAAGCGTTTGGTGGAATAACACCTCCAGCGCCTCTTTCTCCGTATGCCAATGCTGGTGGTATTAGCAAAGTAGCTTTCTCTCCTTCTTTTAGTAACATGATACCTTCATCCCAACCTTTTATCACCATTCCTTGGTTGATAGCGATTTCAATAGGTTCATTTCTTTTGTAAGAAGAATCGAATTCTGTTCCGTTTGGAAGCTTGCCTGCATAATGTACTGCAACTTTATCACCAGATTTTGGAGCCTTGCCATCGGTTGTTTTGGTAATTTTATAATACAAACCAGATGGAGTGGCAGTCATCCCAGCTTTTAAACCTTCCAATTGCTTTTCTGCCTCCGCTTGTTTTTTAGCTTCTACTTCTTTGTTTTTTTCCTGAATCTTTGCTTTTCCCTCAGTGAAGATTTTTGCAGCATCATAATTCTTATATTCATCACCTTTACTAAAGATAGATACTTTCTCCAGAACAACGTCTGTCTTTGGCTTATCCTGAGCTCCTTTTTCTACCGCAGCGATATCATCAATTACATTTTCGCCTTTTACTACTTCTCCAAAGATGGTATGTCTTCCGTCTAACCAAGGTGTTGCAACCTCTGTAATGAAGAATTGAGAACCATTGGAGTTAGGACCGGAATTAGCCATTGACAAAATACCTTTCCCGGTGTGTTTAAGGTCGTTCTTTTCATCATCAAATTTATATCCTGGATCTCCCATTCCTGTTCCTTGAGGGTCGCCTCCCTGAATCATAAAATCTTTAATGACTCTGTGGAAAATAGTACCATCATAAAAAGGAACACCTTTCGCTTTCGCTTTATTATCAATTTTCCCTTCTGCAAGTCCAACGAAGTTAGCCACAGTAACAGGCGATTTTTTATCTTCAAATTTAACAATCATGTTGCCTTTAGAGGTTTGAAGATTTGCATAAAGTCCGTCTTTCAGACCTTCGTAAGTTTCTTTGTCTACGTTCATTTTCTTATAAATTGGTGTACAACTAAGCATCGCGAAACTCGCAGCCGCCAAAATTGCACTTTTGTTTAACAATTTCATTTAAAATACTTTTAATTTTATGATTAGAGGGATGTCGTTGCCTATTTTTTTCTCATCACCATACGTACCATAACCCAATGCTGAAGGTACAAGAAGGGTAACTTCTTCATTGCGGTTAGCGAAACGCAATGCATCTTCAACCGCTTTAAGTTCGTTAAAATGTCCTAAGCGGACTTCCTGCTTTCCTTGTGGCTTATCGTAAATTTTTGTTTGGTCGAAGTCGTACAAATTATATTCGTAAGAAACTAGGGTTTCATTGGCTTTACGCGGGCGCTTGTCGAAACCTTCAATATTGGTCCAATAGTTCAGTGGCGTGGGATAATATTTAATATTCTGATCCAGAATCCAACCTTGGATTTGTTCCCTTTCAATCTGATTGAGATTTTTAGATCTCACCTTAGAGTCGCCTAAATCTTTTTGAGAAACCACACCTCCAACTGGGGGATGAGTTTGTATATTTTTATTGCACCCAAAAAGGCTCAACACTAAAATAATAACAATATTTTTCATACGCTTTTGCGAAAATAAGGATTTATAACGAATCGTACAAAACGAAAAATAGCCAAGAATATTCTTGGCTATTGTATCATATTTTGCAATTTTTAAAGATTGCTTTTCTCTACTAAAACTCTCCAACCGAAAGGATCATCGGAAAGGTTGTTTTGAAGACTCACCAAATCGTTTTTCAAAGTTGCTGCATAGCTTTCTTCGTCTGATAAAACCGGTAAAACCAATTTCTCACCTTTAAATCCTAACGCTTTAAACTGTGTTGTTACCACTGCTGTTCCCACACCCCAAACTTCTTTCAAAGTTCCGTTTCTATGTGCTTCTACCACATCTTTCACAGCTACAGGCTCCACTTTCACTTCAATGCCTCTCTTTTTAGCCAGTTGAATAAAACTGTCACGTGTAACACCATCAAGAATTTTTTCTGATGTTGGTGGCGTATAAATGGTATCGTTAATTCTTACAAAAACATTCATGGTTCCGCTCTCTTCGAAATATTCGTGTGTAGAATCGTCTGTCCAGATAATTTGATCATAACCCTCTTCAATCGCCAATTGAGTTGGATAGAAAGAAGCCGCATAGTTACCTGCTGCTTTGGCTGAACCTACTCCACCGTTAGCTGATCTTGAATAAAAATCAGAAATTTTCACTGAAACCGGCCCTGCATAGTAACTCTTCGCAGGCGTTGCCACAATTGCAAATAAATATTTGTTAGAAACTTTTGCTTTTAAAACTTCTTCAGTCGCAAATATCAATGGACGAATGTATAGAGACATTCCTTCACCCTGAGGAATCCACTCTCTGTCGATATCCACTAAAGTTTTTAATCCTTCAATAAACATTTCTTCTGTTACCTCTGGCATCGCCAAACGTTTAGCAGATTTATTGATTCTCTCGAAGTTTTTCTCTGGCCTGAATAAGAAAACCTGTCCGTCTTTATCTTTATAAGCTTTCATTCCTTCGAAACAAGCTTGACCGTAATTTACACCCATCATCGCTGGTGTAAAATTAAGAGGACCATAAGGAACCAACTTCACATCACCCCACTTACCATTATCGTACTCACAAATCACCATGTGATCGATAAAAGTATCCCCAAACGAAAAGTTATTAGGATCGAATGAAGGTAACTTAGAATTTTCTGTTTTTTGAATTATCATTTTAAAAAATTTTTAAGGTGTTCTATTCTATTAACATAATTTTCCAAATATAGCAAAATAAGTTAACTTTGAAAAAAAATCGTGTGGAAAGAGAGATAAAAACAACTCAAGATGGCAGTAAAACACTTTATATAAAGGATTTAAATGAGAATTACCATTCGCATCATGGAGCATTACGTGAGGCCGAACATGTATTTATCAATAATGGACTAAAATTATTAAATGATTGCGAAATTAATATTTTAGAACTCGGTTTTGGCACAGGTCTTAATGTTTTGGTGACAATTAATGAATTTTTAAAAACTGATAAAAATCATATCATCCATTATTTTACATTGGAAAAATACCCAATAACCTCATCAGAAATTGAAAATTTATCATATGAATCGCTATTTGATTCAGAAAAACTTAAAAAAATTTATTTTGATATTCATCAATCAGAATGGGAGAAACCCTTTGAAGTGCTACCTAATTTCTTTCTCACGAAGATTAAATGTGATTTTTTTGATTTGCAATATATCAACATTCCGCCCATCAATCTTGTTTATTTCGACTGTTTCGGAGCGCGAGTACAACCCGATTTATGGGAAAAACCACTTTTTGAATTAGTGACTGATAAAATGTCGCAGAATGGACTTCTCACCACCTATTCATCAAAAGGAAGCGTAAGAAGAGTTTTGCAAGAATTAAATTTTAAAGTTGAAAAAAAAGCAGGGCCTCCTGGCAAGCGTGAAATGATCAATGCTATTAAACTTTAATTGAAAAACATTATCTTTAACATACAAAATGTTTTAGATGATAGATAAAATAAACGTAAGAGTGTACGCTTGCGCTGTTAAAGATCAAAAAGTTCTTACTTTATTTGAAGAATATGCTGGAGAACATCTCATGAAATTTCCTGGAGGTGGCTTGGAATTGGGCGAAGGTCTTGTAGACTGTTTACACAGAGAATTTGATGAAGAGTTGAATGTAAAAATTGAAGTTCTTGAACATCTTTATACACAAGAAAATTTCCTGACATCACGCTTCAGGGAGAATGAACAACTACTAACCATTTATTATATGGTGAAAATTGTAAATGAAGAAGATTTCCTGATTTTAGATCCCTGCATAGAAAAGACCGAATGGGTTGATATCAACCAAAATGACAACCCTTTTCCACTTCCTATAGACCGTATTGTTTTTGATATACTGAAACAAAAAATTCTGTAATTTCTTACAGAATTTTTTTTATTTTTTCACTTTAAAATCGGACGCTCCAGGATAAGGCTGCAGATAGCCTGCGTTCCAGTTGGTATGCAATAACGACTCTAAAAATTCGTCAGTTCTATTTTTGTGCGGATCATAAGGTTCTTTAAGATCAATATCCGCTAACTTACCTTTTACATTCCACCAAAATGCGCTCCACCCGCCACGCAATTCCTTAATAATTTCAAAAACGGTTTTTCCAGTAGCTCTGTTCATTAATTTTGCAAAAACTCTACCTTCTGTAGTTGTTAGATCACGCAACTGTTTCTCGTATTCATTCGCCAGCGTAGTCTGTCTGTCCTTCACATATTTCTTTCGTGCACTGCCTTCCAAATTCTTCATTTCTGTCTCGATATCTCTGTACTGCTGTAAAGCTGTTAAAAAGAGTGGATAAACGCGGTACAGTTTTTTATTGATAAAGTAGTAGTAATTTTTATCTAACTGATTATTGAACTTGGGTTTATTCACCAATACCAGTTCATCCAAAACTCCTACTGTTTCTCCATTAATTTCGTAGACCTTCATTTTTTGGCGTTCATCATAATAATAACGGTTGCCGAATTCGTCCACCTTGATGAGTTCTTGAGGGTACTGACTGAGAGGTTTCGCAATAATAGAGTCATTCTGAGCCCGCACCATGAACACAAAAAACACCAAAAACAACCCAAAAATTCTATTAAATTTCATTAAATTTACCTCATTATTTAACTCAGTCACGCAACAAAAACCATTCCCTTTTATGAAATTCAAACAAAACTCAATTAAGTTTTTAGAAAAATATTTAAACACCGCTTCACCAACTGGCTACGAAAGAAAAGGACAGGAAGTATGGATGGATTATATTAAACCCTATGTGGATAAAGTAGAGGTAGACCATTATGGAACATGCTACGGAATTATAAATCCTGAGGCCGAGTTTAAGGTGGTTATTGAAGCGCATGCAGATGAGATTTCCTGGTATGTAAATTATATCACGGATGATGGTTTAATTTATGTTATTCGAAATGGAGGCTCAGACCAGACCATAGCACCCTCTAAAGTGGTTCATATACATGGTGAGAAGGGCATTGTTAAAGGCGTGTTTGGTTGGCCCGCGATACATACAAGAGGGGTAAACGCCACAGATCCTATCCCAAAAATTGAGAATATATTTATTGATTGTGGAGCTATTTCTAAAGAAGAAGTAGAAGAATTGGGAATTTATGTAGGATGTATGATTACCTATCCTGACGAATTTTTTGAAATGAACAGCAGGTATTTTGTTTGCAGAGCTCTTGACAACCGAATTGGCGGTTTCATGATTGCAGAAGTAGCCAGAATGATTTCTGAAAATAAGAAGAAACTTCCGTTTGGTTTGTACATTACCAATTCTGTTCAGGAAGAAGTAGGTTTGTATGGTGCGGACATGATTGCTGATACCATAAAACCCAATATCGCGATAGTAACAGACGTAACACACGACACCACTACTCCAATGATTGATAAAAAGAAGGAAGGCGATCAGAAATGTGGAAATGGACCTGTAATATTTTTTGCTCCGAGTGTTCATCATAACATCCGCGAACTTATTGTGGACACTGCTAAAAAGAAAGAAATACCTTTTCAGAGAGCTGCAGCGAGCAGAGCCACTGGAACAGACACCGATGCTTTTGCACATTCCAACGGTGGTGTCCCGAGTGCATTGATCTCATTGCCTTTAAGATATATGCATACAACTGTTGAAATGGTTTCTAAAGATGATGTTGGCAACGTCATCAAGCTTATATATGAAACAATTCTTAACATTAAACCAGAAATGAAACTGAAGTATCATTAAAAATGATAAAATTTTAATGACTGTGCGCAATGTATCATATTTAAAAAATGTCTTCAATTTTGTCATTTCGACGAAGGAGAAATCTCCCTTTTTAAAAGAGATTCTTCACTCCGCTTCGCTATGTTCAGAATGACAAAAATTTATATTATTAATTACGGATATTCATAAAAATTTTAATACTATTTTAATAAAAGTGTATATTCGCAAAATCAACAAAATTTTGTAAATATGAGAAAAATATTACTTTTAGCAGTTGCAAGTTTTAGTTTAGCTTTTATTGCTTGCAAATCTGATGATGATGAAATAATTGAGGTGTACAGTGAAGCCAATATGATTATTGGAGTATGGAAGCAATCTAAGGAAGTAATCATTTCCGGTGCGGATAATTCTACAGTCTTAGATACTTATATCACAAATGGTTGCACTGCAATGGATAATTTTAATTTTAAGAATGATGGAACGTATGTAGATAAGATATATGGCACTTCACAATCTGGGCAACCGTGCACACTAACTACTACAAGTACTGGAAATTATACTTATGATCCTCAAACTAAAGCACTCACTATCACATATTCTGGAGGAGCTAATGGGGTTGAACACCTAACCGTTTTAGGAGTAAATACCACTAATATGGTAGTTAAAAATAAAATTGATGATGATAATGGAGATGGAATTGATGACTATGTAATAATAACATTATATCGATAAGAGTAAACTAAGTTCGGCTTTATGCCGGACTTTTTTATAAATGATAATTAGTAAAAATGAAAACAAAACTTATTGCACCTTCTTTATTGTCTGCAGATTTTGGAAACCTGCAAAGAGATATCGAAATGCTTAACAATTCACAAGCCGATTGGATACATGTGGATGTAATGGATGGGAGATTTGTACCCAATATTTCTTTCGGATTTCCTGTTATGAAAACTGTACAGCAGCATGCTAAAAAATTCATCGATGTACATTTGATGATTGTGGAACCAGAAAAATATGTGGAAGAATTTATTCAGTCGGGAGCAGACTTGGTTTCTGTTCAATATGAAGCTTGTACGCACTTGCACCGAACAATTCATTTGATTCAGGACAAAGGTGCTAAAGCAGGTGTAGTTCTTAACCCTTCCACTCCCGTGTTGCTGTTAGAAGACATTATTCAGGAGGTGGACTTGGTATTACTAATGAGTGTGAATCCTGGTTTTGGCGGACAAAAGTTTATTGAAAATACCTACAAGAAAATAGCAGAAACAAAAGATCTGATTTTGAACAGTAACTCGCAAGCTTTAATACAGGTAGATGGCGGTGTTAATCTTGATAACGCAGCTAAATTATTCGACGCAGGAGCAGATGTTTTAGTGGCAGGAAATGCTGTTTTCTCTTCTGAAAACCCAGAAAGAACGATTGAAATGCTGAAAATTTAAATTTCAAAAAACAGTTCGCGATACCCTTAGCTACTCGAACTAAGCATTATTAAAAATCAGTTTTTCGTAAGAAGAATTACTTATTCAAAAAAGCAAAACAAAAAAGTCATTCCAGCTGGGATGACTTTTTTTTAGAATGTTGTTAGTATTGAAATAAAACACTTCCCCAGGTAAAACCACTTCCGAATGCAGAAAGTAAAACCAAATCTCCTCGCTTCACTTTCCCTTGCTCAATAGCTTCACTTAATGCCAAAGGAATAGAAGCTGCGGTAGTATTTCCATATTTTTGAATGTTATTGAAAACTTTTTCGTCTGGCAAGCCAAATTGTTGCTGCACAAATTGAGATATCCTCAGGTTTGCTTGATGTGGAATAAACATGTCAACTTCTTCAATGGTTTTGCCCGCATCTTTCAATGCTTCCTTCATGGTTTCAGGAAAACGGGAAACTGCATTTTTAAAAACGAAATTTCCGTTCATGTGCGGATAGATTTCATCTTTTGTCAACGCTTCAGGTTCTATTAACGCTCGGTCTCCCCAACCATATTTAGTACCTGGATATTTTGTAACCAATTCTTCGGCATATTTGCCTTCAGAATGCATATTTACTGCTAAAATATCACCTGCATTTTCATCTGTTGAAGCCGAAAGAACAATTGCACCCGCACCATCTCCAAAAATTACAGAAACTCCTCGCCCTTCATCTGAAAAATCCAACCCAAACGAATGTATCTCCGCTCCTATTACCAAGATATTTTTATAAGTTCCAGATTTTATGAAGGCATTGGCCACGCTCATTGCATAAACAAAACCAGAACATTGATTTCTGACATCTAAAGCTCCAATGGTATCGCAACCCAACATATCTTGAACTTGTACGCCACAACCAGGGAAATAATAATCTGGCGAAAGTGTTGCAAAAATAATATAGTCTATATCTTTCGGAGTGAGATTGGCCATTGCTAAGGCCTTTTCTGCTGCGCGTGTGCCGTATACCGATGTTGTTTCTTCAGAGTCGTTGCGGTTTGTTCTGTGATGTCTTTCTTTAATCCCCGTTCTTTCCGTAATCCATTCATCATTAGTAGACATCAACTTCGATAAATCGTCGTTGGTTACCACTTTTTCAGGAACATAATGACCTATACCTCTTATAACACTTTTAATCATCTTTTTCTAAAAATTTCAACAAATATAATTTATATTTAAAACATAATAAAGTATTTTAATGGGAAGCGATAATTATCTTTAATTTTGCGTTATGGCGATAGAAATTTTGTTTAAAAACCAGCTTTGTGAATGGGTGGATATTGAAGCTCCTACTCAAGAAGACCTTCATTACATTCATGAAAGATATGGCATACTTGATTTGTTATTAGAAGACACCATAGATGCTAACCACCTACCTAAATACGAGCAGGACGGTGATGTGAAGTTTTATCTCATGCGTGAAAACACGGAATTAGAGAGAACAAACCTCAACGCCATTAGCGATGTGAGTACAAAACTGGGTTTGTTTTTGGTTAAAAATACCGTTATAACCATCCACAGGATGAAAAATAGGAGTATTTACGAATACAAGAAAGACATCATGCTCCATCCTGAAAATATTGATGCGGATCATATTGCTCTTCAGTTGGCTATCAGAGTAATGAAATCTTATGATGAGGAAAGCCAGAATCTTCTGGAAATAATGGATAAAATGGAAGATGAGATTTTCTTAAAAAATTCCAACCAATCCAACCAGTTGAGACGTCTTTATAAACTTAAAAGAAAATCTGGACTGAATGCCCGAATTCTGAATATTTCTGCTGACTGGGTGAACAAGTGCAAACTGCTCAATGTTTCCGATTCTGAATTTACAGATTTGGTGGATAAATACAAAGATGTGGTCGCAGATTTTGAACATTTGAATGCGCAGATTACCAGTTTGATATCGATGTTTTTAGCACTATCCGATCAAAAAGCCAATCAGGTAATGAAGCTTTTGGCCATGTATTCGGTTTATTTCTTACCACTTACCTTTATCGCGGGAATTTACGGCATGAACTTCGAAAATATGCCTGAACTCGATTTTAAATATGGTTATTTTTACACGCTTGCCCTCATGGCATTTATTGTAATTGTAACCTTCTTATACTTTAGAAGGAAAAAATGGAATTGAGAAAAAGGCTATCTTGATTATCAGATAGTCTTTATTTCATCAAAACTTTACAGACTCTACTTTGTAGCCGGATTTTTTCAGCTGTGTGATAACACCATCTTTACCACCTAAATGTGCTGCTCCAACTGCAAAAAAAGTGGATTGATCTTTCATGATTTGCGGCATTCTCACCATCCAGTTGTCATTTCTTTGTTTTAAAATAGTATCGTAAACTTCTTCATCCATATAACTGGCTTCACCCATGAAATTAATAAGATCATCAATCTTCTGGCTTTTATAAAGCGCGATCATTTGTTTTGTACCCTCATAACCTTTCTTCTTAAAATCCTCCAACATCGAGATTAAAGTTTCTGTGGTAAACGTCTTGGAAAGAACCTTCATCTGCTCGTCGAAAGTTTCAATTCCACCAGGTTTTTTCTTTTCTGCAAGAGCCATTTTCAATAATTCCATTTCATACATTTTATAGGTATCACACTGGAATGCTTTTAAGCTTACCATGCTCACTATTCCCATATCTGTCATGTTTTCAAACTGAGCAATGTCTAAATTGAATGTTTCTTTTAGCAGTGCTTTGATTTTTTGATAGTCTTCGGTATTAAGTCTTTGCGACAATGGTGTTTTAGACATGATCTGGGCTTGCATCTTCGACATTTCTTCAACGTTCGTAAAATCTAATTCTGCGAAGTATGCTTCTGAATCTTTTAATGCATTTTCTATAGCAGTATTCATTACATAATCTTCCTCGCACATCATATGCACAGTTCCAAAAACATAAGAAGGCTTAGAAAGTCCTTTCCCACTTATCTTCCAAAGAAGAGCGTTTTCGTTCTGACCAAAAATAATAATGCTACATAGCAGCGCAAAAATCCAACTTGCTTTCCTAAAAAATGAATTCGACATTAATTAATATTTTAAATTTCCACTAAAATACACCAATTAAAATTAAAAAAGACTCTCCACCATTGTGAAGAGTCTTTTAAATTAACACACCAAAAATTAATGCATGGCTTCGCTTAAATCTATTTTCTGACCGCCTTTTCGCTCTTTCACAAAGAGAACAAACGGAATACATATTAAAAACAGCAAACCTAAATACAGAAAGACATCCATATAAGACAGCACCGAAGCCTGTTTCATAATGCTTCCTTCCAAAGCTTTATATGCGGACTGCAAAGCGATATCAGGTGTCATTCCTTTAGACATAAAATTCATTTTTAAGCTTTCTAACCTTTGCTGCACATCCCAACTGTTCACATCCAAATGCTCTCTTAGGTAAGTGCCATGTTTAATGGTTTGATTAGACATAAAAGTGGTAATCGCTGCAATACCAAACGAACCTCCCAACTGCCTCATCATTCCCGTGAAAGAAGCTCCCTGACCAATTTCCTGACCTTTTAATGTACTTAATGATAAGGAGGTAATAGGAATAAATAAAAGTCCTAGTCCAGCTCCTCTCACCAAAAGCATCCAGAAGAAGGCATCTTTACCCGTGTCGGGAGTTAAAATTTTATAACCCCAAAAACTATATATGAAAAACAGGAGTAATCCCAAGGAGACTAACAATTGTTGCTTCACGCCTCGTGTGAGCATTTTCCCAATTATAGGCATCATAAAAGCTGTTGCCAAAGCAGCCGGAATCATCAACGCCCCTGATTGTAAGGCTGTCCAACCTAAAATACTTTGGGTATAAAGCGGTACAATAAATGTAGAACCATACAAGCCAAAACCGAGAATAAAAGACATCACCGTTCCAATCCTTAAGTTACCGTTTTTCAGTACCCTCAATTCCACAATAGGATACTTAAAGGTTAATTCACGCCATAGGAATAGAATAAATCCGATTACAGCGGTAATTGTTAAAACTACAATAGCTTTGCTTTCAAACCAATCGTCTTCATTACCTTTCTCTAAAATATATTGCAATGAACCCACGAATATCGCCAGCAAGGCAATTCCCAACCAATCCACATCCTTTACTTTACGTTTTTCCGCATATTTCGGACTTCTTACAAATTGCAGCGTCATCATCGTTGCTGCGATGCCCAAAGGGATATTGATATAAAAAATATAAGGCCAACTGTAATTGTCTACAATATATCCTCCTAACGGCGGCCCTAATGTAGGACCAATAATCACTCCCAAACCGTAAATCGCCTGCGCCATACTTCTTTTCTCTAATGGATAAGATTCTGTAATGATGGTTTGCGAAGTTACCAGAAGCGCTCCACCGCCCATCCCTTGAAGCAATCTGAATGCTACAAGTTCCCAAATATTGGTGGAGTTACCACAAAGAAAGGAACAAACCGTAAATAATATAATGGATGCTGCGAAATAATTTCTTCTTCCAAACTGCTGTGATAGCCAACTCGTCATGGGAACGATGATAACATTCCCAATAGCGTAAGCCGTAATTACCCATCCTACCTCTGAAAGTGTGGCTCCCAGATTACCTTTCATCTCGTTGAGTGCCACATTTACAATGGTTGAATCTACAATTTCAAGCAGCGCACAGAGAATGGCTGTAAGGGTAATCACTACCCTACGGAAACCATATTCTACTAATGAATCTTGCATAGTTTAATGTTGAGTTAATCGGTCTTAAAATGAATAATAGCGTAAGAATCCCGCATTTAAAGCTTATTCTTAAATCGAATATTCATCTAAAACCTTTCTCTCTTACTATTTTAAATTAACAACCACCTTAGTATTCATTCCTGCACGAAGCTTTTTAGCAATCTCTGGATTGAGTTTTACAAAATCTATCCTCACAGGAAGCCTTTGCACTACTTTTACGAAATTACCAGTGGCATTATCTGGAGGCAGAATGGAAAAAGAAGAACCTGTAGCAGGTGAAAATGAAGATACTTTTCCTTCAAATTTCTTATCGGGGAATGCATCCAGTTCAATATCAACTTTTTGACCTTCCACCATTTTTTCTATCTGAGTTTCCTTAAAATTTGCCACCACCCATTTATCGCTATTCCTCACTAAACTGAAAAGCTGTGAACCTGCTGTGATAAACTGACCGGTTTGGGTAGGCACTTTTGATATTACGCCATCTTCAGGAGCTACAATTACCGTATATGAAAGACTTAGTTTTGCATTTTCTACATCTACTTCTCTTTGTTTTACTACTGAATTTGCTACGCCTATCTGCTCTGAGGAAGCGCGCGTTTGAGAATTCACTATACCCGACTGGGTCGCAGCCTGATTTCTTTGAGAAACCAAAATTTGTAATTGCTTGTCCGCCGCCTGTTTTGCAGCCAAAGCTTGTTCGTATTGTTGCTGAGTGATGGAATGGTCTTTTATTAGATTAGAATATCTCTTCAAATCTTCACTGGTTTTCCAAACATTTACTTTTGCAGCTTCTATTTGTGCATTTGCAGTGGCCACCGCCGCATTGGAGGTATTGATATTTTGCGCTGCCGCAGATGTAGACGCTTGAGCAGATGAAACATTTGACCTTGCTGTTTGCAATGCCGCCTCAGCCTGATGAAGAAGCACAGTTTGATCTCGGTTATCCAAAACCACCAAAGTATCACCTTTATGCACCAACTGGTTATCTTTCACCTTTACTTCTTTCACATATCCTGAAATTTTCGAAACTACAGGCGCCATATTGGAAGCAATTTGTGCATCATCGGTTTCTTCATGTGTTAATCCCCAAGAATAAGCACTGTAACCATAAATTCCTCCTCCTAAAACAATGGCTCCTAAAATGATGGGAAAAATAAAGGATTTTTTCTTTTTAGTTTGACCAGCTTGTGAATCTATATTGTTGTCCATTTTATTGATAGTATTTTTTTTAATGATTATTATTGAAGATGTAAAACACCTGTTGTTTCCTGAAGTTTGATTTCTGCTAAAACGGCATCTGCTTTGGCATTGATGAAATTAACGTTGGATGATATTTTAATAGCATTGGCATCCAAAAGATCCGTCATGGTGGCCAAACCGTTATCATATTTATTTTTAGTAATTCTGTAATTTTCGTTAGATTGTTCCAAAGCTTTTTGATACACTGCAATCTTTCTTTTGGACAATTGTGCGTTTTGATAATCCTGATTTACCGTAATTTTTATCTGATCATTTAAAAGTTCATTGGTTGCAGATAACTGTTCCTCCTGTGCTTTTGCGGTTTCAAGACTTGAATTTTTCTTCCAAAGGTTATCGATATTGTACTTAAGACCAATTCCGATATTGGCAGCGTTGGTAATCGTTAATATTTTTGGAATTTCTGCGGCAACATAACCTCCCGTTAAGCCAACTGTTGGCAAATGTTCAGCTTTAGCTGCTTTTGTGCCTAGTGCTGCTGCTTTTTTCTGATAATCAATTGCCAATAAATCTTTTCGATTACTGATGGCCTGAGTCATATAATATTCCAATGGTTGATCTTCGAACTCTTCTTTAATATAATTTTCGTCAATTTCAATCTCCGTCGTTTCTGGCAAACCAAGCAGTAAATCCATATTGATATTAGCGATATTGAAATTATTTTCTGCTTCTAAAAGTTGGATCTCAATATTTGTCGTTTGTAAATTGGCTTTCAGACGGTCGTTTCGGGCAATTACTCCATTATTTTCCAGTCGCAGAAAAGTGGCATCTCGTTCTTGTGATGCAGTTAGATTTTCTTTTAAAACTTTAATAGCCTGCTGAGATTTGAACAGATTATTATAGGCTTGAGAAACATTGTATGCCACAGCAGTTTTATCGTTTTCAGAATTTAATTTTGATGCTTCGATAAGGTACTCAGCAGATTGAATTCCGTAACGAATTCTTCCACCCGCAAACAGAGGTAACGACGCAGAAAGCTGCCCAAGAAAAGCGGAATTGGCTTTAGGAGCATTACTACCCATTCCGCCAGCAGCAATTTTAAAATCTACATCGGCATTAGTGAGTGCAATGGCGCTCCCCGACACGGATAAACTTGGAAATTGGTTGTTTTTCGCCTCCAAATATTTTGCAGTGGCCTGCTTTATTTTTGCATCATCTATCTTTAGTGTCTTGGAGTTTTCTATTCCCAAACGAATGGCTTCATCCAGACTAAGGTGTTTTTTTTCTTGTCCATGGATCGTAATTCCGACGGTCATTACAAAAACAACGAACAGGGAATTATGTATGTTCTTCATAACCTAAAAGGTGTTTTAAAATATTTTTAATGTGTTGATTGAGTTCTTTGTAAAAATCCTCCTCAAAAGATTCATCCCTTCCTTTTACACCCAAAAATTCTTTATACATTTTCTTGGTGTTAATGGAAAAGAAGAGGGTTCCACTAATGGTACTGTGAAGCAGATAGCTCGGAACTTTATTTTTGAAAACTCCTTTTTCACAGCCTTCTTCCAGTAATTGAGAATACATCGTCATGAAACTGAGCTTGGTTTCCCTAAGCATTTTTTTAATGCTTGGATTATTGGTATGAAGCTGTTCGCGCTGCATAATGATGTAGTAATCTTTATTGGTCTTTATATTTTCAGAAAATCTTTCTATAATCAGAATAAGTTTCTCCCATTCATTAATATCCGTTCTGGAGAGTACTTCACTGGCAAAATTTCTGCTCTGGTTGGCCCTGTACATCAATACTTCTTCATAGAGTTTTTCCTTGGATCCGAAATAATAGGAAATCATCGAGATGTTCACATCTGCCGCAGAAGAGATTTCTCTCGTAGAGGTTCCTTTAAAGCCTTTCTGGGCAAAAAGTTTCTCGGCAGCAAAAAGTATATTTTCTTCTTTCGTCAGCATTTTGTCTTTTTTAGCGATGCAAATGTAAAACAAAACGCAAATAAATCAATCGTTTGATTGATTTATTTTTTCGAAATAATCACACAACATTATTGATGTTATCTAAAATATAAAATAGAGGTATAATTGTGATTTGAGCTGGTGAAAAAGCTGATTGACAAGTAAAAAGTTCTATTTGAATATTATAGAAAGTCTAAGAAACAATGAAATTATTAATAAAATGACAATCAAATCAAACCTCACAAAAAGTATGGGCATTAATTCAGACAGCGTGGAGACGATGCTTTTTCTCGGAACTCAAGTAATACAAGTAATATTTGAAATTAAAAAGCAGCAGCGGCTAAATATTTCTAACCTTATCAACAATTATTTCACCCTGAGTTTTGTTAATACTATGTTAGCTGACGTTTTCACTTTCTGTTTAGAATCTCTGTGCAAATATTCCTTCCTTCATTACACCAAAATTCTAATATGATATAATTTGGACTAGTTTCAACTAATTCATAAACTGTCTTCCCGCCAATTTTATAAAGACTTTCATTAATATCTAATTTTGATCTGATTTTTATGATTTCTTTTTCAAACTTACATTTCTCTAAATATTTAACTCTACTTTTTATAATGATCTGACTATTCCCATATACTTCAGTCATATGATTTTTATTAATTTTAATTTGATATGGTAAAGATGCTGAATCAGTGTTTGAATCTTCATTTTTAAAAAATCCTTTCTTTAAAACTGTGCAGTTTGGACTTTTATCAGAATTCTCAAAGTAATTCCTTCGCTGTGATTGAATTAAGATTGGGAAAATTAAAATAATAACTGGATAATACATTCTTTTTGATGTCATATAAAATGTCAGTTAACTATTTGATTTATGAATATAGCGGGAAAGTTTAATGCCTAAATCTGTCCAGATTATTTTCGGATTTCCATTGCGGGTAAGATGTAAATCGGCAGTTGACAATTCTTCCAGGATACTTTCTATATTGGCTCCACTGATGAATTTTGAAAAGCTTTCCCAGTTAAATCCATTGACATTAATTTTTTTATAAACCAAGTCTTCAGACTGATAGTTTTGCAGTAGCGCCAATCTGAAAATTTCTGAACAGTAATTAAGAAAATTCTTTTGTTTCTCACGATTCCAGCTGGCTATTTCCCGAGCCCAAAAAATAATATTCTTTAAAAATTCTGGTTTTTTCTTTACCTGAAAGGCATCCCTCACCCATTGCACGAATAACGCTTCAAAATTTGCATCTTTGTTGACAGACTGCGCAAGTTTTAAGGCCTCATTGAGGTTGCCCTGGGCTTCATGAACAATTTCTGTAATTTTCGATGCATCCAAATCTTGATGCAGAGAGAGGAATTGCTGCAAATCCTCATCCTGAATACGGGGAACATCTATCACCTGCGTTCTGCTCAAAATAGTGGGTAGAATATCACTCGTATTTTCTGCAGTTAAAAGAATGACCGTTTTTTCTGGCGGCTCCTCCAAAAATTTCAGGAATTTATTGGCTGCCGAAGTATTCATTTTATCAGCACGCCAAACTATAAGAATTTTAGTACCACCTTCGTAACTTTTCAATGCAAACTTTTGGTTTTGATCTTCAATTTCGTCCGCTGAAATAAAAAACTGCTTGTTTTCGGAATCTAAAAAACTCGTCCAATCATCAAAACTGGAATAAGGTGAAGCCATCATCATTTCTCTGAAAGCATCAAATTTCATCTTGCTCAAAGAGTTTTTATTCTCTGTAAAGACTGGAAAAGAGAAATGCAGATCGAGATGGTTAAGATGTTCCACCTTGGAGGCAGCGTGCTCATTTTCCTGTTTCAAAATTTCTTTTGCGTAGGCCAATGCAAGCGGAAAAGCACCGTAACCATCCTTTCCAATAAATAACTGTGCATGGCTGATGCGGTTTTCGGTGATGCTCTGTTGAAGTACTTGTTGCAGCTGAGTTTGACCGGCAATATTCTCCCAATTCATGTTTCAAAGATAAAAAATATTGAGAGATGTTGAAACACCACGGAGTGCTTTAAAGGCGCTTAACAAACTTTAACCAAACTAAATTTTTACAATTCAGTATTATTTAAGATATTTGCGCATTGTTTTAAAAATAAAGAATGAAAAAAATCTTTGCACTGTCATTCATTGCAGTTGGATATTTCTTACATGCTCAAAGTATCGGTAATTCACCATATGCAGCATTCGGAATTGGAGATGTGAAGTTTGATAACACCATAGAAACTTCTTCTATGGGAGGAATTTCAACAGCTTATATTAGTGATTTTACTAGTAGCTTCAACTTCGGAAACCCTGCGAACAACGGAAATTTTGATCTTACAAGCATTAAAGTGGAAGCCACCAATGAAAACAACTACTTTAAAACAAATTATGAAAATATGAAGGCTACCAAGCATTCTACATATTTATCTAATATTTCCTTAGCGTTCCCAGTTTCTCCTAAAGTTAAAGTAGGATTGGCCTACCAGCCATATAGTTCAAAGAGTTATGACATTGTGAGAACTTCTCAGTTTAGTAACAGTACCACAAATCCTACCTCACAGGTTAATCACTTTACTGGTAGTGGAAGTTTGAACACGTTTCAAATAGCAGTGGGATACAAAGTGACACCAGAATTTTCTTTGGGAGCAAAGGCCAATTATTATTTTGGAGATTTGCACGACAAAGATGAATTTACCATTACAGGTGCCGAACTCATCAATGGTTATGAAACCATCAATAAAATAAGAACTTTCAATTTTACGTTGGGTGCGAGTTACCAAGCTTTAATGAAGATGGATCATAAGCTTACTTTTGGTGCAACTACTACTTTCGGAAACACTAAAAATCCGACTACGCAGTACACTAACAGTACCTATTTCTTGGATGCGAACGGTGAAAAAGCCAACGAAACCATAATAGAACAGATCAATACTAAAACTAAAAATCTAATTCCTTTCCAAGCGTCTATTGGTGCTGGTTATGGTGAGGAGAACAGATGGTTTATATCTGGACAGTTTGATTACAAAAAGGCGGAAGATGTTTTCTATTTCGGTCGTTCACTGGATATGAAAGACTCGTATAGACTGGCAGCAGGTGGTTGGTGGTTACCCAACTACAACAATTTTAGAAATTACTTCTCGAGAGTGGTATACAGATATGGAGCTTACTACGAGAAAGGAAGTTTGGTTTTGGCCGATAAGTCTATTAACGAATTTGGTGTAACTTTTGGAGCATTATTTCCGTTTAAAAACAGCAGTGTTACTAGAATGTCTGGCCTAGAATTAGGTGTTGAACTGGGTAAAAGAGGAACCACACAAAATAATTTAATCAACCAAAATTTTATCAATCTGAAGATAGGTTTGAATTTTGCTGATAAGTGGTTCAGAAAACAACTTTATAACTAATATGTGTTTCAAAAAACATATCAAAATAAAAAATATAGCATACCTTTTTAGTTGTGCTATATTTTTTATATTGACTTCGTGTGAGGAAGATTTGACAAAAACCAACAACAACCAGAAGAAAAACTTTCCCACCCAAGTTATTCATAATGCCAACATTATACAGCGAGATTCTGGCGTAATCACTCTTCGTGCATCGGCTCCTATTATCGAAAAATACGAACTGATGGAACCTTCCTACATTGTTGCAAAAAAAGGAATAAAGCTTGAATTTTACGACAAAAAGAAACCCGATACTCCAGGAACACTTTCTGCGAAATATGCAAGAATTTTCGAGGAAAAACAGTTTTATGAAGCCAAAGGCGATGTAAGAATTCGCACCAACGAAAATCAGAGGTTTGCTATGCAAAGTGTATATTGGAATCAGAAAGAAAGGCTGGTTTACACCAAAGATACGGTGTATGTAACATTAGAGGATGGTTCTACCCTGCAGGGCAATCATGGTATGAAAGCCAAAGATGATTTCTCAGAATACACCTTCTTCAATGGTTCTGCAGATTTCAATGCACAAAAATTACAGATGTCACCCGCACAAAAATAATATGGAATATTTCGCAATAGGTTTAATGTCTGGAACAAGTTTAGATGGTTTGGATATTTGCTATGCAAAATTCGCCAAAAAGGACAACTGGGAGTTTCAGATCATACATGCGGAGACGATTCCATACAACGAAGAATGGGAAAAATTACTCCGAAATGCCATTTATTGTAGCGCTGAAGATTTATTCGAACTCAATTCTAGATACGGTTATTTATTAGGACAACTAACCCGAGATTTCATCCATCAATATCATATCAAAAAGGTTGATATTGTATCTTCTCATGGCCATACCGTTTTTCATCAGCCTCAAAAGAAATTTACGGTTCAAATCGGTGATGGAAGAGCTATTCAACAGATGATTAAACTTCCCATTGCCTATGATTTTAGGTCGCAAGATGTTATAATGGGCGGGAACGGCGCACCATTGGTGCCTATTGGCGATGAACTTTTATTTCACGAGTTTGATGCATGTGTCAATCTCGGTGGTTTCTCCAATATTTCTTTCAAAAAAAACAATCAGCGGATTGCATTTGATATTTCACCTGCAAACATTGTATTAAATGATCTTGCTCAAAAATTCGGCAAAAATTACGATGAGAACGGTGAAATTGCGAAAAATGGAAGTGTTAGTGATGAATTGCTACATCAACTCAACTCTTTAGATTACTATCAACAAGCTCCACCCAAATCTCTCGGTTTAGAATGGTGCATTAACAATATATTTCCACTGATTGAAGGTTTAGATGCACAAACGGCAATTTCTACTTTTACAGAACACATCGCAGAGCAAATTTCAATAGTCATCAATGAACATAATCTTCAGAATGTTTTGTTTACAGGAGGAGGAACTTTCAACCGTTTTTTAATGGAAACCATCCAGATGAAAACCAACGCAGCAATTATTATCCCAAATGAGAGTATTATCAACTTCAAAGAAGCTTTAATATTTGCGTTTATGGGCATTTTAAGACTCAGAAACGAAAACAATGTTCTCTCCTCAGCTACAGGAAGTTCTCACGACCACTGTTCTGGCATCTTGATTTAAAAGAACCTCAACTTTAAGATTAAATCTTACTTGATGAAGGTGTATTTTAAATAATCACTTATGCCATCATTATTAGAATCGTAATTATCGTTAACAAATACCACCAATTTATTTGCTGTAAGTGCAAGAACTTTAGATTCCATATTACCCATTACCAACTTTTGCGTTGAAGAATCATAGGTATAACTTTTATTCACCTCACTGAATTTGCATTCTGTCCCTACCATATTATAATCTTTCGCGATATATGCTCCATTAGACTTAAATTCATACGTACTGTTGCTTTTGCAAGCATCAGGCAAATAAGTTGAAATCACAGTAGTTTGATCTGATCCAGAAACAGTTACTGTTCTTTCCATTTTCCAAACTCCTATAAGGTTAGAAGTAGTAGTATCTGGATTAGGAAAATTTTCATCAGAACAAGACAATTCGGAAGAACAAGACAATAGTGTCAAAGAAGTTATGGTAAGTAGTATTTTTTTCATAATCAATTTTTAATAAAGTTAAAAATTATCTCAGAAAATCAACCTGTTTTATAGTTTTTTGTTCACCACTTACAATATTTTTTATGGTAATATTTCTGTTTTTAATTTCTTCCTCTCCTAAAAAAACTAAATTCGGAATTTCCTTTTTCTCAGCGTAGGCAAATTGTTTTTTCAGTTTTGCCGCTTCAGGATACATTTCTGCAGAAATATTTTGCAAACGCAATTTTGCAATGACTTTCATGGCTTCAATAGCTTCTGCATCGCCGTAATTGGCAAATAAATATTCTACCTTTTGGTCTGCATTTTCTGGGAAAAGGTTAAGTTCTTCCATCACGAGATAGATTCTATCCAAACCAAACGAAATTCCAATTCCAGGGATATTCTTAACGCCAAAAACTTCAGTAAGATTATCATATCTCCCGCCTCCACCAATGGAACCCATTAGAGCTTCATCAGCTTTAACCTCAAAAATAGCTCCCGTGTAGTAATCCAATCCTCTCGCTAACGTAATATTGAACAATAAATTTGAAGAATCAATTCCTAAATCGAGGCATTTAGTAAGAACAAATTCCAGTTCGCTTACTCCTTGAAGACCTATTTCATTTCCTTGGAATTTTTCTTTGAGTTGCAAAAGATTTTCAAGAGCATCTTCACCTTGACTGAACAAGAAATCCAATTTTTCAACAGAAGAATCAGAGATTCCCTTCTCCTGCATCTCTTTTACCACACCCTCTTTTCCGATTTTATCCAACTTATCTAAAGCCACTGTAAAGTCTATCAGCTTATCCGAAATACCTGCGTATTCTGCCAAACCAGACAGAATTTTTCGGTTATTTACATGAATAGTCACCGAAACACCTAAATCCTTAAAAGATTTAAAATACAGTTGCACCAAATCCACTTCCTGCCAAAGGCTTTCGCTTCCTACCACATCCGCGTCACACTGGTAAAACTCTCGGAATCGACCTTTTTGTGGACGATCCGCGCGCCACACTGGTTGAATCTGGTATCTTTTGAAAGGAAAAGTTAACTGCCCCTGATTCATAGCTACAAATCTCGCAAAAGGAACAGTGAGATCATAACGAAGTGCTTTATCTGAAATTTTAGGAGTTAAAAACTTATGGTTTCTCAAACCCATTTCTTCATCAGAAATTTTATCCAAGTAATCTCCTGAATTTAATATTTTAAAAATCAAACGATCACCCTCTTCGCCGTATTTTCCAGTTAATGTAGAAAGATTTTCAAAGCTCGGTGTTTCCAAAGGTTGAAACCCAAAAAGTTCAAAATTCTTTTGCAGAATATTAATGATGTATCTTCTTCTTATCACTTCCTGAGCTGTAAAATCTCGCGTACCCTTTGCTAAACTTGGCTTCATAACTATATTTAGAGTCAATTATTTTTTGAAATACAAAAGTAATGATTTAGCAAGAATTAACGTTGCAATCGGACAATTTTGTAGATTTGCACAAAGCAAAAAATTTGAGAACACATTTTATCGCAATCGGGGGAAGTGCCATGCACAATCTTGCCATTGCTCTTAAAGATAAAGGCTATTGGGTAACGGGTTCGGATGATGCCATTTTTGAACCTTCAAGATCAAGATTAGAGAAGAAAGGTATTTTGCCAGATGAATTGGGTTGGTTTCCAGAAAAAATAACTGCTGATATTGACGCAATTATCCTCGGAATGCACGCTCACGCTGACAATCCAGAATTGGCACGAGCCAAGGAATTAGGCTTAAAAATATATTCTTACCCAGAATTTTTATACGAACAGTCCAAAGAAAAAACAAGAGTTGTGATTGGTGGTTCACATGGTAAAACAACCATCACATCAATGATTCTGCATGTTCTCAATTTCCACCAAAAAGAAATTGATTATATGGTAGGAGCGCAGTTGGAAGGTTTTGACTGCATGGTGAAAATTACGGAACAAAATGATTTTATGATTCTCGAAGGTGATGAATACTTATCATCCACTTTAGATCCTCGTTCCAAGTTTTTGTTGTATCAACCCAATATTGCTTTGATTTCTGGAATTGCATGGGATCATATCAACGTTTTCAAAACTTTTGATGACTATGTGGAACAATTCAGAAAATTTGTGGCAACCATTACTCCAGGTGGAATTTTGGTCTACAATGAAGAAGATCCAGAAGTAGTAAAAGTGGTAGAAAATGCCGAAAATTATTTCCGAAGAATACCTTACAAAACGCCAGAATATGAGATTGTAGATGGCGTAGTGCATTTGAAAACGGAAATGGGAGACGTCCCACTTTCTGTTTTTGGAGCTCATAATTTATTAAACTTGGAAGGCGCAAGAAACATATGTTTGCAATTGGGTATTATGGATGAAGAATTTTATGAGGCAATTATGAGTTTTAAAGGTGCTTCTAAAAGATTGGAAAAAGTAGAAAGAGCAGATGGCGGAACCTTGTATAAAGATTTTGCTCACGCGCCTAGTAAAGTAAAAGCAGCCGTAAAAGCCTTTGCAGAGCAGTTCCCTAATGTTACTAAGAATGCATTTTTAGAACTTCATACTTATTCCAGTTTAAATCCTGTTTTTCTTGAACAATATGATCACGCAATGGATGGCATAGAAAACGCCATTGTTTTTTACTCTGAGGATGCTTTGAAAATAAAAAGAATGGAACCTATTTCTCCAGAATTAATAAAGGAAAAATTCAAAAATGAAAATTTGAAAGTTTTCACCAACGCCGAAGATTTGCACAATTATTGGGACACTTTAGATAAAACCCAGGGTGTATATTTAATGATGAGCTCAGGAAATTTTGGTGGTTTGGATTTGACCAAATAAAATTTTAACTTTTAAATACCAAAAAGCAATCTTCAGTTGAAAGATTGCTTTTTTTATATCAAAATCATTGATAGAACACATGGTACCAATATCTATTTTTTTGTAAATTTGGAAGAAATAATCCATTTCTCATGAGGTACGAAAAATTGGGTAAAATCCCCCATAAAAGGCATACTGTTTTTAAATCTCCCGAAGATAAGTTTTATTATGAGCAACTCTTCGGTACAGAAGGGTTTCATGGCATTTCTTCTTTGTTATATCATATACATCGACCAACGCAGATAAAAAGCATTGGTGAACCCAAGGATGTAACTCCCAAGATTGCGGTAGCAAAAAACGTTGCACCGAGAATGTTTAAAGGCATGGATATTACACCAGAAAATGATTTCTTAGACAGTAGAAAAATTCTTCTTTTGAACAACGACCTTAAAATGGGATTGGCAAAACCAAGAAAATCTACCGATTATTTTTATAAAAATGCAGAGTGCGACGAACTTTTGTTTGTACATGAAGGTAAAGGAAATTTAAAAACTTTTGTAGGTGATATTCCGTTTGAGAAAGGAGATTATCTTATTATTCCTCGTGGGACGATTTATCAGGTAATTTTAGAGACAGAAGATACCGTTTTCTTTATTTTAGAAAGTCATTCTCCAATTTATACTCCAAAGCGTTACAGAAACGAGTTTGGTCAGCTTTTAGAGCATTCCCCATTTTGTGAGAGGGATATCGTTGCACCAACTTTCAGAGAACCTATTGATGAAAAAGGTGATTTCATCATCAAAGTAAAAAAAGAAAACCAAATTACAGATTTCATTTATGCCACGCATCCGTTTGATGTTGTTGGTTGGGATGGTTTTTTCTATCCTTTTAAATTCAACATCAAAGATTTTGAACCCATTACGGGGCGCGTGCATCAACCACCTCCAGTACATCAGAATTTTGAAGGGCATAATTTTGTAGTTTGTTCTTTCGTGGCCAGACTGTTCGATTATCATCCTCAAGCCATTCCGGCACCTTATAACCATTCCAATATCGACTCAGATGAAGTTCTGTTTTATACCGAAGGTGATTTTATGAGTAGAAACCATATCGATTTAATGGATTTCACACTACACCCAGGTGGAATTGTTCATGGTCCGCATCCTGGTGCTATGGAAAGAAGTATTGGCGTAAAAGAAACAGAGGAATATGCGGTAATGGTGGATCCTTTCCGTCCGCTACAGATTACTGAAGAAGCTTTAAAAGTGGAAGATCCTTCATACAAAACCTCATGGCTTGAAACTGAAGACCACAGTTTGGAAGACCGATCTCAAGAATAATCAAAAAAACAAAGATAAAAAGATGCTTTAGAGTTTTTTAAGGCATCTTTTGTTATTAAAATAGTTTCAATTTTCTGAATGGAATTTATAACTCATCTCAAATAAAAACTCAACCATTACATAAAAATTTCCAAAATGTATAACTACGTAAGTGCAGAAGAAGCAATTTCTATAATAAAAAGTGGCGACAGAATTTTTTCTCACGGAAGTGCAGCAACACCTAATTTTTTAATCGATGAATTGGCCAGGCAGGCCTCAAGACTTCATGATGTAGAAATGGTATCAATCACCCAACAGGGTAATATTGAGATTGCAAAGCCAGAATATAAAGGACATTTTTTCATTAATTCATTCTTTGTTTCGGGACCTGTACGCGAGGCTGTAAATTCAGATAGAGGAGATTTTGTGCCTGTATTCCTAAGCGAGATTCCTATTTTTTTTAAGAAGAATATTCTGCCATTAGATGTGGCAATTGTGACACTTTCTCCGCCTGACAAACATGGTTATTGTACTTTGGGAACCTCTGTGGATGTCGCCAAAGCTGCTGTAGATAGTGCAAAAAAAGTGATCGCTGTCATCAATCCAAAAATGCCCAAAACACATGGTGATGGAATGGTTCACGTGAGTAAAATTGATAAAATGGTTTTTCACGAATCTGAACTTCCGACAGTTGATTATGGTGCAAAAGTGGGTGAAGAGGAACTATTAGTAGGTAAAAATGTTGCTGAAATTATAGAAGACCGTTCCACGTTACAGATGGGTATTGGCACAATTCCAGATGCAGTTTTGAAATGTTTAAATAATCATAAAGATTTAGGAATCCACACCGAAATGTTGAGTGACGGAGTGATTGATCTCATTAAAAATAATGTTATTACCAACAAATACAAAGGCTACCACGATCATAAAAACATCACCAGTTTTTGCTTTGGAACACAGAGATTGTATGATTTTGTAGATGATAATCCTATTTTTTCTTTTAAAGAAGTTACCGATGTTAATTTCCCAATCAATATCATGAGGAATAAAAAAATGGTTGCCATTAATTCTGCTATTGAGTTGGATCTTACTGGGCAAGTGAGTGCAGATTCTATTGGAAGCTACCAGTATAGCGGAATTGGCGGTCAGATGGACTTCATGAGAGGTGCGGCACTGAGTGAAGATGGAAAACCTATTATTGCGATTACTTCTAGAACAAAAAAAGGGATTCCTAGAATTGTTCCTTTCCTTAAAGAAGGAGCAGGTGTTGTCACGACAAGAGGACATGTACATTTTGTCGTAACTGAGTACGGAACGGCATATTTATACGGAAAAAACTTAAAACAGCGCGCAAAATCTTTGATAGAAATTTCGCATCCAGATGACAGAGAAATGTTGGAAAAAGCTGCTTTTGAAAGATTTAAGTAGAATATCGAAAAAAATAATCGTTTATAGATAACAATTCATTATTATAATCATCTGTTAGTGAACTGATTTATTGTGCATTACACAACAATATTGCACAGTTTTTGTTAAAACGATAACAAAAATTATAATCTTGAAGTCAATTTACAATTTAATAAAGGAAGAAATTGTTAACCACCCCAAAGTCCTGAATTCTGTTTTAGGAAGCATTTCTGTATGGAAAAGGAGTAATTTCATCATCTTGGCAGAAATTATTACAGAGGAATTGCAGAATGCGGATGAACTGCAGGGCGATAAAAAAATTGAATTAGGAGCAAGTATTTCCCATATTACTTTACAGAGATTTTTCGAAAGCGATTATGATGAAAAAACCCATAACGACCTCCGCTTCATCAGAACATTGGATAAAATATGCATTTTTCTAGGATTTAAGGATCTTAATTCCTACGTTCTTTTTGTCCGTAAAAACAGAAGCCCATACAATACCACGTCTTCTGAGTTTGATACCGATATAATTTATCGTTACTGCAATGCAAATTTTGAATTTTTCAAAGGATTTCCGAAAAGGAATATGGAACTTTTTAAAGAGCTTATCTTTGAAGATTCACCATTCTATGGCAGAATAGACGAGTTCAGCAAAGAGCTTTGTGAGAAGGGTTTGCGTTTGGTGACTGATAATAACCGTTCCAATTTTGAAGTTTTTGATATCCAAATTGTCGCAGATGCAGACGACAGAAAAGTGCTAAAAACACAGGAGTTTTGGAATCTGCTTTTCGTGATGGACACTACAGGAGAGGAAAAATTCGTTCATGAACTCAACTCTCAAACCTATTTCATTCGTAAAAATAATCATCAGTGGAAAATTTGGGATAACCACAACCCTAATGCTGGCTTGCTGAACAGCAAATAAAAATGCCACCTTTTATAGAGGCAGCACTGGTTTTGTGTTCTTAGAATCTTCTTCTAGTAATAGATTATGATTTTGTGCTGCAAAGGTATTGCACTTAGCAGTATTAACTTGAACTTAAGAAAACTTAAGAATACATATCTCATTCTTAAGTAAAATTTAACATTGCCAGAGCATTTTTACAACTTTATTATTTATATTATTTTCGTAATTTGCGCTATAATAATTAAAAATAAAAAGTAAAATCATGTCTACATTAACTTTTGCAGAAAAAATTGCACAAGCGGAAAATTTTCTTCCGATTAACGGAACAGACTATATCGAATTCTATGTAGGAAATGCTAAACAGGCGGCTCACTATTACAAAACGGCCTTCGGTTTCCAGTCGGTGGCTTATGCTGGTCCAGAAACGGGAGTTAGAGATAGAGCTTCTTATGTTCTTCAGCAAGGAAAAATACGTTTGGTTTTAACGACAGGCTTAAAATCTGATTCTCCTATAAATGAGCATGTTGTAAAACATGGTGATGGTGTAAAAGTCTTGGCACTTTGGGTAGACGATGCTTATAAAGCGTTTGAAGAAACTACTAAGAGAGGTGGAAAACCTTATCTAGAGCCAATTACAATTACTGATGAATTTGGTGAAGTAAAAATGGCAGGAATTTATACCTATGGAGAAACCGTTCACATGTTTGTTGAGCGTAAAAATTATACAGGGCCATTTATGCCAGGTTACGAAAAGTGGGAGTCTGATTATAACCCTGAAGATGTAGGTTTATTATATGTAGACCACTGCGTAGGAAATGTAGATTGGGACAGAATGTTGCCAGTTGTACAGTGGTATGAAGATGTGATGGGGTTTGTAAATATCCTTTCTTTCGATGATAAACAAATTAATACGGAATATTCCGCATTGATGTCTAAAGTAATGTCTAATGGTAATGGTTACGCAAAATTCCCAATTAACGAGCCAGCTGAAGGTAAAAGAAAATCTCAGGTAGAAGAATATTTAGATTTTTATGAAGGTGAAGGCGTACAGCACATCGCAGTAGCTACGAAAGATATTATTCATACAGTTTCTGAAATGAAAAAAAGAGGAGTAGAGTTTCTTTCAGCTCCACCGGAGGCTTATTATGAAATGATTCCTGATCGTGTGGGACAAATAGACGAGGACATCAAAAAACTACAAGATCTTGGTATTCTTGTGGATCATGATGAAGAGGGTTATCTGCTTCAGATATTTACGAAGCCAGTTGAAGACCGCCCTACTCTATTCTTCGAAATTATTGAAAGACACGGTGCCCAGAGTTTTGGAGCTGGAAATTTCAAGGCTTTATTTGAAGCATTAGAAAGAGAACAAGAGAGAAGAGGTAATCTTTAATATTATTATAAGATAAGTTTTGTCAGGATTTTTGTAATCTTGACAAAACTTTTTTTTAAAGCACACTACATGAAAAAAGGAATTTTCGGAATACTTATCCTCATTGGTTTTTCTTTGCACGCTCAAAATTATGGCAAACTGCACGAAATTTTAGCTCGTCTTGAAGAAAAAAAAGGCATCAACCAAAAAGTTTTGGAAACTGTAAGTATTGATAAGAAAAAATTTGTTCTGATTAATGATTTTGATGATCATACAGAAAGAAATTTTCTTGTTTTAGATGGCAAAAATGCAACTTATGTGGAAATTTTTGATGATAAAAAGACGGGTGAAAGCACTTCCAATGTTTTTACAGGCGATATCATCAGAAAACGCAATATTATTTCGCTGCGCGCAGATCAACTTGAGAATAAAAAAATTTCGATGCCTATTACTAAAACGCTCCTACTCACCGAGCAAAAAGGTATTTATTATCTAATAGATATCAATAACAAAGACCGTTGGATTGATGAAGCATCCATCGGTACCAAATAAATTAAAAAAGTAAAAAATATTATGAAATCATTTATTGAATATCCGTCGAATTCAGATTTTTCTATACACAACATTCCTTTCGGAGTGGCTGTTTTTAATAAAGAATACATCGCATGTTGTACAAGAATCGGAGATCAGGTGATAGATTTGGCTTCGTTGTACGATTTCGGATATTTCGATGATGTCGATGGCTTAGACGATAATTATTTTGAAGCTTATACTTTAAATGAATTTATCGAACTAGGAAAACCAGTCACCAATGCTGTTCGTTTAAAAATTCAGTCTTTATTGTTAGAGGATTCTGCACTATCTAAAGATGAAAAAACCATAGAAACTTGTTTTTACGATATTGAAGATGTAAAAATGATGATGCCTGTTCATGTGCCCAATTACACAGATTTTTACAGCAGCATAGAACACGCCACCAACGTTGGGAAATTATTCAGAGATCCTGCCAATGCACTTTTACCAAACTGGAAGCATATTCCTGTAGGGTATCATGGCAGAGCATCGTCAATTGTGATTTCTGGAACAAATATTTACCGTCCAAAAGGTCAGATGAAACCAGCAGATATGGACAAGCCTATTTTTGGGCCATGCAAACAACTGGATTTCGAGTTGGAGATGGCTTTCATCATCAATAAAAATACAGAAATGGGCGAAAATATCCCTGTTAGCGAAGCGGAAGATGCCATTTTTGGATTGGTTGTGTTTAATGATTGGTCGGCAAGAGACATTCAAAGTTGGGAATATGTTCCCTTGGGGCCATTCTTAGGTAAAAACTTTGGGTCTTCAATATCACCTTGGGTGGTAACACTTGAGGCTTTAGAACCTTTCAGAATGACTTCCCCAACACAGGAGCCAGAGGTTTTAGATTATCTGAAATTTGAGGGCAAGAAAAATTACGATGTAAATTTAGAAGTGTATTTACAACCGGAAGGAGGTAAAGCCAACTTAATTTCTGAAAGCAATTTCAATTTTATGTATTGGAATATGTGTCAGCAACTGGCGCATCACACCATCAACGGCTGTAATATGGAAGTTGGTGATATGTACGCCAGCGGAACGATCTCTGGAAGCGATCCAAAATCTTTTGGTTCCATGCTGGAGTTAACATGGAGAGGACAAAACCCAATACAGCTAGAAAACGGACAAGAAAGAAAGTTTATTGAAGACAATGATATCATTATTATGAAAGCTTGGTCTGAAAAAGACGGCATCAGAGTTGGTTTCGGTGAAGTTTCAGGTAAAATTCTTCCCGCAAAATAATTTTTTAATTTAGTCTGAATGATGCATACATTTTCATTTCGATGAAGAAGAAATCTGATGAAATGATAGGTAAAGCTTTAGTTTACATCATCTTATCCGAGATAAAATAGCAGAAATTCAGCAAGAAAACTGTCATTCTAAAAATAACTTAATTAGTATTGATTTATTATTTTTAGATTGACAGTTGTTTTATACAAATCTTTACAAAAATACTTTCAATTTCAATGAAAACAGTAATTCCTTCTGAGATAACATCCGTACAATTGCAAACCATTATGCAGACAGCAGTTTCACCAAGACCTATTGCATTAGCTTCCACAGTTGATAAAGATGGAAACTCGAATTTATCGCCATTCAGTTTTTTCAATATGTTCAGTACTGTGCCGCCCATTCTTATTTTTTCACCATCACGCAGAGTAAGAGATAACACCACAAAGCATACCTTGGAAAACGTTTTGGAAGTTCCCGAAGTGGTTATTGGAACGGTTAATTACCCTATTGTACAGCAAATTTCTTTGGCTTCTACAGAATATGAATTGGGGGTAAATGAGTTTGTAAAATCTGGACTTACCATGAAAGACGCCGATTTAGTTCAGTCAAAATTGATTGAGGAATGTCCAGTAAATTTCGAATGCAAAGTTTTAGAAGTAAAATCTTTGGGAACCGAAGGTGGCGCGGGAAATTTGGTAATTTGCGAGGTTCAGAAAATACACATCCGCGAGGAATATTTAGATGAAAATGGAAATCTCAATCAGCAGAAATTGGATATGGTAGCAAGGCTAGGATCCAACTGGTATTCGCGAAGCAATGAAAATTCTCTATTTGAAGTTCCAAAACCTTTAGTAACAAAAGGAATAGGCTTCGACAGACTTCCAGATGCAATTAAATTGAGCAAAATATTCACTGGAAACGATTTAGGAATGTTAGCAAACGTTGAAATTCTACCAGAAGGAAATTACACTGCAGATGAAGAAGTTCATCAAAAAGCTCAGCAAGCACTTCTTAAAAATGATATCGAACAAGCTTGGGAAATTTTAATAAAGTAAAAAGAAAAGGTTTTTATGAATTCATAAAAACCTTTTTTTATTTTTGATTCACAATATAATCATATGGAAAACCACCATCACCCAGAAAGAAAGAATTTTCAGATCGATAGAATGATTCTTTTTACCGATGCTGTATTTGCTATTGCCATCACACTTTTAGTGATTGATTTAAAAGTTCCCTCAATCCCTGAAAATGGAACAGAACAGGATTTCCTGAATTCTATTTTGCAGCAACTGCCAAACTTTATTGGCTTTATCATGAGTTTTTTCATTATTGGATTGTACTGGTTTTTGCATCACAAAATCTTTGGTTTTGTTACCAATTATACCAATAAATTAATCTGGCTCAATCTCATTTTTTTGTTATCCATCGTTTTGATGCCTTATACCACTTCCATTTACAGCGAATATTCTACCGACGAAAGAATCATGCTTATATCTCCATATGCCATGTATGTTTTCAATCTTTGTTTTACGGGCTTCACCGAGTGGCTGCTCCTAAAATACATTTATAATCCCAAAAACAAAGTTGCAGAACTGCTACCAAGCCTGGAAGTAAGAAAATCTGCATTGAGGAGAGCATTGATGGTTCCGTTGGTATTTTTCTTTTCTTTATTGCTGACCTTCGCAAGTCCGGAGTTCGGCAGGTTATTCTTATTTACGATACCTATTTTTAACCGCATTCTTGCACCCAAAAAAATAAAAAAGGTTGCTAATTAAATCAACCTTTTTTTATTATTATTTTTTATTTTCTGAGTCTTCAATCTCAAAGTTGTTTTTCAATTTAGGAGAAATTTCCAGAGCTTTCTTTTCCTTAGAACGAAGTCTGATGTTGAGCATTTCCACAATTAAACTGAATGCCAAACAAGAGTAAATAATGTTCTTGCTGATGTGCTGATGAATACCCTCTGCTACCAACATTACCCCAATAACCACTAAGAAAGACAATGCCAACATCTGCAAACTTGGATGTTTATTGATAATTCTTGATATTGGTCCCGCAAAAGCCATCATAATTGCGATGGATACAATTACTGCAATAATCATTAACACAACGTTATCTACTAAACCTACCGCTGTAAGTATAGAATCTAATGAGAAAACCATGTCCACCAAAATAATCTGTATGATAACAGTAGTTAAAAGCCCTGATGCTGCAGACTTTGGAGCGTGACCACCTTCATCACCTTGCATTTTAGAGTGAATTTCGAAGGTACTTTTACCAATTAAGAATATACCACCCACCAAAAGAATAATATCTTTCCAGCTAAGCATCAACGGACCGCCATTTATAGGATCGTCCATAAAGCCGAGCGTGAGGACGGGTTCTTTGAGTCCGATGATCCAATTGATCATGAGCAATAAAACAACACGGAAAACCATCGCCAATACCAAACCGATGTTTCGCGCCATTTTTTGCTGTTTCTCTGGCAACTTGCCAGCAATAATCGATATAAAAATAATGTTATCTACACCCAAAACAATCTCCAAGAATGTTAAGGTAAGTAAGCTGATCCAAATCTGCGGTTCTGCAAAGTTTGGAAGTTCTAATGCGGAAAATAAATCCATAATTTTTCAAATTTTCACTCACAAAAATACAATATTTCTATATTGATTCTAATGTTTATTTATAAAATCTATAGCTTTTTGAGTAATAAAATAGAGATGTTCAGGCAGTTGATTTTCCTGCCAAGGTTCCTTAGCTCCAAAAACATGATTGGCACCTTCAACCAATAATATTTCTGAGGTTTTACACCATTCGTGTAATAAATGTGCTTCCTTATCCTTCACGGCATCATCGTCTGTACCTTGAACAATTAAAAAAGGTTTTTCTAAGTGTTGTGCTGCATATTGAATATTGAAACGATCTTCATTGGCTAGGAAATCTTCATAGTACTGAAAATAATGGGGCATCTGCTGGTGTGTTCTCAAATTTTCAGAATACATCACTCCTTCTTCTTTCCATTTTTCCAAACGCTCGCCATTAGGAAACCTGTATTTAAAATTGCTAACACCTGCAAAGGTGATGAGTTTCTTTACCCTCTCATCCTCGAATGCTGTGAGTACAGCAACACCGCCGCCTCTGCTATGCCCAATGATTGAAATATGGTCTGGATCCACATTATCATGCATTGAAAAATAATCTAAGACCGCTTTAAAATCTGACATTTCCTTTGAGAAATTATTCTGTCCAAAAGCTTCTAAATCTCCAAATTCATTTGGTTTTTCTAATGTGGTTCCGTTGTGTGAGAAATTAAATTTTACGAAGAAAAATCCAGCTTTAGCAAATTCTTCAGCCATTAAACTCCAAGCACCCCAGTCTTTGTAACCTTTGTATCCATGTGCAAAAACTACCAAAGGCAGTTTATGTTGTGATTCAGGATAAAAGGCATCCGCCAGAATAGTTTTGGTTTCTGGATTCTCAATTTTTATATGAAGTTGTTTTTGAATATTCATTTTTTAATATTGATTGGTTTTTGAAGATAGTGATTATTTTTTTTGAATATGGGGCGGCGGCGGAGCCGCCGCCCCATATTCAAAAAAATCGCCTGAAAACTCAGACGATTTTATTTTTACCATATTTTAATTCTTTCTGCTGGTGCCTTATATAATTTATCACCAGGCTTGATATCAAAAGCTTTTTGGAAAGAATCCTGATTTACAAGAGGTCCAAACGCTCTAAAATATCCAGGTGAATGCGGATCGGTTTTCACTTGGTTCACCATATACTGCTCTGTAGATTTCGTTCTCCACACTGTTGCCCAACTCATAAAAAATCTTTGATCTTGTGTAAAACCACTGATTTTTCCTGGATTTCCATGATCTTTCAAATACATTTGCAATGCATCGTAAGCCACTGCTACTCCACCAAGGTCACCGATATTTTCACCACTTGTAAATTTACCATTTACAAAACTACCTTTTACAGGTTCATATTGGTCGTATTGGGCAGCTAATTGTGCCACTTTAGCATCGAAATTTTTACGGTCGGAATCAGTCCACCAATTATTGAGGTTTCCATCACCGTCAAATCTTGAACCACTGTCGTCGAAGCCATGAGAAATTTCGTGACCTATTACCGCACCTATTCCACCAAAATTAACAGCTGGGTCGGCTTTTGGATTAAAGAAGGGAGGTTGTAAAATGGCTGCTGGGAAAACAATTTCGTTGTTAGAACCGCTATAATAAGCGTTAACCGTCTGCGGACTCATTCCCCACTCGGTTTTATCCACAGGCTTACCTACTTTTTCAAGATTTTTTTGATACGTCCAAGCCGAAACATTTTGCAAATTAGAATATAGGCTTGCCCCGTTTTTAGGCGACTCCACTATTAATTTCGAATAATCTTTCCACTTATCTGGATATGCAATTTTTACTGAAAACTTCGATAGCTTTTCCTGAGCTTTTACTTTAGTTTCAGGCGACATCCAATCAATTTCGTTGATGTGGGTTTTAAAAGATTTCAATAAATAATCAATATAGGTTTCCATTTGTTTTTTGGATTCCGGAGTGAAATATTTATCTACATATACTTTTCCAAAAGCCTCGCCCAAAACACCGTTAATGGTTGCCAGACCTCTTTTGTTAAGTGCTCTTTGTTCTTTCTGGCCTTGCAGATATTTCGAATAAAAATCAAAACGAATTTGGTCTAAATCCTCGCTTAATGAACTGGCAGAGCCGCTAACAAGATGATATTTCAAATAATCTTTTACCAAAGGAAGGTTTTTAGAATTCAGGAACTGATCTAGATTTTGGTAATATTTTACTTCGCCTACAATCACCTTATCTGTATTTACCCCAACTTCATTCAGATATTTTGGAAGATCAACAGATTTCACCAAAGTCTTCAACTCAGGCATTGTTTTAGGATTGTAACGCAGATTGGCATCTCTATTTTGTTCCAAAGTCAGCATGGTATTCGCCATCTTCTTTTCAAAATTCACCACGTTTTGCGCGGCTTGGTCAGCATTTTTATACCCCAAAACATTGAACAGCTTACTTACATAATTTGTATACTCGGCAAGCGTTTTTGTATTGGCTTCGTTGGTTTTCTGATAATAATCTCGCCCTAAACCTAAATCTGGACCGCCCAAATAAACGGCATTCATTTTAGAGTTTTTCAGGTCTGCGCCTACTCTCCAACCGTAGAACGAATTGTCCCCTAATTTGGTAGCTTCATTCAAATATTTTTGAAGATCCGCTATCGTTTTTATGGCATCTATTTTTGATAAATCATTTTGTATGGGTTTTATGCCATCGGCATTTCTTTTCTGAATATCAACGTAAGAAGCATATAAATTCTGGATTTTCTCCCCCTCGGAACCAGCAGCAAATTTTTCAGAAAGAATTTTATTTAAAATATCCAATGAAGCATTGTCTACATCCTCGCGCAACGCATTAAAAGAGCCCCAACTCGATTTATCGGAAGGAATTTCAGCAGTTTTCATCCAACCCCCGTTTACATAACTGAAAAAATCGTCCTGCGGACGCACAGAAGTATCCATGTAAGACAAATTAATTCCATAGTCTTCTTTGGTTACTTCAGGTTTTTTTTCCGTTGCTACACTTGATGTGTTCTCTTTCTCAACTGATTTTGTGGAAGAACAAGACTGCAAAAAAACTATTCCAGCAAGAGCCAGAACGCCTATACTTAATTTTTTCATGAATAAAATTTTAAAAATAAAAGAATAACAATGTTCTATAAGATTAATTTCAAGTGAAAACACTTACAGCACTGCTTTATTCGAGGAACTAAAATAGTGAATTATTGCGAGATACGAAAATTGTAATTTTAGGTGGCTGAGGCTCTCGAAGCCACACTATCAAACTCAAATTCCTCCCAAGAAAAACGTTCACTTCGAAAACCTCCATGATTTGTTTTCCTAATAGATGATTTTAACTAATCTCTGTTTTTTTGTAGATCCTGAATGCACTGTTCTCTGATCTTCCAAATCTCCTCTAGTGAGAAATTTAATTTTTCTGCCTGAAGCCAAGAGACTAAAAATTTTTGATGGATTGAAACTTTATGATCAGCAATCTCATGATGTTCCAACTCCTGTTCGAATACAATTTGATTTTTAAAATCGCTGTAACTCGCATTAGGTTTGGTAAAATCGAAATACTCTTCTTTAAATTTCAAATAATTGTGAGCTTCGGGAATATAGTTCAGCTGGTATTTATCCAAAGTTTTCTTGATTGCAGGAGCGTAATGGGAGTCCATTTTAAAAATCCCTAACATCAGTTTTACATCTTTTTTCCCATTTTCCAAAGCTAATTTTCTTAACGCTGCATGTTTTGTGCTGCAGGTTCCTCCTTGCTCTTTGATAACTGCCAATACATCTTTTTTATCCGAATTTCTTTTATATGTTAAACGAGCTATGAACATTGATGCAGATTCAAAATTATCAATACCCAGCTTCAAAAATTCAGTTGAAACAATTCCTTTAGAATCTATTGTAAAATTGAAATCCTGCATCCGTAAATTTTAAGCTAAAATATAAAAAAACCACCCTAAAAAGAGTGGTTGTAAGTATTGCAAAAGAAAAATTACCAAATTTTAATTCTCTCTTCTGGTTTTTTGTATAATTTATCGCCAGATTTTACATCAAACGCTTTGTAAAAAGCATCTGTGTTCACCAATGGACCAAAACTTCTGAAATATCCCGGAGAGTGAGGATCTGTTTTCACCTGATTCGTCATATACTTTTCACTTGATAAAGTTCTCCAAACGGTTGCCCAACTTAAGAAAAATCTTTGATCTTGCGTGTAACCACTTATTTTTCCTGGGTTGCCCTTGTCTTTAAGGTACATTTGCAATGCATCGAAAGCAATATTAACACCTCCTAAATCTGCAATGTTTTCACCGTTTGTAAAGGTACCGTTTACGAAAGTTCCTTTTACTGGCTCGTATTTATCGTACTGCGCCGCCAAAGATTTTGTAACCTTCTCGAAACTCGCCTTATCTTCTGGTGTCCACCAATCTACAAGATTACCGTTGGCATCAAACTGCGCTCCAGAATCATCGAAACCATGCGTGATTTCGTGACCGATAACCGCACCAATTCCACCAAAATTAACCGCTGCATCTGCATTTGGGTTGAAGAAAGGCGGTTGTAGAATAGCTGCTGGGAAAACGATTTCATTATACAATGGGTTGTAATATGCATTTACCGTTTGTGGCGTCATGCCCCACTCTGTTTTATCAACAGGTTTTCCAATTTTAGCCAAATCTTTATTGTACTGCCATTCTGAGATGTTCTGAAGGTTTTTATATAAAGTTCCTCCTTGACTTTCGGAAAGAATGCTAAGTTTTGAGTAATCTTTCCAAGTGTCTGGATAAGCTACTTTTACCGTGAATTTATTCAACTTCTCCAAAGCTTTTGTCTTTGTAGTAGAAGACATCCAAGAAAGATTTTTGATGTGAACATCGAAGCTCTTTTTAAGATAATCAATCAGTTCCACCATTTGAGATTTTGCAGAAGCTGGGAAATATTTATCAACATACAATTTACCAAATGCCTCACCCAAAGTTCCGTTAATCAACTGGTAACCTCTTTTGTTTAAAGCTCTTTGCTCTTGCTGCCCACTAAGATATTTTCCGTAAAATGCAAACTTCATATCGCCTAATTTTTGGCTTAAATAAGATGCATTGCTATGAAGCATGTGGAATTTTAAATAATCCTTAACCAAAGCTAAGTTTTTATCGTTAAAGAATTTATCAAAGTTCTTGTAATAGCCCAGTTCACTAATGATTGCTTTATCTGTATTTACCCCAACACTTTTAAGATAAGCAGGAATATCAACATTTTTAACCAAAGTTTTCAATTCAGCCATTGTTTTTGGGTTGTACTGAAGCGTATTATCACGCATCTGTTCGTTGGTTAAATAGGTATTGGCAATTTGCTTTTCAAAATCAACAATCTTCTTCGCAACCTCATCAGAATTTTTATATCCTATTTCTTTCAACATCGAAGAAACATATTTCTGATATTCAGCTAAAGTTTCGGTGTTTTTCTCGTTCACTTTCTGGTAGTAATCTCTCCCTAAACCTAAAGAGGCATCACCAAGATAGATAGCGTTCATGTTGGAATCTTTGAAATCTGAATAAACACCCCATCCGTACATAATATTTTCACCATCTCTGGTTACAGAAATCATGTATTTCTGTAAATCACCCATGTTTTTAATGGCATCAATTTTATTGAGATTTCCTTCGATAGGTTTTATGCCATCCGCATTACGCTTGTCCATATCCATGTAAGTGGCATATAAATCCTGAATTTTTTTGCCTTCGCTTCCTTCCGCAAATTTATCCTTAAGAAGAGAATTTAAAATCGTCATCGAGTTGTTATCGGTATCTTCAGCAAGCTTGTTAAAGCTTCCCCACGTGGGTTTATCAGCAGGTATTTTTGCTGTTTTCATCCAAGATCCGTTGACATAATTATAGAAATCGTCTTGTGGACGAACCGATTTATCCATTGCAGAAAGGTCTAAGCCTTTTTCAGTGGTCTGGCTCATAGTAGTAGTTTTTTTTGACTGCGCATCTACCGTGTTTACAGCACATACACCAGCTAGTAAAAATAGTGATAATGTTAACTTTTTCATTGAAAAAAATTTTGAAAAATAAGTCGCAAATTACAAATACTTGTTACATTTTTCAGTAATAAATTATTATAAATTGAATTATCGAAAACCTTTTTGTGTACTTCAAGATTTAATTATTAGATCAAAATCAATTCAAATGAATTTCATAAAAAAACCCGCCTTCAAAATTTGAAAACGAGTTGATTTACTGATGCAAAAAAATATTATTTCATTGCTGTATCGTAACGTTTTGAGATTTCATCCCAATTGACCACCGTCCAAAGAGATTTTAAGTAATCTGCACGTTTATTTTGGTATTTTAAATAATAAGCATGTTCCCAAACATCTATCCCAAAAATAGGGGTTCCCTTAGTTTCTGCTACGTCCATTAAAGGATTATCCTGGTTTGCAGTAGAGGTAATGGCTAATTTTTTATCTGGCGTAACAATTAACCAAGCCCAACCAGAACCGAATCTGTCAGCTCCCGCTTTAGCAATTTTTTCTTTGAAAGCATCCATACTTCCGAAGCTGTCATTAATCGCTTTTGCCAGTTTTGCTGATGGTTTGGTATCTTTTTTAGGCGTAAGCACCGTCCAGAATAGCTCGTGATTGTAATGTCCACCCGCATTGTTTCTCACTGCTGGAGATTCTTTAGAAACATGAGAAAGAATGGTAAAAAGACTTTCCTTTTCCATTGGTGTTCCTGCAATGGCTTTATTTAAATTTGTAGTATAACCTGCAGCATGCTTTGTATAATGGATTTCCATTGTTTGTGCATCCACAGCTGACTCTAATGCGTTGTAAGCATATGGAAGTGGTGATTGCTTGAACTGGGCCGACATTATCCCTGCCGCCATTACAAAACCAAGTGTTGCTATTTTCAAAACCTTCATTTTTTCAATTTTTTAATTAGACGTTTATTTAATTGTTCTCAATATAGCCATTTACAGGCCGTTTTGGGTATCATTAACAATAATTAACGCACTATTTCAGTAATTTTTTGATGTCCTCAATAAGAATTTCTCTATCTGGGTGGTATTTTCCTGTGAGGCTCGCTTTTGTGCCTTCAGCATCTTCGTAATTTAATCCAGAATAATACAAAATGGGCATTCCATCTTTCCCAAATCTGCATCTGATGTTTCCTTTTTTATCTACCAAAGCTATTTCGCCACTGTGATTAAGACTTTCTGCCTGATCTTTTTGATCACCTACATAAATGTCAAATTTCTTTGCAATATTGCCAATGTAGCTCCTATCACCTGTTAAAAAATGCCAATTGGGAGACTGGGCTCCTATTTTCCGCGCGTGCTCTTTTAAAATTTCAGGCGTATCGTTTTCAGGATCGATACTTATGGAGATTATTCCAAAATTAGGACTGTTGATTTCTTGCTCTATATGCCTCATATTGGTATTCATCACAGGGCAAATGGTTGGACATCTACTGAAAAAAAACTCCACCAAATACACTTTCCCCAGCATATCCTTATTCGAAATTCTTTGGTTGTTTTGATCTTTTAATGAAAATTCCGGCACCTTCATCACCGTAAAAAGCGATGAATTCATATAATTTTTAACACCAAAAATTAATACAGCAATTAATACCAAAATGGTCACGGGTATCCACCATTTTATCTTTTTTGGAGTTGATTTTTCCATGTGATTATTTTAGAAATGAATCTGGGTTTTTCTTGAATTCTTCCTTACATAAAGAACTGCAAAAACCATATACCTGACCTTTGTACTGTATGGTATCGCTAAGATGATCGGCGGTTTTCATGTGACAAACTGGGTCTTCGGCATTCACCACTTGTACATTGATCTTTCTGCCAGTTTCCATTTCAGAGACCTGCTTTACTTCAAGATTTTTTTTCTCACATGATACAAAAGCTATTGCTAGAATGCAGATTGCGATTAAATTTTTCATATTTTTTTATTAAATATTTTTCTTAAATAAATTATTTTACAAAGAGATAAGTATTAAACCAAAATACTCACTAAATCCTGAATGACACGCTGCGCAACAAAATTCATAAAATCGTTACGTTCCAAATGCGGCAGATACAGATGCGAGACCTTTTCCTGATTCTTTACACGAATTGCGTAATAAACATTGCCCACCTCTTTGCCATCTTCACCTTTACCAGGCCCTGCCACGCCTGTAGTTGATATGCAGATATCGGATTGGAAAAGCTGCTGACCACCGCGAGCCATTTCTAAGGCTACCTCTTCGCTCACAACGGTTTTTTCTGAAATTGTTTCTGATGATACTTTTAAAATATCAATTTTCTTCTGAGTAGCATAGCTTACCATTCCGCCCAAAAAGTAATTGGAACTTCCGGCAACAGAAGTGATTAATTTCGAAATTTCACCGCCTGTACAGCTTTCAGCAGTTGAAAGCGTAAGATTTTGCTCGGTAAGAATTTCACCTAAGATTTTTTCTATTTTATCCTCATGAGTTGCAATTACGTGGTCGCCAATTATTTGTAATAAAGAGGTTATCTGTTTTTCAACATCAGCTTCTAAAATATTTACATCAAATCCATTCGCTGTTAGCCTTAACTTTACACGAGTTCCAATTGGTAGGTAAGATAAAGAAATATGCGCCGGAAGTTCATCTTCCCAATCTGAAATTTTTGCCGCTAAAATGCTTTCAGGCATGTTGACCACCGAAACTATCCTCGTAAAAATGGAATCTAAGTCAAATTTATTCTTTAAAAAAGGGATAATTTTATCTTTGATCAGAGGCTTAACCTCGTAAGGAACACCTGGCAATGAAAAAACTAATTTTCCATTTTCTTCGATCATTTGACACGGCGCAGTTCCGAAATCATTCTGAAAAACTCTAGCTCTCGATAATACATCTGCCTGACTGCGATTGAGCTCCAATAAATACTGTCTGTCCCGTTTTAATAAATAATCGGACAGATGCTGGTAGGTTTTTTCGTCATTGATTAATTGATCATCAAAAAATTCAGCAAACGCCTTTTTGGTTTTATCATCTCTTGTAGGGCCTAAACCACCCGTTGTAATGACTATATCACCTAACTTAAATGCATCCGACAAAGTGGTTTTTATGATATCAATATCATCTGAAATGGTAAAAATCTGCTTCACCGCAATGCCTATGGCTTTAAGCTCTGTTGCAATAAGATTGGAATTGGTATCGATGGTGTTTCCTGAAAGTATTTCGTCACCAATGGTGATGAGAACAGCATTTTGCATAATTGAAATTTACAGAACAAAGTTCGGGAAAAGAAATAAAAAAAAGCAGTTTTAAAACTGCTTTTATCTCTAATCTATATCATGCTCTGTCCAATAAATATCTCGCGGATCGTAGCCTAATCTAATGGCTTGTAATAAATATTCTTCACGAATTTCATCTGGAATCGTTTTTTCACGTGATAATATCCACATGTATTTTGTACTGTTACCAACTACTAGCGCATATTTGTAATCATCGTCAATAGCAATAACATTATAACCTGCCCAAAAAGGTTTCTGGAAACTAACTTTTAATCTTGCTCTGCTTTTTTTCCCTACAAAACGAATTTCTCCTTCCGCAGATTTCCATTTTTTAGATCGTGTGTTATACCCAATATTTAAAACTTTTATGGTTCCATCATCATCTACAGAATAGTTGGCTGTAACATTGCTCATATTTTTTTCATGACGAAAATCCAAACGAGCTATTTCATACCATTTTCCTAAATACTTCAAAATATCAAACTTTTTTATAGGTTTTGCACCTTTCGGAAGTCTTGTTTGTCGGTTTTTTAAATACAATGCTCCTACCAGCGCTGCACCCGCAGAGAGCAGCAGTTTTTCAGAATTCTTCATTTTCATTTCTTTTTAAGTGTGATAAATTAACCACAAAAACATTGCCTCCTTATGCAAACCATATAAAAATATTGGGTTTATTATATTTTGCGAAAGATGTCCTGGTTTAAAGTTATTTAAAAATTTCTGCTAAAAAACTTTTCATTTCTTGCCAAGATTTTTCGTCTGCCTCTTTGTTATAAGCTATTTTCAGATCGAATTTCTTACCAATTTCCGTAGCTTCCGGGTTGGTAAATGCGTGTATAGCATTAGGATAATTGATAAATTTATACTGAATTTTTGCAGAATCCATTTCTTTTTTAAAAGCATCAATTTCCTTTTGAGGAATAAAAGAATCTGCTTCGCCATTAAGAACTAGAATTTTAGACTGTGAATGAGTAGGTTTAACGCCTGTCATTAAATTCCCATGAAAACTTACTGCTCCTTTAAGATCAGTTTCCTGACGAGCCATATTTAATGCCATTGCTCCACCAAAACAATATCCTATTACGGCCATTTTATTTTTATCGGCATTTTTAAAAGTCAATGCCTTAGATTTCGCCGCATCGAAAACGGATTTAGCCAGGGCTGGATTTCCTCCGTAAAACTGACTGGCCAGTTGATTGGCATCTTTAGGATGATCAACCACTTTACCATTGCCATAAAAATCCACAGCCATTGCAAAATATCCTAGCTCTGCCAACTGCTTAGCTCTGTTTTTAGCATAGTTGTTGAGTCCCCACCACTCTGGAATAACGAAAACAACAGGTTTTATCTCTGTGGAATCTCCTTTGTAGGCAATAAAGGATTTATAGGACTTTCCGTCCGCCGCGTACACAACTTCTTCTGTTTTAATAACATTCACCGCAGTTTCGCTTGTGTGTGATTTCGTAGTCTCTTCGGGCTTTTTGGGATTTTCCTTGCACGAAAAAAACACCAGAGCAACAACGGAAACGAACAATGTTTTATAGAATTTCATATTTAAATTGATTTGGAAAAATAAAGTTAATAAAAAAACGCTTCCCTTGCGAGAAACGTTTTTTTAAATATTGGTGTTAAAATATTTTAGTGGATATGCTTTTCTGCATGGTAAGAGCTTCGCACCAAAGGCGAGCTTTCCACATGTCTGAAACCTAAACTTCTTGCAAAAGCTCCGTATTCATCAAATTCTTCTGGTGTGATAAATCTTTTTACTGGCAAGTGCTTTTTTGTGGGTTGTAAATACTGACCTAATGTAATAACATCCACATTGGCATTTCTAATATCCTCAATCGTTTGGAAAACCTCATCTTTCTCCTCACCTAAGCCTAGCATAACACCAGTTTTTGTTCTTCTTTGTCCAGCCTCTTTTAAATATCTTAAAACTTCTAAACTTCTTTCGTATTTGGCTTGAATTCGTACTTCGCGTGTTAATCTCTTTACTGTTTCCATATTGTGGGAAATTACCTCCGGTGCAACATCTACCAACCTATCAATATGTTTGGTAATCCCCTGAAAATCTGGAATCAGCGTTTCCATGGTGGTTCCTGGTGAAATTCTTCGCACTGCATTTACGGTCTCTGCCCAAAGTATAGAACCCATATCTTTTAAATCATCTCTATCAACCGAAGTCAGTACGGCGTGTTTAATCTTCATTAATTTTATAGAGCGAGCCACCTTTTCAGGTTCGTCCCAGTTAACATCTAAAGGTTTTCCGGTTTTTACACCACAGAAACCGCAAGATCGTGTGCAAATATTGCCTAAAATCATGAAGGTAGCAGTACCTTCACCCCAGCATTCACCCATATTGGGACAAGATCCACTTTGGCAAATGGTATTCAGCTTATATTTATCTACCAAACTTCTCAGTTCACGATAATTTTTACCAGTAGGTAACTTTACACGGATCCACTTTGGTTTTTGGATGGTTGTATCTTGAATAGTATTTTCCACAGAAATTATAAATTGAAGGTCAAAGTTACGGAATTTTTAATCGAAACCATCAACGATGAAAATTGATGCAATGGATATTATGCTTACCTTTAAAATAAAAATCAAATGAAAACTGTCCTATGTTTCAGCATATTGATGACGGGAATATTATCGGCACAAAGCGAATTCCAACCTGAAGGATCGGAACTCACAATGAGTATTAAAGGTGATTTGGATGATGATAAAGTTCCAGAAATGGTAAATATCTACACATTGAAAGATACTACAGACATGGGAAATGTACGGGAAATTCAAATTTTGAAAAGAATGAATAATAAATGGATGGTGTGGGAAAAATCAAGAAAAGCAGTACTGCCTTCCAAGGGAGGAGGAATGTCTGGTGACCCATTGGATGATGTTGAAATTTCAAAAGGAATTCTGATCATAAATCAGGCCGGTGGAAGCAGTTGGAAATGGGCAAACACCGATAAATACAGATTTCAGCATGGAAATTTTGAACTTATTGGTTATTCCACCACCTATGGCAGATTAGGTGATTATTGGGCGGATGTTGATTTTAATCTCTCCACAGGAAAATTGGCTTATACCAAAGAAGTAGACGATACTAGCGATCCTGAAAACGGAAAATCTGAATCGGAAACGATTATAAGAAAAGGCTTTAAAATCAACCTCCGAAACAGATCTGATTTTAAAAAAACTTACTTCATTTTACCAAAGACAAAAGCAAAAATTTATTTGTAAACTACGCGTCGTCCTCTTCATTATTTTTCAGAATATCTGCCAAGACATTTTTTGCCCGCATTACCCGAACTTTAGCATTTGAAACCGAAATTCCGAGTTCTTCAGCAATTTCTTTAATGCTCATTTCCTCAAAAAATCTCAGTTTGATAATATCTTGATAATTGGTTTCAAGAGAATCTATTATATTAAGAATTTTTTCCTGTTCCTCATCGGAAATAAGGAGTTCCTCTGGTGACTTCGCATAATCATTTTTCACTTCCTGAAGAAGATCCACAGTATCTTGGTTCTCGCGTTTTTTCTTCCTCCAATAATCAATAATGGTATTTTGAGCAATGGTAAGTACCCAAGTTTTAAACTGAAAGTTGGGATCGTACAAATCTAATTTAGAAAGCACTTTAGAGAAAACATTTACCGTAATTTCGTCTGCATCATGTTCATCCTGCACCTTTTTCATCACAAAAGAAAAGACATCCACCCAATACGTATTAATAAGTTTGGTTTGGGCTTTTTGATCTTTGAGTTTAGCGGCTTGTATGAGTGCGAATAGCTGTTCTTTCTTCATTTTACACAAAGGTAGCAAAACATCAGTAACGACATCATTTCTGTGCGATTACTATTTCTTAATGATTTTTATATTTTTATTTTCTATTGAAAGAATGTAGTCACCTTTTTCTAAATCTGAAATTGATATGCTGGTATGTGGTTGATAAATTCCTCTTTTAACCAATCTTCCATCCGCAGAATAAATTTTAAAATCAGCTTTTTTCTGAAGTCCTTTAATATTGATTTCATTAGTGGCAGGAATAGGATAAACATTGAATGCATTTGATTCGCCATTGATTTCTGATGTTGACAAAGTAATGTCTTTTGAAACCGCTGAATTATTTTCTACCATTTGGTAATCATAATTGAATTCAACGCTTGCGACAGGAAATGTAGTAGGCAGATAAAAATACTGATTGTTGGAGGTATTATCGAGTCTAAAATACGCGATTTGACCCGCCGTTCCTGTAACCTTTATAGGCAGTGGCATTTCGAAAAAACTTACCGAGGAATGACTTTGTGTTTGCGAAACTTTGAAAGCAATGAGTTGATTATTGGAGGTTTGATTCCAAGTAATATTATATGTAGGATAACCCTGACCGTACAGCCAATCGTTAAAAAACTCCGTGAAATTAATTCCTGTTGAAGTCTGTAAAGAAGTAGCTAAATCTACAGTTTTTGCATAACCGTACGCCAAATTAGGTCTTACCAAATAATCTTTAATTGCCTGATAGAACACATCATCTCCCAGAATCCATTTAATCATTCTAACGATATAACCACCTTTTGTATAGGTGAGTCTACCATTAAAAATCGCATTTACGTTGTTTAAATTAGCATCTGCAACATAGGTACTTCCTCCAGGTTGGGAAGTGATATAGTCTTTTAAATCCAACAAATATGCTTTAAACTGGGTGTTGTTATTCAGCATGATTAATTTTTCATTGGCAAGATGTTCGCCAAAGCTTGCGAAACCTTCATTCAGCCAGATATCGTTCCAAGAACCACAGGTAATTTTATCGCCAAACCATTGATGCGCCAGTTCGTGTGCTATAACTTCTTTCCCCCAGCTGCTCATAGAAGACATCGTTTGGTGTTCCATACAAACCCCATAATATTGGTATTCCATGTGCCCGTATTTTTCATTGCGGAAGGGATAAGCACCAAAATGAGTTTCAAAAACATTCATTATATCTTTCGTCCAATTAATATTGGTCATTACAGCTGTATTGGTGGCAGTACTGGGATATAAATAATTCACAAAAGGGAAAGGCGGATTTCCCATCGTGTCGTTGATTTTAGTAAAATTTCCTATAGAAATAGCAATTAGGTATGCAGCGGTAGGATACATTGTTCTCCAAAAAGTGAGTTTAGAACTGCCAGTAACCGTTTCAGACATTAATCTACCATTTGCAGCTACGCTGTATTGAGAAGGTGTGGTGATTTTTATATCAAACCTGTCAATCTTATCGTCCATACTTTGTTTTGTTGGAAACCAATCCTGCGCTCCATAAGGCTCGCTGAGTGTTGAAAGTGTTGCTGATCCATTTAGGCTACTTGTTTTAAAAGCATTGTTAGCAGTATCTGGTGCTCCTGAATAATGTATGGTAAGGGAATCTAAGGTGCTGATGGGTAACGAAGCAGGTAGATTAATTTTTAGTTCGTTGGTGGGAAGTTGTTGAAAAGTTAGATTTGCGCCGTGATATTTCACTTGGGAAACAGTCAGAACATCAGACAAATCAAAATAAATACTGGACATCGCTTGTTTTGTCTTGAAATGAGACGTTACACTGCCCGAAACATTGTATTGTGAAGGATCTAAATTAAGATCCATTCTCTGATACTGCAGATCGTAATTTTGGGTGTTAGGGTTTAAATTGCCCGACATCATTTTGCTCGCGGCGCCTTTCATTTCCTTGTTTATCAATTGTTGCTTTTCACTTAAAACTGATTGCGCATTTAGGACATTTACACCGAGAAGTATTGCGATAAGAGAATATAAATTTTTCATTTCTTAATGAATTTCAAAACATTTTGCTATAATGATTATAAAAATGTAAAATTAATCAATTATAAAACATCATCATTAAAAATTAAGTTGATTTAAAAAAAATAAGATTACGAATTTACTCGTAAATATTATTCTAGAATTACTCATACTTCAAGCCAACAGATAAATAATATTTTGTAATTTCACGCAGAAATCACTTAAAATAAATTTTGCATGACTAAATCTTTACTTTTTACTTTATTATTTACATTCAGCTTGGGTTACGGCCAAATCACCAAAAATGTTTTTTTTGTAGGCAACAGCTACATTCACACCAATGATTTGCCACAGTTAATTGCTCAGGTTGCCACTTCCACAGGAGACCAGCTCATTCATCAAAGTCATACTCCAGGCGGATCAACCTTGCAACAACATGCCAATAACACCAATGTTACTGCCACAATCTCGCAAGGCAATTGGGATTATGTAGTATTGCAGGAACAGAGCCAGACTCCAGCATTCCCAAATAATTACGTGAATGCCTACATGTTTCCTTTTGCTGCGCAGCTTTCCACGTTGGTGAAAAATGAGAATCCTTGTGGAAATCCTATCTTCTTTATGACTTGGGGATACAAAAATGGTGACGCTACTAATTGCAATGGTGGATTAACCAATATGTGTACGTATCAAGGTATGGACGATACCATCTACAACAGATATATGCAAATGGCTACCAATAATGAGGCATTGGTTTCACCTGTAGGGCGTGTTTGGAAAGCGATTAGAGAGCAACATCCTCAATTAGAATTGTATTCACCCGATAATTCGCATCCGAGCTATTTGGGTTCTATGGCGGCTGCCTACACTTTTTACACAGTCATTTTTAAAAAAAATCCAGTATTAGCAACATTTAACGGAACATTGTCATCTGCAGACGCACAAATTCTAAAAAACATCGTAAAAACTGTGGTATTCGACCAAATGGACACCTGGTTGATAAACGCCAATGATGTGCACAGCAGTTTTACTTATAGTGCAGTGCAAAACCAGCCATTAAACATCCAATTTACCAATCAGACGGCTAATGCCACCACATATTTATGGAATTTTGGTGATGGTAGCACTTCCACATTACAAAATCCTACACATACATTCGCGGCGCCTGGAACGTACAATGTAAGCTTAACCACCAATGCATGTACAACCAATCAGACCAAAACCAAAATACTTCAGCTGCAGGCTCTTTCAACTCAGGAAACCGATGTAAAAACGGTAAAAATCTATCCCAATCCTGTTTCGGAAATATTGTATATAGACTCAAAATATAATGTAGAAAATATTGAACTATTGGACATGGTTGGAAGAAAAATTGATGTGGAAGCTAAAAATGAAGGTGAGCGAATCTCAGTTTCATTGCAGCATCTTTCCAAAGGATTCTATATGCTTCAATTCACTTTAAAAGGAAAAATCTACCAGCATAAAATTCATAAAAAATAAAAAACAGCTATTTTTGCAGCATGACAGATATGCGAACTGTAAATGTAATGCGATACATTGTCCCGCTTCGTGAAGGTGGATCTCTACCCGCTTTAGCGGAGGCAGACGATGATTTTAAATATGTGCTAAAATTCCGTGGCGCCGGACATGGTGTTAAAATGCTGATCTCTGAACTTATTGGAGGAAAAATTGCGGAAGCTTTAGGTTTGAAAATCCCAGAACTGGTTTTGATTAATCTTGATGAAGATTTTGGGCGCACAGAACCCGATGAAGAAATTCAGGATTTATTGAAAGAGAGCATCGGTCTCAATCTCGGTTTGCATTATCTTTCCGAAGCCATTGCTTTCGATTCTTCAATGAAGGTAGACCCTTTGCTGGCCTCGAAAATTGTGTGGATGGATGCGTTTACCACCAACATCGACAGAACTTTTAAGAACACCAACCTTTTGATGTGGCATAAAGAATTGTGGATAATAGACAACGGTGCTTCTTTCTATTTTCACCATTCATGGCAAAATTTTGATGCTGCAGCAAAAACACCTTTCAAATATGTGAAAAATCATGTCTTATTGCATCAGGCAACACAAATAGCAGATGCTGATCTGTTTGCAAAATCTGTTCTTAATGATGATCTTTTTAGAAGTATTGTCAACGAAATACCAGAAGATTGGCTACAGTGGCAAGACGCAGATGAAACGCCAGAAGAGATTAGAGAAGTTTATTTCAATTTCTTGAAAACGAGATTAGAAAATTCAGAAATTTTTGTAAAAGAGATTCATCATGCAAGAGGATAAAATATACGAATATGCGGTGATTCGCTTGGTACCAAAGATTGAAAGAGAAGAATTCTTCAATATCGGTTTGGTAATGTTTTCAAAAAAGGAGAAATACATCAGAGTAGAATTTCACCTCTGTCCTGATAAATTTAGACTGATGCATTCTAAGCTGGATTATGAGGATATTGTAGAAAACCTTCAGAGTTTCCAGAAAATCGCAAAAGGTGAAAAAGATGGTGGCCCCATTGCAAAACTTGATATACCTGAAAGATTCCGATGGTTAACCGCTGTAAGAAGTGCCGTTGTACAAACATCCCGACCTCATCCTGGAAAATCTAAAGATTTAGATACAACATTTGGTAAACTTTTTGAGGAGTTAGTAAAATAACAACCTCAAGATTTCATCACCATGAAAAATGTCTCCACAAAGCATATTAACAAGTTTTTTATAAACCTGTTTTTTATTTTATCATTTTCAATTTCGCTTTCTGCACAAAAATTAGCTTCCCAACTCCTTCAGACCAAAGCAAAAATTACTGAAGACATCACCTATAAAAAGGATGACCTTGGAAACAATTTACATTTGGATATTTATCGACCAATCAACAATAATCAGCAAAAAAAACCCGTTGTTGTTTTCTTGCATGGAGGTGCTTGGGTAGAGGGCGACAAGGCTATTACAGCCAATAATTATGTGGAAAATACTATTGAGGAACTTTTAGAAAACGATTTTGTGGTTATTAGCGCCAACTACCGTTTGCTGAACGAAAATGTACATTTTCCTGGTCCTGCTGAAGATGCAAAAGATGTAATACGTTGGATTAGAAAAAATGCAGATCAATACCAATTCGATACAGATAATATAGGAATGTGGGGTGTTTCTGCTGGGGCTCATCTTTCATTCCTCACAGCTTTCACGCAAAATGATGTTTTTGCAGGCGATAAAAGCTTGGCACCTTATTCGGCAAAAGTGAATTATGTAGTAAGCAATTACGGACCTACTGATATTAACAGACTGCTGCATACAAGAGCTCCAAAGCCCATGATTTGGATTGTAACCTTGATTTCAAAAAAAATTATCGATCTCCGACAGAAGCTGGTAATGGGCATGACTGGACTAGACATTAAAAAAGATAAAAAAGAAGTCGTAAAAATCCTCAAAACAATCTCTCCACTTACCTACTCGCAAAATACCGTTCCTACGCTAATGTTGCACGGCAACAAAGATAAAGTGGCACCACTCAACCATTCAAAAAGGATGAAGAAGATGCTTACAAAACAGGGAACTTTCAACGAACTAATTGTGGTAGAAGGTGGAAACCACGGTTTTAAAGATACTGATCCCAATTATCAGGCTGAACTGAATAAAGCGATGGTTGATTTCATTAAATCTCAGAAAAAATAAAAAGAAAATTATTGCTTGTTACTAAAAATTTTCAGTAATGCAAAATTCATTAATCCTATTAAAACTGAAATGGGAAACATTATTAAGTTCCCCACAAATCCCATTAATAGTACAGCAACAATATTGGAAGACACTTCTCTAAAATCTTCTGATAAGAGCGCAAAAGCATTGCCCTAAAAAATGATGATGATGCAACAAAATATATTTTGTAAAATGAGCTTAAACGTCTTTTGATTTTCAATTTTCACCCATTGAAAGAAGAAACCATACACCAAAATACAACTTATTGAAAGACCAAACATTAGTGATACATTCACATTTCCGGTCGAAGAGTAATTACCACCGACAAATAATATTAAATTTCCAATTAAAAGATTGAGAATTATAATTAGAAATGCAACTTTACCTTTTAATTTCACGCAAACAACAGTACGTTTTATTAAAATTCTTTCTTGAGTTGATTCTCAATAAAGGTTTCCAGTTCTTCACCATGAAGGTTGATTGCGATGATTTTACCCGAACTATCCAAAACTAAATTGTAGGGAAGTTCATTAATGCCGTAAATTTTCGCTACTGGACTTTTCCAAAACTGAAGATCTGAAATTTGTGGCCAAGTGATGCCTTCTCGGTCGATGATCTTTTTCCAATTTTCTTTAGATTTATCCAACGAGAAGCCAACAATTTCAAAGCGCCCATCTTTTACCGCTTGCTCATTTTTAATGTAAAATTTTTTCAAAAGAGGCTGTTCTTCTACACAAGGTGCACACCATGTCGCCCAAAAGTCGAGTAACACAATTTTCCCTTTTTGGGAACTCAATGTGAAATCTTCTCCAAGAATGTTTTTAGCCTGAATTTCAGGTGCCATTTCATTGAGCTGTAAGATTTTTTGAGCATTCCAGTTTTGGAATGACAGCATAAAAATCAAAGCCAACATTAGCTTCTTCATTTCAAAAAAAATTAATCTATTGTAGGATAATTATGATCGATCCAGTCGGTTTTTACATTCTTTGGAAGATCCAAAACCTTGACATTTTTGAAACCCATTTCTACCAGAGAATTGAACGCAGGGCGAATATTGGGACATCTGTCGTAAGGGCAACAACCACAATAGATGACAATCTCTTTATTTTTGTCTAATTTCCTAACGTAATCCTTAAGTTTTGTAAGGTTTTCAGGATCATCCACCGAACCGATATCCACTGAGCCTTTTACCATAGCAGAAGGACCAACTGAAATAATTAGAATATTTTGGGTTTCTTTTTTCACAATTTTTGCTGCCAAAACGCTTGGCGCCACAACCTGACTGGCTGTCCAAGGGACTGGTTTGGTCTGAGCATTCATTAAGCTTCCAAAACACATTACAAATGCCAGTAAATAGAATATTTTCTTCATGAGAATAAATTACAATTAAATTTTCGTCAATTTAGCGAATTTTAAAATAAGATTTTTTTCACCTTCATTTTGAAACAACACTTTTGCCTTTACATTTTGAGGATCTGTACCATCTAAAAACACAACATCACCCACCCCAAAACGATCGTGACGAACCCTGTCACCTACTACAATATCCTCAGACGAAGCACCGCTTGGATTAATAATTTTTGCTGTAGCAACAGGTTTTAATTTTTTAAGAGGTGAAGTTTGGGGAGCATCTGAAGTTCTGTTAATGGATTTTTTTTCAACTTTTTTAAACGACCTTGATTCTTCGGGATATTCATCAAAAATACTAGACGACAAACCAGATTGATTGATGAAACGCTTTTCTGTAGCTGGATTGATCATTTCTAAAAATTCCGCATCTACTTCACTTAAAAACCTAGACGGCTCGGCATCTGTAATTTTCCCCCACTGAAATCTGGATACTGCATACGAAAAAACTGCCTGCTTTTCGGCTCTTGTAAGGGCAACATAAAATAATCGTCTTTCTTCTTCCAATTCTTCGCGAGTGGAAGAACTCATAAAACTTGGGAAAAGATTTTCTTCCAAACCTACCAAATGAACCACAGGAAACTCCAAACCTTTTGAAAGGTGAATAGTCATCAACGATACCTCATCTCCATTGCTTTCTTTATTTTGAGTATCTGCTGAAAGGGCAATATTTTCCAGAAAACTAGACAGTGAAGCGTCTCCATCTTCCAACTGCCTTTGTTCTTCAATAAAACCTTGCATAGAGTTCATCAATTCCTGAACGTTTTCAACCCTGGAAATTCCTTCCGGCGTCTGATCGTCTTTCAAAAATTTTATCAAATTGCTTCGTTTGGCAACTTCCATGGCAACGGTATACACGTCCTCGGTTTTCAACATTACCTGAAAAGCTTTTATCATCGCCCAGAAATCTGCAAGCTTGGTAATAACTCCGTTATTTAATCCCAGTTGTGGTGCATAAAAACCTAGATTATCCAGCACCTGTGCTATTGGAACATTTTGCGAATCTGCAAAAACGATTAATTTATTTTGAGTAGTATCTCCTATTCCTCTTGCGGGATAATTGACAATTCTCATTAACGCTTCAGAGTCATTGTCATTCACCAAAAGTCTTAAATATGCCAATAAATCTTTCACTTCCTTCCGTTGGTAGAAAGATAATCCGCCATAAACCTTATAGGGAATATTTTTTTTCCTCAAAGCATCTTCGAAGGCTCTCGTTTGAGAATTGGTTCGGTATAAAATAGCAAAATCTGAAAACTTTTTTTGATCTGTGTTGTGCAATTCCCAAATATTTCCTGCCACAAAATTGGCCTCATCCGCATCTGACAACGCGCGGTACACTTTTATTTTCTCTCCTTCCTCGTTATCACTGAATACATTTTTCTTAAACTGTTGAAGATTTTTGGAAATAACAACATTGGCAGCGTTCACAATATTTTGTGTAGATCGGTAATTTTGCTCTAATGATACGGTTACCGCATCAGGATAATCTTTTTTGAAGTTGAGGATATTATGAATATTAGCACCACGGAAAGAATAAATAGACTGAGCATCGTCCCCAACCACACAAATATTCTCGAATTTTGAAGCTAAAGCCTTTACTATAAGATACTGGGAATGGTTGGTATCTTGGTACTCGTCCACCAAAATATAACGGAACCTATCTTGATATTTTGCTAAAACCTCGGGGAAACGCGTTAATAATTCATTGGTTTTCAATAAAAGGTCGTCAAAATCCATTGCTCCATTACGGTAACAAGTTTCTACATATTTCTGATAAATTTTTCCAATATGCTTCATATTGGAACGCTCATCAGCTTCCATCAATTCAGGATTATTAAAATAGGCTTTTACTGTAATGAGGTTGTTTTTGTATGTAGAAATTCTTGCCTGAACTTTTTTAGGTTTATACAAATCTGCATCTATAGCAAGGTCTTTCAAAACTTTTTTAATCACATTCAACGCATCTTGCTGATCGTAAATGGTAAAATTAGACGGGTAGCCCAAATACTGCGCTTCATTTCTTAGGATTCTTGCAAAAACAGAGTGAAAAGTTCCCATCCAAATGCTTCGTGCATCGCTCTCTCCCACTACTTTTGCGATACGTTCCTTCATCTCTTTTGCAGCCTTATTGGTAAAAGTAAGTGCCAGAATATTGAAGGGATCTACTCCATTGTTGATGAGATGCGCAATACGCATGGTTAAAACACGGGTTTTCCCCGAACCAGCTCCCGCTAAAACCATCAATGGTCCTTGGATAGTGGTAACTGCTTCGTATTGAGCTTCATTTAGTCCTTTCAAATAATCCATTCTGCAAAAAAATTTGTCATGACAAAATTAAGTATTTTAAAAGGAGATTTCAAATTTGAAAGATCAATACTTGATCAAACAAAAATTATTAGATAATGGCAAGACCCCAAAAAGTAATTTTGTTTATCTGATGTAACAAAACAGCATTTTTTGATACTTATTGGACAATTTATAAAAAGTAATTTTAATTTTTGATAATGAAAAAAAGACTTCTTTCCGTTGCAGCAGCAACTTTCTTAGGAATAATGCTGAATGCACAACAAATTAAGTTTGAAGAGTACGATCTTCCAAACGGTTTACATGTAATTCTTCATCAGGACAATTCTGCTCCAGTAGTAACTACAGGTGTTATGTATCATGTTGGGGCTAAAGACGAGGTTAAAGGCAGAACAGGTTTTGCTCACTTCTTTGAGCATCTATTATTTGAAGGAACTCCTAACATTAAGCGAGGAGATTGGTTCAAAATAGTTTCTTCTAACGGAGGGCAAAACAACGCCAATACTACTAACGACAGAACCTATTATTACGAAACTTTCCCTTCTAACAACGAACAATTAGGTCTTTGGATGGAAGCAGAAAGAATGAAGCAGGCAGTTATCAACCAAGTGGGTGTAGATACTCAAAGAGAAGTTGTAAAAGAGGAAAAAAGAATGAGAATGGACAATCAGCCTTATGGTAATTTATTGCCTTCAATTCTTAGCAATGTTTTCACCAATAGTGAGTACAGCTGGCCAACCATCGGATCAATGGATGATTTAAATGCTGCAAAATTAGATGAATTTTTAGCTTTCTATAAAAAATATTATGTTCCTAATAACGCAGTGTTGGTAGTTGCTGGAGACATCAAACCAGAGCAAACTAAAAAATGGATTAACGAATATTATGGTGGCATCCCTAAAGGTGCTGCAGTTTCAAGAAAGTATACCAAAGACGCGCCTATTACTCAGGAGAAAGTAGTTACTGTTACCGATCCGAATATTCAGTTGCCTGCTTATATCTATGCATACAGAACTCCTGAAAACACAAACAGAGAGGCTAAAGTTTTGGATATGGTTTCCTCTTATTTGAGTGGAGGAAAGTCATCAGTTTTATACAAAAAATTAGTTGACACTGATAAAAAAGCACTTCAGGTGTCTGCCAACCCTATTAGTTTTGAGAAAGAGGGTGTATTTGCTTTCTTCGCAATACCAATGGGAACTACAGCAGAAACGGTTTTAAGAGCTGACATCGATGCTGAAATTAAAAAATTACAAACAACCTTAATTTCAGATGAAGATTATCAAAAACTTCAAAACCAATTTGAGAATCAGTTTGTAAATCAAAACTCAAGCATCCAAGGGATTGCACATTCATTAGCAGACAGCTATATGCTTCAAGGGAACACCAATCTTATCAACAAAGAACTTGATATCTACAGAGGTATCACAAAAGAAGAAATCAGAAACGCTGCTAAAAAATATTTAAATCCTAACCAAAGAGTAATTGTTAACTATTTACCTGCTAAAAAGTAATAAAAATAATTACCACTATTTAATTTAAAAAAATGAAAAAACATTTAACATATACAGCAGTTGCTTTCTTATTTGCGGGTATGCTTTCTGCTCAGAAAATTGATGTTAACGCAATGCCAAAACCAGGTCCTACGCCTACCATCAACATAGCAAAACCTAAAACTTTCCAGTTAAAGAATGGCTTAACAGTAATGGTTGTTGAAAACCAAAAGTTACCAAGAGTAAACATGACATTATCTATGGATAATCCCCCATTTTATGAAGGTGATGTAGTAGGTGTAAG
>JAEWYW010000011.1 GCA_023458535.1 Bacteroidota bacterium
GACTATTGAAGAAATCGAGAAACTTGGTTTTTACATTCTCATCAAGTTGCTGAAAGCCTTCATCGGTAAATGTTTTTTGAAATTTATCATCCGCATTTTTCCAAAGTTTATAGGTTTTGTTATTAAAAACGACCAAAGCCCAAGCTTTTTCCAGCGGACTTTCGACTCCATTTTCATTTTGTTCGATACTAAAAAGAAAATCGCCGTTACCATCTTTATCGATATCGCTGAACATCATTCGGTTGTTAACAAAAGATAAAGATTTATTTATGGGATGAGTAAAACTTTCTGTAAACACTTTGGTGAAGCTACCATCTTTGTTTTTTCGGAATTTATCAACATATAAAACATCATTTTCGGCACCCGCTTTATTTTTAGAAACCACCAAATAATTTTCGGAAGTCTTGTCATTGAGACCTGTTGCGTACAGCTTTCGATCACCTGAAAAATTCAGATCAGTTTTGGTTAAATTGGTGGAAAAACCATCGGTAACTTGCGTAATTTGCGAAAAGTAAAAGGTGCTAACAAACAATCCCGCTACTAAAATAATTTTTTTCATACATGTATTTTATGGAACTAAATATAAAACAATTTCACAAAAAAATCCCCTCACTTTCGTGAAGGGATTTTTTTATTTACTTAGGTGTTAAACCTTACTTTACTTCTTCGAAGTCAGCATCCTGAACATCGTCGGCTCCACCGTTGTTAGCAGCTCCGCCTTGTTGTTGTCCAGCATCTGTACCTGCTTGCTGACCTTGAGCGTACATTTCTTCTGAAGCAGCCATCCATGCAGCATCTAAAGCTTCAGTTTTTGTTTTTGTAGCTTCGAAATCTTTCGCATCGAATGATGTTTTAAGATCAGCCGCTGCAGCTTCGATTGCCGCTTTTTTGTCCGCTGAAAGTTTGTCACCAAACTCTTTCAATTGCTTTTCAGTTTGGAAAATCAATCCATCTGCTTTGTTGAATACTTCAACTTCTTCTTTTCTTTTCGCATCCGAAGAAGCATTTTCTTCAGCTTCACGCTTCATTCTTTCGATTTCTGCATCAGAGAGACCTGAAGACGCTTGAATTTTGATTGATTGCTCTTTACCAGTTCCTTTATCTTTTGCAGAAACGCTCAAAATACCGTTCGCATCGATGTCAAAAGTTACCTCAATTTGCGGAACTCCTCTTGGCGCTGGTGGAATATCTTGTAAATCGAATTTACCGATTTCTTTGTTATCGTTGAACATTGGTCTTTCCCCTTGTCCTACTCTGATGCTTACTGCAGGCTGATTGTCAGACGCTGTAGAGAACACCTCAGATTTCTTAGTTGGGATAGTTGTATTCGCTTCAATTAATTTCGTGAATACAGAACCCATTGTTTCAATACCCAATGAAAGTGGTGTCACGTCTAATAAAAGAACGTCTTTAACATCACCGGTTAAAACTCCCCCTTGGATGGCAGCTCCAATAGCCACTACTTCGTCTGGGTTAACACCTTTTGAAGGCTTTTTACCGAAGAATTTCTCCACTTCTTCCTGGATGATTGGGATTCTTGTAGAACCACCTACTAGGATAACCTCGTCGATATCATTCGCCGTTAAACCTGCGTCAGATAACGCTTTTTTACAAGGCTCCATAGATCTTCTCACCAAATCAGCAGATAATTGCTCGAACTTAGCTCTTGTTAAGGTTTTTACCAAGTGCTTAGGTCCAGAAGCCGTTGCTGTGATGTAAGGCAAGTTAATTTCTGTTTGTTGAGATGAAGACAACTCAATTTTTGCTTTTTCAGCCGCTTCTTTTAATCTTTGTAAAGCGATAGGATCTGCTTTTAAATCCACACCTTCTTCAGATTTGAATTCATCTGCCAACCAGTTGATGATTACATCATCGAAATCGTCACCACCTAAGTGTGTATCACCATTTGTAGACAATACTTCGAACACTCCATCTCCTAAATCCAGGATCGAGATATCAAAAGTACCACCGCCAAGGTCATACACTGCGATTTTTTGATCTTTATGCGCTTTATCAAGACCGTACGCTAAGGCAGCAGCAGTAGGCTCATTGATAATTCTTTCTACTTTAAGACCTGCAATTTCTCCAGCCTCTTTAGTCGCTTGTCTTTGCGAGTCGTTGAAGTATGCAGGAACTGTAATTACCGCTCTAGAAACTTCTTGCCCTAAATAATCTTCAGCTGTTTTCTTCATTTTTTGAAGAATCATTGCAGAGATTTCTTGTGGTGTATATTCTCTATCGTCGATTTTTACTTTAACTGTATCGTTTGGTCCAGCAACCACTTTATACGGTACTCTAGAAATTTCAGAAGCATCATCCTTAAAGTGCGTTCCGATAAATCTTTTGATAGAGTATACCGTTTTTGTTGGGTTAGTTACCGCTTGTCTTTTTGCAGGATCACCCACTTTTCTTTCACCATCCTCCGTAAATGCTACGATAGACGGCGTTGTTCTTTTACCTTCTGCGTTAGGGATAACAACAGGATCTTTTCCTTCCATTACCGCAACACACGAGTTGGTTGTACCTAAGTCAATTCCGATTATTTTGCTCATATTTTTATTTTTTTAGTTTTAAATTGTTGAAAAGAATTTCTCAATCTTTATGCCATGAAGTGAAGTATGACAAATTGACATATTTTGATTAAAAATGAAAATTTTATTATTTGCAATAGATGATAAAATATCGAAAACAATATACTGATTTTAGCAAAACTTAATATTGAAAAAGCCTCATTATTGCTTATTTTTGAGACACCAAAATAAGCTAATGGCGCAACTATTCAACCCAAGAGATATTACTTGGCTCGCATTTAATGAAAGAGTTTTACAGGAAGCAATGGACGAGACAGTTCCACTACCTTTAAGAATACGTTTTTTAGGGATTTTTTCCAATAACTTGGATGAATTTTTTAGGGTTCGCGTAGCTGGATTGAAAAGAGCTACGGAATTTAAAGACAAAATATTGTCTGAGTCTTTCTTTCAGCCACCCGCAAAAATTTTGGCGAAAATTAATGACACTGTTATCAATCAGCAGCATGATTTTGATAAGACATGGAAGAAAATTCAGGAAGAAATGGCGGAGCAAAATGTTTTTATAAAAACTGCAAAAACCATCACTGGAAAACAGAAAGAATTTGTGCGCGACTATTTTGATAATGTTGTAGAATCCAATGTCATCCCGATTCTCCTGCACGAAAATCGTCCAATGCCCTATCTTCGGGATAAAAGTTTGTATCTGGGAATTGCCATGCGCAAAAACGACTGGAAATACGGCAGCAATTATGCGATAATAGAAGTACCATCTCGTTTTGTGGGTAGATTTATTTTGCTGCCTAGCGAAGATGCAGAACAAACGGATGTGATGCTACTTGAAGATGTTATTATCTTTATGCTTCCGCATATTTTCTCATATTTCGACTATGATAACTTCGACGCGCATGCTTTTAAGGTAACAAAAGATGCTGAATTCGATCTGGATAATGACATCCGAACCAACCTTGCAGAAAAAATTGAAAAAGGCATTAAAAGCCGCAGGAAAGGAAAACCTACCAGATTTGTTTTCGATAAGGATATGGACAAAGGTTTATTGGAGTTCCTGATAAAGAAATTAAATCTCACCAAAAGAGACAGCATTATTCCTGGTGGAAAAATACATAACTTCAGACATTTTATGGATTTTCCAGATGTATTTAAAGTTTATAAAAAACCTCAAGAAAGAACCTCCTTTACGCATCAGGATTTTCAGAATGGAGAAAGGGTAACAGATGTAATTCTTAAAAAAGATGTCCTGCTTACTTTTCCTTACCACACTTATACTCCAGTTATCGATTTATTAAGAGAGGCGGCCATGGATCCCGATGTAAAATCTATTCAAATTACCGCTTACAGATTATCCAGCAACTCTAAGATTATTAATGCTCTTATTAATGCTGCCAGAAACGGTAAAGACGTAACGGTGATGCTTGAGCTCAGAGCCCGATTTGACGAAGAAAGTAATCTGGAATGGAAAGAAATGCTGGAACCTGAAGGAATTAATGTTCTTATCGGTATTCCAAATAAAAAAACCCACGCCAAGCTCTGCATTATAAAAAAACGTGTTCAGAATAAAACCATTCAGTATGGTTTTGTAAGCACAGGAAATTTCCATGAGAAAACAGCAAAAATTTATGGTGATCACTTGATAATGACCTCGGACAGAACCGTTATGGCAGATATCAACAAAGTTTTTAATACTTTAAGAAAACCAAAGGAAGATCCCGTTCAGCATCTTAGGAATTGTAAAAAATTACTTGTCTGTCCACAATTTATGCGTGAAAAAATTGAGCATCATATCGACAAAGAAATTGAGGAAGCCAAGGCAGGAAGAAAAGCCGAAATGATTGTAAAAGTGAATTCGTTAAGCGACAGAGATTTAATTAAAAAACTTTACGATGCAGCACAAGCTGGGGTGACGATCAAACTTATTGTGAGGGGAATTTACTGCGCAGTGAATCAGAAAAATTTCAAAACAAAAATTGAGGGCATAAGCATTGTTGATGAATATCTGGAGCACGCAAGAGTAATGTATTTTTACAACAAAGGCAACGAGGACATCTATATTTCCTCTGCCGACTGGATGACCAGAAACCTCGATTACAGAATAGAAGCCGCCATAAAAATCACCGATAAAAACCTTAAAAAAGAGATTAAAGATATCCTCGAAATTCAGTTAAGTGATAATGTAAAAGCTCGAATTCTTGATAAAAATCTTCGCAATGAGTATGTAAAACACGATAAAAAACACGAAATTCGCTCCCAAATAGAAACTTATCACTATTTAAAAAACAAAACGAAAGTACAAAAATAAATGATTATCGCTGCAATAGACATCGGTAGTAATGCCGCAAGATTATTAATAAACGACGTTAAAAAAAACTCAAAAGGGAAGCCAGAATTTATAAAACTGAATTTGCTTAGAATTCCGTTGCGCTTAGGGATGGATGTATTCTCTAAAGGAGAAATTGGTGCAGAAAGAAAAAAAATGATCATCGACTCCATGAAAATCTTCAGTGATTTAATGAAGGTTTATAAGGTGGAACACTACCGTGCCTGTGCCACCAGCGCTATGAGAGATGCAAAAAATGGTCAAGACATCATTCAAGAAGTAAAAGAAACCTCCAACATCAACATCGAAATTATTTCGGGGGATGAGGAAGCGAATCTAGTTTACGAAAATCATATTGAGGAAAATTTAGATAAAGAAAATGCCTATCTCTACATCGACGTGGGTGGAGGTTCTACCGAACTTACATTTTACGAAAATGAAAAGAAAAAATACGAAAAATCTTTTAATATTGGCACCATCCGATTGCTGAATGGTTTGGTAACCGAGGACATGTGGCACAGCATGAAGAAGGAAATAGCTGATAACATTACCTCCAAGAAAAATATAGTTGCCATTGGCTCAGGTGGAAATATCAATAAGCTTTTTTCAATGAGCAAAACCAAAGATGGAATGCCGATGTCTTCATCACACCTGAAAAAATTCCAGAAAGAAATTTCTCCCCTTTCGGTGGATGAAAGGATGACCAAATATGGAATTCGTGAGGACCGTGCTGATGTATTAGAACCCGCTTTAAAAATCTTCAACAACGTCTTAGCGTGGGCAAAAATTGATAAAATATACGTCCCTAAGATTTCTGTTGCCGATGGGCTTATCCATAATATTTACGAAAATTTACAGCTTAAAAGCTGATTATCTTATAAAACTAACCTAATTTTGGATGATATTTTCTTACCAAAGAGAATATCATTTTTTTTAACGCAAAATACTCTCAATGCAAGTAGAAATAAGAAAACTCTCGTTAGACGATTACGACGAGTTAGTGGAATCCATGAAGGAGGCCTATCCCGACATCGAAGACAACACTTGGGCAAAAAGAAATATTCAAAAATTAACATCCATTTTTCCTGAAGGTCAGCTCTGCATCATCGTAGATGGAAAACTGGCTGCCGCAGCCCTTTCTATTGTTGTTCAGTACGAATTATTCGGCGATCAGCATACTTACGACGAAATTACAGCACAGGAAACTTTTAACACCCATTCTAATATTGGTAACACGCTTTACGGTATTGAGGTGTTTGTGCATCCAGAATTCCGGGCTTTGCGCTTAGGAAGAAGGCTGTACGATGCCCGAAAAGAACTGTGCGAAATTAAAAATCTAAAATCAATTGTTATTGGAGGCAGAATTCCGAATTATCATTTGTATTCTGAGGAATTAACGCCTAGACAATACATTCAGAGAGTTCGAAAAAAGGAGATTTACGATCCCGTTTTATCGTTTCAGCTTTCCAACAACTTTTCGCCGATAAAAATTTTAAAAGGCTACTTAAAAGGCGATGTTGAATCTGAAGAATATGCGGTTTTACTGCAATGGAATAACATTTATTACACCCAAAAGCAAAATACAATGCTCGACAGTGTTATCCGTTTGGGTTTGGTGCAGTGGCAGATGCGACAATTTAAAGATATTGATGCTTTCTTCCAGCAGGTGGAGTTTTTTGTGGATGTTATCAGCGACTATGAGTCAGATTTCTGTGTTTTCCCAGAATTATTCAATACTCCTCTATTGGCGGCTTTCAACCATATGCACGAAAGAGAGGCCATGATGGAACTTTCTAAAATGACCGAGCAGATTGTAGATAAAATCGCAGAATATGCAGTGAGCTATAATGTGAATATTGTTGCAGGTAGTATGCCTATTATGGAAAATGGAAATATGTATAACGTAAGTTACCTTCTTCACCGAGACGGAAAACGCGACGAATACAGAAAAATCCACATTACACCCAACGAAAAGAAATATTACGGCATGCAGGGCGGAAATGAAGTAAAAGTTTTCGATACCGATTGCGGAAAGGTGGGTATTTTAATATGTTATGATGTTGAATTCCCAGAGTTGCCGAGAATTTTATCCGATCAGGGAATGAAAATTTTATTGGTTCCTTATTTAACAGACACTCAAAATGCCTATACAAGAGTTCGTGCCTGTGCAGCAGCCAGAGCCATAGAAAACGAATGTTATGTTGCCATTGCAGGTTGCGTAGGAAACCTTCCTGGGGTGAGCAATATGGACATACAGTTTGGTCAGGCAGCGGTTTTCACACCATCAGATTTTGCTTTTCCGAGCAATGCGATAAAAGGGGAGGCTACTCCCAATACAGAAATGACGCTTATTGTGGATGTAGATTTAAACTTGTTGAAAGAACTTCACCACAACGGTGCTGTACAGATCCTTAATGACAGAAGGACAGATTTGTATGAAGTGAATTTAAAGGAAAGATCCTAGGTTTGAGGTTGATGGTAATAATTTGAAACTATTCTATTTAAAAATCTATTACATTTAACCTCACTTATCCTTAAAACCCAAAACCTACAATCTAAAAAATGAAACTCATCACTTACAACGTCAACGGAATACGCGCTGCCTTCACCAAAGATTTTTTGGGTTGGCTGAAAGTGGCTGATCCTGATATTATTTGCATTCAGGAAAGTAAGGCTGGAAACGACCAGATTGATATCGAAAGTCTTGAAAAAATCGGCTACCACAGTTATTGGCATTCTGCTCTGAGAAAAGGCTACAGCGGCGTAGGAATTGCGAGCAAAGAGCAGCCCAAAAATGTGATTTACGGTTGTGGTATTGAGAGCTACGACAATGAAGGTCGCATTATTCGTTTAGATTATGAAGATTATTCGGTGATATCGGTGTACGTACCATCGGCTTCAAATATTGAAAGGCTAGAATTTAAAATGCAGTTTTGCTATGATTTTTTGAATTACATCAAAAACCTTAAAAATGAAATTCCGAATCTGTTAATATGTGGTGATTTTAATATCTGTCATGAAGCCATAGACATTCACGACCCAGTTCGATTGAAAAATGTTTCCGGATTTTTACCAATGGAAAGAGAATGGCTGACCAACTTCATCAACGAATGTGAACTTATTGATACTTTTAGGTTTTTTAATGATCAACCCGATAATTATACGTGGTGGAGCTATCGTCAAAATTCCAGAGCAAAGAATAAAGGTTGGCGTTTAGATTATAATTTTGCCACTTATTCGCTCAAAGACAAGCTCACCCGAAGTGTTATTTTAAAGGAGGTGGTACATTCTGATCACTGTCCTGTTTTAACGGAATTTGATATATAAAAAAAGTTAGTCGGAAATTCGACTAACTTTTACTCTTTTTGAATATTTATTTTCTATCATATATTTCCAATATTTTAGCAAAATCAGCATCGGTTTTTGCAGACTTCCACATTGCTAACAAGTCTGGATCAGTGTTGATGATTTTATTTTTAATAAATTTTTTAGAATCGTCAAAAAGCCCAATATTAATTACTTTTCCACTAGAATCAAGCACGTATCCAAAAACTTTTAATTGAGATGAAATTGACAATGTAGAGTTTGAAAATCCTCTATACCAACTAATTTTTATTTCCTTCATACAATACTTCCACTAAACCTCTTTCAACACCAAGCTTATCCGATGAGGCATAGTTAGGTATGAGTTATATTCTCTGGATCTGTAATTTTTATAAATTTCACATCTTTAGGTTCCACCCAATTTTTATTACCTTTTTCGTCAACCATCAGCATTTTGAACATTATTGTTGCGAAGTGATATTTTTTATTAGAATAATAACCTGTATTTCTAATTTTTGTTTTGATTGTATCATTAGTTGATTTTAAGACATATTCTACAGGGAACATTCTCTCACCTTTTTGAGCAAATCCTAAAAAACTCCATAAGACACATGCAAGAAATATTTTTTTCATAAAAAAAGACTTAGTAAAACTAAGTCTCAAATATATGATTTTAAATCTTTTTTTTAGATATGAATTACTTCACCATACGCAGCAGCAACCGCTTCCATTATTGCTTCAGAAACCGTTGGGTGTGGGTGAATAGATTTGATGATTTCAAAACCTGTGGTTTCTAGTTTTCTAGCAACAACAGCCTCTGCAACCATGTCTGTAACGCCATCACCAATCATGTGGCAACCTAACCATTCGCCATATTTAGCATCGAAAATTACTTTTACGAAACCATCTGTATTTCCGTTGGCTGTAGCCTTTCCACTTGCCGAAAGCGGGAATTTACCCACCTTAATTTCATAACCTTTCTCCTTCGCCTGCTTTTCTGTAAGACCTACAGATGCAACTTCTGGGTGGCAATAAGTACAACCAGGAATATTTCCATAGTCGATTCTTTCAGTATGTGTTCCTTTAATTTTCTCTACACAAGTAATCCCTTCAGCCGATGCAACGTGCGCCAAAGCCTGCGTAGGAATAATATCTCCAATAGCATAATAACCTGGTACTGATGTCTCATACCATTCATTCACCAAAACTCTTCCTTTTTCAGTTTGAATTCCTACTTCTTCAAGGCCTATGTTTTCTATGTTCGCAGCGATACCTACCGCAGAAAGCAATACATCCGCTTCTAAAGTGATATTACCATTAGCCGTTTTTACATTGGCTTTAACACCTTCACCGCTAGTATCTACACTTTCTACAGACGCGTTGGTCATAATTTCGATACCAGATTTCTTTAGGGATTTTTCTAAATGTTTAGATACATCCTCATCCTCCACAGGAACGATGTTTGGCATAAATTCTACGATGGTCACTTTTGTACCCATGGTGTTATAGAAGTCCGCAAACTCAACCCCAATAGCTCCAGAACCTACAACAATCATAGATTTTGGCTGTTCAGGCATGCTTAAAGCTTGACGGTAGCCAATCACTTTTTTACCATCTTGTGGCAAGTTCGGCAATTCTCTTGAACGTGCTCCAGTAGCTATAATAATGTGGTTTCCAGAATATTCTGTGGTTTTACCCTCAGCATCTGTAACAGCTACTTTTTTATCTTTTAAAATTTTTGCAGTTCCAAGAATAACATCAATTTTATTTTTCTTCATTAAAAATTCGATACCCTTGCTCATTTTAGAGGCAACACCGCGGCTTCTTTGGATCACATTCGGAAATTCAAAACTTCCTTCCACTTTATTTAATCCATATTCTTCCGCATGGTTGATATAATTGAAAACCTGAGCAGATTTTAATAATGCTTTAGTTGGAATACAACCCCAGTTCAAGCAAATACCTCCCAAATTTTCTTTTTCGATTATCGCAGTTTTGAAACCTAACTGAGATGCTCTAATAGCAGTAACGTAACCACCAGGCCCGCTTCCAATAACAATAATATCGTAGTTCATTGAATTTTTAATTTATGCGAATTTACATAATTTTTTTGAGAATAATATATTATGAATTTGGTGATTCTTAATCTTAATGGTAAAACATAAGTCATCAATAACAACTTAATCTATTCTGAGATTTTTAAGCTTAAGACGATACACCTCCAAGATCATAGTTTTGGTAATGTACCCATCAAATTTTCCGTTTTTTTCGATAAAAACATAGTCTATTTTGTGTTCCTCCATAATGTTGAGAATTTTACCTGCATTTTCATCTTTAGACACCGAAACGATGGGTGAAATATAATGATCAATACCAGAATGCACAAAATGGTTTTCAAAAAGAATTTTCCTTAAATTATCAATAGTAATTACACCATTAATTACTCTTTTATCAGTTAAGACAGGGATAAAATCTTGCCGTGTTGTTTTAATTATATCACGCACATCGTCCAAAGATGCAGAGGGTAAAACTGTTTTAATAAAACTGTTGTAAATAAGACTCACCTCAATTCTGTTCAGAATATTTTGGTCTTTATCTTCTGTAAAAACACTTCCCTGATCGGCAATAGCATAGATATCCATTGAATATTTATCATACCTCTTGGCGATAGCAAAGCTAATTGATGACACCAGCATTAGTGGCACAATCAATCCGTAACCCCCTGTAAGTTCAGCAATAAGGAAAATAGCTGTTAAGGGAGCATGAAAAAGACCACTTAAAACAGCTGCCATTCCCACAACCGTGAAATTTTCTATGGGTAAATTTTTAATTCCCAGCAATCCGACAATCTTCGCAAAAACATAACCCAGATAAGAGCCTACAAAAAGTGATGGTGCAAAATTACCGCCATTACCACCACTTCCCAATGTTAAACCTGTAGCCACAGATTTCATCATCATGGTGAACAGTACGAAGAGCAGCACTACCCACTCGTTGCCACGCAACTCCTGAAATAAAGAGTTGGTAAGAATTTCCTTAGCATTGTTATTGGCTAATGCACCAATGGTCTCGTAGCCTTCACCAAACAAAGCAGGAAACAGGAAAATCATTAACCCTAAAAGTCCGGCACCTACGAACGCTCTCTTGTAAACACTTTTGGAGTAAGAACTCATCGAATGCTCCACCCTTCTGAACAACCTCGCATGAAAAACCGACAAAAAACCTGCTATCACACCAAGAATAACATAGTAAAAAGTATTGTGATAATCGAAATCTAAATGTTTTTTAAAAGCCAACAAGATGCCGCCCTTCAACGTTAGGTTTGCCATGATAGCTCCAGTTGCTGAAGAAATCATAATTGGAATGAAGGCTGTAATACTCAAATCTGCAAGAATTACTTCTATAGCAAATAAAACTCCGGCAATTGGGGCATTAAAGGCTGTTGCAATCCCTGCTGCAACGCCACAAGCCAAAAGCAATGTCCTTTCTTTATAGTTAAGCCTAAATCTCTGCGCATAATTAGATCCAAATGCAGCTCCCGTAATGGTAATGGGCGACTCTAAACCTGCCGAACCTCCCATGCCTACAGTAAGTGAGCTGGTTATGATTTGTGCATACATTTGTTTTCTAGGCATAAAACCCGAGCGCTTGGCTACAGCGATCATGATTTGAGCAGTGCCCTTTTCTATGCTGCCATCCAGGAATTTTCGGATTACAAATACCGTCAGAACAATACCAATTATCGGCAAAACACTGTTGATGTAAGGAAGTTTCAGAACACCGTTTACATATTCTGTGAGTTGAAAAACAATGTGTGCAAAAGTTTTAAGAACAGTTACCGCCAATGCAGATGAAATTCCCACCAAAATGCATGATAAGTATAAAAATTGTCTCTCGCTCATCACTACCTTCAGCAAACCCAGTGTACTGTGAAAGTAATGATCTGCTTTCCTAAAAAAGCGCTGACCGCGATTCATTTTCTTCTTATTCATTTTTCAAAAATAGGTTTTTTATTATTGGATTTTCGGTTGTTCGTCGATATTTAATTCAATAAAAGATAGTTCACAGATAATATTAAATAGATTTTAATGTTTATTTAATAAGGTTGTAACACTATAATAATATGATAACTCTAATTTAGTTCAACATCACTATTTAACCAAAAAAATTATTGTATTATGAAAAAATTACTGCAAATATGCCTAACTGTAATATGTGCATTTTTTATGTTCGCATTTACAAGTTCAGAAGGTTTCAAAAAAATAAATTCTGATAACGAAACCTATAATATTCGTCTGGGGTACAAAAACTTAGATGGAACTCTAACTCTTAACACTGCAACAGAATCACCTGGTTTTATAGCTGAAAATACAGAAACGGGAGAATTAACTTACATTTCTAATCAGCCATCTTCTCCAGGATCTTATCTTCCGAGCATGCTGCCTGGAATAGTTGAAGATTTGCCCGCAGGAACATATACTTTTTCTGCTGAAAGAGGTCAAGGAAATTGGTCAGCTTGGCATGATGTTACAGTTACCCTATCACCCAATTTAGTGGACGGCGAAGGATACATCACTATTTATTTACCATTTGCATGGTCTGAGTAGCGTTTAATTTTATTAGTCCAATAAAGCCCGCTTTAAAAAACGGGCTTTGTTGATTTTTCTTACAAAAAGAATATCTCAATATTGAAAAAATATTCAGAAAAAATTCCCGAAATTTGGCATTTCCAAAAAATGAAGAAGTTCCCATGAAATTATGCATCGCCGAAAAACCTAGTGTAGCCCGAGATATTGCCGAAGTATTGGGCGCAGACATGCCTAAACAGGGTTATTATGAAGGAAATGGCTACTGCGTAACCTGGACGTTCGGACATCTTTGCACCTTGAAAGAGCCACAAGATTATAGTCCGCACTACAAATCATGGGATTTAATTTTTTTACCGATTATTCCTCAGAATTTTGGCATCAAACTTATAGAAAATAACGGTATCGAAAAACAGTTCCGCACCATAGAAAAATTGGTGGAAGACTGCGAAGAGGTTATTAACTGTGGTGATGCGGGACAAGAAGGAGAACTGATACAACGCTGGGTTTTGCAGAAAGCAAAATGCAAAAAACCCATGAAACGTTTGTGGATTTCATCGCTTACAGAAGATGCCATTAAAGAAGGCTTTGCGAACTTAAAACCTGCGGAAGATTATCAAAACCTTTATTTAGCAGGAAATGCCCGAGCCATCGGCGATTGGTTGCTCGGAATAAATGCTACCCGACTTTTTACTAGAAAATTCGGAGGTAATAAAGCTGTTTTATCCATTGGCAGGGTTCAAACGCCTACGCTAGCGATGCTGGTTCAAAGACAGAAAGAAATAGATGCTTTTACCACCGAAGAATATTGGGAGCTAAAAACCAAATACCGTGAGGTGGTTTTTAATGCCGCTATTGACCGTCTTAAAACCAAAAATAAAGCCGAGAAAGGTCTTGAATATTTGAAACAACATCTCTTCGAAATTGTGTCTTTTGAAATAAAGGAAGGAAGAGAGAAAAATCCGAGATTGTTTGATTTAACAGCTTTGCAGGTGGAAGCCAACAGGAAATATGGTTTCTCAGCAGAAAACACATTAAAATACATTCAAAGTTTATACGAAAAAAAACACACCACATACCCAAGAGTAGACACCACCTACCTTTCTGAAAATTTACACCCTAAAATTGCAGATATTCTAAAAACAATGCACTTTTACCACGAATTCACAGCACCTTTATTAGCGCAACCTATACCAAAGTCTAAAGCTGTTTTCGATGATTCTAAAGTCACTGATCACCATGCTATAATTCCCACCGAAATTCCGCCAACTTCTCAATTGAGCAAAGAAGAAAAACTGGTGTATGATTTAGTTGCAAAACGCTTTATTGCTGTTTTTTATCCTGAATGTAAAATTTCAAATACATTGGTGGAAGGGCAAGTCGGCACAATTCCTTTTAAAGCCAATGGTAAACAAATACTGGAAGCGGGTTGGCGCGAAGTATATGCAAAAGATAAAAAAGATGATTCTGACAAAAAAGATAAAGAAGAGGAACAAAACATCCCTGAATTTAAGGCAGGTGAAAAGGGAGAACATGAACCCTTGATTCATCAAGGGAAAACATCTCCACCCAAACCCTATACAGAAGCTACATTACTCCGTGCGATGGAAACGGCAGGAAAGCAGGTGGAAGATGAAGAACTTCGCGAAATGTTGAAAAATAATGGTATTGGCAGACCTTCTACAAGAGCCAACATCATTGAAACGCTTTTCAAACGAAAATATATTGAAAAGAAGAAGAAAAACCTCATCGCCACGTCCACAGGAATAGAACTAATAGATACTATTGAAGATGAAGTGTTGAAAAGCCCCGAACTAACGGGTGAATGGGAATTTAAACTTCGGAAAATTGAAAAGGGTGAATATGAGGCCAATCAGTTTAAAGATGAATTGATACAAATGGTTACCGAACTTACCAAAAAAGTGATCAATGAAAAACCAAAAATCATTGCTTTACACGAAGCAAAGCCTGAAAATATAAAGAAAGAGAGAGCACCAAGAAAATCGGTTGCCATCGTTTGGGAAAATGAAAAATGCCCAAAATGCCAACAAAATAAGCTGATAAAAGGTAAAACTGCTATTGGCTGCTACGAATATAAAACGTGTGGCTTCAAAATTTCTTTTGAGGTTTTTGGTAAAAAAATTACTGAAAAGCAAATTCACGACCTCGTCTCCAAAGGAAAAACGGGTAAAATGAAGGGTTTTGCCGATAAAGGTGAAGGCAGTTTACACCTTGATGAATCATATAATATCGAATTAAAGTAAAACAATTATAAAATGAAAATACCTAAAATGGTAGGATCATTTTTGAAATAACATACATTTGTAAAAAGAAAAATTATGGGAATTGCAGATTTATTATTCAAAAGAAAACAAGAATTAGCAGCTAAAAACCTAGAGGAAGGGAAGGCTTTTATGGAAGAAAATGCCAAAAAAGATAATGTGGTAACACTTCCCAGCGGCTTACAATATGAAATTTTAACGGAAGGTGATGGCAATAAACCATCTGCAAAACAAACGGTAGAATGCCATTATCACGGAACAACAATTAAAGGACAGGTATTCGACAGTTCGGTAAAAAGAGGAAAGCCTGCTTCATTTCCTTTAAACAGAGTAATCGCAGGCTGGACAGAAGCTTTGCAACTCATGCCTGTTGGCAGCAAGTGGAGATTAACCATACCGCCGCATTTGGCTTATGGAGAAGAGCAAATCAGTAAAGAAATTGGTCCCAACTCTACTCTTATCTTTGACGTTGAATTATTAAGCATCAAATAAATCTTAACTTTATAGAAAATAAAAAATCTCAAATGTCAGGCATTTGAGATTTTTTATTGTAATAATTAAGTGAATTTAATCAACGTTACAAATGTTTTATTTATCGACCTTCACAAAGTTTCCGCCGCCATCAAAAATCAAGTCGACATCGTTGGAAAGATCTATTTTTATATTCTTTTTTTCCAATTTCACTTTCGTGATGTGTGCACCTGCATAATTTTTTGCTACATAATCTTTAATGCTTTGCGGAACCAGATCATTATCAATCCCCTGAGGATCACTGATTTCATTCCACTTTCCCGCTTCATTGAACTCCACCTCTGCACCATTGTTCAGTTTCACTTCAAAAGACTTTCCTAAAACATCATTTTTTACCTCATATTTTGCAATAGCAACATTAGAATAGTAATTGTTCAAAAAAGACATCGCAACATTGGGTATGTCTTCTTTTGCGGCCGCCTCAGTAGAAGTTCCCTGTTGAACACTCACTTCCTTTTTACAACTTACTGCAGTAAAACTTATTGCTAAAACAGCAACGATAAAACTCATTTTTTTCATAATATTTTTTTTGATTTCGATTGAAATTGATATCGAATAATAGAAATACATCTCAAAATTCTATATGTTGATGCAAATTACCATCATCTCAAGTTTTTGCAACGTAAACAAGTTAAGCAAAATTTTTAACATGAGATAGTGATCACAACTTAAGTTTCGATTTAAATAAAATTGATCATAAAATACAATTGCATAATTAATTAAAATATGTCTTAAAATTATTAATTCATCAAAGTGAAAATTAAAGTCTTTTAGCGTAAATTTACCATTCTTTAAAATAAAAAATTTCAATGAGCGATTTAGAAGTGGGACAAGAAACAAAATCGAAATACGATTTATATGTAGAAAAGAGAATACTGGACTCGCAAACCACAGTTTATAAAGCAGTTTTCCCTGCAGATACCAATCACCACAACACCATGTTTGGTGGCACTGTCATGAGCTATCTTGACGAGGTAGCATTTCTTACCGCCACAAGATTTAGCAGAAAACCTATTGTAACAGTCTCCAGTGATAAAATTAATTTTCAACATCCCATTCCGCACGGCACCATCATCAAAGTCGTTGGAACAGTTTCCAGAGTTGGCAGAACCAGCTTGGATGTTTCTGTGGATGTTTTCGTGGAAAGTATGTATAGAGATGGTTCTGAAAGAGCGATATCCGGCACCTTTACTTTAGTTGCCATCAACGAAAATAAACGCCCTGTAGCTATTTTAGATTATATTCACGATTGATGATGACCGAAGAAAAAAAACAGTTGATGTTAGACAGCTTCAACAGATCAGAAGCTTTACAGTTTTTTAATGCAAGTTTAGAAAAAGTTGAAACTGATTTTGTGTCTATTAAGATCCCAAAACAAAAGCACATGACCCGCAAAGCCAGAATGTTCAACGGCGCCATGATGGCTTCTTTGGTGGATGTTTCTTCGGGTTATGCAGCGGTAAGCCATTATGATACTGATTGTTATGTGGTGACGTTAGAATTGAAAGTTAATTATTTGCGCCCAGCCATTGGCGATGCGCTTTTATCTAAATCTTACGTAGTAAAAGGAGGTTCTAAGATCAGTACCATCCGAACAGAAATTTACACTGTTAATGATTCCAATGAAAGTCATGTAGCGACATCTCTAGTGACCATGATGCGCATTAAATAACAATCGATTTTTTATATTATATTTGGAATAATTATTCGGAATATGTTAAAACTAAAACAAAGCATTTTAAAGGGAATATTGGGAGCAGGTTTACTATTTGCGTCGGTAGGTGTGCAGGCTCAAAAAACTTTGCCCTACGCTGTAGTAGATAAAAAAATGGTCTATGCCAACGCCAGAACTTCTGATAAAAAAGTGATCGACAGAATGGTGAAAGGTGATTTGCTATTAATTGGTGAAGAATCTAAGGGAAACCCTGGATGGATGGAGATGAAATACATTGCAAAGTCTGATGACGCAAAACCTTTTGAAAGATACATAGGACTCGATCAGTCGGGAATTGTAAACAAAGAGCGTGTTGTCTATTTGGATAATTTACCAAAATATACCGCTACAAAACAGAGAAACTCTATTGTTTTTACAGATCCACGACCGTCAAAACTGGCTTCCAATAAAAGAAACAGGATTACGGTGGACATTGCCAACTACGATCCTTCTTACCGCAAGATGGAAAAAGATGCAAACGGAAAGATCATCAGTTTAGATAAGGATATTCCGTGGGGAACGGGTGGCGTACTTCCTGAGAAAATGACACTGTTAAAGTCGGTACGTGTAAATATGGACGAAGTGGGATCCATCTTCCCACGTGAAGCCGTAAAAAATATGTTCCAGCCCACCACCGATTTCGAAAATAAAATGGGTGTGTATGAGTTGGATCCTAAAACCTTATTCTTCTACATGAAAAATGGTGAAGGAGATGCTGCGTACACAAGTATTTGGACAATTAAAGAAGGAAAAGTAGTAAGCCAAATTATTACAACTCCTTAAAACTTCAGATTCATAAAAAATAAAAGCTGCAAAAATTTGCAGCTTTTTTATTTAGAACTTAATGATTTCTTTCATTTTTTCGGTTTCCTCATTTACCAATTCGTCGTCCACCAAAATTTTCCCTGAATGCTCATCAATTATAATTTTCTTTCTCTGAGCAATTTCCATTTGTTTTTGCGGCGGAATGGTGAAGAAAGAACCTTTAGGCGCTCCTCTCTCCAAACCTACAACGGCTAAACCATTTGGTGAGTTTGTTCTGATTCTTGAATAAGAAGATAATAATCTGTCATCAATTTTAGAAGCGAACTCATCCGACTTGCTTAATAAATATTCTTCTTCTTTTTGAGTTTCAGAAATTAAGCCATCCAATTCTTCTTTTTTGAATTTTAAATGGTTTTTTAATTCATTAATCTTAGTGTTCAGCTCGTCTAAAGTTTCATTCTTGTGCTCAATTTTAGCAACGTATTCTTTAATTCTTTTTTCTGCCAACTGAATTTCAAGATCCTGATATTCAATTTCCTTAGCTAAAGCTTCAAATTCCTTATTATTTCTAACGTTATCCTGCTGCGTTTTGTACTTTTCCATTAACGTTTTTGCATGGCTGATCACTTCATTTTTGGTATTGATCTGCTCATTCTGTTCCTTGATATCAGCATGAAATTTTTCTGCTCTTTTTTCAAGACCTTCAATTTCTATTTCCAAATCTTCAACTTCAATAGGAAGCTCTCCTCTAGTATTGCGAATTTCGTCTAATCTAGAATCTATAATCTGTAAATCGTACAGGGCTCTTAGCTTTTCTTCAACTGAAATTTCAATATTTTTTTTAGCCATATCTACAAGAAATAATTTACTGGGTTTGTTTTTTTGTTCGATTTCAAGACTGCAAATGTACTAAATTTTTGTGACAATATTTCAAATAATTGCTGTACAACAAATTGTTCGGATTCGTAATGCCCAATATCACAAAGCAACATTTTGTTTTCTGCCAGGAAATAATCATGATATTTCAAATCACCAGTGAGATAGGCATCGCATTTTTGAGAAAGAGCTGCTCCAATTCCACTTGCACCAGAGCCTCCCAAAACTCCCACTTTTTTAATCTTTCTATCAGTGAAATTGGAATGCTTGATGATGCTTAGTTGAAAGACTTCTTTTACGTAGTTTAAAAAATCATTATCAGTCATTTCCGCGGTTAGCTCTCCTGTCATTCCCAAACCAGAGAACTGGTTGTCATTCTCAAGTTGATAGAGTTGATAGGCAACTTCCTCATAGGGATGCGCCGATTTCATAGCCGTGAGTACTTTTTTAGTTTTAAAGGATTCAAAAATTACTGAAATCATATTTTCATCTGCATTTTCTCTAACATTCTGACTTCCCAAAAAAGGTTCAGAACCTTCAAGTGGTCTAAAAGTACCTTCACCAGCAACGCTAAAACTGCATTCATCGTAATACCCAATATTTCCTGCACCCGCATTCCATAATGCTTCCTTAACTTTGTCTGAATAATCCTGCGGAACATAAACACTTAATTGTGTTAGGTTTCGTTTTTTAGGCATTAATATCTTTAAATTTTCAAGACCTAATTTTTTACAGATACCGTAGTTGACACCCAACCAATCATTATCAAATGCGGTATGAATAGCATAAATAGCAATTTTATTCTCCAAAGCTTTAAGAACGGCTCTTTCGACATAATTTTTACCCGTAATAGATTTTAAACCAGAGAAAATAATAGGATGAAAGCAGACAATTAAATTTGCATTGTTCTCTATCGCTTCATCTATTACGTTCACCAAAGCATCATGACAAACCAATAAACCACTAACTTCCCTGTGAGGTGAACCGCATAAAAGTCCAACATTGTCAAAATCTTCTGCCTGCTGAATTGTGATGTTTTTTTCGATTTCGAAAATTACTTCTTGTATTGTCATTTTATTATGTAAGTTTGCTACGAATTTACTAATTATTAGAGAATTTTACGATGGAATTTCCTCACTTAAAAAGAGAACACAACCTTGTACCAGAGCGCACTCCTTGGAAAAAAAATCTATATTTCATTATTTATAGAGCTGATACCAAACTAGGAAAGCTGTTTGATATCATTTTATTGGGTTGCATCTTCTTGAGCACATTTATAATTCTGCTTGAAAGCATACCAGCTTATGATAAGAAATACCACCTTCTTTTTATCATTTTTGAATGGATTTTATCGATTGGTTTTACCATTGAGTATATCTTGAGAATTGCTGTTGTTCGAAATAAAAAAAAATACATTTTCAGTTTTTTTGGGATTATTGATTTCCTTTCTCTGGTTCCATTTTATTTGAGTTTATTTTTTCCTATTACCAAATATTTCTTAATCTTCAGAATGTTGAGAATGTTGAGAATTTTTAGAATTTTCAACCTGATGGATTTCATGAATGACGGAAACATCCTACTGCGAGCACTAAAAAACAGTTCACGCAAAATATATATTTTTCTTCTATTTCTGGTTATTTTCTCGGTAATCGTGGGATCGCTCATGTTTATGGTGGAAGGTGGAAGAGAGGGTTTTGAAACCATACCACAATGTATTTATTGGGCGGTAGTCACTGTTACTACGGTAGGTTATGGCGACGTCTCCCCTATTACACCACTAGGAAAATTATTTGCTGTAATATTAATGCTGGCTGGTTACTCTATTATCGCAGTACCCACCGGCATTGTTACCGCAGAAATGCGCAATAAACGACAAGTTCTGGAAAAAGTTTGTCACAGATGCGGAAACGAGGATATTGATGATGACGCGCGATATTGCAAAGTATGTGGCGAAAAACTTCTCAGTTCACAATAAAAAAGGTCTCCAAAAATGGAGACCTTTCTGTTTTTAGGA
>JAEWYW010000012.1 GCA_023458535.1 Bacteroidota bacterium
TCAACTCCTTTTCGAAAATCACTTTCTGAAGTGTAATAATTATCTTCGATAATTCTATCATTTGGAGTTACGCTCAAATCATCAGTGCATGAAGACATAAATGATATAACACTTAATGTCAACGCTATGTTAAAAAAATATTTTTTCATTTTTTTTTTTTAAAAATTAACTTGTAAACCTAAAAGGAATGTTCTTGTTGTAGGATAATTGTATAAACTCATGGCTCCAGGAATGAATGCTCCATTGTTAACTTGTGTTTCCGATGCAACAGCAACTTCTGGATCACCTGTATAATTTGTCCATAAAGCTAAATTTTGCCCAGATCCATATACCCTAATACTTTTAACTGGTATAGATTCTCCCAAGAATTCTTTGCTGAAAGTGTAACCAACTTCCAATGATCTAAATCTAATAAAATCTGTTTTCTGTAAAAAAGCATCAGTTTGTTCAATTCCGCCAACGGTTGGTGCTGGTAACACATTTGTATCCCCAGGATTTTTCCAATAATTAAAAGCGTCAGTACTTAAGTTTTGTGCATAACCAGAAAAATCTACCAAATTTTGAGCCATTACGTTATAACTGTATCCACCTGCCTGAAATGAAAAATCTGCATTTAGGTCAAAACCTTTATATCTAAATGATGTTCCAAAACCTCCATATACACTTGGAAGAGTTGACTTTCCACTCAAATATTGCGCATCCCCAGAACTATAAACATCAGTTATAGATCCATCTAGTTTATAATATAATGCTTTTCCAGTATTTGCATCTACCCCCGCACTTCTTACTAATTTGAATATTGTTGGTTCTTCACCAACTCTCATTTTGACAAATCCTGACGCTCCATCTAAGTTTAACTCTGTATTATTTCCATAAAGACTTTTAACCATATACTTCAACATGGAAACATTTGCTCTAATTGACCAATCAAAATGCTGTGTTTTAATGATTTCAGCATTTAATTCTGACTCAAGACCCTTGATTTCAATATTACCTGCATTTGTAACACTTGAATAAATGTATCCTCCTCCTTCATATTGTGTATTAGGTATTAGATATAAAAAATCTTTCCTATCATCCTTGAAAACTTCAGCAGTTAATTTAATCCTATTTCTAAACATTACTAAATCAACACCTAAATTCTGTGATTTCTTAGACTCCCATTTCAAATCCTTATTCCCTACACTATTTGATGGACCAGATGTTGGATCGGTTCCGTAATCTCCTGAAACTATAGTTCTAAGATTTTGATAATCGGCAAGCGCTGCAATATTACCTGTTGTTCCAATACTGTATCTAAACTTGATATCATTAAAAAATGGCACATTGAAAAATGGTTCTTTTGCAAGGTTCCATGCAACTGAAGCAGACCAAAAATTACCGTATTTATTACCTTCTCCTAGTCTTGAATTTCCATCCCTTCTAATTGAACCTGATATGATATATCTATTTGCAAAACTATAATCTAATATACCTAATGTACTCACATATCGCGTAGATGTTGTATTTCCTGTAATTGAAAAAGGCGTTGCTGCTGAACCCACATCAGTAATATCGGGACCGAGCATTACTCTTTTCGTTCCTGCTAAACTCCCAAATTCTTCTTGACTATATTCAAACATTGCAATAGCTCCTAATTTATGATCACCGAATGTTTTGTTAAAATCGAGTTTATTATTAAATACATACGTCCAAAGGTCTGTTCTTGTATCTCTAATACTTCCATCTGGAGTTCCATAAACAGCACCAATATCCGAACCTTTTCTTACAACATACTTATTTTTTCTGATATCATAATTATTTCCAAATGATGATCTAAATGTTAATCCTTTGAAAAATTCATAAGAACCAAATATTTGTCCTGATATCCTAGTTCTCCAATCCTCTGTAATTTCATTTCGTCGTAAGTCTACTGGATTAATTGAATTTGTAGTTGGATTAAACTTTCCATTTGGCAGATATACTGTTTCATAAGGATTCAATGTATAAATTGAATAAAAAGGGCTTAATGCATTGTACGAAAATCTTTGATCTTCAGTTTTGGTATTAATTACACTAAAATCAAAACCCATTTTAATTTTATCCGTTAGCGTTTGGTCAAAATTAAACCTTGCATTATACCTTCTAAAACCATCCAATTCTTGTAATATTCCAGAATCTGCATCATAGCCCAATGATGCATAATACATATTTTTATCACCCCCTCCTCGTACTGACAAATTGTGATATTGTATTGTTGAATTTCTAAGTATGTCTTTTGACCAATCATGATCTTTTGCAAGCAAGTCCTTAGTTTGTTGTTCGGTATAAATTGGATTTGGATTTATCCCTAAAGATGACATTTGATTTTCATACTGAATTTTCTCAGCGGTATTCATCATTCTAAAGTTAACATCTTTAGGTTTAAATGAAAAACCATATCTCGTTTCATATGAAACTGACGGAATTCCCTTTTTACCTCTTTTTGTTGTCACAATAATAACTCCATTTGCAGCTCTAGCACCATAAATTGCTGTTGATGCTGCATCCTTAAGCTGCGTAACACTTTCAACATCTGTAGCAGGAATTGCATTAAATTGTCGCTGTGTCATATAAACTCCATCTACGATAAACAATGGATCAGACGCTCCCAATGTTGAAGATACATTAACCGCTCCTCTAATTCTAACCGATCCAGGTTCCCCTGGTTTACCAGAATTTGCAGAAACTTGTAATCCTGACATCTTACCTTGTAACATATTTGTTACACCCGTACTTGACGCTGACATTCTATTTAACTCCTCACCCGCAACAACAGATACAGCCTGACTTATTTCATCTTTTTTCTTCTTTTGTACACCTAATACCACCACTTCTGCGATTTCCTTTTCATTAGAAGTGGTATCAACTGGTTTTTGTTGTGACATCGCTACTCCACCTAAAAAGAAAAGAGCACCTGCACTTAACACACGTAACTTAACATTCATATTAACAAATTTTAATATTTTTAATTCGCAAATATGTTAATAAATTTTAACATTGGCAAATTTAAATGAGAAATATCTGAAAATATACAACTTACACCTTTTAAAAAACAGTATACTTAGCAAAAATATGTGAACTTCTCATTTTTATTACATCAAAAAAGTTATAATATAGACAGCGATATATGTTTTAAGACATTCAATTAAACTAAATTTATAAAATTTAGAATGATTCTAAAAAAAACAATAATTATTAATAAAAAACCCACTTTGCAGTGGGTCTCTTTTTATTATAATTTATCAAAATTATTTAAGCTTCTTTTTAACAGCTACTTCTTCATATACTTCAAGGATGTCACCAACTTCAATGTCGTTGTATCCTTTAAGATTCAATCCGCATTCGTAGCCTTTTGTTACTTCTTTTACATCGTCTTTGAAACGTTTTAAGCTTTCTAACTCTCCATCAAATTTCACAATTCCATCTCTTAATAAACGTACTTTAGATGATCTTGTTACTTTTCCTGAAAGAACCATACATCCTGCAATACTTCCTACTTTTGAAATTTTGAACACCTCACGGATTTCTACGTTACCAATAACCTGTTCTTTAATTTCTGGCGAAAGCATTCCTTCCATCGCTTCCTTAACTTCATCAATGGCTGCATAAATAATGGAATACGTTCTGATTTCAACTTCTTCTTTATCAGCAATATCTTTAGCATTAACACTTGCACGAACATTAAATCCGATAACAATCGCATCTGAAGCTGCTGCAAGAAGAATGTCACTTTCAGTAATCTGTCCAACTCCTTTATGAAGGATATTTACCTGAATTTCTTCTGTTGATAACCTTTGTAACTGGTCGGCTAGGGCTTCAACAGATCCATCCACATCACCTTTAAGGATAATATTCAATTCTTTGAAATCCCCTAAAGCGATACGACGACCAATTTCATCTAGTGTTAAATGCTTCTTAGTTCTAATCGTCTGCTCTCTTTGAAGTTGCTCTCTTTTCGTAGCAATAGTCTTTGCTTCCTTCTCATCGTCATACACACGGAATTTATCACCGGCTGTTGGCGCACCATCAAGACCTAAAATAGTTACTGGAATGGATGGACCTGCTTCTTCAAGATTTCTTCCTCTTTCATCCAACATCGCTTTTACCTTACCGTGGTTTTTACCAGCCAAAACATAGTCTCCCACTTTCAGCGTTCCCGTTTGAACCAATAAAGTAGAAACATATCCTCTTCCTTTATCCAAAGATGCTTCGATAACCACACCATTGGCATTTCTGTTAGGATTTGCTTTCAATTCTAGCATTTCAGCTTGAAGCAATACCTTCTCCAATAGAAGATCTACATTGTTACCGAACTTGGCAGAAATTTCCTGTGACTGCACATTTCCACCCCATTCTTCCACCAAAATATTCATTCCGGAAAGCTGCTGACGGATATTATCTGCATTAGCATTTGGTTTATCCACTTTATTGATGGCAATAATCATTGGAACACCTGCCGCCTGTGCGTGAGAGATAGCTTCTTTCGTTTGAGGCATTACATCATCATCAGCTGCAATTACGATAATTACGATATCGGTAACCTGTGCACCTCTGGCTCTCATCGCGGTAAATGCTTCGTGACCAGGAGTATCTAAGAAAGTAATTCTTTGTCCGTTTTCCAGCTTCACATTGTAAGCACCAATATGCTGAGTAATTCCTCCAGATTCACCTGCAATAACGTTGGCTTTCCTGATATAATCGAGTAATGATGTTTTACCATGATCCACGTGACCCATTACGGTAACGATCGGAGCTCTAGAAACCAAATCTTCTTCTGTATCTGCTTCATCTTCGGCTTCTGTATCTTCAAGATCTGCATCTGAGAATTCAATTTTGTAACCAAATTCATCTGCAACCAATAGTAAAGTATCGGCTTCCAATCTTTGATTCATGGTTACCATAACCCCTAGAGAGAAACATGCAGAAATAACTTCTGTAGGCGAAACATTCATTAAACTCGCTAGTTCTCCAACGGTAATAAATTCTGTAACCTTTAGAGTTCTGTCTTGTGCATCAATCTCCTGCTGACGTTCGTCTTGCTCTCTACGGAAAGATCTTTTTTCTTTTCTATGTTTAGAACTCTTAGATTTACCTCCTTTATTAGTAAGTTTTTCTAAGGTTTCTTTAATTTGGTTTTTAACCTGCTCGTCGGTAAGTTCAACAGGCATTACATGCCCACCTCTTCTATTATTGTTTCCTCCTCTATTGTTGTTGCCACCCTGACGGTTTCCTTGACCGCCCTGGTTTGGACGATTGCCCGGTCCACCACCTTGGTTAGGTCTGTTACCCTGACCTTGCGGACGATTGCCCTGACCACCCTGACCTTGCGGACGGTTACCTTGGTTATTACCTTGCTGGTTTCCACCGTTGTTTTGTTGGTTAGTGCCTGGTTTTTCTATTCTTTTACGCTTCTTTTTAGCAGCAGCGCTTTTTGATTTATCCTGAAATTGCGATAGATCTACTTTCTCTTTCAAGATTTTTGGACCATCTAATTTTTGATATACTGTTTCAATTTTTTCAGGTTCCTGATTTTCCACTGCTGGAGTCTCCACTTTAGGTTCCTCCTTTGCTGCTGGTTTTTCAGGCGCTTTTTCTTCTGCTTTTGGAGCTTCAGTTTCGGCTTTTACCTGCTGAACAGCTTCTTTTTTAGGCTCCTCAGCTTTTGGTTGAGCTTTTTTAGAAGACTTATTACGAGAACTTTCCAGTTGAGATAAATCTATTTTATCCAAGACTTTAAATTCTTGTTTTACAGGCTCGGGAGAAGGAGTTTCAGCAACTACAGGAGTTTCTTTCTTCTCTTCTACCACAGGTGCTGCCGCAGGTTTTTCTTCCTTAGGTTCTTCTTTTTTAGGCTCTTCCTTTTTAGGTTCAAGATCAATCTTACCTAAAATTTTAGTTTCTGATTTAATATTGGCTTTAGCTTTTATTACTTCAGGTTTTGCTTCTTCTATTTCCAGTTTTTCTTCTGGAACTTTTGATATTACAACTTCATGTGAAGCCTTACGTTGCTCGCTGTCTTTAGCGAACTCAGCCTCCAACGCAGAATATGCCGCTTCTTCCAATTGGGCGTTCGGGTTGCTTTCTACTTCGAAACCTTTGGCTTGGAGAAACTCTACCAATCTGGACATCGAAATATTAAATTCCTTTACCGCTTTATTTAATCTAATTTTTGGCATTTATTAATTTACTGTTTTAATTTTATTGCTTTTTACTTTTTATTAGAATTTACGGATTAAAAACTAATCTTCAAATTCTTCTTTCAAGATACGCTTCACCTCGTCTATGGTTTCTTCTTCCAAGTCAACCATATTCAAAAGACTCTCTGTATCTTTATCCAAGACAGATTTAGCAGTTGTTAAACCCACTTTTTTGAATTCGTCCAATACCCAGTCTTCAATAACATCGTTAAACTCAGCCAATTCAACATCATCATCTTCGCTGGACTCTCTGTAAACATCAATTTCATAATCTGAAAGCCAAGAAGCCAAACGAATATTTTGTCCCTGCTTACCGATTACTTTAGAAATTTCCTCCACCGGAGTATATACCAGGGCATAATTTTCAGCCTCGTTGATGTCTATTTTATTGATGGTAATATTCCCTAAAGATCTCTTCACCATCACTTCTGGATTTTTAGACCATTGGATAACATCTATATTTTCGTTTCTCAATTCTCTAACCACACCGTGAATTCTTGATCCTTTTACCCCAACACAAGCCCCTACAGGATCTATTCTGTCGTCGTAAGCATCCACAGCGATTTTTGCTTTCTCACCAGGAATTCTTACTACTTTCTTAAGGATAATGGTTCCGTCTTGAATTTCAGGAATTTCTAATTCTAATAATTTTTCTAAAAACTTAGGAGCCGTTCTAGAGATGATAATTTGAGGCTTTGAACCTTTAAAATCTACACTTTCTACGATTGCTCTGATATTTTCACCTTTTTTGAAGAAATCTGACGGGATTTGATTTTCTTTCGGTAAAATAAATTCATTTCCTTCATCATCCAATAAAATAACATGTTTGTGACGGATATGGTGAACTTCCCCTACAACAATTTCCCCAATTCTGTCGCGGAACTGCTCATACAACATTGCATTGTTATGCTCCTGCAATTTGGTTGCTAAAATCTGCTTCAATGTCAGGATATTTCTTCTTCCTAATTGAGCAACAGGAATCTCCATGGTATATTCTTCACCCACTTCAAAACTGTCATCAATTTTCTTCGCTTCAGAGATTTCAATTTCTAAATCGTCATCCTCAGACATATCGTCTTCCACGATGGTTTTGTTTAAGAAAATCTGAAAGTCACCTTTATCTGGGTTTACAATTACATCAAAATGATCATCAGAATCATATCTCTTTCTTAGTAAGGTTTTTAATGAATCTTCAATGATCGCCATTAAATCAATCTTACTGATCCCTTTTTCGTCTTTAAAATCCCCAAAGGATTCAATCAACGCTATATTATCCATTTATTTTTTTCTTTATATTTTTTAATTCTACTTAAAACTTCACTACCACTAAAGCTTTTTTAATATCGAAATAAGGGATGAATTTTTCTTCTTCAACATCCACTTTTCCTTTTCCCACTTCTTTTGGCTTTCTGTATTTCAACAACAACACAATACCTTCTGCTTCCACCTTCACCAATTCGCCTTCTATTTTTTCTGAATCATTCAGGAGAACATCTATATTTCTTCCCAAATTTTTCCTGTACTGTCTTTCGCTGTTTAAAGGTTCACTTAAGCCCGCAGACATTACCTGCAGACTGAAATCGTGCTCTTCCCTGTCCATATTGAACTCGATAGCACGGCTGGCATCCAAACAATCTTGAAGAGAAACACCATTATCACCATCCAGAATAACTGTTACATCGTCTCCCGCAGAAATTTTTAAATCAATTAAAAATAAATCTTCTCTTGTTGCCAGAAACTCGTTAAGCAGGCTTTCCACTCTTTCTCTAAACTCCATAATTTTTAAATTTTGACTACGAAAAAAGGCTTTCTTCCGAAGGCCTTTTCATTTTTTTCCGTTAATCCGATGCAAATATAGGAAATTTAATCCAAACTCACAACTTTCTCTGTATCAATATAATGTTTGAAAATTGAGGTTTAAACAATATTACTGAATAGATTTTCAATAATTTAGTACTTTTGCAATCTATTTTAAGAGAACATAAATGAATATTACAATTGTAGGCACAGGCTACGTTGGTTTATCCAATGCTATCCTTTTGGCTCAACATCACGACGTAATCGCTTTGGACATTGTTCCAGAGAAAGTTGAGATGCTTAACAACAAAATCTCTCCCATTGAAGATAAGGAAATCAAAGAATTCTTTTCTGAGAAAGAACTACACTTCAGAGCTACAACTGATAAAGAAGAAGCATATAAAAATACCGATTACGTTATTGTAGCAACTCCTACAGATTACGATCCCAAAACCAATTATTTTAATACAACAAGTGTTGAAAGCGTGGTGAACGACGTAAAACAATACAATCCCAACGCAGTGGTTATTATAAAATCTACGGTTCCGGTTGGATTTACCGAAAATCTAAAGAAGGAATTGGATTTTGACAATATTTTGTTTTCGCCCGAATTCTTACGCGAGGGAAAAGCGCTTTACGATAATCTTTATCCATCCCGTATTATCATTGGTGAACAGAGCGAACGTGCCCGCATCTTTGCAGATTTATTGCAAGAAGGCGCAATTAAAAAAGATATTCCAGTACTGTTTACTAACGCTACTGAAGCCGAAGCCATCAAGCTATTTTCAAATACCTATTTAGCGATGCGAGTTGCTTATTTCAATGAATTGGATAGCTATGCACAGATTTATGGTTTAGACAGCAAGCAAATTATCGAAGGTGTTGGACTCGATCCACGAATCGGAAATCACTATAACAATCCATCGTTTGGATACGGAGGATATTGCTTACCAAAAGACACCAAACAGCTTTTAGCCAATTATGATTCGGTTCCCAACAACCTGATACAAGCCATTGTTGATGCCAACCGCACCCGAAAAGATTTTATTTCAGATTCTATTATTGCGAAGCAACCTAAAAAAGTGGGAGTTTATCGTTTGATCATGAAATCGGGTTCCGACAATTTCCGAGCTTCGGCAATTCAGGGGATTATGAAACGGATAAAAGCCAAGGGAATTGAAGTAGTGGTCTATGAACCTGTTCTGCACGAGAAAACATTCTTCGGATCTAAAGTTTCCGATAATTTGGAGGAATTTAAGCGCGAGTGCGATGTCATCATCTCCAACCGACTTGCGCCCGAATTGGAAGATGTAAAAGATAAAGTGTACACAAGAGATCTTTTCGGAAGCGATTAATTTTTAACTGAAAACTACCGCTTGATGAAGAACAAACTTGTTTTACATATGGTTTTTGCAATGCTATTGGCTTTTACAGTCAGTAGTTTTGTTTATTTGTCTTTCGGTAATATTTATTCGAATACCATCCTCAATTACGAAGCGTTTAATACACAATTTCAATCGGGAATTTACCAATACCGAATTTTAAGCGGGAAATTGCTGATCTGGACGTATGAGTTTTTAGGAAGTCTCGGATTGAATTATGATGTCTTTAAACTGAAGTTTTTCAATCCCGATTCGGAGCCGCAAATGTATTTAGCGTTTTATTTGTTGAATACTCTTTTTACGGCTTTGTCGGCGGCAGTTTTGGTTCTAATTTTTGAAACCAAACGGATTAAAGCCACCTCATCCGAAAAATTGATGATGACGTGCTTGGCTATTTTTGCGATGGTAATTACGCAATTTGCACTTTCACCCTACGATTGCAGTAGTTATTTTTTTCTGCTAATTTTTATCTATGTTTTTCTTCAATACTTGGAAAAAGGGAAATCGTGGCAACTGATTTCTTTAGCGGTCATCATTTTAATATCCACTTTAAACCGTGAATCTTCCGCTTTGAGTTTGTCTTTTGCAGCCACCTTATTGCTTCACGAATTTGGTTTTAAACGAAAGAGCATCACAACGCTTCTTTTATTGGGTGGCGTTTTTTTAGGAACGTATTTGGGTTTGAGATTTTCAGCAGAAAACTTTACAACCAACGATGGAAATTTACTCACACAGAATTTCACACAGCCTAAAAACTATCTTGGAATTCTTTTTTGGGCAATTTTCTTCTTGCTAACAATTCTTCTTGCCAATAACCGAATCAACCGCAGACAGATTATTGTTTTTCATCTGTGGGCACTTCCCTACATTCTGATGTGTTTCTACACCGGAATTTTATATGAAGTGCGGCTCTACATTCCGATTTTCCTTGGCGCATTGGTTTTAAGCAAATACGAGACAAAAACAATCACATAAACACAGACCTGAACACAAATGATAAAAAAACTAATTAACTTTCTCTCTCTATTTGCACTTGCGGTGATTGTTGTCAACGCACTGTTTATTTATCCATCCGCGGACGACTTTTCCTATTTTGTGAAGCAAAGAGATTATGGTTTTTGGGCTTTTCAGGAATGGCATTATTTCAACTGGGGTGGACGATACATTCCGAATATGATTTTGGGAAGTTTTGATTTTAATGGAGCTGGACTCTATTATTATCGCCTGATTGCCATGGCTGTAATTTCAGGGCTTTATTTTTCGATGTATGGCTTTACAAAACGAATTCTTGAGCCAAAAGATCCATTTTTCACTTCAAATTTGATGTTTTTGGCGTACTGCTTTTCTTTATACAGCTTGTCGCAGGAGTTTTATTGGATGCCGGGCAGCATCACCTATACTTTAAGTTTAATTCTCTGCCTAGTATCCTGGACGATACTCGAAAAAAGTAAAAATCCCGTCTATTTTTTCATTAATGTTTTAATCATTGTTGTTTTAAATGGCACCAATGAAATTTCGACCTTGTTTTTCAACGGTTCACTGTTTCTGTATTTGTGTTTCCAGTTTATACAAACCAAAAAAATCAATATTCCTGTTTTCATTTTGTTTGTGATCAGCGTAGGTTGCATGCTGGCATCAATTTTAGCACCAGGAAACAGCGTTCGTACCCTTTCTGAAAACAATGCCAACACCCATAATTTGGTATTTTCACTATCACGAGCCGTTTTCAGAACTGGATTTTTCTTGGCGGAAAGACTTTTTATTTTCTTGATTTTAGGACTCATTTTGTTTCAGCAACTTCAAAAAAGAAATATAGAAATCAACCTTCCGAATGTTCCAAAAGGACTTCTCAAGGTTTTATGCATTATTTTTCCATTTGCGGTTTTATGCTTTGGAATTTTCCCAAGTTATTATGCCACAGGAAGAATCCCACCCGAGAGAACCGTCAATACAATTGCTTTTTTCTTTATGATCGCCATTATATTGAGCATTCAATTGTATAAAGATAATTTTAATACATCTGAAAAATTACAGTGCCAACCCATTTTAAACTACGTACCGGTTTTATTGGTGGTGCTACTTGTTGTTTACCCAAATGATTTGCGACGTAACATCTACGATTTGTTTTCGGGAAGATCCATGCAATTTGAAAAAGAAATGAGGGCAAGAGATGAATACCTGAAATCGACCCCAGATGCAGTGGTCACCGTAAAAAAAATAAGCGTTTTGCCCAATACCCTTTTATTTAAAGACATTTCGGAAGATCCTAATACTTTTTTCAACCATTATTTTGCCCGATTTTACAATAAAAAATCTGTCAGCGTTCATGAATAATCAAAATATTGTCATCATTCCTTGCTACAACGAGGAAAAAAGACTTAAAACAGAGGTTTATTTGGAGTGCTTGAAAAAACTTCCGAATATCAGCATACTTTTCGTGAACGATGGAAGCAAAGATCGAACGCTAGATGTTCTAAACAACCTTGCCGCTCAACTTCCCAATCAGATTTCAGTTTTGAATGTTGCAAAAAATGCAGGAAAAGCCAATGCCATCTATCAAGGTGCGAACGAAGCGTTGAAGAAAAGCCCGGAATACATCGGCTATATTGATGCCGATCTGGCAGTTTCTTTGGAAGCTTTTCACGAATTGTTGGAAGTTGCCAAAACACAACAAAAAAGCTTTGTGTTTGGTTCGCGTTGGAAAAGAATCGGATCCAAAATCGACCGAAAATTGTCGCGACATCTCATTGGTCGGGTATTCGCAACCATCGCCAGTAATCTGCTCAATTTGGATGTTTACGACACACAGTGTGGTGCAAAAGTGATGGATGTAAAAACCGCTCAACACGTTTTTGCAAAACCATTTAATGTCAATTGGGTTTTCGATGTCGAAATTTTCTTTCGTTTGCTTCAGATTTTCCCAAAAGCGCAATTTGAAACCCATGTTGTAGAATTTCCTTTAAAAGAATGGCATGATGTGGAAGGCTCGAAGGTAAAAATATCCCATTCCATCAATATCTTGAAAGATTTTTTGGTTTTAAAAAAGGTATATGGAAGCTAAAACAAAAAATTACAACAGCATCGATGCAGCCAAGTTTGTAATGGCTATTTTGGTGATGTCCATCCATATTTACACGGGTTTCCCTGAAGAAATCAATTCGTTTATTGCTAACGGTTTGGCGCGGATTGCGGTACCCTTCTTTTTTATCGCTTCTGGATTTTTCTTTTTTAGAAAGACAGAAAATTTACAAGTAAAAAATCTGTTTAAAACACTGAAAAGAATCGCTTTGTTATTCATTGGTTGGACGGTTATCTACGGAATTTATGTATACTTTACCACATTTATTCATTCAGAACACGCATTACTCAATGGCTTCTACTTCCTAAGGCGACATTTGCTTCTCAATCCGTATGCGCATTTATGGTTTCTACCCGCTTTAATGATCGGACTTTCCATGGGTTGGATTTTTTTAAAATTTAACCTTAAAAAAACAGCGTTGTTTATTGGAGTTACACTGTATTTTGTCGGCGTTTTAGGTGATTCGTATTACTATTTAGCAACCAAAAATCAATTGATAAAATCCGTTTTTGACACCTATCTTCACTACTTTACCAATTTTCGTAATGGCGTTTTTTTCGGATTTGCATTTGTAATTCTATATGACACCTTTCAAAATATGTCCAGAAAAAACCTCTTTTTTTTATCCTTAATATCATTGATGGCTACTTTTGCTGAATATTTTTTTGTGAAAAACAACAGTTACGCTTTAGATTACAATATGTACTTTTCGCTGCTGATTTTTACACCGTCATTTTTCCAATTGTTACTAAAAACGCCGTGCAATATATCTGCTTCCATGGCTTTATTTTTCAGGGAATACAGCATGGGAATTTACTTTCTTCACCCATTGATAAAAGAACTCAACCCTATTGATTGGGGATTGATGCGCTTCCCGATGATTGCCATCGAATGCATTGTAGTCATTTTCATCATTAAAAAACTAAAAATACCGATCTTGAGCTTCTTGCTGAAGTGATAGATGTACTTAATCACAAGAAAACGTAAATTTGTACCCTTATTAATTAAGGATTAAGTTTCAAAATTAAAAATCATATATTTAAAAACATCAAATGGATTTAGACTCAAAAATATATATTGCAGGACATCGAGGTATGGTAGGAAGTGCCATTTTCAGAAATCTGCAGGAAAAAGGTTTTACCAATCTAATAACGAAAACTTCCAGTGAACTTGATCTCAGAAATCCTATAGCAGTCTCTGATTTTTTTGCTGAAGAAAAGCCTGAGTACGTTTTTTTAGCTGCTGCAAAAGTGGGGGGTATTCATGCAAACAACACGTATAGAGCCGATTTTCTTTATGACAATTTAATGATTCAGAACAATGTAATCCATCAAGCACACGTAAATGATGTAAAGAAGCTTTTGTTTTTGGGGTCAAGCTGTATATATCCCAAGATGGCACCACAACCTTTGAAAGAGGAATATCTTCTTACTGGAACTTTGGAACCCACCAATGAACCTTACGCGATTGCGAAAATAGCAGGTATAAAAATGTGTGATGCCTATAGAAGTCAGTACAACTCCAACTTTATTTCTGCAATGCCTACCAATTTATATGGCCCTAACGACAATTACGACCTTAACAATTCACACGTCCTTCCAGCAATGCTCAGAAAATTTCATGAAGCAAAACTTGATGGAAATAGGGATGTAGAACTTTGGGGCAGCGGAACACCATTACGCGAATTTCTACATGTTGATGATCTTGCGGAAGCTTGTGTTTTTATGATGGAGAATTATGATGACTTCGGGCAGGTGAACATCGGTGTAGGCGAAGACTTATCAATTAAGGCTTTAGCAGAGATGATTCAAAAAATTGTTGGTCATAATGGTAGAATTATTTGGGACAGTTCCAAACCAGATGGAACTCCAAGAAAACTGATGGATGTACAAAAAATAAATGATTTGGGATGGAAAGCAAAAATTGGTTTGCAAGAGGGAATTACAAAAGTTTATAAGGAAAAATTTCTTAACGATTAATTTCTCGGCGTCATCACAAAAAAGCGATTAAGATTAATCTTGATTATCAAGAAAATATTTTAAGAGGCTTATTAAAATTAAAATAAATAACTAAAAACTATTAGTTAAATAGATAGCAAACAAATGAAAAAAGCACTAATTACAGGAATTACCGGACAAGATGGTTCATACCTTGCAGAACTACTTCTAGAAAAAGGCTATGAAGTTCATGGCATCAAGCGTAGAGCATCTTCTTTCAATACACAAAGAATCGATCATTTGTATGTGGATCTGCATGAGAAAAATGTTCGTTTTAAACTTCATTATGGAGACCTTACCGACTCCACAAATATTATAAGAATTATTCAAGAAGTTCAGCCAGACGAAATCTATAATTTGGGTGCTATGTCGCATGTGAAAGTGAGTTTTGATTCACCAGAATATGTGGCTAATGTGGACGGAATTGGAACACTGAGAATCTTGGAAGCTGTACGCATATTAGGTTTAGAAAAGAAAACAAGAATTTATCAGGCATCAACCTCCGAACTGTATGGTGGCTTACCCGAAAATAAAAATGAAAGAGGTTTCTACGATGAAAATTCACCCTTTTATCCACGTTCGCCCTACGGAGCAGCTAAAATTTATGGATATTGGATCACAAAAAACTATCGCGAAGCTTATGATATGTTCGCCTGCAACGGAATTTTGTTTAATCATGAATCGCCGAGGCGTGGCGAGACCTTTGTTACAAGAAAAATTACCATGGCTGTGGCGAATATTGCCAAAGGCAAACAGGATATTCTATACCTAGGAAATCTAAATGCACAAAGAGATTGGGGACATGCCAAAGATTATGTTGAAGCCATGTGGCGGATATTGCA
>JAEWYW010000013.1 GCA_023458535.1 Bacteroidota bacterium
AATTTACGCTAGCTCGCTTTCCAGAAGTAGAGGCGAAAGAAGAAAAAGCAAAATAAAAAAAGACCAGCTATGCTGGTCTTTTTTCGTTTATTAAAAAAGTTTACCTTATCGAGGTTCTATCCCTGACTTGAAAACTGCCATCGCTCGCATACGGCCTTTAAATAAATGAAGTTCATCACCTGAGATTGAAAAAGTATCCGCCGTTTTCAACACTTCCATCAACTGCTGTTCCCATTCTAGATTAGGACAAGCCATCATTGTCGACATTCCGTCGCCCAATTCAAGATGATTATAGGAATTCACCATAAAAGAACCTGAAATCGTATTACAACCTGCAGAAGCAACATATCTGTTTTCTGCATCATTGAACATAATGAAGGCTTCTTTTTTAGTTGTTTTACTGGCGTCAAATTTTTGACCATTTAACTCAACCAAATTCCATCTTTTGTTTAGGATTTTAAAATTATCCTTTGTAAGCATATAAAATTTTGCAAGTGAACCCTCCACTTTCGTTCCATCAAGATTCAATTTGGTTAATGTATTTTCACCTACAAAATATTTTGCCTTTTCTTTGCCTCTAAACGTGATCGTACTTCCCGCTTTATCCCAAGTAAATTTTCCGGTATCCACTGTTTCTGTATCTGAACCAATGTACTGAGTAATTGATCGGTAGGTATTGTCTTTGTTTAGGTAGACTGTTGTCTTGATTCCCTCACAATCGGCGCAAGGGAGTGTTCCGCGATAGACTCCATCGTAATCGACTGAAACTTGCGTAGTATCACCTACTGGTATCTGAGTAGTACATGATTGCACAATACCTGCACTCGCAGCCATAATCGTAAAAAGTCCCAATGTTGAGAGCATATTCTTTTTAATCATAATATAACTTTTATACGATATAGTAAGAAAAAATGATACCAATCTAATTATTAAAATGGATAATATCACAAAAAAAAGAGAAGCAAAATACTTCTCTTTTTTGGGTGAATGATGGGTCTCGAACCCTCGACCTTCGGAACCTCAATCCGACGCTCTAACCAACTGAGCTACAATCACCGTTTCGTGGGTGCAAATATAGGAAATATTTTATTTCTACAAAACTATTCCTTCAAAATTTTTCAAAGCAATTAATTTTTCTGATGTGAAACCCTCTGCATACTCCACTCCTGAGAGTCTTCCTAAATCTTGCGCCCTATACGTAAGACTTTCCTGAAAATCTTTCGTTGCAATAGGCGTCATCGGTTCATTGGACTTGGGATCATAAAACTGTGTTTTATAGGCCAGGCAGGAAGCAATTTTCTTATCCATAAAACTTGAAATATCGATGACGAATTCAGGTTTTATATTTTTCCATTGTATATAATGAAATACGTGCTTAGGTCTCCAAGATTCCTGCGCTTCGCCTTCAAGGTCGGTTTCAATCTTTCTTAAACCCGCTAAAAAACAAGCATCGGACGCTAATTTAGAAGCTTTTGCATGATCTGGATGTCTGTCATCAATAGCGTTAGCAAAAACAATTTCTGGCTGGTATTTACGAATCATCTTTACAATCCGCATTTGGTATTCTTCAGAATTATTGATAAAGCCATCTTTCATCTTCAGGTTTTCACGGGCAGAAATACCAAGAATTTTGGCTGCTTCTTCTGCTTCCTCTTTTCTTGTCTCTTTTGTACCTCTTGTTCCTAATTCTCCCTGTGTCAAATCTATAATGGCAACTTTTTTACCCTCAGAAATTAATTTGGCGAGTGTTCCTCCACAACCTAATTCTACATCATCGGGATGTGCTCCTATTGCTAAAATATCTACTTTCATAGTTTAAAGATAAAAAAAATCCCTGTCAGACAAGACAGGGAAACTATATTTAGAATTATTTGTTTAATTCCTTGTTAAGATTTATTGCATCTTGGTACGTTGGATTGTACTCTAAAGATTTTGCAGTGTATTGTTTTGCTTTTGCAGGGTCAGAACCTTTTACAAGGTAAGCAACTGCAAAGTATGCATAAGAAAGTGTTTCTTTATTTGCTTCAATTTCTGCAGGTTTTACAGCTGCAATATACTTTTCATACGACAGTTTTGCCATATCAGTATTTTGCGCTTGTTGGTAAGCGTAACCTAAACTGTAATATGCAGGCGCCCAGTCTGGCAAAAGATTGCTCATTTTCTGCCATGTTAAGATGGCTCCGTTCCAGTTTTTAGCTTCTTGGTAAGCATTTGCTAATTGGTAAAGCGCATCTGTATCCTGAGGATTACCAGCAACCTTTTTCTTTAAAGCTTCGATCTGTGGATTTGTTGGTCCAGCCTCTGCTGCAGATGCAGAAGCACCTCCACCACCAGCAATTTTTGTCAATTCTTCATCCCACTTCAAAGTTTCATCTTTCGCTGCTTTTGCTAAAGCAATTTTCTGTTGAGATTCTGTCATTAAAGCTTGTTTTTTACCAGCATCCTTCTCATTTTTAGCTAATCCAGCAGCGATTAGCCCCTGTAAACCTTGATCACCTGGCATCACTCTAGATTTTTCAACTTTAGAGATAAAAGTATCCATATTTTGCTTCGCTCCCGCATAATCTCCATCGCCATATTGAATATAAGATTTCAACTTGTATTTAATAGCATCATCAACCTTATCAAACACTTTATCTAAAGTTGTCTTAGCATTCGCATAGTCTTCATTGGTAAAATATAACTTTGCAATCTCCAGTTGAGTATATGGATCCTCATCTGCATATTTTGCATAGTTGATCAAATCTTGAGTTGCCAATGCGTTCTGTTGATATTTAATGTTATAAGCAGCTTTTGCTTTGTAAGCAGGTGCATAAGTAGCATCTGCAGCAATTGCTTTCTTAATATTTTCGTCTGCTAACTTCCATTGTTGCGCGGCCATCCAAAGTGTAGCCATTCTTGTGTAAACAGAAGCTTTGCTTTTTGCAATTGGCAATGCTTTTTCATAAGCAGTCATTGCATCACCAGGAAGCTTTTTCAATCTGTAAGCGTCTCCTAAGCTATAATAATAGTTAGCAGGAACTCCTTTTTTCTGACCTTTTTCAATAGCCTTATTCATATAGTCTATCGCGACATCAGGAGCGTTATTTTTTTCAAATAAAGTTAATGCCTCCGCTGCTCTAAATAAAACTTCTGGATCTTTCTCTTTTGAATCTTTTACAATACCTTGAATTTCGGCAATTGCAGACTTATCTCCTTTACCTAATTTTATTGTAGCTAAACCTATCTTGTTCAGATAGCTTTTAGAATCTGCAGCTAAACCTTTAGTAAAACTCTCTGAAGCTTTAGCGTAATCTGGTTCTACTTGTTTTAAATAAGTGTTTCCAAGATAAAAATAGTTATCCGCTGTAGGTTCCTTAGCAATCATAGCAGTGAAATTCTGTTTTGCTTGAGCGAATTTATCACTATCAACACTTGTGATACCCTCTTGTAAACTCTGTGCAAAAGCAAAGTTTCCAAAAAATAACACAGCAGCACCTATTACTATTCTTTTCATTTTCATTTTTTCTATAAGTATTTAAAAATTGAATTTAATTTACACAATGTTTATACCAAAATATGATTTTAGACGTATCATACTGATAATTAATATTAATTTAACGCATTTGTACTTCTCTTCGGTACAAATTATAAGGCTGTAAACCTTCTTTATCCACAATTTTCTGGCCTAGATGGGTACATGAAAAACGAATAAAACCGTTGGCCATATCAAAGTTTCCTTCACTGGTTAAGAAATATAAAACTCTGGTGAAAGGGTAATTCATGGCGGCCAATTCTGGACGCGTAGGTTGGTAGAGTTTTCCGTTATTTTCTACTGGTAAGATTTTTACCTTCTCAAGCATTTTCTGAGAAGCAGTATCGTAAGGTCTGCTAAATGTATTTAAGCCTACAACTCCAATTTTGTTAGGAAATTTATTAAGTTGATCAATAATGTTCTCATTACCAGAGATAATAGAGAATTGTAAATCTTTAGGCTGTTTACCGAGTTTTTGAGCAACGAAATTGAGATTACTGGCATTTGTCCCATCAAAAATAAATGGTTTGTCAGTAGATAACATTCCTTCTTTTATTTCATTCATGGATATACTCTCTTTTGCAGACTCTTTTGGAACGACAAAAACCACCGCATCAGCAGCAAACCTTGCAGGTGTATATTTTAGCGAAACCTGTTTTTCGTACTCGGCAATTTCCTCTTTTGAAAGTTCTCTCGACATCACTATAATTTTAGATTTGTTTTTAAGTAAATCTAAAAAAGCCAAATCTTCTTTCTCGGTCTTCACTTTTAAATGAGCATCTGGATAATTAATCATATAACCATCAGCGAGAGCCTCAGTAACGCTCTTAAATGATTCATCGGTGAAAATCGTTAGCTCACCTTTATAATACGCTTTATCTGGATTAATATCTTTTTTACAACCTACAAGAGTTAACACAAATATTGCGAATAACCACCAACTATTCTTTATCATCTTCTCTAGCATCTTTTAATCTGTAAAAGCCTCTGACAATTCTAAAAACACCATAAACAATGAGTAATATCCCTAATGCTAATGATACTTTTGGATCTAAGGCAACGAACAAAAATTTGTAAATAATCACTACAATGCCAAGGACAATGTATCCTAACCCGATAAATAATGACAACCAATTAAACATATAACAAAAGTACTAAAAATAAAAAAAAGAGAAGCATTGCTTCTCTTTTAAATAGGTATGAATGATAAAATCTATTATTCAAAGTTCATTGAAATTGGGAATCTGAATCTTGAACGTACAGGTTGTCCGTTCACTTTCCCTGGATTCCATTTTTGCTTGATACTTTTAATAGTTCTTTCAGCTTCTCTGTTAAAGTCTTGGTTAGAACCACTCGCTTTAACTTGTGTGATAGATCCATCTCTTTCAACTACGAATGTTACTTCTGTCTTAAGAGTACCCTCACCTTCTACAGAACTGTTATCAAAATTATCTGTGAATCTTTTTCTAAATCCATTGATACCTCCTCCACTGAAATCTGCAGCTTGATCTACCGATTCGTATACCTCATTTGATACTACCGGAGGTTTAACTTCCGCTGTGGAAGTTTTGTTACCAGTAGATGGTGGTGGAGGTGGAGGTGTATAAGTAGGTGTCTTTACACCTTCCCGATTTTCCAATCCTGTTGTTGTTTCCAATTGCTTTGTAATTGGCGGTGGTGGAGTTTCCACTTTTGGCGCCTTTTTAGGCTCTGGAACAACGTTCTGAATTACCTCCTGTTGAGGCGGTTCTTCTTCTTTTGGTGGAGGTGGTGGAGGTGGTTCCTCCTCCTTCGGTTGCTCAAGAACAGGATCATCCTGTAAAATTTCAACCAAATCTGCTTTTACCTCTTGAGCTTCTTTCGCATTCATTTGTTGAATTTTCAAATATACGAAAGGAGCCAATGCAAGAACTAAAAACAAGATAGTACCAATAAGGAAAGATTTGGTTAAAAGCTTACTATAATTGCTTCTTATATCGTAAGCACCGTATTCCTTATTTCTATTTTCAAATACAATCTCGTCTAGCGTAAGATTTTGATTGTAAGATCTTTCATCTGCCATTGTATTAATATTTAATGGTTAAATTACTTTGTCCCTGATGCAGCAGGCGCAGCAGCACCTCCTGTTTTCCTTTTATAAATAGCTTCCTCCCAAGGTTTAAGGTCTGTAACCCCATAACGCTCGTTTTTGGTAATTGCCATTTCATCAAGAATATCCACAAAGTTTTTATATGCAGCATCGTCTGTAGGCTTAATGATAACTGTAAACAGATCTTTATTCTTAGCTCTAGCTTTTGCTTGCGTGATAACTTGTCTTATCCCTTCTCTATCTAAAGAAGTTTCCGTCAATGTCTGATCATTCAGACCTGCTTGATCTTGTTGATGCCAAAATACTCTATTATCTTTTCCTAATAAAAGAGTAATCGAATTTGATAAATCAATTTCTGTTGGTTCGGGTTTTGGTGCATCTGGTTTTGGTTTCGCTGGAAGACCTAAATCCATCACGTTTGGTTTACTAAATGTTGATGTAAACATGAAGAACATCAATAGCAAGAAATTCAAATCTACCATGGGTGTCATATCCACCGTTGGGTTCAGTTTCTTGGAACGGACCTTTCCGCCTTTCGCGCTTTTTTCTTGTACTTGTACTTGTGCCATTACTTCTGAATATTAATTTGAACCTCCTTCTTGAGATGTTATCAACCAAAATTTAAGAAAATCAATATCTCTTAAACCTTCAAACAAACTTTTAATTTTGGGATATTTTGTTTCAACATCACCTTTAATCGCTAATTTATAATCAGGATTAACGGCTAAACTTTGCTGAACCCAATCAATTAGCTGCTTGTTTGTAGAGTCCATAGGAATTCCTGTTGGACTTTTATAATTCTTTTGCTCATCTTCAGGCAAATCTAAATAGCTTTTCAACTGGCTCATTGGAACACCAATTGCCTGAACTTTTTGGAATGCCGCTTTCTCGTTGTTATCAAAAGTCATATTGTACTTCTGACCCATATTTTCTAAAAGCTGTAATCTTTCTGTTGCGTTTTCTACTGGCTGGAAATAAAATTTCCCGTCTGTAGTTGCATTAATTGTCATTAAACTTGCGTCTGGTAACAATTTTTCAGAAATTGAAGATGGCGGTTTTATCTGCTCCACATCTGGTTTTTTGAACTGAGTGGTCATAATGAAGAACGTCAATAATAGAAATGTAACGTCGCACATCGCTGTCATATCGGTAACTACACCATGTCTTTTTGGTTTAATTCTCGCCATTGCTTTATTATTACTTTATTTAACTTCTGTTTTTTTGAATTGAAACAAATCAATTCGGGTTGCAAAAATCTTAGTGGAATTCTGCAAAAGACTGTTGGATGCTCATTGCGATCTCATCGATCTTATAAGTTAATCCATCGATTTTAGATGTAAAGAAGTTATAAAGTATAATAGCTACTGCAGAAGTACCAATACCTAAAGCAGTGTTGATAAGTGCTTCAGAGATACCGATTGATAATGCAGCTGCATCTGGAGTTCCTCCACCAGCACCTAACGCGAAGAATGCTCTAATCATCCCGATTACAGTACCTAATAACGCTACTAACGTTGCAACAGTACCTAAAGTAGAAAGGATCATCATGTTTTTTTCTAACATTGGCATCTCAAGAGTTGTAGCCTCTTCGATAGCTTTGTTAAGAGCAACCATCTTCTGCTCTTTGTTCATTGTAGTATCATGAGAAAGTGCCTTATAAGTAGTAAGACCTTCTTTTACAACGTTACCTACAGAACCTCCTTGTCTGTCGCACTCTTCTAGAGCCTCGTCTATTCTATTCTGATTTAATAAACTTCTAATTTTTACAACAAAATTATCAACATTACCTTTTCCAGATGCTTTTCCTAAAACGAAGTAGCGCTCAAAAGCGAAAACGATTACGATGATCATGAAAGTAATAAGGATAGGTACGATAATACCACCCATGTAAATAATACCCATGAACGACTCAGGATGCATCTCCTTTGCTTCAATATCAGCAGTAGCAACAGTTGCACCAGCTAACCTAGGATCCGCCTTAAAGTTACCCGGATTACCTAAAATGAAAAAATAAATAGCGAAACCTATTACAAATAAAATAGGAATTACAATACCTGGGTTTAAACCTCCAGTCTTTCTAGCAACTACTTGCTCTTCTTTGTTTGAAACATTCATTTCCATATTAAACTAAATTATATATTATATATTTTTTTAAATAATTTCAAGGGTGTAAAATAAAGCCAAATTTAATTAAAATGCAAGAGACCTAACTCAACAAATGTTATTTTTTTCATAACAATTATTTATTACACTTCCGATATTTTAATTATTTAGAATTATTTTATATAAAATTTATAAATACAACTATTACGTTAAAAAATCATAAAAATTATCAATGATATTTTCACAAATTACCAATGTTAAATTTTATTAAATTACTATATTAACGATCTTTTTCGGTACAATTATTATCTTCTTCGGAGTTTTTCCTTCGAAATATTGAACCGTTTTTGCCTCGCTAAGGATATTTTTTTCTATTTCTTCAACAGAAATGTTGGTAGGAAGCGAGATTTTAAATTTCATTTTACCATTAAAACTCACGGGATATTCAAATTCATCTTCTACAAGGTATGCTTCTTCCAATTTTGGAAATGCTTGATACTCTATAGAATCTTGATGACCTAATAAACTCCAAAGCTCTTCACAAATATGCGGAGCGTAAGGTGAAATGATGATCGCCAAAGGTTCTAAAATAGCTCTTTTGTTGCATTTGAGTTTTTGCAACTCATTTACAGCTATCATAAAAGATGAAACAGAAGTGTTGAAAGAGAAGTTCTCAATATCATACACTACCTTCTTTATTAAGGTATGAAGAATTTTATATTCTGCTTTTGTTGGTTCTTCATCGGAGACTTCAAAAATATCTTCGTGAAAATATAAATTCCAAAATTTCTTTAAAAAGCCATAAACACCACTAAGACCTTGCGTATTCCAAGGTTTCGACTGCTCCAAAGGACCTAAGAACATTTCATACAATCTTAAACCGTCTGCACCGTATTCCTCACAGATATCGTCTGGATTGACAACATTGTATTTGGATTTAGACATTTTCTCGACTTCGCGCTCAGTAATGTACTTTCCATCTTCTAAAATAAATTCGGCATCTGCAAATTCCGGTCTCCAAGATTTGAATTTTTCAACATCCAATTCATCAGATGTTCCTTTTAGTAAAGAAATATCAATGTGGATCTTTTGAGTTTGATAATTGCCGGCTATATTTTTTGACACAAATTGATTAGTTCCATTGACCCTGAATACAAAAGCACTCATTCCCAAAATCATCCCTTGGTTAATCAACTTCTGGAAAGGTTCATTTTGATTGATAAACCCCCTGTCATTTAAAAACATATTCCAAAAACGGGAATATAATAAATGACCAGTGGCATGTTCGCTTCCGCCGATGTATAAATCTACCTGTCCCCAATAATCTGAAAGTTCTTTTTTACAGAAAACCTCATCATCATGCGGATCCATGTATCTTAAAAAGTACCAAGAACTTCCCGCCCAACCTGGCATTGTAGACAATTCCAGCGGGAAAATGGTTTTATGATCAATTAAATCCGTAGCTACAACTTTTTGGTTTACCTCATCCCAAGCAAAGTTTTTAGCGTTTCCTAAAGGTGGATCTCCATCTTCGGTAGGTAAATATTTCTCCACTTCTGGCAACTCCAAAGGTAAGGCTGAAGTGGGTAAAGTGTATGGCATTTCATCCTTATAATAGATAGGTACTGGCTCGCCCCAATATCTCTGACGGGAGAAAATAGCATCTCGCTGTCTGTAATTGGTGGTTCCGTGCCCTATTCCTTTATTTTCTATTTCAGAAATGATTTTTGATTTGGCATCGTTGTAATTCAATCCATTTAAAAAATCTGAATTGACACAAACTGAATGCTTAGAATCAAAAGATTTCTCCTGAATATCTTCATCAGTTTCAACAACTTTTTTTATTTCTAAACCGAATTTTTTTGCAAAACGGTGGTCTCTCTCATCATGTGCAGGGACAGCCATCACAGCACCTGTTCCGTAACCCATCAAAACATAATCTGAAATATAGATAGGCATTTTTTCACCACTAAACGGATTTGTTGCATAGCTTCCTGTGAAAGCTCCGGAAACGTTTTTCACGTCAGCCATTCTATCACGCTCTGTTTTTTTGGAAGTTTCTTCTATATAATTTTCAATTTCCGCTTTTTGAGCTTCGGTTGTTAATTTTTCCACCAAAGGATTTTCTGGTGCCAACACCATGAATGTTGCTCCAAATATGGTATCAGGTCTTGTGGTGAAGACTTCAATTTGGCTATTGGAGTTCTGTTCTCCATCAACTGACAGCTGTTCACCGTCAACTAAAAACTTTACAGAAGCTCCCTGAGATTTCCCAATCCAGTATTCTTGAGAATCTTTTAAAGGTTGTGGCCAATCTAATGTTTGCAAGCCTTGTAATAATCTTTCAGAATAGGCAGAAATTCTCATGCTCCACTGCATCATCTTCTTTTGAAAAACAGGAAAACCACCACGTTCAGATTTACCATCTTTCACTTCGTCGTTGGCAAGAACAGTTCCCAAAGCTGGACACCAGTTCACCGTGGTTTCTGCCCGATAAGCCAAACGGTAGTTTAATAGGATATCTTCTTTATCGATCTCTGAAGCCATATTCCATTCCTCAGCAGTAAATTGTAATTTTTCAGTTTCGGCAGCATTCAGACCTTCTGTTCCGTGTTTTTCAAAATGTTGAACAAGGGATGAGATTGGCTCTGCTTTATCAGCATCTTTATTATACCATGAATGGAAAAATTCAATAAAGATCCATTGTGTCCATTTATAATAAGAGGGATCTGAAGTTCTCACTTCCCGACTCCAATCAAATGAAAAACCTATTTTCTTTAACTGCTCTTCGTAACGGTTAATGTTTTGCTCAGTGGTCACAGCAGGGTGTTGACCAGTTTGGATGGCATATTGCTCCGCAGGAAGTCCGAAACTATCGTATCCCGCTGGGTGGAGAACGTTGAAACCCTGATGTCTTTTATATCTCGCATAAATATCCGACGCGATATACCCTAGTGGGTGACCAACATGCAATCCCGCACCAGAAGGGTAAGGAAACATATCGAGAACGTAGAATTTAGGCTTTGAAGTTTCGTTAGAGGTTTTGAATGTTTGGTTTTCCTCCCAATATTTTTGCCACTTTTGCTCAATCTGCTGATGATCGTAAAACATTATTTTATTTTAAATGAGCACAAATTTAAGCAATTATAAATGAATAAATCCTCATCAATTGACGAGGATTTATTTTAAAAATATTACATGATTAATTTTTTTACACCTGTTCTATTTGGCGATAATTACTTTAGTAGCGAATTCATCTTCTTTCACTTTTACTTTAATTATGTAGTTCCCATTGGGCAGATTGCCAATAAATACATTTGTTCTGTGATTATTAACGCTTTCTTTCTCCGTGAGAACCTGTCTTCCAGAGGCATCATAGAAGTAAATATAGGCTTCATTGCCAAGCATTTCATTAGGGAAATCTATATGAATATAGTCTTTTGCGGGGTTAGGATATACCATCATTTTATTTTTGGTTGCAACATCAGCAGTTCCTAAAGTTGTACATACCGCTGAAGCAACACTAGAAGAAGATACAATGTTGATTTTATTTGTTGGGGTCACAAAATCTTGTAATTCTGTAGAACTTATTAATCCAGAGTCGGCTCCCAACCAATCTTGAAGCAGTGATGCAAATATCTGTCTGTAATCGAATTTTCTTTGAGTCTGACTATAATAATAACTTGTTGTATTGGTAAATAACGGATGATCACCCATTATTCCGCCGCTTAAGTTATTTCCAATAACAAAGAATGGAGCAATATCACCGTGATCTGTTCCTAAACTTGAATTTTCCCGTACCTGCCTTCCAAATTCGCTAAAGGTAATCGTCATAATCTTGTGTCCAATTCCCAAAGCTTCTATATCTGCTTGAAATGCACTAATGGAATTAGATATATCTGCAAGAAGATTGGCATGGTTTCCTAACTGTGTACTTCCCGACTGAATCTGGTTGACGTGGGTATCAAAACCGCCTAAATTCACTTGGAAAATTTTGGTTTTGCTTCCGCCTTTTATCAGCCTTGCAACTGTTTTTAACTGTTTGGCAAGCGTAGAAGTTGGATAAGAAGTAGTAGAATTATTTCCAGCATTAAACACAGCCATAACTCTATTGTAATAGGTGTCCATGCTTGTAGCAACACCTTTTATGTAATCTAACAAATCATTATATTCAGACTGTTGGGGAATTATTAAGTTTTGCAAACCTCCAAAAAGGGTATTCTGAAAACCAGAAAGATTGTATTCAATATTTTTCTCGGTTACGTGCTCGTAAAATAAACACGGATTAAGATTTCCCAACTGAATAGCCAAAGGATCTGGATTTTGCGTTGTAGGATTACCACTCAAACCTGGATAAAGATTTCCTAAATATCTGCCAAAGACGCCATCTAACAAATCCTGATTATTAGAACCGTCTTTTCCGGCAAACATCAAATTTTCTGATCTGAAATGCGAATAATTAGGATTCGGATAGCCCACACCATTTAGTAACGTTAATTTTCCGGAGTCGTATAAAGATTTAAAACCCGTCATTGAAGGATGAAGACCGACCTGCTTTGTAAGTGCAACAGTAGTATCTAAAGGAATATAAGCGCCTGTTCCCGTCTGTGCAATTTTTATATTGGGACGAAGGTTCGCATAATTATCATATTGATTTACTGGTATTACAGTATTTAAGCCATCATTGGCACCCGCAAGACGCAATATTACCAGTACGCGCTCATTAACAGCATCACAACTGAAATTGAAATCCATAAACTGATTCATAAATCTTGATGGCATCCCGTTTAAAAGGAACGGAGTTCCCACTCCTGCCATCGAAATCATCTCTAAAAATTTTCTTCTTTTCATGATTACATTACTTGAAATTCAGGTGATTTTACTAAAGCTTTTACCAGACGGTCGATAGGAATCTTAACATTGGTTGCTACGCCCGTATTTACATAATTATTCCATTCGTTTTGCCAGTTGATAAGACTTAAGCCTCCAAGAAAAATGTTCTTGAAATAGGTGAGCCTATCCGCTGGCGGAATATCTACAAATAGCAGTTCACAGAAATCTGAAACCAACAAATCTCCATTGGCAGGATTTTGAAATGCTCCACCATCTTTTACAAACAATGGCAAGTTCAGTTTATACAAAAATCCTCCTTGAGTAGTTCCGTTGATCAATAAATCTATCGAATTATAATAACGGATTCTTAGCGAAGCAGTTGTAATGAAATTCTTGTCGTAATGCGGACTGCTTGAGTAGCCAGCATAACCATTTACCGATTGTGGTCTGAAAACTGGCATTCCTGCATTTTGGGAATAGCTTGCGAAAATCGACATGAAACTATGCATGGAGCTGGGATTTGCAGAATAAGTCGGGGTAGTGAGGTTGAGCAATGAAAACATTTGAAAATACAATTCCAACGGATTTTTCACCAAGCTTCCTAATATTTGATCCGCAGTTATCGTATCCTCTTCATCATAAAAATGCTTGCTCGAAAGCAGCGTTTTTAAAACAGGAAGAATTTGATAACCGTTTGCTTTTAAAGTGCTTGCTAAAGGAACGATAATGTCGTTTTCAATTGCGGTAGTAATATTTCTCCCCACAAAATATCTGTACATTCTTCTGCAGTATGCTTTTGCCGTTTCATCCTGGTTGAAAACCATATTTACAAATGATACCAATTCTGCCTCCGCATTCGCCACAGTATTTCCACCTGTAATTACAGCACTTCCAAAAGCAGATGAAAAAGTTTTATTGTTAATATCATGATTATTGATATTTACAAAACCTTTTGGCAAATTGGTGACTGGATCCACTAAATTCAGACGGTTGTTTAAATTGAGTTGATTAGCAGAAGTTAAAGTAAACCCTGAAAGCACTTTTGCAGCTTGTTGTACATCAGTTTCAGTATAGTTGGTATAATTTCCAGTTGCAATTTGTGGCCCTTTTAAAATGGTGAACAATTCTAAAAATTCTCTAGCATAATTTTGATTGGGACTGTTTTTGGTGTTCACATTATTATTCAGGTAAATCAACATGCGTGGATTGGTGGTGATTCTAACCGCTAAATCTTTTAAACTTCCGTTGGTATGAAATCTTAAAAGCTCTTTATAGTCATAATTCGTAAAAAAACTTGCATCATTATCTGTTACAAAAAGCAGATGCAGCCAATAGGCGATTTTGTGTTGAGCAGAGACATCTTTAAGCGCATTATACATCCACCAATAATTGTCATATACCACATTCACAGTATTTTGCGTATCAGTAATCGTAGGATTTGCGATCGTCGGCACAATAGTTTCGCCTAGATTATTCAGTGGACTGGGAGGAATAGGTGCAGAAAATGTAAACAATTCTGTAAGCGCCTGATCGGGTGTTTTGGTTGCATAATAGTTAATCCTTGCTTTTGTGATATTGTAAGTAGTTCTCCGAAGCAAGTGATATGCATTAAAATAACCTAAAACATTGGTTTTTGGAGTTAAATTCGGCATTGTGAATTATTTTAAACAAGATCAAATGTAAACAATAATCAATATCATATGTTGAATATTTATGTTAAAAGTTTAATAAAATATATAATTTAATAAGAATGACTTAATGCAAAAAAAATACATAAACTGCGTTATACTAGAGTCTAGCATGGAATTTGACGCGAATAAATTAGAAATCAAAAATTATGAAATACATCATCATCTCAGCATTTGTGATTTTTACATCATGTAAAAAGACGGAAGACACCAAGGTTTCTACACAGAAAGAACCCAATACTACTAAAGTGGAAGAATTAAAACCAGATCTCAATAAAAATTATTGGCATCTAGAAGGAAAAATTGGAGAAATACCTGTTGCCATGGAACTTACCAAACAATATTCTTTTAATGAAGCAGGAGGTAAAGACCCCAACAAAACCGTCTTTGCGGGAAGCTATTATTACCTTTCCGAACAAAAGCCGATTGAATTCATGCAAAAGGACAGTGTTTTTGTAAACAATAAACTTAATTTATCTGCCCATCCTAACAGGGATTATAATCATGAAGAGATTTTTTCAGGAACATTTGACGGTTTGACGTTTAAAGGAAACTGGACGGCCAACGGCAAAACCATACCGTTTGAACTTAAGGAAACGTATGTCGATAATCAAATGAAATTTAAATACTACGGAAAATCTGAAAATATTCCCTACAAAAAAAATACAGCAACTTTTAAAGAGGAACTTTTCGCTTCGGAAAATAATAATCTAATCAACGATAGCATTCGCAAAATAATGTATAACGGTAATACAGGAGATTTTAACACATTACTCCAGAATTCTTATAGTGATTATGCGAAATCTTATCAAGATGACCTTCAAAAATTTGAAAAAGACTTCCAAGAGCCTTCATTAACCAATAATTATTCAACATCGAGTGTTTTCACACCTATTATTAATACAGGAAAAAGACTTGCGTTTGAATACAGTTTTTATGGGTATACAGGAGGAGCTCACGGAAACGGCGGAGTGATCTATCATAATTTTGATGTGGATCAAAACAAATTTCTAGCAGCAGCTGATATTTTCAAATCTAATAGAGCACAGCTCAATGAAATGGTTAATAATGCAGTTCATGAGAAATATAAGATTCCGACTGGTACACCACTCACAAAGAGTGGCAGAGAAGATGTTTACTTTTTAGTGGATAAAGTCCCTTTCACCAACAATTTCATATTATCTAAGAAAGGAATAACTTTCGTATATAATGTTTACGAAGTTATGCCATATGCAGCAGGACCTTACGAGATTTTTATACCTTATGACAAGATGAAGAATGATTTACAACCCAATTTTAAATATTAAAATAAAAAATCTCATCCAAGGATGAGATTTTTTTTAATTATTATTCTATTATTACTGTACTCTTTTGAATGAATAGGTTTTAGAATGATAACCTGCGTTATCTATAGTTTCTAATTTTATGTTCATTTCATTGGCAGTTAGCTTTGTTACTTTACCTGTTTGAGGGACGATCTGTCCTCCATACTTAATCTGAAAGTTATCATCACCATTTCCATTGTAAGAATATGTAAACGTTCTAACACCAGTTACAGCGCACGTTCCAGCAGCCGTGTCATCATGATCTTCAATACTACCTGAAAAATTCGATTGAAAAACCCAACGAGATTGTTGTTGACAAGCAGTATAATATATAGGATCTGATACCGGATCTGGATTATTAGGAACCTCCGTCCATGTTTCTCTTATTGGTTGCCAAGTACCAGCAATAGGAAAATACATTACGGGATCCTCTTTATCATCATTACAAGAAGTTGCAACAAATAGTGACAATCCTGCAAATATTACAGCCAATTTCTTCATAGGTTAAATTTTTACGGTCTAAAATTATCACTTTTTTTGTAATCTTTTATTAAAAATTTAAAAATACTGCTAAAAACCTATTAATAATACCATTCTAATTTATATTATCTTTGCAAAAACACAGCAATGCCAGAAGTTTCAATTATTACTCCTTGTTACAATTCTGCGAACTTTATTAAAGAAACTGTACAATCTGTCTTAAATCAAAAATTTACAGATTGGGAATGGCTGATTACCGACGATTGTTCTACTGACAATACCTTAGAAATACTTTCAAGCATTAGTGATCCTCGCATCAAAATTTTTTCTACTGATAAAAATGGGGGCGCAGGGAAAGCCCGAAACACCTCTCTAAAAAATGCATCTGGAAGATATATTACTTTTTTAGATGCTGACGACCTTTGGACTGAAAATTTCTTAGAAGAAATGATTTCTTTTATGAAGAATAATCACGCTGAACTTGCCTATTCCAATTATTCTCGATGCGACGAAAACCTTCAACCGCTCTTGGCTGATTTTATTGCAGATAAGGAAGTAACTTTCAATAATTTGCTTCAGACATGTCGACTTTCTCTGCTTTCATCGATGTATGATTCAAAAAGAGTTGGCAAGGAATATTTCCCGGAAGGAAGTAAGAGAGAAGATCACGTCATGTGGCTGAATTTACTGAGAAAAATACCAGTAGGAATGCCGCTTCAGAAGACAATGGCTGTATACAGAATGCATCCTTCCAGTGTTTCACGAAATAAACACAATATCATAAAAGATCAATATCTTGTCTATAAAGATCATATGAAATTTTCTTCATTAAAATCTCTGTACTACACGGGTAATTGGGCAATAAATGGATTTTTGAAATATTCGAGCTTTTTCAATAAGAAAAATCGCTCATAATTTTTTTCACAATAATTTCAGTAGAATTGGGTTGATGGTGGACAAAATTATAGGCACACTTCCCCATTTCCTCCAACATTTCTGGTCGTCGTAAAAGATCCACAATAAAAGGAGCCGCAAAGAATTCATCGTCAAAACTTTTACCCCCATTTTCAGCGATCAATCCATCTGCTTCTGGATTTTTCATGTACTGATTTCCAAAAAAAACAGGAATACCAAACGTTGCTGCTTCTAATATATTATGAAGTCCTTTTGAATGAAAACCTCCACCAACAATAGCTAAATTACCGTAGGAATAAATTTTTGACAGCAACCCAATACAATCTATAATTAAAACAGAAGCATCTTTAAGTGTTGCCAAACTATGTTCATTGATGTTGCTGTACAATACTGCTTTGGGAAAAGTTTTTTTGATGGCATCTACCCTCTTCAAATCATGAGGAGCGATAATCATTTTTATATCTGGGGCTTTAGCATGAATAAGTTCCGCAATTCTTTCCTCTTTTTCCCAAGAGCTTCCAAAGACAATTAATGTTTCCCTATTTTTAAACTCACTGATGCCATCTACATTATTATTTCTCTCACTGAGCATTTTTACCCTGTCGAATCGGGTATCACCTGCTGTTGAGGAATTTACTAAACCTATTTGTCGAGCTATGGCCGTGGAATGTTTTGTTTGATGGAAAATCCAGTTGACGTTGTTTTTCAACTGCTTTACAAACCAATGTCCGTATGGTTTAAAATAAATTTGAGTTTCATAGAAATATGCAGAAACCACATAAATTCGAGCATGCTGATTTTTTAATTCTTGCAGTAAATAATACCAAAAATCATATTTAACAGTAAAAAAAATATCGGTAGTAAAATTCGACGTGAAATCTTTAATAAAAGATGGTTTATCGAACGGCAAGTAACACACCACATCTGCAATGGTATTTTTCTTTATAACGTTCTCATAACCTGACGGAGAAAAAAACGTGACCAAAATTTTATGCTGTGGAAAAAGAAATTTCAATTCTTCAAGTACTGGCAAGCCCTGTTCATATTCTCCCAGACTAGCTGCATGCATCCAAATCACCTTATCTGCCTTTGAAAAACTTGATTTTACTTTTGCACAAGATTGTTTTCTTCCAGCAAGGCCTCGCTTCAATTTATAATTGAATGCTGCTCCTACTTTCATTCCGAAAATAAGAAGATTCACAAATATGTTATAAAAAAAACTCATTTTACGCTCGCTGAAACAATAATAAATGCCATGGTTAAGAAAAATATCAGAATAATAAACACCCAGTAAGGTATTCTGGAATTTGCTTCTCGATCTTTCTGTAATTTCACAATATGTTCTTGTATACAAAAACATAACGCATTAATTGCGAAAGTCATTGCCTGTGTAAAAGCACTAGCCAAACCGAACTGGAATTCCCTGTTTTCTTCCGTAATTTCAACTACATAATTTCCAGTTTCAGGATACATATCTGCAACTCGTAAACCTGCATATAAAATTAACGCCAAGCCAGGCAGCACCCAAAATAATTTTTTGTTTCCATATCCATCAGGTTTACCATCAAAATCAAAATGCACAGGAATGGTTTGGGGAAGTTGTCTGTAATGCTTAAATGCATATGCCCAAATTCCAATAAGCAAGATTAAATTGATGGTATTTAAAAGAATAGCAACAACGGACATTCTTTACAAAACAGATTTTAAAAACCTTAATTTATGCGTATGCTTATTGAGCTCCTGATTAAATATTCCTGTAGAATCTAAGGTATCAATTCTTACTTTTCCTGACGCATGAATAATTTTTTGATTTTCAAGCATAATTCCCACATGAATAATTCTTCCTTCAGAATTTTCGAAAAATGCCAAATCGCCAGGTTTGGCTTCTTCCACAAAGGTTAAATCCTCACCCACTTCTGCCTGCTGATAAGCGTCCCTAGGGAGTTTAACATTGTTCACCTTAAAAACCAATTGGGTAAAACCTGAACAATCCACACCAAAAAAACTTTTTCCTCCCCACAAATAGGGAATATTGATGAATTCTTTAGCTGTTAGTGCAATGCTTTCTCGCAAATCATGACTTCTTCTTGAAGAAACGGCAGGAAATTCAACTTCAGAACCCATTGAAAGAAGTGTTTTACCATCTTTCATCATCACAGAAGAGAAATCTTCGGTAATAACATTAGTTTTTCTCTTTGAAAGTTCCGCTTCAGAAACTGCTTTTATTTGTTTGGTATCCATCCAGCCTTCGTAACCATCGTAATGCATTTTAATTTTCGTCCAGTTTTTATTGACTTCTAAAATATCGGCACTTTCCCCAAACAACATTTGAGTTACGATTTCTGCCTTATCTGAATTTTCAGCACGAATAGGCGCTACTGTTACGATACAAATTCCTTTATCCATGGGTATGTTGTGTAAGATTCAAAAAAATGAGTCGTCTTACTTAAGTTTTATTCAAAAATTACTTTTTAAGAAGCAAATTTACTCCGTCTCGCAAAGGTAAAATAAGATTTTCGAAATCTTCATCTTTTGCAATAAAATCGTTAAGCTCCTGAATCGTTCTTGTGGATTTTTTTTTGGGATTTTCTTCCAGAACCTTTCCGTACCAAAGCACGTTATCAAAAATAACTACTGCTCCACTTTGGAGTTTTGGCTTTATGAGATTGAAGTATTCTACATAATTTTCTTTATCGGCATCAATAAAAACAAAATCAAAAACCTCATCTGTATCTTTTAAATAAGCAATAGCATCTTCAAGTTTAAAATTGATTTGGGAAGAAAAATTACTTTCAGCAAAATATTTTTTTGGAATGTAGGCTAAATCTTCGTTTACATCTAGTGTGGTAATCACTCCATCGGCAGCCAATCCATCGGCAATACATAATGTGGCGTAACCCGTGAAAGTTCCGATTTCCAAAGCGTTTTCAGGCTTTCTCAATTTTGAAATAATGGAAAGTAACCTTCCTTGCTGATAGCCCGAAATCATATGAGGCTGTGTCGTTTTTTGGTAGGTTTCTTTACGAAGTCTTTTCAGAATATCAGGTTCCTGAGATGCATGATCTTCTAAATAACGATCCATTTCTGGACTGGTTTCTTCAAAAAAGCTCATTCTTTATATTTTATATCAAAAATACGCATTTTACATGGAAACAAAAAAAACCTTGCTGAAATGTCTCAACAAGGTTTATAGTTAATTTTAATAATGTATTATTTATTATTCGGAGCAATGTTCATTAATTTCATAAACTCGTCTAACTTCGGCATAATAATAATCTCGGTTCTACGGTTTTCTGCTCTTCCCGAAACGCTCATATTGGTTGATTTAGGATTGTATTCAGATCTACCTCCTGCAGTTATTCTTGCAGGATCAACACCAAACTGAGTTTGAAGAACTTTTGCTACCGCTGTACCTCTTAACGCAGATAAATCCCAGTTATCTCTTGGCAAATTCGGTGAATTTAGCGGAGCATTATCGGTATTCCCTTCGATAAGAACTGAATATTTATCGTAATCGTTAATTACTTTAGCAACTTTACCTAATACCTCCTGTGCGGCTGGCAATACATTGTAATCTCCTGTTTTATACAACATTTTGTCTGATAAAGAAATCATTACCACACCTTTTAAAACTTTTACTTGTACATCTTCATCGGTTACATTATCCAACGATCTTTTTAACTTGTTAGACAATGCAAGATTCAGACTGTCATTTTTAGCATTTGAAGAAATTAATTGTTTGATGTATGCATTCGAAGCATTGATTTCGCCCACCAGCTTATCGATATTGGCTGAACTTTTCCCTGTATTGCTTAAACACGCATCCAAAGAAGATTTTAGCGCATCGTTTTGTCTTGTTAACAGATCGTTCTGACTGGTTAAACCTGCGTTTTGAGACTTTAAACTTTGTATTTCGCTTTGTCTCTCACCAATATTTTCAACACACTGTTTGTAGTTGGTGTTTAATGCATCATATTGTTTTTTACTAATACACGACGTCATCATTCCAAGTGCCATTGTAGAAACGGCAAACATTTTTAATAGCTTCATAAAGTAAATTTTTATTTCAGTCAAAGTTAGGGAAATCAATTGGAAAGATAAATTATCTTTGCTTAAAGAAACCTTAAAAAGCCATGCTCACCCATTTGCTGTTCGAAAATGAACTTAAAAAAACACTTCACCAACCCAACAATTTCAGGTATTTGCTGGCTGTAAGTGGTGGAGCGGATTCAATGGTGATGGCGAATTTATTTAAAGATTTAAATTTATCTTTTGAAATTGCCCACGTGAACTATAAACTGCGTGGTGAAAGCTCAGATTTAGATCAGAAAACTGTGGTAGATTTTGCTCAAGAACATCAAATCCCCATTCACATTTATGAAGTTACGGAGAAAGACGAAAAACCAGAAGGTTCGATACAAGTATGGGCAAGAAATATTCGGTATTCTTTTTTTAAGAAGATTCAGGAAGAGGAAAACATTGAGTATTTGGTGACCGCTCATCATCTCAACGACCAACTGGAGACCTTCATTATCAATCTTTCAAAAGCCTCGGGAATAACTGGTTTGAGTGGAATCACGAATAATGAAAATAATGTTTTAAGACCTCTTTTAAAGTTTTCAAAAGAAGATATTTATCGTTTTGCAGCTGAAAATAATATTGAATTTCGCGAAGATGAAAGCAATAAAAAAAATGATTATTTACGGAACAAAATCAGGAATGAGATTACTCCACTGCTTTTAGACACCAACAATCATTTTTTGGAAAATTTTTCAACCAGTATAACCATTTTAAATCAGGCAAAAGATTTTATCAACCAACAAATTGATGCGATTTTCAAGAAACTGATCATTTCCCAAAACCATAATGAAATCATTGTCGACCGCGAGCAATTGGCTTCGGAAAGCCAGTTTGTTCAATTTGAAATCCTAAAAAAAATTGGAGTCACCAACCACACCGAGATCATAAAAATCTTACAGACTCCAACAGGCAGTTTATTTAATACCTTTTCGCACCAGATCATTATTCATAGAAATCAACTCATCATCAGCTGGAAAAAAGAAAACCCAACTGAAGAAAATAAAATAATGTTGATTGAAACTTGTACTTCACATCATCAAAAATTTAAATTAGAAAATAAAATTGTCCACATAGACGAAATCTATAATAGCTTTTCTTGGGATTTTGATTCTTCAAAAATATATTTTCCGCTCTACCTGCGAAAGAAAGAAGCAGGTGACACCTTTTTTCCTGTAGGGTTTCATGGAAGTAAGAAGGTGGGAAAATTTTTTAAGGACGAAAAATTGTCTATTTTAGCCAAGCAAAAAATTTGGCTATTGAGTGATGCTCAAAATAATGTTTTGGGAGTTATTCCGTTTAGACAAGACCGAAGATTTGCGGCAAACAACAATACTACAAACATTCTTACAATATACAATGAAAAGAGCAATGAAGTTTAAGAACTGGTTATTTTTTATAGCAATATTTTTATTCTCCACAGCATCTGCGCAGATAAAAAACCCTGTAAAATTTAAATTCGATGTTAAGGAAGTTGGCGACAACCAATATGAAGCGGTTTTGAGCGCCACCATGGAAAGTGGTTGGCATATTTACTCCAGAGACCTGCCGCCAGATACAGGAATACCCACTGAATATAAAGTAACTGGAAAGAACATTGAGCTCATTGGGAAATTTCAGGAAGTAGGTAAAAAGAAAACAGAATTTTCAGAAGCTTTTGGAGGAACAATAGTATATTATTCCAATAATGCAGATTTTAAACAAAAATTTAAACTAAAAGATCCCACTAAACCAGGTGATGTAGTTGCCGAAATTACTTATCAAACATGTGATGATAGGGTTTGTCTGGCTCCCAATACTTTAGAATTTAATAAGGCTGTTGCATCCAAAACGGGCGCAAAAGCTGAAGAAAATCCAGAAGATACCAAAACCGAAACAGTTGCAGCAGTAGATTCTTCTAGAGTAGAAACCGTAGTAGAAAACCCTAAAACAGGTACTATCACTGTAGCAGAAGCTTCAAAATTAGATCCTACAAAACTAAAAATTGAAAGTATCGATTTTAAAAACCCATTGACTGATTGCGGAACAAAAACAGAATCCAATGACGAAAACTACTGGACTTACCTATTTCTCGGCTTTATTGGTGGCTTAATTGCGTTGCTTACGCCGTGCGTATTCCCAATGATTCCGCTAACGGTATCTTTCTTTACAAAAGGTAGTATGAACAAAGCAAAAGGCAAGAGAGATGCACTTATTTACGGTTTTTTTATCCTCTTGATTTTCGTTTTACTAAGTGTTCCTTTTCACCTAATTGATGGTATTGCGGGAAATATTTTTAACCAGATCTCGACGAGTGTCTGGCTGAACATTTTCTTCTTTATTATTTTCATTTTCTTTGCAGGAAGTTTCTTTGGATATTACGATATTACATTACCAAGCTCCATTGCCAACAAATCTTCAAAAGCTGAAGAAGCAGGAGGATTAATTGGTATATTTTTCATGGCGCTGACTTTAGTAATCGTTTCTTTCTCTTGTACAGGTCCTATCTTAGGAAGTCTATTAGGAAGTGCTGTTACGGGTTCTACAAATGTTCCCATGTTGTTAACATTCGCTTTAGGTGGTTTTGGTTTGGCTTGGGCAATTGTATTCGGATTACTGGCACTGTTCCCACAGGCGCTTCAAAGTTTACCGAAGTCTGGAGGTTGGATGAATACGGTAAAAGTAGTTTTAGGATTTATTGAATTAGGACTTGCTTTAAAATTCTTATCAAAAGCAGACTTAGTTTCTAAAACATTCTTGCTAAAGAGAGAACTTTTCATCGTATTGTGGATCATTATCACCCTAGGGTTGGTTTTATATTTGTTTGGAATTATAAGATTCCCACACGATGATAAAAAACCAAAGATATCATTGGGTAGAAAACTTTTCGGAGTTTTAGGCATAGGATTTCTGATTTATCTGATCCAAGGATTATTACCAGCAGAAAGGCCAAAACTGCAGTTGTTAAGTGGAATTTTGCCACCACTTAATGTAAGTTATTTTCACGACGAAAATGATGGTATTTTAGGAATGCATCCTGAACATGATTTCTTCTCTGCAATAGAACTTGCCAAAAAAGAAAACAAACCTATTCTAATAGATTTTACGGGTTACGGTTGCGAAAACTGTCGTAAAATGGAAGAATTCGTTTGGAGCGAACCCGATATACTGCCTATTCTTCAGAATGATGTAGTGTTAGCTTCTCTCTATGTTGACGATAAGGAAGAACTTCCTGAGGCCGCACAAACGAAAATAGATATGGGTGGTGGACAAATGAAAAAAATAAAAACCATAGGCGACAGATGGAGCATGTTCCAACAGGTGAACTTCAATAATAACTCCCAACCACACTATGTATTGATGACGCCTGATGGCAAAGTAATCAACACTCCTGTTTCTGGATATATGCCAAAAGAGGATTTTAAGAAATTTCTGGAATGCGGAGTTCAATATTTTAAAAATAAAAAATAAAATTGAAACGATAAAAAAACCTAGTCTTGAAGGACTAGGTTTTTTTTGCCTTATTAATTTTCAACACAAAAATCATACATTATTTTTTCGTGAACATGCTTCTTTTTTGGTGCTCATTTATTATTTTTGAGAAAACAGTTTCATGAAAAAAATATTTCTTCTTATTCCCATACTAATCATCACCATTTCTTGTCAGAAAAAAGACAATACAACAAGCGATTCAAACCCCTCAAAAATTGATAGTACTGCGATTATTGACTCCCTTAACAGGGCAAGAACAAAAATAAATGACAGCATTAGAAATAAAGATAGATTCCCATCACTAATTGGAACGCATACCATATCTCACGATTTGATTGGAAAAGGGAATGTCAAATTTACCAAGGTGGATGGCAACGGTAACGAATATTTGGTAGATGGCAGAACAAAATCAGGGAAAAACTACCTCACCATCAATGGAAGTGCTTCACGGGTCTCTGAAAAGCATTTTAATTTCACGGGAAAAATTATTCAGAGTATTCAAGATAATGACAATGGCAAAGTTTATACCCGAAACACTACCAAAACTTTCATGACTAAAGATGGTGGAAAAACATGGCGGCTGCAGGAGAAAGACCCCAATCCTTCTGGCTTTGTAGATATTATTGAAATTAAATTTTAAAAAGAAAAGCAATGTTGAATTTTGAAATAAATGGTGCAGGAAAAGAAAATCTCGTATTGCTTCACGGCTTTATGGAGAACACCACCATCTGGAAATATATGGAACCTTTTCTGTCGGATAAGTTTACCATTATAAAAATTGATTTACCAGGACACGGAAAATCGGACATTATCGCTGAGGTTCAGACTATGGAATTGATGGCGGATGCCGTAAAAGAAGTTTGTGATCACCTACAAATTTCAAATTTCCATCTGTTGGGCCATTCAATGGGAGGTTATATTTCTTTGGCATTTGCGGAAAAATATCCAAAAGATCTAAAAACAATGACTCTATTTTTCTCCACCTATTTTGCCGATGATGAAGAGAAAAAAAAGACCCGCGAAAAAAGTTTAAGAATTATTAAAGAAGCTTTCCCTAACTACGCAAAAGCAGGGATACCGAACCTTTTCAACAGCAATGAATTTGATGTTTTGGAAAGTGAAATAGATTTTGCTAAAGAAGTGGCACTTTCCACCAATAATATGGGTGCATTGGCCAGCACAAAAGGTATGATTGAAAGAACCGACAAATCAAAAGTGATGGAAAATTTTGAAGGTAAAATATTGGTGATTGCAGGAAAACACGACAATGCTGTAAGAACATCTGCTACAATTGAAAACCTTCCAGATTCTACCAATATTAAATCTTATGTTTTAGATTGTGGTCATAATGGTCACCTTGAAAAACCGTCTATCTGTGGAGAAATCATCAATACAGAGCTGCTTCACAATTTACCGAAAAATTTAGTTTTGTAATATGCGCATCCTTTTCCCACTACTTTTTATTTTTGGTTTAATCAGCTGCAAAAAGGAAAGTTCATTAGAAATATCTTCTGAAAAAGACACTGCAGCCCTTCATAAAAATAATACAACAGATACGGCTTCTTTGGCTACATTTCCGTTTGAAACTGAATTATGCGCCAATAAAGGCTATTATGATTCCTCCAAATATACCAAAGAACAACTGGAAGGAACTTTTGAAGTGTACTATAAATTATCTGGAATCACGATTAATTCTCCAGGTGTATTTGATGTTGCAGCCTTGGAAGACGTGAGGAAAAATAAGGAAAAAATTCTGCAAAAATTAGATCAGGATTATGAAATCACCCGTCAGAAATTAAACAATCTTCAGGTGGTGGATAGCAAATATTGGAATGATGCTAAGAAAACACTTCTGAAGGAGCACGATGCACGCTTTGAATTCGAAAAAACGAAGATTGAGGCATTTTCGGATCCTTCGGTGTTGGTGAACAGCAGGTTTTCAAAAGACTGTAACCATTATGCATTGGCATTAAATACCGATGAAACTACCATGATTGCCGAATGGAAAAAACTTCGTGAAACGATGAGCAAAGTAAATGCAGATCCTGAAAACATCATGAGAGAATTCAGTGAAAGGTTAAATTCAAAAGACAAACGCAATTATGCCATGGTTGATCTGATTACTTTTGGTTGGGGAAATTGTGTCAACCAAAATATTCCACATTTGGAGCATGATGAAAACATGACTCAGGAGTTTAATTCGCTGTTTGTAAAAATCGATAGAGATTGCGATGAGCCTTAATTAACAGACATTTCGTATCTTTAGGAGATTAACAAATAAAATATGGGTTTCTTTTCGAGAAAAAAGAAAAAACCAGTTATCGGTTTAACGTTATCAGGAGGTGGAATGCGGGGAATAGGACACATAGCTGTCCTCAAAGCTTTAGAAGAATACCACCTCGCCCCTAACATCATCTCAGGAACCAGTGCAGGATCAGTTGTGGGTGCTTTTTACTCACTGGGAAAATCACCGGAGGAAATGATGGAGATTGTTCGCAAAGGCACTTTTTTTTCCCGAACTTCATTTCAGTTTTCTAAAAACGGTATTTTCAGTCCGAATTTTATCGTGAAACTTCTCAAAACTTATTTTGATGATGATGATTTCAGCTGTTTAAAAATTCCTCTTCACGTTGCCACTACAGAGATGACCAAAGGAAATATTAAATTTTTCTCCGAAGGTCCTTTGTTTGAAATTCTATTAGCCTCTTCCAGCGTTCCCTTTGTATTTCCTCCCGTACGCATTGGCGATGAAGTGCATGTAGATGGCGGTGTTCTTGATAACTTCCCAATTGAGCCGTTGGTAGGAAACTGTGATATTTTAATAGGTTCTCATGTGAATTCCATTGGTTATGATGAACTTAAAAAATTAAGTCTGATAAAAGAGTTCGACAGAATCTTACACCTTGCCATTGCAAGTTCAGTATACGCCAAAGCCAGTACTTGCGATATTTTTTTAGACCCTCCAGGGATGACAAAATTTAGTTTGTTCAAGAAAACAGGCATTGAAGAAATGTGGGAAATAGTATATGACTACACCTGCGAAATTCTTGAAGAAAAAGGCTACAGCAAAGATGGTGTAAGCAAGCAAAAAAAATAATTAGAATACTTCCTTTTCTACTTTTTCTTTAAAATCCTCAATGGTCTCCAAAATAGGTTTGTAATATTTACCACCAGCCGCGTTAATATGGCCTCCACCATTGAAATACTTTCTTGAAAATTGGTTAACATCAATGGTATCTTTAGATCTGAATGAAATTTTAATAAAATCTTCGTACAGATCCTCCATGAAAAATGCCGACATTTTCACCCCCAAAATACTCAGACCATAGTTCACAAATCCTTCGGTATCCCCTTTTTCAAAACCATATTCTCTCAATTCATCTCTTTTAAGATACAGGATTGCGACCTCACCATTTTTTACCACTTCTATTCTGTTTAAAATCAAAGAAAGCAAATGAAGTCTAGAAACAGTGTTGGTATCCAATGTATTAGAGTTTATCTTAGCAGGATCGGCACCTTTCTCAATTAAATTGGCAATAATCCTATGTGTGGTAGCACTTGTAGATCGAAATCTAAAACCACCTGTATCGGTCATAATTCCAGTATAAAGACATTCTGCAATATTCAAATTTACCAAATCTTCATTTCCTAATGCTTGTATAAAATGATAGACCATTTGCGAAGTTGCTGGAATACTGGTATCAGAATAAGTGTAATCAAAATCATCCGGTTGCTGATGATGATCTATTAATATTTTTTTTCCCGGAGCTCTGTCCAGCCACGGACCAACGGTATTACCAATACGGTGTGAGGCATTAAAATCTAAACAAAAAATAACATCTGCATCGTTGACAAGTTCCCAAGCTTTAGACTTTTTGTAATCGGCAATGGTGATTTTTTTTGCCTCTGGCATCCACTTTAGAAATTTTGGAAAATCATTAGGTACCACCACCTCAGCATTTACTCCTTTGGCATTCAAAAAATGTTTCAATCCAAGAGAAGAACCAATTGCATCACCATCAGGATTATAATGTGTTAGGATAACAATTTTGTTTTCTGGTTGTAAAAGATTGGAGATTTCTAATAATTCTTGAGATGTAAACATGAGGTTGATTTTTCGAGGCTCAAAGATAGCTTTTTTAGCAGAGGAATACATATCATTCTCAAAATTCGAGCATAAAAAATTTATATAAATATACAACAGAATAAGTATCTAAGTTGACCATCAATACCGCAAATCCAGTAGGCGGTAATATAGATTTTATATTTTTTCAAACGAGATAATGACATTTAATCATGAAAATTATGAAATCTTTTTAATTTATAAAAAGTTGAATTTAATTTGTAGGATATAAAAAAATATATATCTTTGCAATCTGAAAATTAAAACATAATTACGGACTAAATATATCAGTAATGAGTAAAAGAACATTCCAACCATCAGAGAGAAAGAGAAGAAACAAACACGGTTTCAGAGAAAGAATGTCTACGCCAAACGGTAGAAGAGTTTTGGCTGCGAGAAGAGCTAAAGGCAGAAAGAGTTTAACTGTGAGTGCTGCACGCGCGAAGAGATAATCTCAAGAATTATCATATACATCTATGCTTGGAAAAGTAATTTTTCAGGCATTTTTTGTTGTTAAAATTTCCTAAAAGCAATATAAAACTTAAAGTTTTATGCTATTTTTGAATTTCAAATCTATCTGAAATGCCACACAGACACGAAACAGGCGAAAACATTATTAATCTCAGCAATGCAAAAATTGCTCAGAAAAACTTTACTGTTCTTAATAATGTTGAACTTCACATACAAAAAGGAAAATTTTGCTACCTCATCGGGAAAACAGGCGCAGGAAAAAGTTCACTGCTAAAAACCTTGTACGGTCACATCCCATTGGCGGGCGGAAAAGGCAACGTTGCAGGATATGATCTTGAATCTCTTAAAGCTTCTGATGTTCCAGATTTAAGAAGAAAATTAGGTATTGTCTTTCAAGATTTCCAACTTCTTTCCGACAGATCAGTGGAAAAAAATTTAAAGTTTGTTTTGGAAGCTACAGGCTGGACAGATAAAACCAAAATTGACGATCGCATCAATGAAGTTTTGGGAAGCGTTAATATGAAGAGCAAGAAGCACAAGATGCCACACGAACTTTCAGGTGGGGAACAACAGCGTGTTGCTATCGCGAGAGCTCTTTTAAATCATCCTGAGCTAATCTTAGCAGATGAGCCTACCGGAAATTTAGATCCAGAAACTTCCAATGAAATCATGTCGCTTTTAAAGAGAGTTGCATTCGAAAACAATGCCGCTGTGGTGATGGCAACTCACGACTACCATATGATTCAGAATTTCCCTGGTGAAGCAATAAGATGTGAAGACGGAAAGGTTACCGTTTTAGAAACATCAGAATTATTCGAATAAATTCCGCTGAGCGCTATTTTTTATTGAAAACATGAAACTCTTTGGTGAGTTCAAGATATTGGTCCGAGTATTGTCTCGGACTTTTTTCTATCACAAAATTTTCTTCCAAAACGGAACTCTGTATTCTATGAAATTCCAAAACTAATCTTTTCGGTAAAGAATTTTTAATACCTATTACATTTACCTGTCGTCTAAGATATAACTGATATTTTTTGCAAATTTTAATAAAACCTGTCCCCGCTTCATACGGGATTATCACAGCAAAAACACCGTCATCACTTAACAATTCAGAAGATTTTGAAATCAGTTCCTCAAAATTCAATTCAACTGTTTGACGGGCAATTTTATCTTTATTGGAATTAGACTCCTCAAAATACGGTGGATTTGAAATGATGCAATCAAACAAATCTTCACTTGTGAAATTTTTATAATTGCACTGAATCACTTTTAACCTGTCACTAAATGGAGCTTTGGAAAAGTTTTGTGAAGCCAATGCAGCGGCATCTTCATTGATGTCTAAAGCCAAAATATCAGCTTGTAGATTTCCTTGAGCCAACATCAGCGATATTAACCCTGTTCCTGTACCTACTTCCAGAACCGTTTTAGAAGTACCTATATTTACTAAAGCACCTAAAATAACGCCATCCGTTCCCACACGGAAAACATTTTTATGCTGTAGAATTTCAAATTGTTGAAATACGAAAGATTTCATTTACACATTGGTTGGTAAAGAAATGGTAAATCTTGATCCTACACCTACCAAAGATTGAACTTTTATTTCCCCTTTATAATCTTCCACCATTTTTTTCACCATTGTTAAGCCTAACCCCATACCGCTGTTCTTAGATGTAAAACTTGGTTCAAATATTCTCTCATACATATTCTCTGGAATACCTTGTCCATTATCCTGAACCGTTATGATCACTCTTTTATTCACCAGTTCTAAATCTACATTGATGATTGGTATTCTGTTTTCATCAGCAGCCTGCAATGCATTGGTCACCAAATTGGTAATAATACGATTCAGATAAATTTTATCCATATTCATCATAATATTATCCTTATTGGTGTGAAGAAAGACCTTATCATCACTGAATATCCTCAAAATATCCTCCACTTCCCTATTGAGATTGAAAACTGTATTTTCTTTCTCTGGAAGTTGCGCAAACTGTGAAAATGCAGTCGCAACGGTGGCAATAAGATCAATTTGTTCTGTTATGGTATGACTTAATTTTTTTACTTTTTCGCCAATATCGGGGTCATTAGGATCGAATTTTCTTTCAAAATTCTGCATGGTAAGCTTCATGGGCGTCAACGGATTTTTTACTTCATGCGCAACCTGTTTTGCCATTTCACGCCATGCGGATTCTCTTTCTATCAAACTCAGTCTTTCCCTCTGTTCCTGAATTTGTAAAATCATTCTGTTGTAGGATTTTACTAGGGAATTCAACTCATCATTTTTATAATATCGTATCGGTTTTAAATCTTTTTTAAATAAGGTAATTTTTGCAATCATGTCAGAGAATGCAGTAATGGTTTTTACCATATTTTTTGAGATGATCCAACTCAACCAAATACTGAAAAAAATGATGAATATATTCACCAAAAGAATGTATTTTGTATATTTATTAAATACATCCATATACGAAGAATCGCTGTGATAAAAAGGAAAATATACAACACCAATAGGCTCCAGCATATTGTTTCTTAATAGCATGTAGGAAGAAACAACGTTGGCTCCAAGATTTTCATCGTAGCTTTGAACATCATATCGGGTGTTGCTTTTTAACAGCTGTTGAATAATCTCGGCAGGAACTTGTTTCTGACTCACAAGATTCTGATCTCTGTTGGAAACCAAATAATCTCCTTTTAGATCGTAAATAACCACGTCATGTTTTGAAATATCAGCAATCTCGTATATTTCATTCCCCAATATTCTTTTGATGTCGGTTGTCTGCGTATCTGCATGACTGATGGCATAATCTAAAGAAGTCATCAAGGCTTCCGTTTTATTCTGCTGATCTGTTTTGCTTTGTGTGGTGGCGTTATTTTTAAGAATGATATAGGAAAGCACAGAACTGCTGATTATACTCAACAAGCATATCAACAAAAAACCGAAAAAAATTTTATTTCTAAGGCTGTAACCTCTATATCTTTGGCTATACATTTGTGTTTTTATTCATTAACTTGGAAACATATTTTCCAATAATATCAAACTCTAGGTTTACCTGATCGCCCACTTGTAGATGTTGCATATTCGTAAATTCCCATGTATAAGGTATTATTGCTACGGAAAACTCGCCATCACCACTTTTTGCAACTGTTAAACTTATTCCATTTAAAGTAATTGAACCTTGTGGAACCGTAACAAAACCTGAGTTTATAGCGTCATATTCAACTGTTATTAAAAAACTTCCGTCTTTATTATCGATAGATTTTACAAAACCTGTGTGATCCACATGACCTTGAACGATATGACCATCTAATCTTCCGTTCATCATCAAACATCGCTCCAAATTTACCACTGACCCCTTTTTCCACTGTCCTAAATTGGTTTTTTCTAAAGTTTCATCAATGGCCGTTACCGTATACTGACTGTTATTAATCGCAACAACTGTTAAGCAACAGCCATTGTGCGCAAGACTTTGGTCTATTTTAAGTTCCTGGGTAAAAGGACAAGATAATGTAAAATGTATGTTTCCGCCCTCATTCTGAATATTTTCTACAACACCAACCGCTTCAATTATTCCTGTAAACATATTTATTTTGCTAAATTTGTAAATTATTAAAAATCAAAGATAGCTAAAATGAGCTCAAAGCACCATAAAGTAAGGGTAGGAATTTCAATTGGCGATTTCAATGGCATTGGCCCTGAAATCATCATGAAATCTCTAAAAGATAAAAACATCACCGATTTTTTCACTCCGATTATTTTTGGTTCAGGCAAGCTGTTCACCTATCAGAAAAATATTTTTAAACTCAATTTAAATTTCAACTACATTACAGAAGTATCTCAGGCGCAAGCTGGAAAACTCAATATGGTTAATTTAACCAAAGACAATGTGAATGTTGAATTGGGCGTTCCTACCGAAGAGTCTACCAAAATGGCGATTGAATCTTTAGAAGCAGCTACCAACGCTTTAATGAACGGTGAAATTGATGTACTTGTTACCGCGCCAATCAACAAAGATGAAATGGTGAAGATGGGTTTCAAGCACGCAGGTCATACAGGTTATTTAGAAGAAAAGTTTGGTAAGAAAGGTTTGATGTTTTTGGTAACCGATGAGTTAAAAGTGGCAGTTTCCACACATCATATTCCTTTAGCAGAAGTTCCACAGAATATATCAAAAGACAAAATTAAGAAACAAGTTAGAGCGCTTAACCAATGTTTGATAGAGGATTTTTGCATCGAGAAACCAAAGATTGCGGTTTTAGGGCTTAATCCACACGCTGGAGATGGAGGATTAATAGGTAAAGAAGAAATCGACATTATAGAACCTGCTATTAAAGAATTGTTTGACGGCGGTATTCTAGCTTTTGGACCTTACCCGGCAGACAGCTTCTTTCAGCCTTCAAAATATTTAGCTTTTGATGCTGTTTTAGCTATGTATCACGATCAAGGTTTGGCTCCGTTCAAAACTTTGGCTTACGAAGATGGCGTGAATTATACGGCTGCGATGCCCTATATCAGAACATCGCCCGATCACGGTACCGCTTATGATATTGCGGGTAAAAACATTGCCGATGAAAACAGTTTTTTAGAAGCTATTTTTACGGCAATTGAAATTTTTAAAAACAGAAGTGAATATAAGGAACTTCTTGAAAACAGGATAAAACCTCGAAGAATGCCATCCGATAATGGAATTGATGAGGATTTACCTACAGAAACAGATGCGTAAATCGCAAAAAACACATTTGTTTTTAAAATTATTTGTTATATAAAAAAAATTGCATATTTTTGCACACTCATTTTATGGACAAGTTAAGAAATTATGAAATAAGCTTTTCTGGTCTTAAAGACGGAAAACACAAGTTCAAATTTGAGGTTGATAAGGAGTTCTTTCAATTATTTGACACCGAACAAGAATTTACAAATCCTAAAATAGACGTTGATGTGCTTTTAGACAAGCATTCAACATTTTTAGAGGTGGTAGTTTCAACAAAAGGTACAGTGGAATTGGTTTGTGATATTACCAATGAAGATTTCACCTACCCTATTGAAAATGAGATTAAAGTACTGGTGAAATTTGGAGAGGAGTATGATGATAGCGAAGAAGATGTTATCACAATTCCGATAAACTCGCATGAGTTTAATATTTCACAATTCATTTATGAAAACGTAGCGCTTTCAATTCCCATGAAGAAATTGTCGCCTAATGTAAGTGAGGAAGATTTAAAAATTCTTGAAAAATTCAGTCCGAAAATTGAAGAACAACAAGAACCAAAAAATGATCCCAGATGGGATGCTTTAAAAAGATTAAAAGATAATAATTAATATAACAATTTAGATGAGTAGATGAAAGTCTCTCATCACTCATCAAAAATAAAAGAACAACAAAATGGCACATCCTAAAAGAAGACAATCGTCTACAAGAAGAGACAAGAGAAGAACTCACTACAAAGCGGTAGCTCCTCAATTGGCTAAAGATGCTACAACTGGAGAATTACACCTTTACCATAGAGCTCATTGGCATGAAGGAAAACTTTACTACAGAGGTAAAGTAGTATTAGAAAAAGAAGTAGAAACTACTGAAGAAAACTAAGAGCTTTTCTTAGGAAAAACCCTTATATTTATACAAAAACCACTCGATTTTAGTTAAATCGAGTGGTTTTTTGTTGTTTTTTATGTTTTTTTGGTATCTTTGGACTCAATAAAAAACAATATACCCCTATGGATATTAAAGACATACAAAATTTGATTAAATTCGTTTCTAAAGCGGAAGTTTCTGAGGTTAAATACAAGACCAAAGATTTCGAAATTACTATTAAAACTCCACTAGGAGGAAACGAAGTTAGTTATATGCCTCAGCCAACTGTTTATCAGGCGGCTCCACAAACAGCTGCTGCTCCTGCACCAAGTAATGCACCCGCTGCTCCTGCAACTGCTGAGACAACGGCCGACGACAGCAATCTTATCACTATTAAATCTCCAATGATTGGTACTTTCTACAGAAAACCATCTCCAGACAAGGATGTTTTTGTAAACGTTGGTGATGAAGTATCTGTAGGAAAAGTAGTTTGTGTAATTGAAGCAATGAAGTTATTCAACCAAATTGAATCTGAAGTAAAAGGAAAAATCGTTAAGATTCTTGTTGATGACGCTACACCTGTTGAGTACGACCAACCATTATTCTTAGTAGATCCATCATAAATTTAGTTAGAAGTTAGAAGTTAGAAGTTAGAAGTTAGCATTGCTGACTTTTATGTTCCTACTCATTATCTAATTAACTAATCATCTAAATTAACTAATTAAAATTATGTTCAAAAAAATATTAATAGCCAACCGTGGCGAAATTGCAATGCGTATTTTACGTACTTGTAAAGAAATGGGAATAAAAACGGTAGCCGTGTATTCTACTGCCGACAAAGACAGTTTACACGTACGTTTTGCGGATGAAGCGGTTTGTATAGGTCCTGCGATGAGTAAGGATTCTTACCTTAAAATTCCTAATATCATTGCGGCTGCGGAAATTACCAATGCAGATGCTATTCACCCAGGTTACGGTTTCTTATCAGAAAATGCCAATTTCTCAAGAATTTGTCAGCAAAATGGTATTAAATTTATCGGCGCTACCCCTGAGCAAATCGACAGAATGGGTGATAAAGCGAACGCTAAAGCTACGATGAAAGAGGCAGGCGTTCCTTGTGTTCCAGGTTCAGAAGGCTTGATCCCTGATTATGAAACTGCAGCAAAATTAGCAGAAGAAATGGGCTATCCTGTGATGATTAAAGCTACCGCAGGTGGTGGTGGAAAAGGGATGCGTGCTGTTTGGAAGGCTGAAGATTTAAAGGACGACTGGGATTCTGCAGTTCAGGAGGCTACAGCAGCTTTCGGAAACGGGGGAATGTACATGGAGAAACTTATTGTTGAACCTCGTCATATTGAGATTCAGATTGCGGGCGACCAGTTTGGTAAAGCTTGTCATTTATCTGAAAGAGATTGTTCTGTACAAAGAAGAAATCAGAAATTAACTGAGGAAACTCCATCGCCTTTCATGACCGATGAACTGCGTGATAAAATGGGTGAAGCGGCGGTAAAAGCAGCAGAATATATAGGATATGAAGGTGTAGGAACCATAGAATTCTTAGTGGACAAAGACAGAAATTTCTATTTCATGGAAATGAATACCAGAATTCAGGTGGAGCACCCAATTACTGAGCAAGTAATTGATTACGACTTAATTCGTGAGCAAATTTTATTAGCTGCAGGGACACCAATTTCTGGACTGAATTACTATCCAAAATTACATTCTATCGAGTGTAGAATTAATGCTGAAGATCCATATAACGACTTCCGACCATCTCCAGGTAAAATTACAGGTTTAAATATCCCTGGAGGACATGGAATTAGAGTAGATACTCATGTATATTCAGGTTATACCATTCCTTCCAACTACGACTCTATGATTGCAAAGTTGATTACAACAGCGCAAACCAGAGAAGAAGCTATCGCAAAAATGAAGCGTGCTTTGGAAGAGTTTTATATTGAAGGTGTAAAAACAACTATTCCTTTCCACAGACAATTAATGGAAAACGAAGATTATTTAGCTGGAAATTACACAACAAAATTCATGGAAGATTTCGTAATGGACAGAAAGTACGAAAGCAACTAAGAATAAATTCTTAAAACAATATTAAACCTCATAAGTAAACGTTAACTTATGGGGTTTTTTAATGAGTGTTTATTTGAATTTCCTATAATTGATTAACTTTGTAAAAAACAAGATTTATGTCTTCAATAGATACAGCAAAAAATTCCCAATATTTTATTGAATTAGAAGAAAAACACGGAGCCCACAACTATCACCCACTTCCTGTAGTTTTAGACAAAGGGGAAGGTGTTTTCGTTTGGGACGTGGAAGGAAAAAAGTATTATGATTTCCTTTCTGCGTATTCTGCAGTTAACCAAGGGCATTCGCATCCTGCAATTGTAAAAGCATTAACGGAACAAGCACAAAAATTAGCTTTAACATCGAGAGCATTTTACAACTCAAAGCTGGGCGAATATGAGAAGAAAATTACTTCCCTTTTTGGTTTTGATAAAGTTCTACCAATGAATTCGGGAGCTGAAGCGGTGGAAACTGCTGTAAAGTTGGCTCGTAAATGGAGTTATGAAGTAAAAGGAATTGCCGAAAATGCTGCGAAAATTATCGTTTGCGAGAATAATTTCCATGGAAGAACCACAACAATTGTTTCTTTTTCTAACGATCCAGATGCCAATCAAAATTATGGACCATTTACGCCTGGATTCATCAAAATTCCTTATAACGACCTAAATGCTTTAGAGGAAGTTCTTAAAAATGATGCGCAAAATATCGCTGCGTTTTTGGTGGAACCTATACAAGGTGAGGCTGGAGTTTACGTTCCAGATGCGGGTTTCCTGAAAGGAGCTTGTGAACTTTGTAAAAAATATAACGTTCTATTCATCGCCGATGAAGTTCAAACCGGAATTGCACGAACAGGAAAATTAATCGCTTGTTATCACGAAGACGTTCAACCTGATATTTTGATTTTAGGAAAAGCATTATCTGGTGGAATGTACCCTGTTTCTGCCGTTTTAGCCAATGACAACATCATGAATGTCATCAAACCTGGACAGCATGGTTCTACTTTTGGAGGAAATCCTTTGGCATGTGCGGTGGCAATGGCTGCTTTGGATGTTGTAGAGGATGAAAATTTATCTGAAAGAGCCGAAGAATTGGGGAAATTATTCCGTGCGGAAATTGAAAAACTAATTGAGAAAACAGACTTAATTACTGCCGTTCGTGGAAAAGGTTTATTAAATGCTATTCTAATTAATGACACTCCTGACAGCTCTACTGCATGGGACTTGTGTGTTGCACTAAAAGAAAACGGATTGTTGGCGAAACCTACCCATGGCAATATCATTCGTCTTGCACCACCTTTGGTAATCACAGAAGAGCAATTGTTAGATTGCGTGAGAGTTATTGAGAAAACAATATTGGAATTTAAGAAATAATGGGTTTATCAGTAGCATTAATCACATACAATGAAGAAGCGAATCTTAAAAAATTCCTAGATGCGGTGTATGATATTGCTACCGAAATAGTTGTGGTCGACAGCTATTCTATAGATAGAACCTCTGAGATTTGCAATACTTATTCATCGGGAAAAATTAAATTTTTTGAGAAAAAATTTAATGGCTACGGTGAACAAAAAAACTATGCACTAAATCTTTGCTCTGAAGATTGGGTGCTTTTTTTAGATGCAGATGAAATTCCGGACGACGAACTTAAAGAATCAATAAAAAAAATCATCAGTAATCCGAACCCGGAATTTAAAGTTTATAAAATTAAATTGAGGAATCATCTGGGAATTCACCATATCCAATACGGCGGTTGGGGAAATGTTTTTCGAGAAAGATTATTCCAAAGGAAATTCGCAAAATATACCGATGATAAAGTTCACGAGTCGTTAGTGACCAGCGAGAAAGTGGGCTTACTAGCTGGAAATATAGACCATTACACATATAAAAACATTCACCACCACATTTCGAAGATCAATAAATACTCCGACATGATGGCTGAAAAGATGTTCGAAAAGGGGAAAAAGATCAATCATTTTAAAATTATTGCCAGTCCGATTTTTGAATTTTTAAAGGTTTTTATATTCAAACTGGGTTTTTTAGATGGTTATACAGGTTATTACGTGGCAAAAGCCATGGCGCATTATACTTTCCTGAAATACATGAAACTTTACGAAAGGGTAACCTACGAAAAACAAAAGAATTAGGATGATCATACCTGTTTTCCTGCTTATTCTGCTAGGTTTATTTTTATATTTTAGATTGTACCTGTATTTATTTCCAAAGAACAGATTGACGATTTTGATGTATCATAAAGTTGAGGAGATAAGCAATGATGACCTTACGGTAAGTCTTGAAAACATCAATAAGCAATTTGAATATCTACAACAAAAAGGATATCGCTCCAAATTTTTTAAGGAAATTAAGGTATTAGAAAGAAGAAGCATCATCATCACTTTCGACGATGGATACAAGAATAATTTTATCTATCTCCCACAGTTATTGGAAAAATACAATCTTAAAGCCAGCCTTTTTATTACCACAAAATTCATTGAGGAAAATCCATCAAAATATGAAATGATGACTTTTGATGAAATGAGGTCTTTAGATCAAGAGTATTTCGAAATAGGTCTTCACAGCCACGCACACGAAAATTTTCAGAATTCTAGCATAGATTTTATTGAAAATGATTTAAAGGAAAACATGAAGGTTTTAGAGCAGGAGCTTATCCCTTTTTCTAAAGTCCTGGCATATCCGTATGGAAGATACCCAGATAAAAATCCAACAAAAAAAGATTTCTTTTCTTTGCTACAACGATTGGGGATTGAGTTTGCCGCAAGAGTTGGAAATAAAATTAATTACTTCCCCACAAGCTCGCCATATGAACTGTGTAGAATTGATGTTAAAGGAAGCGATACTTTGTTAAAATTTAAGCTAAAACTGATATTCGGAAAGCTCAAATTATTCTAAAACACAAAAAAAGATTATGAAAATCTGTGTAATAAGTTTTGATTTTTGGAATTATGATGAACATATTGTTGACGTTCTTCAACAAAAAGGTATTGACGGTCATCACATCAATATTGGTGCTTACCGGCACAAGAATGTTACCGCAAAAATCACCAATGCATTTTCGAAAGTTTTTTTGAAAAAGAATCTTAAAAACATCAACCGGCAGGAACTCATTATAAATTCTTTAAAAAAATTAGGACATCAAGATCAAATACTCATCATCAACCCTGAAAGTATTGACCGAAAATATCACCTCGAGATAAAAAAATACACCAACAAATACATTGCGTACCTCTACGACAGCTTAGCAAGGAACCCTGCTGAACATTTGCTGGATTTATTTGATGACGTTTTTTCTTTCGATAAGCATGATGTGGAAAAACACGGTTTTAAACTCATCACCAACTACAATTATCTTCCAGAACAACAATACAATCCGAATACAGAATATGATTTGGTATATCTGGCATCAATTGATAATAGATTAAACGTTTTAACAAAAGTTGAAGAAAAACTAAACCAACTGGGTAAATCTTATTTCTTTTATATTTCTGGAAAAAAGGCTTGGAAAAAACAGTTTTTAAAGACTAAAAAAAATAATGTGGTTTTCTCCAGAAAAAGAATTCCTCATCAAGATATTCTCAATTATTACAGCAAAGGAAAAGTAATTTTAGATTTGGTAAGAGATCAACAGGTGGGACTAAGTTTCCGAATTTTTGAGGCCATGGCTTTAAAGAAAAAAATCATCACCAACAATCCAACCATTACACAGTACAGCCTATACAACCCAAATAATATTTTGCTTCTCAATAAAGATTGTACCAATATTACCAAAGAATTTTTTGAGACACCTTACCATGAGCTACCTCGTGAAATCTATAATGAATACACCCTTGAACATTGGGTAGAAACCGTTTTTAATTTATGAAACCAGTAAAAAATGTCTTGTTAGTCACTAAGGAATTTCAGTCGGAATTTCAAAAAAACGTGGGCGGAACAGGAGTTTTTTATAAAAACTTTGCGGAGGCATTGGTTAAAAAAAACATAAACGTGTTGGTATTCGGTTCCAGCAAAAAACCATATCAACTGAAGCAAAATCAGCTTTCAATTTGTTATGTTCAAGATTATTTTAAAAAATACAAGTGGGTGGAGTTTTTGCGATCCATTACAGGTAAAGTGCCTTTCTTACAACAGCTACACTTTAAAATTTACAACTGGGAAGTAGATTATCTTAATAAGGAATTACAAAAATTTATTAGAAATCAGGAGATTGATATTATAGAGACGCACGACTGGGAAGGCATAAGCAGAGCTGTCGAAAATTTAAATATTCCTTATGTAGTTCGTTGCCACGGCTCATGGTCTGTTTTACATCATTTTTTTGGATATGCAGCTTCGAAAGGAAAAATGCATAAAGAATATGTAGCATTTAAAAACGTTGATCATTGTATCAGCATATCCAAGAGTGGAGAAAAAATGGCACAATCAATTTTTGGAGAAAAAAATTACAAGCTTATTTACAATGGAATAGATACAAATGAATATCTACCATTGAAAAATGATATTATTCCTAAATCTATTTTTTTCCTCGGAAATATCTCATGCGAAAAGGGTGCAGATAAAGCATTAGATGTTTTTTTTGAAGTAATAAAAAAGGTACCCAATGCATCGCTACATTATATCGGAAAAAATACAAAACTCACTGAAGAACTGATTGCGAAAGCCACCTCAACAGGCTTGAAAGAGAAAATCTTCTTTTATGGAAGAAAGGAACGTAACGAAGTTAAAAGCTTAATATCTAAAGCTGAAGTCGTTATTTTTCCTTCTCAAGGCGAGACATTTGGTCTTGCATTAGCTGAAGTAATGGCCATGCAGAAACCTATTGTTTGCAGTAATTTAGATGTCTTTAGGGAAATCGTACAACCAGATTTTAATGGTCTAATTGCCGACACAGTTGATGACTTTACTGCTAAGATAATTGAAATTTTTGATAATGAAAATTTTGCCAATTACCTCGCGATTAATGCTAGACAAACCATTATTGAGAATTTTTCTCAGCAAAAGATGGTAGATGATAGCATTCTGTATTATCAGGACATTATTAATTACATCTCAGATTAATAATTAACCTTTCTTCATTCTGAACTTGGGTAAAAATACCAAAAACAAGCTTATCATCCATTTAAAAATTCGCCAAGCGACTGGATATTTTTTGATGTGCAAAACTTGTTGCATTCGCTTTGTTTTAAGCTCCTTAACTGCTTGAAAATCATCTATAAATAAAGAAAAATATTTTTTAAGTGTTCTTTCTCTCTCTTCAAAATAAATATGCAAATTTTCTGGTTTGGCGGATATCCCCGAAAAATCATAATAGCATATAATTTCGCCTACATGCTTGTAACTTGCACTATACAGACAAATTACCACAATAAAAAACTCCCAGTCAGCTGAAATTTTGTAGTTTTCATTATACAAGAAATACTGATGAAATAATGATCTTTTTATAAAGGCTGCTTGATGATTGATGCCTTCGTTGTAAAAAAAGCCAAAACTCAATTTCTCAGGCGGGGTTTCAATTCTTTTGTAACCATCATCATTAAAAGAATAGGTGTTGCCATACGAAATGTCTATACCTGAATCAAAATGAGTTTTAACCTTCTCTAAGGTATTATCCTCGAAGAAAAAGTCACCACTATTCATGAAGATCAGATATTCACCTGTGGCTTTTAGAATTCCTTTGTTCATGGCATTATAAACTCCGGAATCCCTTTCTGAAACCCAGTAATCAACCTGTGGATTTGCCTCTATCAATTCTCTGCTTCCATCGGTGCTTCCTCCATCAATAACAATATATTCAAAATCCAACCAAGTTTGCTTTTTGATGGATTCGAAAGTTTTGATAAGTCCTGTTTTATTATTATAATTTATTGTTATGATTGTTAACTTCTTCATTCTGTTTCAAACTAATTATTTTTGGAGAATAGCCTCCTTGTACACTTGTAAACATTTTTCGGCAGCAGCATCCCAGTCAAATTTTTTAATCTGCTCAAAACCTTTTTTGATGTACGATGCTCTTAAGTTGTGGTCTGCTAACACAGAGGAAATTTTAATTTGCAAATCTTCCTTTGAATTGGTTTCAAAATAAATTCCAGCTTCACCTGCCACTTCCGGAAAGGAACTTGCATTGGATAAAATAATAGGACAACCACATGCCATAGCTTCTAATACAGGAATTCCAAAACCTTCGTATGCTGATGGAAATACAAAACATTTTGCATTTTTGTAAAATTGACCGAGTTCTTTTTCCTCAAAATATTTTTGTACAATTTGTTTTTCTAAACCTATGCTTTTTATAAAACTCACTTCCTCCTCAGAAAATTTTCCACCTCCTGCTGCAACCAAATATAATGATTGATCACTTTTTAGAAGCTCTTCAACCGCCTCAACCAAAAGTTGAAAATTTTTATAGTTTTCTCTGGACCCTACAAATAAAATATAATTTTGGGGCAAATCAACCTTCACTTTTTCATCAATCTGAATTGAATTTCCATGATGAATCACTACAATCTTTTCAGGATTGAGCTTCGGATAAAATTTTAAAATATCTTTTTTAGTATTCTGAGATACTGCAATTATTTTTGCAGCATTTTGTATTAATAGTTTTTTGTTTTCAACAACATTAAAAGGATCGTTCACAAAATATTTTGGATATAATTCGTGAATCATGTCATAAACCGTCAAAACAAAAGGTTTACCTTGAATTTTCTCTAAAAAATATGGATTATAATAAGTCGGTACAAATACATCATATCTCCTTTCTTGAAAAGCTTGTTCTACCAGTTTTTCTGTATTTTTTCTGGTTAAACTTCTGGTGCTGATTTTAAAAAAAGATAGTGTTTTATGAATTGAGCTGAAAATGCCTTTTTTTAAAAGTTGCTTATTTTCCTTCAGATAATAATTGTGAGTTATTAAAATCGGCAACAGGACATCCACATCTTTCTTTTTAGAAATTCTCGTGAATATCTCAGTGTAATATCGTGAAATCCCTCCGTAGGTCTGTTGATTAAATATTTGTGGATCTAGTAAGATTTTCATGATTAACGTGCTTTTATTTAAAGCGTAAAGAACAGTACATAAATTGTATTAATATTCGTATCTAATTTTTAAGACTGTTTTCCAGAAGAATTTTTTGGATTTTTTTGTAATCTGAATCTAATAAACTTTCTCTTGAAATAGTAAAATCCAATTTAATTTTCTTGAACCCATAAAATTCTTTATACTCTGTAACATCATTCATGGCAAAGTCTATTTGTTCTTTTGATAAAACTTCTGGTGTGAAAATATGGTAATTATCCTTTCTGTAATAGTTCTTATTGAATTTTTTAGCAAGTATTTGTAAAGCTTTCTCTGTGTAAAAAGCAATATGTTGACCAGTTTCATTAGCAATATACACCCAATCTTCTATGTTTTCTCTTTGGTCAGGCACTAAATCGGTCGAAAATATTAGATTTTCTGAATATGATAATATTTTTCCAATCTCTTCGATCGGATTTTCCAGATGCTCAAAAACTTCAAAGGCTGTAACAACATCAAAATCATTTGTATTAATATCTGCAATATCAAAATGTTTTGAAAATATATTTTCGCAGTAAACATCCTGTCTGTAGAAGTCGTATCCCTTATCTCGCATCAACCTAACAAAAATGCCATAACCACCAGCGAAGTCTAAGTACTTTTTAGAAGTGGGAAAAAATGTATCAATAAATTTAGAAGTAATTTTTACCAGCTCATTATTTCTTTTTAGAATTCCAATGTCTAAAGAAGTGATGGCGTTATTGTATGCGTCTTCCAGCCAAAAAGGTTCATCGGTTTGAACAAAACCACAATTATTGCATTGGTGATAAGCAACATCATACTTCAACAAAATCTTCTTTGAAAAAATTTTTTCAGAATCAGAGTGGCAAATTTTGCATTTCATGATCGGAAATTAATTAGCTTCTATCATACTCATCCTCCAACCTTACAATATCATCTTCGCCAAAGTAGGTTCCTGTTTGAACTTCAATAAAAACCACTGGCTTAGTTGTAAGATTCATAATTCTGTGTTTAGCGCCTAAAGGAATGAAGATGCTTTCACCATAAGAGAGTTCTATTTCATCTCCATCAAGAACTACGGTTGCATTTCCTTCAATAATTGTCCATTGTTCCTGACGCTGATGGTGGAACTGGTACGATAATTTCTGGCCAGGATTCACTTCAATCCTTTTCAATTTATAGTGAGGCTCGTCTGCCAAAACATAATATTTTCCCCAAGGTCTTTCCCCTATCTCTAACATAGTCTGTATTTTATTGTAGCAATTCAAAATATTTTTTCAACACCAATAATGCAATTAAATCTTCCCGATTTTTATTGCAAAAAGAATTTCGGTGCAATTTAGCATTTTTCTGAATTTCCTCACTTTCCTTAGGATGTTCTATATAATAATGCAGCTTTTCCTCAAGATCAGAGTAGTCTTCAGAAATACCGATAAAATGTTCATCCGGCACCAGAGTTCCCTCCATGTACCATGTTTCCATCTTTAATGGAGGACAAACAGCAAGAGAATTTGATGACATAATCCATTTTAGATTAGTGGCGACATCATTTCCTTCCAAACTCAAAATGAATTTATATTTTAAATGATCTATTATTGAAATCTTGGGTTTTATCCATAACGGATTACCACCTGTTTTATTCACTTGACCCAAATCACATAACGGATTATTAAAATATTTCTTATAAAATTCAACCCTATGATTCTGAAAAATAGCTGCTCTGCCTATCATTTGTTCTTTCTTTTTCTCAAATGAACGAGAATCTTTTACAGAAACAAAATGCCTGGCTTTATCCAAATTAAGCAATACATTATTCGAATTATCACCATCTATCGGCCTGCTTTTAGTGATGGAAGGCTTATCAAGTAGAGTATTCACATCCCCAAAAGCATAATTGATCTGTAAATTGTTGTCAAAATATTTTGCATACTGATAAGTATCAAAATAATATGCTTTAGGTGTTTTCGGAGCCAAAAGATCCTTAATTAAAGTTCCGTCAAAATTTCCAAAAACACGTGTAGAAAGTTTGTTGTAATAATTCACTCTATACTCCACCGTTTTCATATCTGCAGAAGACAAACTTTTTCTAAGCATGTTAATTTTATCATTCAGTTTTCGGTGAGGTAAAAACCTTTCTGAATAACCCGAAACATAGAAAAAGAACTTATTTTGTTTATGGACTGTGGACATAGCTACAAACTTAATCAAATTTCAATGAATCAGCCTATTTTTCTTACCTTTGCACCAAATTTTTTAGACAATGGATAAGGTAAGAGTCCGTTTTGCACCCAGTCCTACTGGTGCTTTACATTTAGGAGGAGTAAGAACTGCCCTATACGACTATCTTTTTGCCAAAAATAATGGCGGAGATTTTGTAGTAAGAATCGAAGATACAGACACAGCAAGATTTGTTGAAGGCGCAGAAGAATACATCATGAAATCTCTTGAATGGTGCGGAATGACTCCTGATGAAAGTCCGATACACGGTGGACCATACGGCCCATACAGACAATCAGAAAGACGCGATATTTACGATCAATATACCGAACAGATTTTAAAAACAGATTATGCGTACATCGCCTTCGATACGCCTGAAGAATTAGATGCCGTCCGTGCGGAATTTGAAGCCAATGGGGATGTTTTTGCGTATAACAATATCACCAGAAACAGAATGAAAAATAGTTTGACTCTTTCTAGTGAGGAAGTGGAAAAACTAAAAGCAGAAGGAGTTCCTTATGTGGTTCGTTTTAAGATGCCTATAGACAGAAATGTTAGTCTTCAAGACATCATTAGAGGAGACTTCAATGTGAATACAGATACTTTAGATGATAAAGTTTTGGTGAAAAATGACGGAATGCCAACTTATCATTTCGCCAATATTATCGATGACCATGAGATGAAAATTTCTCACGTAATTCGAGGTGAAGAATGGTTGCCATCCATGGCGTTACATGTTTTGCTATATGAAGCTATGGGTTGGGACGCACCTCAGTTTGCTCACCTTTCACTCATCTTAAAACCAGAAGGTAAAGGAAAATTAAGCAAAAGAGATGGTGCTAAATTTGGTTTTCCGGTATTCCCTATGGATTTTAAAGATCCTGAGAGTGGTGATGTTTGGAAAGGTTACAAGGAATCGGGATATTTTCCAGATGCTTTCATGAATATGGTGGCTCTTTTAGGTTGGAGCCCAGCAAATGACAGAGAAATCCTTAGTATGGATGAAATGATTGCTGAGTTTGATCTTCATAAAGTGCATAAGGCAGGCGCCAGATTCAATCCTGAAAAAGCAGTTTGGTTCAATCATGAGTATCTATTGAAAAAATCCGATGAAGAAGTACTGGTTTTATTTAAAGAATTAGAAGAAGTAAAAAATTCTGGTTTGGATGATGACACTTTATTACAGATTGTTTCGTTGATGAAAGAAAGAGCGAGCTTCGTAAGAGATATCTACAACGACAGCAAATTTTTCTTTGAAGCACCAACTTCTTATGATGAAAAGGCCACTAAAAAAGCTTGGAATGAAGAAACATCTTCCCTATTAACAGCATTTGCAGCTAGTCTTACCGCTACAGATTCTTTTGAAAAAGGTGTTCTAAAACAAAGCATCCACGATTTTGCTGAGGAAAAAGGTTTAGGAATGGGTAAAGTAATGATGCCACTAAGACTGGCACTTGTAGGAGAACTAAAAGGCCCAGACGTTCCCGACATTATGCAAATCCTTGGAAAAGAGGAAACTATCGCCAGAATACAGAATGCTATTAACAAATTTCAATAGTTGTTCATAAATTTTATTAACTTTGAAAGATTAATTTTACCTCATACAAATGGAATATTTAAGTTTCGAACTCCCTATAAAAGAATTAATGGATCAATACCAAACTTGCTCTTTGGTAGGTGAAGAAAGTGGTGTAGATGTTAAGATGGCTTGCAGCCAAATTGAAGATAAAATTGTTGAAAAGAAGAAGGAAATTTATGGAAATCTTACCCCTTGGGAGAGAGTACAGTTATCCAGACATCCAGACAGACCTTATACGCTAGATTATATCCACGGAATTGCTGATAAAGACAGCTTTCTAGAGCTTCATGGTGACCGAAATTTTGCAGATGATCCCGCAATGATCGGTGGACTGATCACTCTTGATGGGAAAAAAGTAATGATTATCGGAACTCAAAAAGGAAGAACAACCAAAGAAAGACAATTCAGAAGATTTGGGATGCCTAATCCTGAGGGATACAGAAAAGCGCTTCGTTTAATGAAATTGGCGGAAAAATTCAATATTCCTATTGTAACATTGGTAGATACACCAGGTGCTTATCCTGGACTTGAAGCTGAGGAAAGAGGACAAGGCGAGGCTATCGCAAAAAACATCTTTGAAATGGTTCAGCTTAAAACGCCTATTTTCACCTATATTATCGGTGAAGGTGCGAGTGGCGGAGCATTGGGAATAGGTGTTGGCAACAAAGTATATATGTTGGAAAATACGTGGTACACGGTTATTGCACCAGAAAGTTGCTCTTCTATCCTATGGAGAAATTGGGATCACAAAGAAGATGCTGCGAATGCCTTAAATCTGACACCGAAAGACGCATTAAGAGAAGGATTTATTGATGCTATTATTGAGGAGCCTCTTGGTGGCGCTCATTACGACCCAGAAGTTGCCTATAAAAACTTAAAGACTTCTATTTTACAAAACATCAAAGCTTTCTCTAAATTCACTGGGAAAGAACTGGAAACCCAAAGGCAAGAGAAATTTATTGCCATGGGACAGTTTAAAGGATAAAAAACAAACGATTTTTAATACAACCTCAGCATACAGTGTTGGGGTTTTTTTATTGTTTTTTTACTTAAAGATGTTCTAATAAATGGTAAACACAAAAAGGAAATTATTTGACCGAATTAATTTCTTAACATAATTTGTGCCCTTTAATATAACTTTAACCTCTTTTTAGCATCTTACCAATAGTTCAGTGCAGTATTTCTGAGTATTTTTGCACATTCAATGAAGAGATTATTATTTTTTTTAGTGCTTTTCTGTGTCGTAAGCCTTCAAGCACAAAATTTTTCTGGTGATATTCTTATGAGAGACAATTCAAATATGTATCTCAACCAAGTCTATGTCACCAATCTTAAAACCCAAAAGACAGTTCTTTCCGATTATAACGGTAGATTTTCCATTTTAGCAAGTCCAGGAGATATCATACGCTTTACATCCATTGTTACCGAACGTAAGGATATACAGTTGACACCGCAGAATTTTCAGAATCGAAATTTAATTGAACTAAAAATTGCCTACTACGAAATACAGGAAGTAATCCTCAGCAAGTTTAAACCTACAGGTAATCTCACTTACGATGTAAAATCTTTGAATAAAGAAAATAAAGTAGAAAAGATTAAAAAAATGGTCGGGTTACCAGAACCGAAGGGAGACGGCAAATCGCCTAAGCTACCTATTGCAGATTTCAGAGATGGAGGCTTAACTTTCAGTTTGGAAAGTATTTTCGATGTATTATCGGGAGAAAGAAAAAAGAAGGAGAGATTGGAAGCTTACGAAAATATGATGACTTCTACAGCGCAGGTGAAAGAATATTTAGGCAAAGAATATTTTGAAAAGATAAAAATTCCAGAGAATTTGGTGGATAATTTTTTACAATTCGTGTACTCATCAGATAATTTAGGACCTTATATCCAGAGAGGAAATTTTGAAATTGTGAAAGTTTCAATAGAGAAATATTTACCAATCTATCAGCGAAGATTAAAAAATTCCAATTTGTTGGAGATTATTACATCCTCTCAGGAAAACGGTACTTCAAACTCTAGAAAACAATAACCAAAAAATCAAGTTGAACTAAAAATTTAATTTGTATGAAGAAATTAGTATTCATTTTTAGTATTTTATTTTTTAGTGGCATTTCAGCTCAGAAAAAAATGAAGGATTACAGTGATATCCTAAAAAGCAAAAACATCTACGAGATAAATGCTTTTTTAAGAGATGCACACCCCGATGATCCGCGCAGATCTGTTCTTAAACCTCGAGTAATGGAGATGATGAAGGATTACATTAAAAATGCCAAACCCGAAGACCAAAGGGTTAGAGAGATGCAGAAGATGTTGGCACTTTTACGCAGCAGACCTTCCACCAAGATTACATTTGAGGAAATGAATGCGGAAATTAAAAGAAAGCAGATTGAGTATCTTCAAAACTCGCTAAAGAACCCAACTAAATATGTTCCGAAAGCAGTAAACATCTCCACCGCTACTATTGCAGATGCTGCTAAAGTGGAAGGTGTATCTACAGCCGCCATTAATACCGCCATCAAATCTGAACAGGCGGAATTTGATATGTTGATGAATGTTGACCCTGTGGAACACAGAAACAGAACGGTAAAAATACTGAATTCATTATTCGATAACGACCCTACAAGTAAAGAAACAGCAATAGTTATTGAAAACAACTCCGATTGTAACATGATTATGCGTATTGAAGGCGTGGGTAATAACAAATACAGACTGGCAATACCCGCCAAAGACAAAAGTTCGATTGTAATTGCTAAGGGAGATTATCTTTTCAGCAGTTTGGTGTGCGGTGCGCAATATGCATCTCAGAAATCTGTGCAGAAATCTATTATTGTCAGCTTGGGTAATCCTAAAAAATAGACGCTAATTTGAATAGAAATACATGATGTCCGCATAATAATTTATATTTTTGCGGACATTGTTTTTAAATATGGGAAAGAATAAAATTGCAAGATTTAACGAGAATAAAATTTTGCCCAACGTTATACAACCAACTCGTGAAGAGGCTATTTCGGGAGCTTTTGAATTGAAAGGAAATTGGAGAATGAATTTCTTTAAAAATGAAAACCCCATCGTACTTGAACTCGGCTGTGGAAAAGGAGAATACAGCGTAGGCCTGGCTAAAAACTTTCCTGAGAAAAACTTTATTGGCATAGACATTAAAGGAGCACGTTTTTGGTTTGGCGCTAAAGAAGCCATTAATGAAAACATGAACAATGTTGCATTTTTACGAACTCAAATAGAACTTGTTGATTATTTTTTTGATGAGAATGAAGTGGATGAAATTTGGATTACTTTTCCAGATCCACAGATCAAATACCGCAGAACAAAACATCGTTTAACGCATCCCGATTTCTTAGATAGATATAAAAAATTTTTAAAACCTGGCGGTATTGTTCACCTTAAAACAGATTCCGAATTTCTTCACGGATATACTTTAGGTTATTTACAAGGTGCAGGATACGAAATTATTTCTGCACATCACGATATTTATGGCGCACCAGAATACGAACCAGGAACACCATTATTAAGAGATATACAGACCTATTACGAAGGTTTATTTTCAGCCAAAGGAAAAACCATTACTTACATAAAGTTCCGCATTCATTAATGAAAAAAGCACCTAGGTTTTTAAATATACTTTTTATTAGTATAGTTCTTGCGAGTATGCTTCATTGTGCACCACAGAAGAATATTATGGAGAGTAATACTATTCATGAGATCGAAGCCTATCTTAAGATGGCACATCCAGAAGATCCTAAAAGAAAGTTGCTTCACTCCAAATTAATCGCATTAAAAAATGCGGAATGGGTTAAAGGTGCAAAAGATGCAAAACCTATGGCAGCGCGACCGATTGTTGCGGAAGTAGTTCAAAGAATGTCTGTGGCCGGCGAAGCATTTCAGGAGCGGGAAGAATATGAAAAATTACTGCTCGAAACACCTTTGGAACACAACAATAAAACAGCACAACTTCTCAATACTGTTTTCAACACAGACATTAAAAATGAGGATGCCGTTTTACTTTTTAAAAATAATTCTGACTGTAATATTATTTTAAGAATAAAAGGTGAGAACTTCTATAACTTGCCTATCCCTTCGCATTCTGAGAATACTGTTGTTGTAAAACAAGGAAAATATACAGTAGAGAGTAATATTTGTAATATTAAATATTTGTCCACAAAAGAAATTACAAAGAGCCAAGTAATAGCAATTACTAATTCAACAGTTGGCGATAGTAAACCTGCTATAACCCAAAATACACCTAAGAAAGTTTCACAAAAATCATCTAGAAAGAAAATTAAAAAATAGTATTTTTGAGTATGAAGAAAATTTGGGGCTTGGTTTTGTCGCTATTTGCATTTTTAAGTTGTGAACCTGTTCATCATGTGGAGCGGTCATCCTCAAGTGCTCCCAAACCCAACAATACCTCTAAACCTATTACATCGCCCGATTCGGACAGTTATGATGAGCTTATTAAAACCTACAAACCAGAAACAGCTGAAGTTCTCAATGATCTCTTAAATGATAATTACGATCCGCAAAGAACTTCAGTGATGATTGATAATAAATCAAACTGTAATTTGGTTATTACCATAAAAGGAGGTGGTTTAGAGAAGAAAATTCCGGTTGGAAAGCAAAAATTGGGTCATGCCATGGTCAACAGAAATCAGCAATACACCATTTCTGGCAAGGTTTGTGGCAAAAACTATAAAAGCACCAAATACATTGCAGATTCGTATACCATTACTTTAAAATAAGATTATAACAGTTATAAATACTTTTTAGTTTTATCAAACAAAAAACCGCTCCAAACTGGAACGGTTTTTTTATTTGCAAGAATATTCTAATTATTCAGCGTCGAAATCAGCATCTGCTTCAGCAGAAACTTTTTCTCCTTCTTCTTTAGATTTTTCTTTATCTGCTTTTCTTTGAGACTGACCTTCTTTGATAGATTCAGAAACTACTGAAAGAATCATGTCGATAGACTTAGAAGCATCATCGTTTCCTGGGATAACGAAATCTACTTTTCTAGGATCTGAATTGGTATCAACGATCGCAAATACAGGAATACCTAATTTTTTAGCTTCAGTTACAGCGATGTGCTCTCTCATGATATCTACTACGAAAATAGCAGAAGGAAGACGCACCATGTCTGCGATAGAACCTAAATTCTTCTCTAAGTTCGCTCTCTGACGGTCAACTTGTAATCTTTCTTTTTTAGATAAAGTTTCGAAAGTACCATCTTTCTTCATTTTATCAATAGCGTTCATTTTCTTAACCGCTTTTCTGATAGTAACGAAGTTGGTAAGCATACCACCTGGCCATCTTTCAGTAATATAAGGCATATTAAGTTCTGCAGCATGTTTTGCAACAACCTCTTTCGCCTGCTTTTTAGTAGCTACGAAAAGAACTTTTTTACCTGCAGAAGTAATCTTTTCTAATGCTTTACAAGCATCATCCAATTTTACTGCTGTTTTATGTAGATCAATAATGTGAATACCGTTTTTCTCCATAAAAATGTATGGAGCCATATTTGGATTCCACTTTCTAGTCATGTGACCGAAGTGTACACCAGCCTCTAAAAGGTCTTTTACATTTGCTTTTGCCATGTTTTCTGTTTTTGTTAGTTTACTTTCCGTTTCTTAAACAATCAACAACTTCTTTAGATGGGAGAAGCGTTTGGATGCTAAACGTAACGGGCAAAGTTGCTGTGGGCTTCTTGCTTTTAGCAGTGGGCTTTCCAGCGTTGGTTAAAAAATAAAATTTTAAAAATTTTTGTAAAGCTATTTGCCAAAAGCCAATAGCAATACGCCAGATTAACGTTTTGAGAATTGGAATCTCTTTCTCGCTTTTTTCTGACCTGGTTTCTTTCTTTCTACCATTCTTGCATCTCTTGTAAGTAAACCAGCAGGCTTAAGAACTAATCTGAACTCAGCGTTGATTTCGCAAAGAGCTCTTGAAATTCCTAATCTGATAGCCTCAGCTTGTCCTGTAATACCACCACCGAATACGTTAACGGTAACGTCGTACTGACCAGCAGTTTCTGTTAAGATGAAAGGTTGGTTAGCTTTGTAAACTAAAACGTCTGTACCGAAATAAGTTTTAACGTCTTTACCATTGATGGTAATGTTTCCACTACCTGGCTTTACGTAAACTCTAGCTACAGAAGTTTTTCTTCTTCCGATTTTATGAACTGTAGACATATTGCTTATTTAAATTCGTTAATATTAATAGTTTTAGGTTGTTGAGCTTCATGCTTGTGCTCAGTTCCTTCATATAAATAAAGGTTTTTAAGCAATGCAGAACCCAATCTGTTCTTAGGCAACATACCTTTTACAGATTTTTCTAAAATTCTTAATTCATTCTTCTTTTTAAGCTCATCAGCAGTTAATGACTTCTGTCCACCAGGATAACCTGTATGCCAGATGTACGTTTTGTCATTCCACTTGTTTCCTGAAAGAGTAACTTTCCCAGCATTTAAAACGATTACGTTATCACCACAATCTACGTGAGGTGTAAAGTTCGTTTTGTGCTTACCTCTCAAAATCTTTGCAACCGCAGAAGCAAGTCTTCCCAACGGCTGTCCTTCAGCGTCTACCACAACCCATTCTTTATTAGCGGTAGCTTTGTTAGCTGAAACGGTTTTGTAACTTAATGTATTCACAATTTAAAGTTAAAGATTAAACATAATTTTCCCAATAAGGGTGTGCAAAGGTAGGATTTTTTTTTGTAATACTAAAATCTTATTTATTTTATTGGTATTATTTGTATAAAGATCAGAGCCTCAAAGTTATTCTTGGCACAAACATTGCAAAAACAAAGATTATAGAGTGGAACACACTTTTTATACCTACACAAATTTATTATATATATAACCTTTCACTTAATTTTATTGAAAAAAAGGATGTCGCATTTTTCGGCATCCTTTTTTATTATTCAGTTCGCATGGTTGATTTTAACAAACATAAAATCAACTAATTATGTAACAATCAAAATCTAAGGAAATTTGCACTAATTTTCAAGTTGCAACCTGTTTACGAATATTTATAGCGATTTCAATGATTGTAATCTTACAACAATAAACCTCAACACGCGCTTGTGATGAGGTCCATTGTTATTTGCAAAATTCTTATGATTAGGTAACCTTAATCTCTATTTTTCACCAATATCCATCCAGTATATTTAACTGGTGTTTTTTCGGCATTAGATTCTGTCCAATGTACTTCATACCAATAAGTACCCGTAACAATCTTTTTATCAAAGTGTTTACCGTCCCATTTGAAGTTATTGAATTTTTCCCCTGTAAAAACTTTGTTTCCGTATCTGTCATACACATTAAAGACCAAATTGTCTTTGTAGGATAGTGAGCTATAATCAACATAATCATTCACATTATCGCCGTTAGGTGTAATTGCATTTACTAGATTAGGGACAGTTACGCTTACTTGTACAGGCAAACAATCAAGAGCATCTTTAACATAGAATACATGCTGACCTCTTGAAAGTCCATTAAATACATTTGAATCTTGCCATGTTGATACTCCATCTACAGAATATTTATATGGAGGAACACCGCCAGTAACCATAACTGTAGCCTTGTCATTAGTGATGTCTACACCAGTAATAACTGGATCAGCAGATTTTGAAACAGTAACTTTCTGCTTTGTGATACAACCGTTAAATTTTAAATTTACCCAGTATTCACCAATACCAACACCAGAAATAGATTGTGTAGTAGCTCCTGTACTCCATTCATAACTTTCATATCCTGGACCAGCGTCAAGAGTTGTTCTGCTATCAATACAAATAAACTTATCTGTTAAAAGAGGTGATCTTTTCGGAGGTATTACATTTAAGGCAATTTTTGCAATTGCGTAACAATTATTAGCGTCATAAACCCTTACATAAACGTTTGTTGTATGAGAAATATAGTTAGCAGGATCTGTGATTACATTAGCGTCGGCTTCTGCGTCTGCTAGTGTTGCATAATATTTTTTAGTAGCATTAAGATTGGTCGAAACCGTGGCAATCGTTAGGTTGAATTTAGCCCTCATCTCATCATCAGCAATGAAACATGCGCTTAAACTAGCCGCCTGTACCACAGGAACAGGATAAAATGCTAAAGTAATCTTGGCAGTCGCCAGACATCCTTCTACAGTTTGAATTTTCACAAAAACCTCCGCTGGGGCAGTAGACAAATATGCATCTGGATTAGTAATTAAATTAATACCTGCATTGAGATCTGCCATCGTTCTGTAAAAACTCTTGATTGGGTTAGGATACTGAGTAACCTGTGCTTCATTAAGGTTGAATACACCTTTGCCATTATACTGACAAGCATTAATTGTAACATTAGTTCCTTGGAATGGGAATATATTAAAGTTCGCCGTTACTTCCTCACAGTCCGTAAATTCTGGCACATTTCCGCAGAATTTATATACAATTTTATCCGGACCTAAATAACCAGGATTGGGTGTATATGTTATAATTCCTGTTGTTGGGTCTATCGTTGCTGTACCATGTTGTGGTGGTGTGATGATAGTGACCGTGTTTGGGACAGGCGTTTGAGTAGAAGTAGTAAAGGTTGGAGTAATTTTTAATGTACAATTAACATCATAATTTTTAGTTGTAACCGTCAAACATCTAAAAACCTTATACACAGGTGTTGTAACAGGTGTACAAGAACCCATTGTCACTTTACATGTGTAATTCCCTGGAGTTGTGGGAGTATAAGTGTGGGTCGTGGCTCCTGGTATTGCTGTTCCATTTAACGACCACTGATAAGTGTCGTATCCGTCGTTTACTTCTAGAATAATACCAGGTATACAGTCTCCTGTCTGTTTGGAAATTACAGGTATAGAAGAAAAACCAGCAAAATACCCTCCATATCCAGCAGAACTATAACCTCCATTAACTCCAGCGGTAACTGCTTTATTAGATTCAACAACTATATTGCCTGTAATACCAGGAATGGAATAAGTTACCCATTGATTATTTCCTGTTAAAGGAAAAGGACCTTGTGCCGCTGGTGGTACAGTACCATTTACCATGACGGTTGCACCAGTTTCCGTTAAAATATTTAATTTAAAAAGAAAACTTGAAGTAGGTGTACCACTTGTAGATGCGGTCAGAGGCATTTCACTCACATTCCCGATTTCGTCAATTTTCCTCGGTAAAAAACAATTTAAAGGGGGAATATAATTAAAGCCTCCAGTAGCATTATCTGAACCTCTACTTATTAGTTGGTAAACATAGATATTATGCGAACTACTGATAAACATATTTGCATGGTCTGTTGCTTGTGCAATATAATTTGAATCTTGAACGTGATACCATTGCCCTTCGTTAAGTGTTGTAAGAGGAGTTGTTGAACCGTTAACAAATATTTGCGTATTATCTTCGGTAGCTACCACTATTGCTCCTTCAGGATTAGTACTAGGATTTGTAGATAAAGTCTTTACCATCGCAAACGTATTTCCCAATCTATTCACTGGCACTGCTTGATCAAGAATCAGATCTGATCCACCACTAAATCCTGCACCAAAGTTTCCGTTCGAATTACCGTTAGTGAGCGTTATAGGCTTTGTTGATTCTATTTTTGCTCCAATGAAGCCTGAACGGTTTGCAGGAGTTGTACTAGTTCCGCTTAATAGGAAGGATTGACCTTTGTTCAATATAACTGTTTGTGAGTTTCCACCTCCAGTTGGAGTTCCACCAGTAAACACCAGTCCAGGTGTATTCCAAGAAAATGTTACTGACGTATTATCCTCCGTTGCCATCACGCCAGCTGTGAAATTTGTGGAAGTGTTTATATTTTGAGGCGTGGCAGTTACATAAAATTTATTGCCAATACCTGCTTTCCCCTTACTAGTGAAAATTTCACCATGGACGCTTTGGTAGATTCTTAATGTTGCGAAAAAGGGTTTTGTACCTTGAAGATACAATCCCTTGCTAATCACTTTAAAGCCGTCAGTAGCCGTGCTAGCAGAAATAATATCTTTATCAACAAAGAAAACTTTTGGACCACCCTTACTAATTGTAACAGATCCCAGTTGGACATTATTATTAAAAATTTTGACCTCAAAGGGAGTTACGGAATCCGTTGATAGATAAAGTGCGTGAAAATAACCTGGCTGATTGGTATAGTATGGTGCTATCCAATGTTCTGTATCTTTCTGTGCAAACGAAAACTGCATTGTAAATAAAAACAATACAAAACTGAGTAGAAATTTTTTCATAATACGGAATTGAGTTAGTTACAAAATTAGAATTTTTTTCTGAATATTGTTATGCATTTAAGAATAAACTTAATATTTTACAAGTGGTTACTGATTATGTTGCAAATTGGGTAATCATTAAGCAGTTATTTCCCAAATCTAAAAATTCACTCATAAAACACATATTTATATCTTGAATAATAAAATGTTATGCAATCATTAGAATTTTAGCTATAATAAAAAATCCCGATGCATAAACACCGGGATTTTTTATTGTTATTTGAATTGATCTTACGATAAACTTGCTCTTACAAAACCAACTACTTTTAAGTCTCCATCTACAGATTTTACGTAATCTGCAACAGACATTGCTCCATCTTTAATGAATGCTTGGTGTACCAAAGTATTGTCTTTGTAGAATCTCTGCATTTTTCCTTTAAGAATGTTCTCGATGATGTTTTCTGGCTTTCCTTCTTTTACCAAAAGTTCTTTTTCGATTTCTAATTCTTTATCGATCGTTTCCTGAGAAACTTGAGTTTCGTCTAATGCAATCGGGTTCATTGCAGCAATCTGCATTGCTACAGCGTGTGCAACCTCAGCAGCACCATCAACTCTTGCAGAAAGAGATGCTATTGCAGCGATCTTATTACCTGCGTGGATGTAAGCTCCCAAGAATGGTCCTTCGATTCTTTCGAAAGCTCCGATTTCAATTTTCTCACCAATAACACCCGTTTGCTCCACTAATTTATCAGCAACACTAATACCGTGGAAATCTGAAGCTAAGAATTCTTCTTTAGAAGCATAATTCATCGCCTGCTCAGCCAATTCATAAGCCAATTCCACGAAAGCTTCGTTTTTAGCAACAAAGTCAGTCTCACAATTCAAAGAGATGATGATACCCAAAGTGTTATCCTCATTTACTCTTGCGATTACTGCACCTTCAGTAGATTCTCTATCCGCTCTGTTAGCAGCAACTTTCTGTCCTTTTTTTCTAAGGATATCGATTGCTTTTTCGAAATCTCCTTCTGCTTCTACTAACGCTTTTTTGCAGTCCATCATACCTGCACCCGTTGTGTTTCTTAGTTTTGCTACATCTGCAGCAGCTGGTGTATACATAGTATTATTTTTTTATTTTAGTATTCTTAATAATGCTCTTTTTTTGAGCCATGCAAAGATAATAATTTTCATATAAACTAAAAGATAAGTTTTTACGTTCTATTATAATATTTAATAAATTTGAAGAAAAACACATGAAAAAGATATTCATATTGGTTTTACTCAGCATATTTTCGCTTGGTTTTTCGCAAAAGAAGAAAACGAAAGCTAAAGCAAAAACGGTAGTAGAAAAGGAAACAGTAATCATCTACACCGAAGAACAAGCTGAGACTACCAAAGAGCCTAGAATTATTGCAGGATTTATTAAGCAAAATCCTACTCACCCAAAAGTAAATCAATTCAAAAGAAAATTAGTAGAATTAATAATGGCTGATAACTCTGTGGAAGCCAAACCCAATATAACCCCGATTAATCAAGATAAAATTGCCACCATTGTAAAAAACAACGAGCTCAACAGCAAAGTTTCCAAAGAAGAAATTAAAAAAGATATTGCCATGGCTGCAAAGGCTGATGCTATAAAATCTACTGCTGCCAAAACCTCTAGCGGTACCGCGAAAAGAACCGAGCCTAGTGAACAAAGTAAGAAAACAGCAGCAATGCTTACGCACCTCTTCAGTACAGACCCTAACAATTCTGAGGCGTATATCAACATTAAAAATAAGTCGAAATGCAATCTTATTGTAAAATTCAGCGGTAAGAAGTACTACAATCTGGATGTTCCAGCGAACGGACAGAATTTTATTCTTATTGATAAAGGAGATTATGTACTCACAACCATGGTTTGCGACGCGAAATATTCTTCCATTAAAAAAATTTCAAGAGACATTGAAATCACCCTTGCTAACTAACTATTGAAGTTTTTCTAGAAAAGGTTGTATTTGTACAAGAGTTTTTTTCAATCTTTTGTAATACTGAAAGCTTGATTGAATTAAAAATGATAAAAATAAAATCAGCGAATTAAAATACAGCACTGTAAAAATGCTTTTTGTACTCCAATGTCCTTTAAGCATATCAGAAAATTCTTGGTGGAACATATCCCAATTAGCGGACTGGAAGATTACACTTACTAAACCACTACTTGAAACTGCAAGAAATCCCCAATTGGTTCCAATAAGAACAGGATTTTGTTGAAATTTTTTAAACAGCTTTCTGTGTTTTTTATTCATAAAGAGGGCCACAACGACAAATAAAACATACAAAATACCATAGCCAATCTGAAAATATCTTACCTGTTCGGAAGAGATGTTTACAAAAATAATATCCAAGAAAATTGTCGTTAGCAATACTGCAGGCAAAATCTTTACGACATCTTGTTTCCATCGTTTATGCGTAACGGTTTTCATTATTTGAGAAATATCATCAAAACTATAGCGTACATCGTAGGTCATCTTCAAATCCTGCAACCATGAACTTTTTGTTGCCATCCAGGCTTCTTCAAAAGTAAGTTGATGCTCATCTTGCAAAGAAGTAATTTGTGACACCATATGATCGAAGACTTCCGCAGCGATATCGAGAGAAAGTTTTTTATCCAAAAGATATTGTATGACGATTTGTTCTTGTTCGTGATTCAACATATTTTTCTATTTACACTAAAATTTTATTTTTTTTAATCTTAAAATACAGCAATTGAAGCTGAAGACCACATCCTAAAAACACAGCAAAATCCCTAATTGTATTTTTAATATCGAGTTGATTTGAACTCATCAGGTCAATGATACCAAAACCTAAAATAGCTACTACACAATTGATGAAAAATAAGCGGATTAAGAGTGGATGAAAAGAAATCTGCAGCATTTGAAATATCGTTATTTTCCTGAATGCAATAGCCCCTACATAGAAAACTAGTACCGTAAGAAATACAGCTATAAGAAGATAGGAGAAGTAATCGGGAAATATTACCGTAAAACCAGACACGATAACGGCAAATACGAATGCATTTCTAAAAATCAATTTGAATTGATCTTGAATTAACCTCTTCTCGAGTTTTGTAACTTTTGTAAAAGTGAATAAATCTGCTTTTACCATCTGCAAATCTTTTTGCCAGGCAAGTCTTGTATTGAGAAAAGCGGATTCAAAATCTAAATTTTTCTCCAGCATTTCAGCATCTATTTGAGCGATAAAATGACTTTCAACTTCTTTTAATAATGGTTGAGAGAGTTTTTTAGTCTCGAGATAAGCTTCAATTCTTCTTATTTGTTCTGCCGTCATATTTTACATATTAAAAATTGAGTTCAAATTAAAAATATAGCTTTTCATTTCAGTTTCATATTGAGATTGCTGCTTCTTGCCTTTGTCGGTAAGAAAGTAGTATTTCCGGTCTCGTCCGTTTACATTCTGCAGTTCGGAAGTAATAAGGCCATCATCCTCTAGTTTGTGCAAAAGTGGGTAAAGAGCACCTTCAGTCATTTCCAACTCACCTTTTGTAAGTTCTTTGGCGCGCTGCGTCATTTGGTAGCCATACATTTTCACTTCCTTGGCCAATAATTTCAAAATAATGTTTTGAAGGGTTCCTTTGTATAATTTATTGTTTTTAGACATACCTAATTTTCTTACGCATCACAAATGTATATATAATTTTCTTATGTATTAACATGTCGAAGAATATTTTGATAATTTTGCAACAATGCAAGCCGAAAAAATTATATTAGGAATAGATCCAGGAACCGCAATAATGGGCTTCGGACTGATTTCTATAAAAAAAGGGAAGATGGAAATTATTTCTCTACACGAACTTCTATTGAAGAAATATCCCAACCACGAAACCAAACTCAAGTATATTTTTGAAAAAACCCTAGCTTTGATTGATGAATTTCATCCTGATGAGGTTGCTTTGGAAGCTCCATTTTTTGGTAAAAATGTTCAAAGTATGCTCAAACTGGGGCGCGCACAGGGTGTGGCGATGGCTGCAAGCTTGTACCGCAATGTTCCCATCACAGAATATTCGCCAAAAAAGGTGAAAATGGCAATTACGGGTAACGGTAATGCAAGCAAGGAACAAGTTGCGGGGATGCTCCAAAATTTATTTCAGCTTAAAGAATTCCCCACAAAGTATTTAGACGCTACAGATGGATTGGCGGTAGCGGTTTGTCATCACTTTAATTCTGGAAGTTTAGGTCAGGAAAAATCTTACTCTGGTTGGGAAAGTTTTCTCAAACAAAATCCAGATCGATTAAAATAACATTATTTCTGTTTGTAATCCGCGGGTTTAATTTCGAACTCAGTAAGAGGTTGCCCGTTTTTATCAACGTAGCTGTATTTTAGAGTAACATCATGATCTCTAAAGGTTTTCATCTCCTCTGAAGTTTTAATCACTTTCAAAGCTTCTTCGCGAGCCTCTTTTTTAAAACTTTCTAATAATTCGGGTGAAACGTTGGATTTTTCGTCCTCAGTTAAAGTATAATTATATTTAAAAACTTTGTCTTTGGAAGCCGAAACACTGTCTAGCCTTATTCCATCGCTCATCATCTGCGGTCCCAATTTATTTGAATTGGCAGCAGCTTCTTGTAATTCTTTAGAGAAATCATCTTTCTTGCACGACACAAAAACCAATAAAACTCCGAGTAATAAAATTTTTACACCTCTCATAATCATCTTTTTATAATTTGTAAAGTAACGAATTTAAGAAAATATTCTTAAACCAAATGTTCAGCTTCTGGCAATAGGTAAAACTGATTACAATATATTTAAAAAATAAATAAAGACGTTTCTAAGGCACTTCAGAATAATAAAACCATACATTTACTTGGTTAAGCCTACTACTATCTTTTAAATGGTACAATTTTTTATAGTACTTTTGTTAAGGAAAATTGTAACACATGAAAAACCAAAATATCTCTATACACTCTGTCAACCATAAAATGAACTGGTTTCAGAAATTCTTAATGCTCTGCTCTGGCGGTAACATTCATATTTTAAAAAAAACTCCCAGCGAATGGAATAAATTTTCTGGCATTGGAGGCATTGTATTATTCACGTCCGTATTTGCTACACTATCTGCAGGATATGCCATGTTCACGGTTTTCGACAATATCTGGGCTTCTGTAGGTTTCGGAATTCTATGGGGATTGATGATCTTTAATCTGGATAGGTATATCGTTTCCTCAATAAAAAAAACAGGAACGTGGTGGAACCAAATTCTCATGTCGATTCCCAGACTTATTTTAGCGACTTTTTTAGGAATTATCATTTCTAAACCTTTGGAACTTAAAATTTTTGAAAAAGAAGTCAACAAACAGCTTAATACGATTATTCAAAGAAACAAAACACAGTTGCAGGCTGAAATGAACGGTAGAATTCTCCAGCAATCTGGACCTTTTGAAACCGAAAAGAAACAGATAGCCGAAAAAATGGCTTTTTATCAAGCCTCATACGATTCTGCAGCGGTTGAACTTGAGAAGGAAATCCTTGGAAAACAATCCGGCTTAACCAGCGGTAAAGAAGGCTATGGTCCGAATGCGAAAAGAAAAGCAGAATTGAAGGAACAAAGACGCTTGGATATGGAAAATTTCCAAAAACAATCTGCTCCGCGTTTGGAGTATTTGGATAAAGAAATCTCAAAAGTTTATTCAAATATCGAAACTGAAAGAAATAAGACGGAAACCTTTGAAGATAAGTTTAATGGTTTTGCAGCACGTCTTCAAGCTTTAGATGAATTGGGTAAAAATTCTGCAATCATTGCTACTGCCGCAATGTTTATTATGGGGCTGTTTATTTGTTTGGAAATCGCACCAGTATTGGTAAAACTCATTTCTTCAGTGGGACCTTACGACCATCTTTTAGAAAAAACTGAAAATGATTTCAGACTTTATTCCAAAGAAAAAATACAAAAAGGAAATGCCGCCACTGACCACAGAATTGATGACTTTATTGAGAAGTTGCGGAAACAAGATGATAAGTCATGTAATAAGTAATCTAATAAAAAAAGTTTACGCTATCAGCTGATTTCATTTTTCGCTGTCATAACCAGTACAATATACTTATAATCATAGTTCTTCCCTGAGCTGTGATTTTTTTTTTAAATTGACAGAATTTTTCAAAGTACATTGTAACAAAAATCTTTTTTATTGTTAAATGATTCATTTATTTTCATAAAATTCCTAAATTTGGTTTTCAGATGATATTTATATGAAGAAATTTTTATCATTGTTCTTGTTACTTTTTGTAAGCTATACTTTGTTCGCTCAGCTGGACAGGGAGCATTGGTTTGCTCCAATGATCGATAGAACAGGTCTTACGAATAACCCTGCCCTTCCTGCAGCTCAACAAAAAGTTTACCTTTCGACCAATCGTACCACTCCATTTCCTGTAAGTATATATAATAATAATGTCTTAATCACCACCGTGAATATCAGCAAAGGCAATCCACAAAAAGTTGATATTCCAAGGAACCTGATTATTGCGACGCAACAGACAGATCTTTTTACTCCTACTAATAAAGGTTTATATATTAAAGGGGAGTTTCCATTCTTTGCCAACCTTAGATTTTCCGTTTATAACCATGCTGAAATTATTACTTCCAAAGGTTTAGCTTCCATCGGAAATAATTTTTATGCGGCGATGGCGCCAATTTCTGCTTCTAATTCGATACTTAACTTTATGACAAGCGTATTGGCAACAGAAGATAATACACATGTGACGATATCAGGTTATCAATCTACAGTGCAATTTTCAAATGGAACTACTGGAGCCACGACTCCCACTATTACTTTTACACTTAATAAAGGACAATCTTATATTTTGGACGGAAAAGGTGATGTAACTGGAAATACCAACGGCTTTATAGGTGCAAAGATTACATCTGATAAACCAGTTAATATTACCAATGGTAACTTTAATGGACAATATGCAACAAGTGTTCTAACATCTTCTGACATATTAATGGATCAAGCTGTACCTGTTAATCAATTGGGGTCAGAATTTGCGCTGGTAAAGGGTAATGGAAATATTGGTTCTAATATGGAAGGCGCCATCGTTGTAGCTACTGTTAATAATACAGAAGTTAGGGTTAATAATGAATTAACTCCATTGGTAGTATTGAACGCTGGACAATATTACGTAATACCAGATACTAAATATATTGATCAAGGCAACGGCCATTTCAACCTTTTAATTAAGACTTCAAGCAATGCTTATGTGTATCAGATTCTCGCAGGAAATTCCACAGGTTCGGAAGCAACGGGAGGTTTTAATTTTATTCCTGCATTAACATGCTATTTACCAAAAACGATTGATGAAATAGGCTTGATTGATGAAAATTTTGTCTATTCAAACGGAAATCCCAACGGACTATTAAATATCCCCACAAAACTCAACCTCATCACAGAAACGGGCGCTAGTGTACTGGTGAATGGAAATCCGCCCCCAGCGGGCACAGGTCCTTTCCCCATGTTGGGAACACCCAATTGGGTAACTTATGGTATTGCGAATGTAAGCGGAAATATTACTGTAAGTTCAACCAAAGCTATTACTGCTGGAATAACTGCTGGTAGTGACGCTGTAGGCTATGGTGGTTTCTTTGCAGGTTTCTACACCATGCCTGTTATTGTAAAATCTGGAGGAAATTGTGTTCCAGGAATTGTGCTTACGGTAGATCCTACCAATTATGATACTTACCAATGGCTACGAAATGGGACCGTGATTGTGGGTGCTACAAACCCCAGCTACACACCAACGCAATCTGGAGATTACACATGTCGTGTAACCATGGGTACTTGCGCTCCTTTAGTAACTGCACCTTTTAGAGTTCTAAACTGTGTTAAATTGTCAAACGCGAATCTTAATATTTGTTTACCTCAGCAAACTTTCCAAAATATTACACCAACTTTAAGTGCTTCTTCACAAACGGTGTTGCCAAGTACAGTTTCAATTGTAACTCCACCAACACAAGGAACTGCAGTTATCAATCCTACTACAGGTATTATAACCTATACCCCAAATGCAGGAGCTGCTTCAGGAAATGATTCTTTTGTTTATACATTTTGTGGAAATGATGCTAATTTCCCAGACTGTGAAACAGTTACGGTAAACATTCAATGGCAAACAATAACTACAATCAATACAACATTAACTGTTTGTCCCAATCAAGATGGAACCGGAACCTTCAACCTTACTACGGCTAATATTGTTGGAGGTAATACTACATTGCCAACAAATATTACTTACTATCCTACCTTACTTGATGCTCAAAATGAAAACACAGCCGCTGTCATTGCGCCAGCCACATCCTATATAGCAAACGGTGGAAGTATTGTGTACGCAGTAGTGAAAACAAACTTAGGATGTAAAAGCATTGCACAAATAACACTCAATGTTTACCAAACAGCCAATGTTATTGATTTTACAGGTACTTTTTGTGATGAAAATTTTGACGGAACTATAGAGATTCTCTTATCAAGTCTTACTCCTCAGATAGTAACCAATACGGGAAACTTTCAGATAAGATATTACTCCAATTTACCTGATGCAACGGCAGGTAATGCAAATACATTAGCCAATACTTACAGTTTTACTGCAAATGTTACCATTTACATTCGTGTAGATTCTGCAGATGGCTGTCCGGCAATCATCAAACCAGTACAGTTAAAGATAGGTGACAGAATACCTCTAATTAACAGTCAGAGTCAGCAAAGTATTTGTGATGACGACTTCGATGGAATTACACAGTTAAATTTATCGTCGGTCATCACAGCTTTCACAACTGATTTATCTGTGAGTGGAGCATTCTTTTCTACATTAGCGGATGCACAAAACAATACAGGTTCTTTAGGTAATATTGTAACAGTGCAGGGAACTCAAACTTTTTATATAAGGTTTACAAAAAATGGAGCTTGTTCACAAATAGGAAAATTAATCGTGACAGTGAAAACTCCTAAAAAATCTGATATTTTAAAAAATGTCAGCATTTGTCCTAATACTACCACTACATTGGATGCAGGTCCCGGTTTTGATTCTTACTTATGGAGTACCGGAGAAAACACATCATCTATCACGAATGTCGGACCAGGAACCTATTGGGTAGACCTCACTTTCAATGGATGTGTCTATAGACAGACGGTTACTGTTACGGCAGCGCCAATCCCTATCATAACGGCAATAGAAATTACCGATGGAACAGTTACCATAATAGTTTCTGGAGGTACTCCTCCTTACGAATACTCTATAGATGGTATCAGTTGGCAAACTTCCAACATATTTACGAATGTTCCCAGTGGCAATCATGTGGCGTACGTGAGAGATTCATTAAAGTGCTCCACGATAGAAAAACCGTTTTCTATTGTAAAACGAGTTAATGCAATAACACCGAATGAAGACGGGCACAATGATGTGATTGATTATTCCACATTGATGTTGAAAGAAGATCCTGAGTTCAGGGTTTTTGACAGATATGGTGCTGAAATTTTTAAAGGTGATCGTTCAAACGGATTTATTTGGAATGGTAAAATGGGTGGTAAACCAGTACCGACCGCTACTTATTGGTACATTCTGAAATGGAGAGAAATTGGTTCGCCAACAATAATAACCTACTCAAGTTGGCTTCTGGTTAAGAACAGAGCAGATAAGCACGAATACCATCCTGGTGCTAAATAGAATGAAATTCTTCAATTTAGGGTAGGGGTATTTTCATTAACATCAGTTTTAATAATATATTTCTGACTGTGGTTTTGTAATTTAGTTTAAAATAGGCACGATATGAAAAAAAATTACCGTTTATTACTTTTAACGCTACTTTTCTTGATTTACTGCAAGAATGATGAACCTATTCCAGTGGTGGAAACATCTCAAACTGTTAATTTTAATATTAATGAAGTTCCATATCCTAAACTATCGGCTTATGCTTTTTTTTCGGGAGAATTAAAGGAGATGAATCCCAATGATAAAGTTGTTCCATATGCACCTGCAAGTTCATTATTTACAGATTATGCTTCAAAAAAAAGATTTATTTGGATGCCTGCGGGAACAAAAGCAACCTATGATGGCGACGATAAAAGTTTGAATTTTCCCGTGGAACAATTTTAATTAAAAGCTTTTATTACAATACCGTTCAGCCTGACAATACTACAAAAATTATAGAAACCAGACTGATGATTAAAAAGTCTAGCGGATGGACTTTTGCTGAGTACTTATGGAATGATGCGCAAACAGAAGCTTATTTGGTTACAGGGAATGATTTTGCGAGTGGAACTTCAACCAACATCACTTTTAAGAAGCCTAATGGAGATGTAATCAGCACAGATTACAGAATTCCTTCGGAGTCAGAGTGTTTTGCATGTCATAAATTAAACAATCAACCCGTTCCCATTGGTGTGAAACCACAAAATCTTAATTATCAATATAATTATACATCTGGTTTGAAAAATCAACTTCAAAAATTGCTTGATGAAGGCTATTTACAAAGCTATCCAACAAATATTGTTTCGACAGTAAATTATGAGGATGTTACAAAACCTGCTGATCTTAGGTTGAGATCTTATTTGGATATTAATTGTGCGCACTGCCATCAGGATCTCGCCCGTTGCGATTATCGAGCAATCAGATTAAGTTTCAATATGACCAATAATTTAACAAATTTGGGAGTATGCGTTACGGCTGATGAGCCCGTTGATTCTTCTATAGAGAAAATTATCAAGTCTGGAGACTATACCAAATCTGTGATGAATTACAGAATGTCATCTGTAAGTGAAAGCAATAGAATGCCCCTTTTAGGAAGAACAGTCGTTCACGATGAAGGAGTATTGTTGTTGAGACAATGGATCAATTCTTTGTCTATACCATGTAATTAAACTCAAATTTAAAAAACAATGAAAAAATATTTACTCATTTTTGCCTCATTTCTAGGAATGATTTGGGCAAGTGCTCAGTCGTCTTGTCTATCACCACTTGTTATTACAGTAGGAACTCATAGTGTTCCCAGTATTACGGGAACACCGCCGTCGGTTAGTTGTGGACTTCCAACTGGAAGTAATGGCATGTGGTATAAATATACTCCAACTCAAAACGCTCTAGTTACAATCTCCACTGCAATACCAGGTCAGAATGTAAATACTCAGCTGAGGGTGTTTCAAGGAGGTTGTAATAATATTTGTATTGCATCTAATGATGATTTTACAGGAACGGCTTCTCAGGTTACCTTTTATGCAAGTGCGGGAGTTGCATATATTATCGCGTTCGATAGCAGATGGTCTAATGCTGGTTTCGATTTTACCGTTAGCGCACAGGTAAGAAATTCAAATCTAACATTTACCTCTGTACCTACTCCTATTGGTGGAACTCTAAATAATTGTATTGTTGATATGAACGGTGATTATCTCGATGATATTGTCTCTGTCCTTTCTACAAGTCAGATAGCTATCGCTTATCAACTGCCTACCGGAAATTTCAATAGTGTGACTTATAATTTGCCTAATACTACAGTTACACCAAGTTGGAGTATTGCAGCTGGAGATTTTGATAATAATGGATTTAATGATCTTATGTATGGTTCCAGCAATGGTATCTGCTTTGTTAAAGCCAATAGCACAGGAACCGGTTTTACAGCAGATAGAAAACCGCAGGGATTTCTTGTTCAGAGAACCAATTTTGTAGATATTAACAACGACGGAAAATTAGATGCTTTTGCGTGCGATGACAATGCACCCAACAGATATTATATAAATGATGGCACCAATATGAACCACTACCAAGGCGGTATGGGAGATTTTCCTTCAGGAGGAAATTATGGTTCCATTTGGATGGATTATGATAATGATGGCGATATGGATCTTTATATCGCAAAATGTAGTGGTGGAGGTTCTGGTCCAGGTGGAAATATTGATGAGTTGCACAGAAATAATGGTAACGGTACCTTTACCAATGTCTCTACCCTTGCAAATATGGCAAACCCCACTCAAACTTGGTCTTCTGCTTGGGGAGATTTTAACAACGACGGTTGGATGGATGCCATTATTGGTATCAACTCAAATATCAACGGGTTTAGTAAAGTTATGAAAAATAATGGCGACGGTACTTTTACTGATGTAAGCTTAGGGTCAGGATACGATTCTAACTTCAACATGAGTAGGGAATATGTTGCTTATGATTTTGATAATGACGGATTCCTTGACGTTTTAGGATCGGGAAATACCATTATGTTTGGTGACGGAACGATGAAATTCTTGCCCAATCCCACTTCTTACAATTTGAATTTGTATGATAGGCCTATTGGGGACGTCAATAATGATGGTTTTTTAGATATTCAAAATGCTGGTCAGATTCTCATTAATAACGGAAATTCTAACAAATGGTTAAAGGTCACGTTAAAAGGTATTCAAAGTAACAGAAATGGTATTGGAGCAAGAGTAGAAATTTATGGAGCTTGGGGAAAACAGATTCGTGATGTGCAGAGTGGAGTAGGATTTGGAAACATGAACACTTTGAATGTGCATTTTGGAATCGGACAGGCAACACAGATTACGAAAGTGGTAGTAAAATGGCCTTCTGGTATTGTTGATACGTTATTTAACGTCAACCCAAATACAACATTACATGTTATTGAAGGAGCATCTGCATTGGATATTTCAGAAGTTGGCGTGAAAGATAACTCGTTCACT
>JAEWYW010000014.1 GCA_023458535.1 Bacteroidota bacterium
TCCAAAAACAAAACACCGTTATGAGCCAAAGAAATTTCTCCCGGTTGTGGATAACTGCCCCCGCCAACAAGTGCAACATCCGAAACAGTGTGATGGGGACTGCGGAATGGACGCTCCGTCATTAGACTGGTTTCTGTACCAATCTTTCCCGCAACGCTGTGAATTTTCGTAGTTTCCAAAGCTTCTTTTAAAGTAAGTGGAGGCAGAATACTGGGAACTCTTTTTGCTAACATGGTTTTTCCGCTTCCGGGAGGCCCGATGAGAATAATATTATGTCCGCCAGCTGCAGCCACTTCCATTGCTCTTTTAGCAGTTTCCTGACCTTTAATTTCAGAAAAATCGAAAGGGAAATTACTTGTCTTTTCTTGGAATTCTTTTTCAATATCGAAAACACTTCGTTCCAAATGCTTTCCTTCATTGAAGAAATCTATAACATCTCTGATATTCTCCACACCATACACTTCTAAATTATGCACAATCGCGGCTTCCTTGGTATTTTGTTTTGGAAGAATTATACCTTTGAAACCCTCTTCAGCTGCCTGTAATGCAATAGGCAAAGCTCCCTTTATAGGCTGCAAACTTCCGTCTAGCGAAAGCTCACCCATAATGATGTAATCCCCAATAGTAGGTGCCGATATTTGTTCTGAAGCCGCCAAAATTCCCAAAGCAATGCTTAAATCATAAGATGAGCCTTCTTTCCGCAGGTCTGCTGGTGCCATATTGATGGTGATCTTCTTTCCCGGAATTTTATAACCCACGTTTTTTAAGGCAGCGGAAATTCTATAGCTGCTTTCCTTAATCGCGTTATCGGGCAATCCCACCAAATAATAACCTACACCGCCCAAATCTACATTTACTTCAATGGTAATGGTTTGCGCAGAAACTCCATGAATGGCACTTCCATAAACTTTTACGAGCATAATTTTGTGTTTAAAGTAAATTTACAAGAAAAATTAATTGAATGGAGCAGTTGCAATGATAATTTCAAAACTTATTAATATTTTTACTTTAAAAGTTATTGTATGAATTTGGAGCAGGTTAATCTACATTTAGACGCTTACAAACAACATGATCAAATTTTAGATGCCGCAGAATACATTATCCGTTCTTTTGATTTGGAAAATGAGTATTTTGAAGGGTTTGGACTTAGAGATGATGAAAAACCCAATTATGTAGTCGTAACTACGGAAGGAAATTTCGGAGGTTTACAAAAAATAATGATTCCGAAAAACTTATTTGATTTTGACGTGAGTCTGGTTCTGAATCTTCTGGCTCATGAAATGCTGCATGTTCGTCAGAAAACCGAGAAACCCATAGTTGAAGATAAAAACGAACGTGAATGGCAAGCCTATTACGAAATGCTTTTTCATAAAAACTTTCCACAGATACCAGATGCGCCAGATTTTAATAGAAAACAATTTGCCGAAAAAGCTTTTGAATATTACAAACGAATGGGTGAAGGCAGTGATTTGCAATTGAAATATGCTGAAGAAAAAAAGGAAGTTGAAAAAGTATATGAAGAAATCCTTATTAGGAGAGGTGAAAAGAAAACTGAAGATATATGATAAAACCAGAAATTACTTGGCAAGATTTTGAGAAGATTGATATTCGAACGGGAACCATCATCAAAGTTTCTGATTTTGAAAAAGCAAAAAATCCATCATACCAGTTAGAAATAGACTTTGGTGAGTTAGGAATTAAAAAATCTTCGGCTCAAATTACCGAGTTCTACGAAAAAGATACGCTCATAGGAGTGCAAGTTCTTGCTGTGGTAAATTTTCCTAAAAAGCAAATCGCCAATTTCTTCAGCGAGTGCTTGGTATTGGGCGTTTATGGTGAAAATAAAAAGGAAGTAACGCTTATTACAACGTCACTTCCTACTAAAAATGGTTTACAGTTAGGATAAATTTACTGATGCAAAGTTTTTATTCCTAAATCTGTTACTTGTCCGAAGGTTACATTTACGTTGTTCAAACTTTCATCAACATATCCTGTAGTTGCGTCTGCATCATAAGATACTTTATAATTTCCTTGAGGTAAACCTCTGAACATAAAGAATCCATCTGGATTGGGTAGTGCCGTTGCAATAGTATCGCTTGCATTAATAACATGTACCATTGGCTTAGCAACCCCTGGAAGCACATAGCCTTTTACTTGGCCATCTGTTAACTCAGAGAAAGCTCTAATAACAGGTTTTAATTTGTAAGATCCATTTCCTGTTTTAACAATGGATCTGCCAGCATCAAAATCAATCCACACATTATAAGCTCCATTAGGTGCTAGTGTCTGATTCCAATTGAATTTTAAACCACTTTGTTGTGCAGAAGGAGTATCCAAAGGATGGCTCACACCATCTACAATAATACTGTTATTAGGCCCCAAAATCATTCTCATTTGAGAAACTTGTCCAACGGGTAACACAACCTGTCCAAGAGCCACATCCATTCCGTTTTTAAAATCCAAAAGATTGTAAACGCCAGGATTGGGGAAAGTAATAGGCACCCATTGCCCATTAGCATTAATTTCAACAGCTTTTACATCTATTTTTACAGCATCATATAAAGCCGGACCATCGGTTAGTTTTACATTTACCGTTGCTGTTTCACCTCCATTTGTCTCATCATCACTGCAGGAAACTACTCCTAGTGATGCAACAAAAAGTCCTAGTAAAATCGTTTTTTTCATTTTTTCTAAGTTTAAGGGTTTCTATCTAAAATAACGTCTTGATAGTTTTCTTAGTATTTAGTATATTTAATTATAAAAAAACAACTACAAATTATGCTCCAAAATATACCTATAGAAAGGATTCTCTTTTTAGATATCGAAACAGTTCCTCAAGCCGGCATTTGGCAAGACCTTTCGGAAGATGATCAAAAATTATGGGACAAGAAAACAAAAGTTCAAAGGAAAGATGAAGTTTCCGCTGAGGATTTTTACAGCCAGCGAGCAGGAATTATGGCCGAATTCGGGAAAATTATTTGCATCAGCATCGGAATGCTGGAAAACCATGATACTTTGAAAATAAAAAGTTTTGCTGGCGATGATGAAAAAAAACTTCTTCAGGAATTTGGTGAAATTTTTAACAGCACAAGATTACGAGACGTCATTTTATGTGCACACAATGGCAAGGAGTTCGATTTTCCGTGGATTGCGCGCCGTTTTCTGATCAATGGTATGCAACCGCCATTTCCCTTTCAACTTTTCGGAAAAAAACCTTGGGAAATACCACATATTGATACCATGGAACTCTGGAAATTTGGTGATTACAAAAGTTTTGTTTCTTTAGAATTATTAGCTCATGTTTTCGGAATCCCCACACCAAAGGACGATATAGATGGTTCTATGGTTTCATCTATTTATTACATAGAGAAAGATTTATTTAGAATCGTTAAATATTGTGAAAAAGATGTCTTAACTTTGGCCAATATTTTCCGCAAAATGCGACAAGAAGATATTTTGAATAGAAGCGAAATATAGATTCAACAAAATGAACTTAACAGACGATCAAATTGCTGATGTTGGTGAAAACATTATAAAGGTTCTAAAAACAATTTACGATCCCGAAATTCCTGTGGATATCTACGAACTGGGATTAATATACGATGTACAAATTTCTGATCAAGGCGATGTAAAAGTAGTAATGACACTTACAACACCTAACTGTCCAGTGGCAGAAACACTTCCGCAAGAGGTGAAAGACAAAGTTGCAATTGTACAAAATGTAAAAAACGTAGATTTAGAATTGACTTTTGAACCCAGCTGGAACAAAGATATGATGAGTGAAGAAGCCCGTTTTGAATTGGGATTCTTATAGATTTTTTTGAATAATTTTCAAAAAAATGAATAAAAACGAATACGGCGGGAGCTTTGCTCCCGCCGTATTCGTTTTTATCTCTAAAATATTTAAGGGTAAATAAAAGTCATAGTTTGCAATAAATCTGGGTGTAGACTTTTTGCCACCGGACAATTGTGTGCCGTTTTTTCAATAAATTGTTTTTCTTCATCGGTATAAACTTTTGGAAAAACAAACTCACATACAATTTCACCTATTCTTCTAGGGTTTGGAAGCATCACTTTAGTTAAATTACAATAAGCACCTGTAATATCAATATTTACATCTTTCCCCAAAATAGCAATTGTAGTGAGTGCACATTCGGCTAAAGAAGTCGCACAGAGATCTGTTGGTGAAAACTTTTCGCCTTTACCGTGATTGTCGGTTGGTGCGTCACTCAGAATTTTCGTTCCCGATTGCAGATGTTCCGCTTCACATCTTAAATCGCCAAGGTATATAATTTTTGATGTCATGATGATTTATTTTAAGTAAATAAAAATCTTAGAAATGAAAAATATCTTTTGCTTTATTATAAGCACTTTCAAAATTTAAAAGATTGAGCGAACTCTCAATTTTTTCTGCTGCCATAAAATTAATAACTTGTTCCGTAGGCATATTCCCTACCAAATCATCTTCTGCCATTGGGCAACCACCAATGCCTTTTATAGCACTATCAAATCTTCTGCATCCTTTATCATATGCAGCTTTTAATTTAGAATAAGATTCCTCATATCTGTTATGAAAATGTCCGCCAAAGCTTATTTCAGGATATTTGGAAGGAATTTTATCGAACAACAAACCAATAGTTTCAGCGTTGGCAACTCCTGTAGTATCGGAGAGAAGAATATTTGTGATGCCGATTTCCGAGAATCTTTGCGCCCAATAATCTACATCTTCCCATTTCCATTCTTCACCATACGGATTTCCAAACGCCATTGAAAAATAAAGATTGAGTTCCTTAGCCTCCGCATCGGTAAGTTCTTTTATTTTAATAATTTCCTGAAAAGCTTCTTCTCTGCTCTTATTGGTATTTCTTTCCTGAAAAGTTTCAGAAATAGAAAAAGGAAAGCCCAAAATATCCACAGAAGCATGAGACAAAGCCCTTTCAGCACCGCTGTAATTGCCAATAATTGCTGATACTTTTGTATTCGATAAAGACTTATCTATATTTTCGGCAACTTCTGCAGAATCTGCCATTTGAGGAATTGCTTTTGGAGATACAAAGCTCACGCAATCCAATACATCAAAACCAACTTCCATTAAGGAATTGATGTATTCAATTTTTTTTGCTGTGGAGATAAATTCACTCCAACCCTGCATTGCATCTCTTGGGCATTCTGTTAAGAACATACTTTTTTTCATTTTCTCAAAGATAATAATTCTGCTTGAGTTTGCAATTTTGAGATTTTAATTCTAAAAAGTTGAGAAAAGAGAAAATAAAAATGAGGTTTAGTCTGCTTTTTAAGGCAATTCAGCACAACCAACCATTTAAAAATCGCTAAATTTGTTTTTTTAAAAATATTATAATGAATAGTATTGAATTCACGCAAGAATGGAAAGAGAAATTATTAAATAGATTTCTCGCTTATGTTAAAATATACTCAACCAGTGATCCTGAAAGTGAAGCAACGCCTTCTACGGAAAGACAGTGGAATATTGCCAACTACATCACTGATGAACTTAAAACCATTGGCCTTGAAGACGTTTCCATAGACGAAAATGGCTACATCATGGGATTTGTGCCTGCCAATAATGATAAAAATGAACCTACAGTTGGTTTTATTTCTCATTACGACACTTCACCAGATTTCAGTGGTGAAAATGTAAAACCTCAGGTATGGGAAAACTACGATGGTAACGACCTTTTATTGAATAAGGAAACAGGCTTCACCCTTTCGCCTTCAAGATTTGAGACATTAAAGGATTACATCGGACAAACATTGATAACTACCGATGGAACAACACTTTTAGGTGCTGACGATAAAGCAGGCTGTGCGGAAATTGTAACTGCTGCAGAATACTTAATTGCGCACCCGGAAATCAAACACGGAAGAATAGCAATTGGCTTTACTCCTGATGAAGAAATCGGTAGAGGAGCTCACAAATTTGATGTTAATAAGTTTGGTGCTGAATGGGCTTATACCATGGATGGTGGAGAAGTAGGCGAACTGGAATACGAAAACTTCAATGCGGCAGGTGCTGTGGTAAAAATTCATGGACTGAGTGTTCACCCTGGTTATGCATTTGGAAAAATGGTTAATGCCTCACTTCTAGCTGCTGAATTTGCACTTTCTCTTCCAGCTAATGAAACACCTTCCACCACAAAAGGTTTTGAAGGATTTTATCATTTAACAGACTTGAATGCCGATGTTTCCGAAGCCAAACTGCAATACATCATCAGAGATCACGATGCAGAAAAGTTTGAGGCAAGAAAAAAAATCATGGAAAGCAAAGTAGTAGAATTCAATGCAAAACATGGCGAAGGAACTGCAGAAATAGAAATCAAAGAGCAGTACCGCAATATGAAGCAACAGTTCGAAGGTAAAATGTTTATTATAGACATTGCCGCTAAAGCCATGGAACAGGCAGGTATTACACCAGACATCAAAGCAATTAGAGGAGGAACAGACGGCGCACAGCTTTCTTATATGGGGCTTCCCTGTCCGAATATTTTTGCAGGCGGACTCAACTTCCACGGTCCGTATGAATATGTTCCTTTGGAAAGCATGATGAAAGCCACTGAAGTAATTCTAAATATTGCTCAAGCAGATAAAACTATTTAACATAGATCACTATTGAAATAAAAACCATCCTAGCGATGGTTTTTTTAATATTGTATTAACACAATCTTGACATGAATATTTGTAAATTTAAATTCTAAATCATCAAATTATGAATATAATATCAGAATTAAAATCAGAATTAAAAAACGAGTACGATACAACAAGAAAGTTTTTTGAAAATTTTCCAGAAGACAAGAACGACTATGCGCCACATGAAAAAAGCATGAAAATGATGCCTTTAGCATCGCATATTGCTGAGGTTTTTGCTTGGCCAAAAATGATTTTAAACACCTCTGAATTGGATTTTGGAAAAGGCGATTATCAACCTGCTTCCCCAGCCAACAGAGATGAGCTTTTAACGAAGTTAGATAATGATTATCAAGAAGGTATCTCAAGTCTTGAAACTGCTACTGAGAATCAATTGGAACCCAACTGGTCTTTAAAAATGAATGGCGATACCCTTGCAGAATGGAGCAAATACGGTGCTATTCGTCACGCACTCAATCAGGCAACACATCACCGTGCACAGTTGGGCGTTTATTACAGACTCAATGATATTGCACTGCCATCTAGTTATGGACCAACAGCTGATCAAGAATCATTTTAAAACAAAAAGTCATTCCTGGGAATGACTTTTTTATTTTGATTTTTTTACAAAACCTCAATCTGATTTTTCAGTAAATCTTCAAATTCATCTCTCTTTCGGATGAGATGAGCTTTTCCATCCATGAACATTACTTCTGCTGGCTTTAATCTGGAGTTAAAATTAGAACTCATTTCAAAACCATAGGCGCCTGCATTTCTAAAAACCAAAATATCGCCTTCGTGAACTTCATTAATCTTTCTGTCCCAAGCGAAAGTATCGGTTTCGCAAATATTTCCCACAACCGTGTAAATTCTTTCCGAACCTTTAGGCTTGGATATATTTTCGATGATGTGATAAGAATCGTAAAACATCGGTCTTATTAAATGATTAAAACCTGAATTAACACCCACAAAAACAGTAGCTGTTGTTTGTTTAATGACATTGGCTTTCACCAAAAGATGCCCACTTTCGCTCACCAAATATTTTCCCGGTTCAAACCAAAGCTCAAAACTTTTCCCAGTCTCTTTGGTATATTCAGCAAGTGTTTTTTGTACTTTTTTACCTAAAGCCTGAACATCTGTAGCCATGTCTCCTTCCTGATAAGGCACTTTAAAACCACTTCCCATATCCAAATACTTGATGTTGGGGAAATGTTCCGCCAGCTCCAACATGATTTCAAGACCTTGAATAAAAACATCAGGATCTTTAATCTCGCTTCCCGTATGCATGTGAAGGCCTTCGATATTTATTCCCGTAGTCTTTGCCACACGCTCGATATGACGAAGTTGATGAATGGATATTCCAAATTTTGAATCGATATGTCCTGTGGAAATTTTATAGTTTCCTCCTGCAAAAATATGAGGGTTAATTCTTACAAAAACAGGGTAAGAATTGCCATATTTATTCCCAAACTGCTCAAGAATAGAAATATTATCGATATTAATATGAACTTTGAACTGCATGGCTTCTTCAATCTCTGCAAGATCCACACAATTGGGTGTAAAAAGGATGTTTTCAGGAGTGAAACCAGCTTTTAAACCTAACTTTACTTCGTTGATAGAGACGCAATCCAAGGATGCGCCCAAGCGTTTGACGTACTTTAAGATATTGATGTTGGTAAGTGCCTTTGCTGCATAAAAAAACTTTGTTTTCTTAGAAAAAGAAGACGTTAATTTTTCATACTGAGTTTTGATGCTTTCCACATCGTACACATAAACCGGAGTCCCAAACTGGTCTGCGATTTTTAGCAAATCTTTGTTTGTCATTTTATCTTAAAGTTTAAAAACGTTTGTTTTTTTGAAGGTGCAAATTTCGGAAAACTTTCGTAGTGAGGAATGTAGTGAAACGACTATTTCTTATAAAATTCGTGAATTTCGAAATCACCTTTTAGTAAACCAAGCTTCACTTCATTCAGAATTTCAGGATTGGCTTTAGCCTCCACAGAGAGTTTTTTTACAATATCCTTTGAACTGATCTGATTGAAAAGTTCATAAAAACCAAAACCATTGAGCTTGCCGTTTTCTATAACTAAAAAAGATTTCTCACCCAGTTTTCGCCCTTTGGAAATGAAGAGTTGATTTCTGTCTTTCAAATCAATGGTTTGTAATAGCTGATCTAAATTCCTTAATTGATCATTCGATTGTATGAACTGTAAAGCTTTTTCAGCCTGCGAAAAATTTTTGAATTTCAGAATAGGTTTTAAATCTTTATTCAATCTTAATTTTTCGACCACTAAACATTCGTTTTTAGAATATAGACCGTAAGGCAACGGGTATTTTTTACGGATGTTTTTATTGCGCAACATCAATTTTGCAATGATATCAGTACCTGTAAGTTCGAAAGAAATATTTTCGGTTTCAGATTGTATTTTCTCCCACTTTTTGGATTTAGAATTAAAGAGTTTTTTCGCAGACTTATAAACATCCAAAACATAATCAGAAAAAATAATCTTTCCGTCTTTATTTTGAAAATAGATAATTCCCTTCTCTGATGGAAGATCCTGAGTAAGTTCTTTTATTTTATTGATGTACGAATTGGCATTCAGTTCTTCATGATGCGCTTGGATAATTTCTTTGTCGGTATCTTTAGATAGCAATAATTTTAAAAGCTCCACAGTTGCCAACGCATCTCCACTAGCACGATGTGCATTCACCAAAGGAATTCCTAAGGACTTCGTCAACTTCCCGAGAGAATAACTCACCTCATTTGGAATGAGTTTCTTAGCCAACTCTATTGTATCTAAAGTATTGATTTTAAAATCATAACCTAATTTCTTAAAAGATTGACGCAACATTCGGTAGTCAAAATCTATGTTATGTCCAACCAAAGTGGTTCCGTCGGTAATTTCAACAATTCTTTTTGCTATTTCATGGAATTTTGGTGCAGTTTTCACCATATTGGGTGTTATACCCGTTAACTTTTGAACAAAAGGAGTAATTTCTCCTTCAGGATTCACCATAGAAATAAACTGATCGACAATTTTATGACCATCATATTTATAAATAGCAACTTCTATAATGCTTTCTTTACGAAAACCGCCACCATTTCCTTCAATATCTACAACTGAGTACAATGTAATTTTTTTATTGTTATCGTCTTCTTCCGCCTAAACCCAACATGCCTAATAAGGCTTTCGCTCCTTCGCGCATAAGGGTGGAAGTAAATGTTTTCCCCGCTCTGCTTTCCAGAACTTGCTCAAACATTCCTGGTTCCTGCTTCACGGGTTTTGTTTTTTGCTGTGGTGTTGCATTTTCCACTGCCTGATTCATCCTTGCATTTAAAATTTCAAAAGCGGATTCTTTATTTAAAGGCTCCTCATATTTTGCTACCAAGGCAGATTTTGATGTTAAGTCACTTACTTCTTCATCCGTAAGAATATCCATCCTAGACTCTGGAGAGATTAAAAAAGTTTGAACCAGCGGTGTAGGAATTCCTTTTTCGTCCAAGGCAGTAACAAAAGCCTCGCCAATACCTAAGTTTTGGATTAAATTTGCGGCATCATAAAACTCCGTAGTTGGATAATTTTCTACCGCCTTAGTAATCTCTTTTTTATCTTTTGCAGTAAAACCTCTTAACGCATGCTGAATCTTCAAGCCTAATTGTGAAAGCACATTTTCAGGAACATCACCAGGAATTTGAGTGATAAAATAAATACCTACGCCTTTAGAGCGGATCAGTTTTACCATGGTTTCAATTTGTGAAAGCAATGTTTTAGACGCTTCATCAAAAATCAAATGTGCTTCATCAATGAACAAAACCAATTTTGGTTTGTCGGCATCTCCGATTTCTGGAAAAGTCATATAAATTTCGGCAAATAGAGAAAGCATAAATGTAGAAAACAACATGGGCTTACTCTGAATATTGCCTACGCGAAGAATATTTACAACGCCTTTTCCATCTCGCGTCTGCAACAAATCATGAACATCAAAGCTGGGCTCACCAAAGAAAGTCGCTGCTCCCTGCTGCTCCAATGCAACAATAGAACGAAGAATTGCCCCTAATGATGAAGTAGCAATAGATCCGTAATTGGCAGCCAATTCTGCTTTACCCTGAGGATTATCCGTTACATATTGCAGAACTTTTTTCAAATCATCAAGATCAATCAAAGGAAGTCCTTTATCGTCACAATATTTAAAAACAATAGACATGATGCTTTGTTGAGTATCATTCAATTCTAAAATTTTACTCAGCAAAATAGGTCCAAATTCTGTAACTGTAGCACGAAGTTTCACTCCTTTTTCACCAGAAATGGTCATTAATTCTACAGGAAAAGCTTGCGCTTCATAAGGAAGTTGTGTTTTTTCATAACGCTCCTTAATAATGGCATTTTCGGTTCCAGACTCGGCAATACCTGAAAAGTCTCCTTTGATATCCAAAACCAAAGATGGAACTCCAGCATGGGACAGTTGTTCCGCAAAAACCTGTAAAGTTTTGGTTTTACCAGTACCAGTTGCCCCAGCAATTAAACCATGTCTATTGATGGTTTTCAAAGGGATAGTAACATTTACTTCAGGAATTACTTCACCATTAAACATCCCCTTTCCTAAAGTTATGTATTCTCCTTTCGGACTGTATTTTGCACTAAGATCTTCAATAAATTTTGCTTTATCTGCCATGTTTTTAAAATCAAAATAATTGATAAAGGTATTAATTTTTAAGAAAATTACATCAAGAGCATTTACTTATTCGCTAAGATTTTATCAAAAGAAAGTACGTAAACCATATCAACAAAATCTGTAATCAAAAATAATTGCTTAAATTTATTAATTCAGAAATACTGAGAACAGTTAGGAAAAATTTCTGAACTCTTTTTTTTTAACATAACATACAAGACTTATTACATGAAAAGAAACGATATTATCAATAAAATTATTGATGAGCAAAAAAGAATTGTTGCCAATTTGGAAAACTCTGTAGAACGATATGATCACGCTTCGGATTTGGATGAAGATGGCACCATCGATCCTGACGATTTGTCGCAGCAAACTCAATCTCGGGATATGCTTTTGCGTTTCACTCAACTATTGGACAAAGCAAAAAACGATCTGGAATATCTTATCACTGAAACAGATGAAGAGCATAATGCAATTGAAGAAGGCGTTTTGATAGAGACTGATAAAGCCTATATTTTTATTGGAATTTCTGTTCCGAAATTTAGTGCCGGAGATAAAGATGTGTATGCAATTTCTGTGGAAGCACCTATTTATACTAATATCAGAGGAAAAAAGGTGGGTGATGTTGTTGATTTCAATCAACAGGAGATGAAAATAATTTCGATAGCATAGTTTCTATCTATTATCAAAACTTGCTTTATATCATAGGATAAATGACAAAGAAGTACGATTTTTGCACAAATGTCAGACTTAACAATTACAACAATGAAAGTTGAACAAATTTACACAGGATGCCTCGCGCAAGGCGCTTACTTTATTGTTTCTGAAAACGAAGCTGCAATCATCGATCCGCTGAGAGAGGTACAACCTTATCTAGACAGATTGGCGAAAGATCATGTCACTTTAAAATATATTTTCGAAACGCATTTCCACGCTGATTTTGTTTCAGGACATTTGGATTTAAGTGAAAAAACGGGTGCTCCGATTGTGTATGGACCAACAGCTCAACCAGAGTTTGATGCTATCACAGCAGAAGACAATCAAATTTTTGAAATTGGGAAAGTAAAAATAAAAGTTCTGCATACCCCTGGTCATACCTTGGAAAGTACTACCTATTTGCTGATTGATGAAAACGGAAAAGAAACGGCAATTTTCTCTGGTGACACCTTGTTTTTAGGAGATGTCGGAAGACCAGATTTGGCTCAAAAAGCAGCTCATATGACTCAGGAAGAACTCGCTGGAATGCTGTATGACAGTTTACAGGCCAAAATTATGCCTCTAGCGGATGATATTACGGTATATCCCGCGCATGGTGCCGGATCTGCATGTGGTAAAAATATGCAAAAGGAAACTGTGGACAGTTTGGGAAATCAAAAAAAGACTAATTATGCTCTTAATCAGCCCAACAAAGAATCATTTATTAAAGAGGTTCTGGATGGTTTGGCTCCGCCACCAAAATATTTTGGAATGAATGTAGCCATGAATAAAACTGGTTATGACAGCTTCGAAAATGTATTGAACAAAGGATTAAACCCTGTTTCCGTTGACGAATTTGAAAATGTTGCTGAAGATACTGGAGCTTTAATCTTAGACACAAGAAGTCCTGCTGAATTTCATAAGGGTTACATTCCCAATGCGATTAATATCGGTTTGAAAGGTGATTTTGCACCTTGGGTCGGAGCAATGATTGTGGATGTGAAGCAGCCAATTTTACTGGTTTCTGATTTAGGAACTGAAGAAGAAGTAATTACCAGACTATCAAGAGTAGGTTTTGATAATGTTGTGGGTTATTTAAACGGTGGTTTTGAAGCGTGGAAGCAGTCAGGAAAAGAAATTGATGAGGTTAAAAGGATTTCTTCAGAACAATTTGCGAATGAATTCAATTCGGATTCCAAAGTAATTGATGTAAGAAAAGAAAGCGAATATGAAGCGGAGCACGTTGAAGACGCTTACAGCAAGCCTTTGGCTTATATCTCTGAATGGGCAGGAAATGTGGATGATACAGAGCATTTTTTCCTTCATTGTGCTGGAGGCTATAGAAGTATGATTGCAGCAAGTATCTTAAATTCTCGCGGAATTAGAAATTTCACGGAAGTGGATGGCGGTTTCAACGGCATTAAAAAAACTGAGAAAGTTCCCACTTCTAATTTTGTTTGTCAGTCGAAAACATTACAGTAAAAATATGAAGAAAATATGGATATCAGCTGCTTTGGCTGTAATGACGGTATCTTGTGGAAGTCAAAAACAGGTTTCGGTAGAAGATAAAAAGCCATTAGCAGAAGTCATCTCTGAGCCAGACGTTGTATTAGTAGATGTTAGAATTCCGGAAGAATACAACGAAGCAACGGCTCATAATGCAGTAAACATACCTTTAGCTGAAATTGAAAACAACATTGATTTCTTCAAGAAGCAAAAGAAAGTAGTTGTGTTTTGCAACCGTGGAATTCAAGCTGACAAAGCCATTGAAATATTAAAGAAAAATGGCGTGGAAAATGTGGTAGATGGAACCACTTGGAAAAATGTAAAAGCGCTACAAGATCAGAAGAAATGAAAGCCGCAGTTTTAGAACAGTTGGGTACGACTCCGATTTTTAAAGATTTTGAAGAACCGAAAGTCAGCGAAAATGAATTGATTATCAACATAAAAGCTGCTTCAATAAAAAATCTAGATAAACTTCGAGCAAGCGGAACCCACTACGCCAGTTACAAAGAAGTTCCCGTTGTGGTGGGCATTGATGGTGTTGGAATACTGGAAGATGGAACTTGGGTATACGCTCAAGGAATTACAGGAACAATTGCGGAAAAAGCAATTATCTCTGCTGACAGATATACCATTTTGCCTAAAAATATTGATATTGCCTTGGCAGCAGCTTTACCCAACGCAGTTTTTAGGTGCTACAATGGCTTTGAAATCGCGGGCAAAAATGAAAAAAGGAAATGTTGTTTTGATTAATGGAGCAACAGGTGTTACAGGAAAGATAGCCGTACAGGTTGCAAAACATTATGGAGCAGAGAAGGTGATTGTTACAGGAAGAAATCAAGAAATTTTGGAGGAGCTAAAATCTCTGGGTGCTGATGTGGCAATTTCACTACAACAGAATGATGAGGAATTTATTTCAAATATAAAAAATATCCATCAGGAGAGTCCTATTGATATTGTATTAGATTACATTTGGGGACACCCTATAGAAATAATTTTTAAGGCTTTGAAAGGCGGCGGCATCAGTTCTTTTACTCATCCCGTGAAAATTGTTACCGTGGGAGATATGGCAGGAAAGACCATTACGTTGGATTCTGCAACCTTGAGAAGCTCGGATATTGAAATTCTTGGTTCGGGTTTGGGTTCGCTCTCTAAGCAGGATATTGAAGATTTTGATCGCAATATTCTTCCTGAAATGTTTCAATTAGTAGCAAACGGTGAACTGACAATGGATGTGGTAACCTTTCCTTTAGAAGATATTGAGAAAGCTTGGCATCACAACGATAGTGGGAAGCGAACAGTAGTTTTAGTTTAAATTAAAAAAAATCAAAAAGTATGAATGCAAAATTTCAAGAAATCATCAATTCTGAACGACCTGTTCTCATCGATTTTTTTGCAACATGGTGTCAGCCCTGCAAAGTGCAGTCGTCGGTACTCACTACGGTAAAAGAAAATATTGGTGATGCTGCAAGAATTATAAAAGTAGATATCGATCAATATCCGGCCATCGCTTCGGAATATGGAGTGCGAGGCGTACCCACATTAGCCGTCTTTAAAAAAGGTGAACTTTTGTATAAACAAAGTGGCGTGCACGATGTTAATACGCTTACGAATTTGCTGAACCAGTATAAATAGAAAAAGAAAACCTTACTACAAGTGAGGTTTTCTTCTATTTATATTGTTAAACACTTCACGCAATTTTTTGGATGCCAATTTAACTTCTGTATTCCAATCATTCACGGCATTTCCATCTGCCCCGTCGGAAATGTACTTCAAGCATAAGAAATCAATATTCTCTAACTGACAAACTTTTGCTAATGCATATGCTTCCATATCTATAACATTGTATTCATCGTTTTTGTGTTCCATTTCAAACTGGTCGCCACTGCCACAAATCCCTTGTGGAATATTCGGAACTTCTAAACCGTGCGTGAGAATAATTGGAGCGTTTTCAAAAGGCGTTTCAAATTTTTTAAAGCCTAAAGCCATCACCTCCATATCTCGCTGAATAAACTGAGTACAATTCACCACCTCTCCCCGCTTGAATGTTGTGCTCCCTGCCGTTCCCAAATTAATAACAATGTCTGGCTGCGTTTGCTGTAAAGCTTTCATCAAGTTATATGCAGCATTTATTTTTCCAACACCAATAAAAAGTTTTTCTTCATTGTGAAATTCAATTCCGGCTTCGCTTTCTAGTGCAAAAACAAAAAGGGGTTTTTTGTAGATTTTTTGGTGAATGTTGAGCATTTTTATAATTAAATAGATAAAATAAAGCGAAAGAAGAAACTAAAACAAAATTCTTGTATCGCTCCTTAAGTCTTCCAAGTGTTTTTGCTTTTCATCACGATAAAAAAGATTCATGGTCTCAAAAGGAATTAACTTTAAATCTTTATTGACGATATGTACACAAGATTTTTTTACCGCACGAACGTCGAAATCATGCGCATCCATAAAATTCATAATGATGATTCTAAACAAATTGTCATAACCTAAATCTGGAGCGACAACTTCTGGTAGACAACACAATAACTGATTAACCTTCGGTTGCACTTTATCCACAGAAATTCCCGTACTGAAAATATCAATAAGTTGCATTTTCAAACCTTCATCTTGCTCGTAAACAATAGTGTTTTTTGATTCATTATTTAATAAATCTGCTGGATTAATATATCGCGTCAAGGGAATAGTTTCGTTTTCAAGTTTTAAAATGTATCCCATTGCTAAAGCATCTGGATTGCACGGCACGGGAATAATATCATCGCAATTCAACAAAGGAAACTGATTGAGAATTTCCTGACGAGCTTCGGTTAAAGTAATTTTTTCATGTACAGAATCTTCCCGATTTCTCCCGGCAATTTCTACTGGCTGAAAGGTAATTCCACGCACGCATTTTTGTTTCAAAGCAAAGTCGATAATCTTTCCTATTTCATCAACATTTTTTCCTTGCTGCAAAACCACCACAAGTGTAGTCGAAAGATTGAGTTCGTTCAATTTTGCTAAAGCTTTCATGCGAACATCGGTTAAATCTTTACCTCTAAAATCTTCTAAAACATCGGCTTTAAAAGAGTCAAATTGCAAATAAACCTCAAATTCGGGAGCATAGGTGGCCAGTTTTTCAGCAAAACCCAGATCATTGGCTATTCTGATTCCGTTGGTATTCAACATTAAATGCTTGATGGGTTTGGATTTTGCAATGTCCATAATTTTAAAAAACTCTGGATGAATGGTAGGTTCCCCACCACTGATCTGCACTACATCAGGTTCGCCTTCATTTTTCACAATCAGATCGAACATGGCTTCAATTTCTTCCAAACTTCTGTGACTGCCATAATGAGGAGAAGACATTGCATAGCAAGTAGGACACGTTAAATTGCATCTGTCGGTAACTTCCACAATGGATAAACAGCTGTGTTGCTCATGATCTACGCACAAACCACAGTCGTAAGGACAGCCATATGCCACATCGGTTCCAAAATGAATTGGCATTTCTGAAGCCTTATTGTAGTTTCTAATATTTTTGTAGTACTCAACGTCCGTAGCGATTTTTGTTTTGAAAAAACCATGATCGGGACAACGTTTGGTCATAAAAACACTATCCTCTTCAATAATAATTTTGGCACCAAGCCTCTTCAAACATTCTGGACAAAGACTTATGGTATAGTCGTAATAAGTATAATTTCTTACTGGCATTCTATTCTTTTAACTACATGCAAATCATTCCACTGATAATTCCGCAAATCATTAGACACACTAAAACCACCATCCAAAAATTATTTTTTGATAGCTTTTTTGTTCCACCAGATTCATAAATAAGTTTATAAATTCCAGCCACAATCAAAGAGGCGACAAAGGAAACTATGGCGATTATTGCGACAATCATCACAAACACACCGCTAAGATCGCCAACTTCAAGAATTATTAGGGGTTTCATCGGGTAAAGCTTTATGTGTTTTTGATTGTAAGGTAAAATTTATTTTATAAATGTAATAAATAATCATCAAAAGACATACTATTTGAATGGTCCCCAAACCAAAGATTATTTCTATTTTGGGTTTTATATAATCTAACAAAAATCTAAAACTAAAATAACTGAGCATGAAAATTTGGAATACAAACCCCGACGGATATTTCTTCTGTTTTTGAATTTTTTTCAGAAAGAAGCAAAGACAAACAAGGAAAAAGATTTCGTACAGTGCGACAGGATGTCTTTTGTATTGATCGCCCAAATACATTCCGAAAATAGAGTTTGTGGGAATTCCGTAAGTTTCCTCATAAATCCCAGTTAAAAAGCACCCTACCCTTCCTATAATCATCGCAAGGATTAATGGAAAGGTAATCAAGTCACCAGTACTTTTTTTATAGCCAACGATTTTTTTTGCTATTTCAACACCAAGTAGTCCAAATGCAAGTCCACCAACAATGGTATTACTTGACCAAAATTTTTGAAAATTAAATTCTTGATTAAATAATGCAAACGGATTCTCTAAATTCCCAATAAATTTAGAACCCAACAAAGCTCCTGCCGTAGCGCCAACAAGTATTGCTAACGATATATGAAGAGGCATCTTCTCAGTTGATTTCCGTTTCAGAAAATAGTAATAACGCATTCCCATGAAAATACCCAAGGATTCTAAAATAGGATGAATCCAAACATCTTTTCCGAACAAATGCAATGTAACTGGGAAGTCTATCATTGGAGAATTATAACCACAAAAATAGAATATAAGTTTCAATAGAAAGAAGAGGTGATGGTACAAAATCAAAAAACCCTCTGAAATCAAATGATTCAGAGGGTTTAAAGTACCCCGGGCGGGACTTGAACCCGCACGCCAAAAGAGGCACAGGATTTTAAGTCCTGCGTGTCTACCAGTTCCACCACCAGGGCATGGAGTGGAGCGAAAAACGGGATTCGAACCCGCGACCCCAACCTTGGCAAGGTTGTGCTCTACCAGCTGAGCTATTTTCGCATCGATGGTGCGGATGAAGGGACTCGAACCCCCACGCCTCACGGCACCAGATCCTAAGTCTGGCGTGGCTACCAATTACACCACATCCGCTAATATTGAAAGATCTTCTGTTCGATTTTGTGAGTGCAAATATAGAAGATATTTTGTTTCCTCACAAACAAAAATTAAAAAAATATTTTTTTTCTAAAACTTCATTCCTGAAATTTTAAATTACATTTCTATTTCTTACTTTTACATTCTAATTTAATTATGACATGGAATTACAAGGAACGGTAAAAAAAGTTTTTGATACTCAAACATTTGCGAGCGGTTTTCAAAAAAGAGAGATGATATTGTTAACACAAGAGCAATATCCACAACCTATTAGTATTGAGTTTTTACAAGACAAAATAAATTTATTAGATACAGTTTCTGAAGGTGAAAATGTAAAAGTAGGCATCAACATTAGAGGTAGAGAATGGACTTCCCCACAAGGTGAAGTGAAATATTTCAACTCTATTACAGGATGGAGAATAGAGAAGGTTTCTGATTTTGGAGGTTCTGAACCAACACAAGCTCAGCCCTCAGCAAACCAGACTCCTGCATCCAATGGAAATCCTTTTGCAGAGGATGAAGACGATGATTTACCATTTTAATTTCAGATCATTTTATAACTTCAAAATAAAATCCTGCTTTCTTAAAGTAGGATTTTTTTAGCCATGTTTCTTTTAGATAAAAACGAAATTTCTTTTCCCGATCCTCTTCTTAATGATGGTTTTGATGGGATTTTGGCTGTCGGCGGAGATTTATCTGTCGAAAGATTGCTTTTTGCCTATCAAATCGGTCTTTTCCCGTGGTTTAATCCTGGCGAAGAAATTTTATGGTGGTGCCCAGATCCACGATTTGTATTGTTCCCGACCGAATTAAAAGTTTCCAAATCTATGCGGAAAATTTTGAAGAACGAGGTTTTTAGTTTTACTGAAAATACGTGTTTTGAGAAGGTAATTGATAGTTGCCAAACCATTTCAAGAAAAGGACAAGATGGCACCTGGTTATCGGATGAACTGAAAGAATCTTTTATGCATTTACATACAATAGGATACGCCAGAAGCGTAGAGGTTTGGCAAAACAATGAATTGGTGGGTGGATTTTACGGCATGAAGCTGGGAAAGGTTTTTTGCGGAGAAAGCATGTTTGCAAAAGTGAGCAACGCTTCCAAGGCTGGTTTTATTTATTTCGTGGAGAAGTATAAAAATGATTTGGAAGTAATCGACTGTCAGTCTCACACCTCTCATTTAGAAAGTTTAGGAGCGAGGATGATTCCTAAAAAAGATTTTTTACAAATACTGTCTTATGGATCCAAATAAAGAAAAGTGGCTTCTACTTGTGGTTCTAACCCTTATTTGGGGTTCATCATTTATTTTAATTAAGAAATCGCTGGATTATTTCAATCCGTATCAAGTTGGAGCGTTGAGGGTTTTGATTGCGGGAATTATCCTACTTCCCATTGCGATCTACAACTATAAATTATTTCCCAAAAAACATATTAAATGGCTGGTCGTTGCTGCACTATGCGGAAATTTTATTCCTATGTTCTTATTTCCTATTGCTGAAACGAGGATCAGCAGCAGTATTGCAGGTATTATCAATTCAATGATGCCAATTTTTGTGATTATTGTAGGAGCAATCTTTTGGAAATTTTCCGTGACGAAACATCAAATTATTGGTGTTGCAGTAAGCTTTACAGGCGTTTGCCTCTTGGCTTTAGGTGGCGGTGAAGAAAGCACTTTTGAAATTTTCCCTATTCTCTTACTTCTTTTAGCTACTTTGCTCTATGCAGTAAGCACTACAACGGTTAAAGCTAAATTGATGGAAGTAAATTCGACCATTTTATCGTCTTTTGTATTTTCATTTGTTTTATTAATCCCTTCTCTGATTGCGCTAGTAATGACGGGATTTTTTACTGATAAAATTTATCATCCAGAGATTTTAAAAGGTTTGGGTTTTGTGAGCTTGCTATCAGTTTTCGGAACTGGCCTGGCAATGATGCTGAATTATAGACTTCTAAAGACCTCTACCCCACTTTTTGCTTCAACAGTGACATTACTCATGCCATTGGTCGCAATAGTTTGGGGTTTTATAGACGGTGAGACACTAACCATTTTACAGCTCGTAGGAGCGGTAGTGATCCTCGCTGGACTGATATTCTTGAGATCCAAAAAATAAAAAACTGCGAGTGTATTTCGCAGTTTTTATTTTACATTCTCTTATTTCTTTTTGGTTTTCACCTTTTTAAGTTCGTCCTTAATGTAAGGATATTTACTCTTCATATCTTCCACAAGTGAGGCATCTAAATGGATGGCTTTTTTAAGCGCTTCTTTTCCTTCCTTATTGATTCCTAAAGTAAAATAGCAATTGCTCAACTGAAAGTACAATTCTGCTCTGTTGTGAAGTTTAACAGCATTGAGAAGAACGGTTATCGCATCCTCGTGCTCACCCAAAAGCATAAGCACTTCGGCATAAGCATACCAATTATAGAAGCGGGAGGGCTCTTCAACTACAAGCTTTTTGAGGCAAGATAAACTTTCTTCAATTTTCCCTACAGAAACGAAAAGATAAGCCAACCTTTTCTGATAGTCTAAATTAGAATCATTGAGAAGCGTGGCTTCCTTACAAAAGTACAATGACTCTTCAAAGCTTCCCATTTCTTCGTAGATGTAAGACTGCTCCATCATTGCCAAATAAAACTGTGGGTCTTCTCTTAAAGATTTTTGAAAAGAATTTAAAGCCAACAATGGCTGTTTCATTTCTTTGTAACAAAGACCAATTTTATAAAAAGTAAATGCTTTGGTATATTCAAGTTCAAGCATTTCTTCATATACCTCAATGGCTTTAGAATATTGCTTTAAGGCTTCATAACAAGTTGCCTTACTTGCGTATACACCAACAGAATTGGAATTAATGGCTAAGAGATAATCGAAACCTCTAATGGCTTCTTCATAATTTTTCCTCGCAAAAAAATACTGTCCGTATTCGTACCAAGCCGTTTCTGAGAAAGGAAATTCATCCAAATAACCATTTAAAAACGCAATCGCTTCATCACCTTTGTTGAGTTCATTAAAACAATGCATACAGTTTTCCAATGCATACTCATCATTAGGATCGTCTTGTAAAGCGTTCTGATAGTATTTCAATGCATTGAAAGGATCTCCCAGGTTGATATATTCATCAGCGATAAAATTATTTAGGAAGTTGATTTCTTCTCCTAATTTCAACGCTTCTTTACAAATTTCAATAGACTTATGCGGGTTTCCAAGGTTGGAATAGTATTTCGCATAACATACCATAAAATCTATATTATCCATAGAGGAAGCTTTCAGTTCATTGATTAATTCCTTAGCGGGAATATAATCTTCAAACTCCAGCAAAACCTCCAATTTTTTAATCTTAATGTCTAGTGAATTGGGATGCAACTTCAGTCCGAAATTAACAGCAATATCTGCATAATTAAAATCTCCCAACTCTAAATAATAAACAATGACATCTTCTAAATCTCCGGTATCGAAATAAAGTTCTTCATTGTTTTCAATCATTTCTTCGAACCTTTTTATCAGTTCATTATCAAAATATTCTTCCAATATTCATTTCTCGTTGCTCTCCAAAAAGTGAAATATGCCTTCCACAAATTGAACAGCCTTAATTTAACAATTGGCTTTAAATAATATCAACTTAATTCTTAAAAATCAATTAAATAAAGCTCTTAATTTTTTCGATGATTTTATCACCCAAATCATCAGCTTCCGCCTGAGATTTCGCTTCAGTATAAATACGTATAATAGGTTCTGTATTAGATTTTCTAAGGTGAACCCAGTTTTCCGCAAAATCTATTTTCACACCGTCAACAGTAGAAACTTCTTCATTTTGATACTCTTTTTCCATTTTAGTTAAAAGATCGTCTACATTGATTTCTGGTGTCAGTTCAATTTTCTTTTTCCCCATGAAATATGCAGGGTAAGAAGCTCGCACTTCAGAAACTTTTTTATTCTCTTTAGCAAGATACGTTAAAAACAGGGCAATTCCTACTAAAGAATCTCTTCCGTAGTGCAAATCTGGATAGATGATTCCACCATTACCTTCACCACCAATTACTGCATTCTTCTCTTTCATTAAAGTAACCACATTCACTTCACCCACGGCGCTTGCAAAATATTCAGAATCATGCTTCTGAGCGATGTCTCTTAGAGCTCTGCTCGAAGATAAATTAGAGATGGCAGCTCCCTTTTTATGCTTCAATAAATAATCTGCTACTGCCACCAAAGTATATTCTTCACCGAACATTTCTCCATTTTCATCAATGATTGCCAGTCTATCTACATCAGGATCAACCACTACTCCAAAATCTGCATTTTCTTTTTTTACCAATTCACAAATATCTCCTAAATGCTCCTTTAAAGGTTCCGGATTGTGAGGAAACTGTCCATTAGGATCGCAATACAGCTTGATTGTTTCACAGCCTAATTGGTCTAAAAGCATCGGAATTGCCAAACCTCCTGTAGAGTTGACTGCATCAACAACTACTTTAAAACCTTTCGACTTTATAGCTTCTGCATCCACCATAGGAAGATCAAGAATTTTTTTGATATGAATATCAAAAGCATCATCTCTGGTTTCATATGTTCCTAAGTAGTCAACCTCTGCATAATTAAAATCCTCACTTTCTGCCAATGCTAACACCTCAGCGCCGTTCTCACCACTGATAAATTCCCCTTTTTCATTTAAAAGTTTTAAAGCATTCCATTGTTTAGGGTTATGCGATGCTGTTAAGATAATTCCACCATCAGCATTCAGTTCAGGAACCATCACCTCCACTGTTGGTGTGGTAGACAATCCTAAATCAATAACATTAATGCCTAACCCCTGTAAAGTAGCAGTTACTAAAGAAGAAACCATTTCCCCAGAAATACGTGCATCTCTCCCAATAACTAAGGTAAGATTTTTTTTACTTTTAGTGTTTTGCAGCCAAGTTCCGAAAGCGGAAGCAAATTTTACAACATCTAGAGGAGTTAGATTATCACCAACGTTGCCACCAATGGTACCACGAATTCCCGAAATAGATTTGATTAAAGACATAAATGCTTATTTTTATTATGATGCAAAATTACTAATAATTAATTTGGTAGCGCATTGAAGTTATCCACCATACGTTAAA
>JAEWYW010000015.1 GCA_023458535.1 Bacteroidota bacterium
ACGCTACGCCCCGAAGATTTAAGACTTTATATTCAAATCTAGAACACCAGTCTTATGATATAAAAAAAAGAGACCAAACGATCTCCAATTTGTGAGCGCGAAAGGATTCGAACCTTTGACCGTCTGCTTAGAAGGCAGATGCTCTATCCAGCTGAGCTACGCACCCATTGTAATTTTTCTAAATTACTAAAATTGTCGGGGCGGCAGGATTCGAACCTGCGACCTCCTGGTCCCAAACCAGGCGCGATGACCGGACTACGCTACGCCCCGAATTTTGTTTTTGTTGCGGAGGGTATGAGATTCGAACTCATGCGACTCGAAAGTCGACAGTTTAGCAAACTGCTCCGTTAACCACTCCGGCAACCCTCCTTGCAATTTGAATGATCGTCTGTTCCCTTATTGCGAGTGCAAATATAGAACAGTTTTCTTTATCAACCAAATAAATTTCGATAATTTTTTTCGTAAATTTGAAAAAATAAACATTAAAAAAGACTGAACAATGCGTAAAATATTCTATATCATTGGGTTGGGAATTTTCACTTTTTCGTGTACCTCCCAAAAGCCAACTAAAAAATATACTTACAAACCAAAAACCACTACCACTACCACTTCAGCAAAACCAGTTGCTCCCCAAAAAACAACACCTACCAAACCAGAGATTACTAAAACTCAAGGTTTAGATTTCTTTACAACTAATATTGCTGACATCAATAAAAATGACAATACCATCAGTTATGGTTCAATAGTTTCGGCTAAGCCTTTAGGTTATAAAATTTCTAAAACCTATTTTCCTGCTCTGGCTCAAAATTTTAGGGTTAGATATTTAATATTGCATTATACTGCCTTGCCAGATGACAAATCTATTACTGTACTTACCCAACAGTCTGTCAGCTCTCATTATTTGGTTAACAATATTGGAGATAATGAGATTTACCAGTTGGTAGATGAAAATAAGAGATCATATCACGCTGGTGTAAGTGCTTGGCGAGCAGACAAAAATCTTAATGACACTTCAATTGGTATAGAGATCGTGAACCAAGGTTACACGGCGGATGCTACAGGACAAAGAATTTTCGCTCCTTTTAGCGACGAACAGGTGAAAAAAGTAGCTGCCTTAGCAAAAGACATCGTTACACGTTACAATATTCCGGCAACCAATGTTTTGGCACACTCTGATATTGCACCGACCAGAAAACAAGATCCGGGTCCCCTTTTCCCATGGAAAAAATTATACGATGAATACCAAATTGGAATGTGGTATGATGAGGCTACAAAACAAACCTTTCTAGATCAAGCGAATATGAGTGGAGATTTCGCGACAAAATTAACTGATCCTACATTTATTTATAATGTTCAACTAGCTTTACAGAAATTTGGTTATAATTTGGATTCCAGCGGGAAATGGGATGATATGACAAAAAAAACTCTTGAAGCTTTTCAATTCCATTTTAGACCACAAAATTACAGTGGAATTTTAGATGTTGAAACTTGGGCAATTTTACAAGCTTTAATTCAAAAATATCCCACGAAATAAATCTTAATTTAATAATTTTGAAGCGCATCTTTGAAATAGGAGATGCGTTTTTATATATACAATAACAGATAAGACACTTTTTATGGAAAAGTTTAGAAAAGAGAGTGATTTACTTGGTGAACTTCAGGTTCCTATTGATGCTTATTATGGCGTACAGACACAGCGAGCAATTAACAATTTCAAGATATCAGGTCAGTTTTTATCATCTTACCCAGAGTTTATCCGTGGCTTGGCTTATGTAAAGAAAGCAGCGGCAAAAACCAACTTCGAACTCGGATTTTTAGAAGATAAATTGTATTTCTTAATCGCAGATGCCTGTGATGAAATAATCAATGGGCAGTACCACGATCAATTCCCTGTAGACATGATACAAGGAGGTGCAGGAACATCCATCAACATGAACGCCAATGAAGTAATCGCTAATATTGTGCTGGAAAAAATGGGTAAACAGAAAGGCGATTATCAATACTGTTCACCAAATGATCATATTAATCTTTCTCAATCTACCAATGATGCCTACCCTACCGCCATCAAAATGGGATTGTTGCAGATGAACATTAAACTTGTAGAGAAAGTTCAAAGTATTGTAGATGCTTTCCGTGCAAAAGGGAAAGAGTTCTCTGATGTTATAAAAATGGGACGTACGCAACTTCAGGATGCTGTGCCTATGACATTAGGACAAGAATTTGAGGCTTTCGCCGCTACTTTGGAAGAGGATATATCTAAACTGAATAATAACGCCAATCTTTTCGTGGAAGTCAACATGGGAGCAACTGCTATTGGGACAGGATTAAACGCACCAGTGGGCTATGCGATTGAATGTGCTAAGAATCTTGCAGAAATTACGGGCTACCCTATTGTTTCGGCTCCCGATTTGGTTGAAGCTACACCAGATACAGGTTCTTATGTGATTTATTCATCCGCAATGAAGCGTCTTGCCGTAAAACTTTCAAAAATCTGTAATGATTTAAGATTATTATCTTCGGGACCGAGAGCAGGTTTATTTGAGATAAACTTACCTCCAATGCAGCCAGGATCTTCGATTATGCCAGGAAAAGTAAACCCTGTTATTCCAGAGGTGGTGAATCAGGTTTGTTATAAAGTTATAGGTAACGATTTAACGGTGACCTTTGCTGCCGAAGCTGGACAATTACAACTCAACGTTATGGAGCCCGTATTATCGCACGCTATCATGGAAAATATTCAGTTTTTGTGCAATGCCATGGACACTTTAAGAGATAAATGCATCGTAGGTATTACCGCCAATAAAGAGGCTTGCCTCAATATGGTTAAACACAGCATTGGTATTGTAACAGCGTTAAACCCATATATCGGATATAAACATTCCACTGAAATTGCCAAAGAAGCTCTAGAAACTGGTAAAAGTGTTTATAATTTGGTTTTAGAAAAAGGAGTTCTTTCTCAGGAAAAATTAGATGAAATTCTTGATCCTAAGAACATGCTAAAGCCGCATAACATCTAATTCATGAAATTTCTCATCATCATTCCCACTCACAACGAAGAAGATTATATTTTCTATTGTTTAGAGTCCTTAAGAAAACAAATTTTTAAGAACTTTAAGGTTGTAGTGGTGAATGATGGTTCTTCAGATCAAACACCCAAAATTATTCAGAAATTTGTGGAGG
>JAEWYW010000016.1 GCA_023458535.1 Bacteroidota bacterium
GCAACCACCACGGGATCGCAGAAAATATAAAATGATGCGTTCCGATTAGGGTATAAAATAAAATTTGAGTCCAAAAAGCCAAAATTCCCAAACTGTAGGAGTAAATCGGACTGTTGAGTTCTTGAGGAAGAAAGTAATACATCAAGCCTAAATTCAGAAACATAAACCACATCCCAACGCCTTGATGCATCCAATATCCTTGCACAATCGTTTCGCCCAATCCGTCTTGCCAAAATGGAAGGTAAGCCACCAATAAAATCGTTATGACGAACATTAAAGCCGAAATAATATACCAATTCGAAAGGTAAATTTCCTCTGTTTTCCGAGCTGCTACCGTTTTAAAATGATTATACAGCGTAATTACAATACCCACCGCAAAAAGCAACATCACAGGCCACACGTATTCGCGATATTCTCCGCCGCTGTTGTTGATTCCGGCCATTAAAAGTATTGTGCCTAAAACGACTGCAGTATTCATCAAAATTAATGTGTAATACCCTAACTGAACGTTGAAAACATTGGTGTTTCCGACGCGTGGAACCACGAAATACGAAAATCCCACCATCGCAATGGACGACCAACCCCAGAATACAATATTGGTATGCACAGGACGCAGCCTTCCGAAACTCAGCCAACTCAAATGATCGGTGTCGGGCGCTACGAATTTGATGCCGAGATACATGCCTACGCTTGTCCCCAAAATCAGCCAAAAAATGGCACATGTGATGTACCAAATGATGAGTTTTTTCTCGGCTTCGGGAATTTTGATGATGGATTTTTCTTGTCTTTTGGTTTGTAGAAAACGAATGTCTTTTACTTCTTCGCTTTCGTTGATAAGGCCTCTTTCGTCGGAAACTTCGGTATTTTTCGCCAATTCGTTGCCCGAAAGTTTAAATTCTAATTCGGTTTTTCTCTTTTCTAAGGATTGAATTTCTTCAGCGCTAAGGTTTTGTATTTTTTCTCGGATTCTTCGTAGTTCGCGACGGTTTTGAATATTGGAAATCATTCCGTTTACTTTTATCAGTATCAGAATTAAAGCAAACAGGATGGGTATTAAAATCAATACAACGGTAATTTGTAAGCCCGGATTTTCCGTAAATAGATCCATGTCCGAATATTTGTATCAAATTTATTAGGTTGACTATCAATTATTTTATGATTGAAAACATAAAAATGGAAAGATAATCTTGGTACATTCGCATGTATAATACCTAAAATCACAACCTTATGAAACTAAAAACAATTATTGTCATCATAGCTTGTTGCGCTGTTTTAGGAAGTTTGAATGCGTGCAACAACACAAAAGACAAGCCTATGGAAATGGTGGTTAATGATCCAACTGTGAGTAAAGAGGAGTTAAATGAAGAAGTCAACAAAAAGTTGGTGATGGATTTTTATCAACAAATGTTTGGCGATAAAGATGTTACGGCGGTCGATCGTTTTATCGGAAGCACTTACACCCAGCATAATCCGATGGTGGCCGATGGTCCGCAAGCTTTTAAAGATGCTGCAAAAGTATGGTTTGACGGTCAGCCTAAAACCAAAATTGATGTGCAACACATTGCCGCAGACAAAGATTTGGTTTTTATTCACCTAAAAAATAAAAATCCAGACGGCACCTTAAAATCTACGATTGATATTTTCCGAATTGAGAACGGTAAAATCGTGGAGCATTGGGATGTTCAGCAGGACGTTCCGAAAACGGCAGCAAATAAACATCCGATGTTCTAAATCAGAAATACATTCATTTCACATTCTGTTTTTAGGAAGTTCTTTGCGGGGCTTCCTATTTTTGAAAGTTAGGCGTCTAACTTTAAATTTTCCATATTTTTTTATCCATTAATTATTTCACCACCGTTGGGATGAATGACTTGCCCTGAAATATAACTGGCATCATCCGACGCTAGAAATAAAAATGCAGGTGCTACTTCGGTGGGCATTCCGGCGCGTTTCATCGGTGAGTCGCTTCCAAATTCCGACACACGCTTCGCATCAAAGGAAGAAGCAATCAAAGGCGTCCAAATCGGGCCTGGAGCCACGGCATTCACACGGATTTTCTTGTCCATTAAGTTCACCGCCAAACTTCGGGTAAAAGAAATGATGGCTCCTTTTGTAGCTGCATAATCTATCAGTTTCGGACTGCCACGATAGGCCGTTACCGACGCAGTATTGATGATGTTGGAACCTTTTTTCATATAAGGCAATGCAAACTTGGTCACCCAAAATGTTGAGAATACATTGTTTTCAAACGTGCGAACCAACTGATCGGTGGAGATTTCGGTAAGCGAATCGGTTTCCCAATGTAAGGCTGCATTATTGATGAGAATGTCAATTGATTTGAAATATTTAATGGTGGTTTCCACCGCTCGTTTGCATTGATTTTCTTTGGCAAGATTGGATTTGATAATGTGGCATTCGACGCCATAGGCTTTCACTTCGGAGCGGGTTTGTTTTGCATCGGAAGTCTCAGATAGATAAACGATGCTGATGTCGGCACCTTCTTTAGCAAAAAGCAACGCCACGGCTTTTCCAATTCCGCTGTCTCCACCTGTAATTAAGACTTTCTTACCTGTGAGTTTTCCTTTTTTAGGATAATGAATAGGATCGGTTTCAGGAACGGGAATCATATTTTTTTCCAATCCAGGTCGGCGCTGCTTCTGTAAAGGTCGTATTTGCTTTTTAGTTGAGTTTTTCATAATGATATTTTAAAAATATATGCAAAAATCAAGCAAAATTTTAATATGAAGATAAAATTAACAGTATTAATAATAATTTATTATAAACAGAGTATGGATTAATTATTGCATTCTATATGCTAAGCATAATTTATGATAAAAATACACTACAACCAGCATCAAAATGATTATTCAAGAAGAAGTACTTGTAAAACATGGAGCGGTATTGCATGAATACCAAACTCACGATTTGATTTTTGAAGAAGGGACCGCGCCTCACTATTATTACCAAATAGTAAAAGGTCGCATAAAAATTAGCAATTACAATGAAGACGGCACCGAATTTATACACAATATTCAAAGCAACGGATAATGCGTAGGAGAATGGATGTTATTCAGTCAGCACACTTACCCGATGAGTGCTGTCGCTATGTGTCCCAGTTCTGTATTGTGTTTAGCAAAACCCAATTTTGACGAGTTGTTAAAGGATTATCCAGAACTTTCAATAAAACTTTTAAGATGCACTTCAGATAAAATGTATTTTAAATTTATAATGAGCCAAAACAATGTTGTGAAAAGTCCGGTTTGTAAGATTTGGTTTTTTATTAGTTACCTTAAAAGTTATCACTATTCCAGCAAACCATTTTCATATGAAGTTCGGTTAACGAGGCAGCAAATCGCCAATTATACAGGCCTTACTGTGGAAACGGTCATTAGAAGCATCAAGCATTTGGAAGGCGAAAAGAAATTAATCATCAAAAACGGAAAAATATTTTTGTAGTTATGATTTGACCCATAAAACCTGTTGATATGTTATGCATAGCTTTGGGTTGTAATTAGATTGCTATCCGGAAGCCAGAAAATTGCAGACATCAAAAAATGTCATCATCACGCAATATTAATTTAAAAAAATTAGAGATGAATACTAGAAATCCATACAACAGAAATTACAGTAACAGAAATAACGCCAACGATGCCTATCAAAGAGGTTATAATCATGGTTTTAGCGACGGCCAAAGTG
>JAEWYW010000017.1 GCA_023458535.1 Bacteroidota bacterium
TAAACAAAATCATCACAATGAAATTGGTAACATGTGCAAATGGTCCCTCTTTTATGATTTTAAAAACTTCCTCGTAACCCACAATGTACATAAACATGAAATGGGTAATAATAAGCGAGATGATTGCGTAAATGGTCCACTTAAGACCTTTTTTCCATATTTTCTCCGAGTTCCATTCTTGCTTATCGAGCTTGATCTGTTTGTTTCTGTCGCCCTCTATTGCGTATTCAATTTTTCTGAAGATCATTTCCAAGAAGATGGTTTGTGGACAGATCCATCCACAGAATATTCTTCCGAATGCAATGGTAAAGAGAATAATGAAAACCAATGAAGCAATAACCCCTAAGGTGAGAATGAAGAAATCTTGAGGGTAAAAAGGTTGCCCTAAAATGAAGAATTCTCTGTCCAGAATATTGAACATCAAAAAAGGATTGCCATTAATTTTAATAAATGGAATGGCGAAGTAAACTGCCAATAAAATGTAGCTTACAATGGTTCTATAGTTTGTAAATTTACCTTTTGGTTTCCTAGGAAAGACCCATTTTCTTTTCCCTGAGGCGTCCATTGTTCCAACAGAGTCTCTGAAAGTTTCAGGATCTACAACTTGTCCTTGTCCGCCGCGAAAATTATTTTCTTCTTGCTGTGACATTTCTAGTATATTTAAAAAAATTGAAACATAATCCCCTGCTTTGTTTTTCAACTCATCAGTGAATTATGTTTCATGGTATTTATATTTGTTTTAAAAATTACTGTTTCTCCCAGTGAGCCTCTTCCCCGTAAGGAACCGCGCCACCTTCTGCAGGAGTAATAGGTTTTTGTTCTTGATTAATGTGATAAATATAGGCAGCTACATTCTGAATATCTTTCCCCGTAAGAACTCCATTTTTACCAAATGGCTGCATTGCTGTACCCGTTACACCATTCTCAACAACGTGGAATACATTTTTGAATAAGGTTTTCTCAGGTTGGTTATGCCAAAAGTTATCTGTAAGGTTAGGACCGATACCACCTCTACCGCCATCCATGTGACAAGATACGCAGTTTGTTTTGAAAACTTCTTCTCCAGCAGCAATATTATCTGCAGAATATACAGCAGTTTCTATCGTGATAGGCGGCTGTGTTTTTTCGTATTCTGCTATACTAGCCAACTGAGCCTTATATTCATCATCATATTCTTTAATAGGATGTGCAAATTCTGTGAAAGAGAACGCCGCAATATACACTACGCAGAAAGCTACCCCGAACCAGAACAATCCTAACCACCATTTTGGAAGCTGATTATCCAATTCCATAATTCCATCGAAACCATGGTCGATAAGAATGTCTTTTTCCTCAGTTGCAGACTGCTTTTTGAAAGCACTGTTGTACAAACCTACAAAATAAGGAACTTTTTTCTGAGCTAGATATTCTGCTTTTTCGTCTGGTGTTAATTTTTTGAATTTGTTGTTCTCAATTAAATCTCCAATCGAGTGATGGATTAATGCCATAATGGCTCCAATAACTACAGTTCCCCAAAAATATGGATTTGAAAGGAAAGCATAGCTTTGAACAAACATATAAAATATAACAACAAGTAAGAATGTTATAATGAGTATGTTTACTAAAACGGGCGTACGTTGTCTCATAGTTGTTGTTTATCTTTTAGAGAAAATATCATCATCACTTTCTTCACTGTCGTCCAAAGGAGCATTCTCCTCTTCTCTGTAGTATTTTTTAGGTCTGCTAAAAACATATACGATAAGACCCAGGAAGAAGATCATAAAGAGTATCAATGCAATGGTTTGATACAAACCTGTATTTTCACCACTGGAGATAATATCTTTAAGACTTTGAGGAATCATTTAATCTTTTTTATTAATTAGTTATTACTGGCTGTTTTTATTTCTGTTGTTTTAATATCAGTTCCAAGTCTTTGTAGATACGCAATTAACGCTACAATTTCTTTTTTCTCAAGTTCTCCTGCTGGTCTAGAAGCATAAGCTTTTTTCAAATCGGGAGCTTCAGAATAGATATCGTTTACAATTGCTGTTGCTTGATTGTTAGCCCATTGTTTCGCAGAATCAATCTCAGCTTTTGTATATGGCATATCATATACCTCTTTCATGAATACTACTTTATCAACCAACTGACTTCTGTCTAAATCATTTGCGATTAACCAAGGGTAACGCGGCATAATAGAACCTGGAGATGTTGATCTTGGGTTGTACATATGCTTGTAGTGCCAAGAACTTGGGTTTTTACCACCTTCTCTATGCAAATCTGGTCCTGTTCTCTTAGAACCCCATAAGAATGGACGGTCATATACAAATTCACCAGCTTTAGAATATTGTCCGTTTTTACCGTTAAATCTAACAATTTCATCACGGAAAGGTCTTACCATTTGGGAGTGACAAGAGTTACAACCTTCTCTGATATATAAATCTCTACCTTCCAATTCTAATGGTGAATATGGTTTAACCGCAGATATGGTCGGAACGTTTTCTTTCAATGTTAAAGTAGGAATAATCTCTACCGCACCACCAATTGCTACTGCGACAAATGCAAGGATTCCTAACAATAATGGCATTCTTTCAATCCATAAATGGACACCTTCACCTTCTTTTCTTTTGTTAGAAATTACGGCTAATGCTGGCGCTTCAGCAGGAACTTCTTTTAAGAAAGAACCTTTTTTAATTGTTTTGTAAACGTTGATCACCATAAGGATGGCTCCTGATAGATAAAGGACACCTCCAATAAATCTCATATAGTAATAAGGAATAATAGCTGTTACAGTATCCAACCAGTTTTTCCAAACTAAAGTTCCATCTGGGTTAAACTGTTTCCACATTAAACCTTGTGTGAATCCTGCAATATATAATGGGACAGCGTAGAAGATAATACCGAAGGTACCCAACCAGAAATGCAAATTTGCCATTTTTTTAGACCATATTTTGGTTCTCCACATAATAGGAACTAGGTAGTAAATAACCCCGAATGCAATGAAACCATTCCATCCAAGTGCACCTAAGTGAACGTGACCAATTACCCAGTCTGTATAGTGACCTATTTTATTTAAAGTTTTTGTAGCCAAAAGTGGACCTTCGAAAGTTGCCATACCATAACAAGTAACTGCAACCACAAAGAATTTTAATATAGGCTCTTCACGTACTTTATCCCAAGCACCTCTCAGTGTTAATAATCCGTTAAGCATACCACCCCAAGATGGAGCAATAAGCATAATAGAGAAACCTGTACCTACCGCCTGAGCCCAAGCTGGCAAAGAAGTGTATTGTAAGTGGTGAGGTCCTGCCCAGATATATACAAAAATTAATGACCAGAAGTGGATGATAGAAAGTTTATAAGAGAAAACTGGTCTATCAGCTGCTTTAGGCAAGAAATAATACATTAATCCTAAAACAGGTGTTGTTAGTACGAATGCTACGGCATTGTGACCATACCACCATTGTACTACTGCATCTTTTACTCCTGCATACGCGGAATAAGATTTCCAACCAGTGAAAGTTAATGGAACCTCTAAGTTGTTGAAAATATGAAGCATTGCCACTGCAATCCAAGTTCCAAGATAGAACCAAATTGCAACATACAAGTGTCTTACTCTTCTCTTAGCTATAGTACCAAACATATTGATACCGAAAATTAACCAAGAAATCAAGATAAGAATATCAATTGGCCACTCGTGTTCAGCGTATTCTTTAGAGGTGTTAATACCCATAAAGAAGGTGATAGCTACCGCAACAATCATTAACTGCCAAGTCCAGAAGTGCATCCAAGAAAGCGTATCGCTGTACATTCTTGTTTTAAGCAACCTCTGCATAGAGTAATAAACACCCATAAATACACCATTACAAACGAATGCGAAAATTACTGTACTGGTGTGCAACATTCGGATTCTTCCAAAACCAAATGCACCGTGAGTGTTAATTAAGCCCTGAATATTCCCCGCCGCCAAACTTTTTACAGTAGGGTCATCCGTACCGAATAAAAACTCGGGAAGCTCCGGATAAAAGAGCATTAATGCAGCAGTGAGCCCGAAAATAAATCCTAAGACACCAAATGCTATGGTAGCATAAAGAAATGCCCTAACGATATTGTTGTCGTAACTAAACTTTTGTGTTTCCATATTATAAACTATTCACTTTTTTCTTCTATTTTATCTTTTTGCTCGTGGGTGAGATCTTCCTTTTTATCTTGATCTGATGAAGGTTTTACCTCATCTTCGAATAAAATTCTCACAGCAGGGGATTCATCGTCTTCAAACTGACCTTTTTTGGCGTTTACTATAAAAACGATCAAAAAAACCACAGCTAATGAAACGCTGCACAAGATCATTAAGTATAGTATATCCATTTGAGTACAAAGTTAACCTATTATGGGCTCCAAATTTAGTGAAAAATAATGATATTAATCAAGCGATGTTAAATTATGTTAATTTAAAATCTATCTAAATAATCGCCTTTTCTATTGCTTTTTGAAATACTTATTGCCGGCGATCCAAGTGGTTAATGTGGTAAATGCAACAACGGTAATGGAGCTTATCGGCATGAGAATAGCGGCAAACAATGGAGACATATGTCCTGTTACAGCGAAACTTAAGCCAATAATATTGTAAAAAAAGCTGATTATTATTGTAATTTTTACAATTGTTATGGATGTTTTACATAAATTCAAATAACGGTCGAGAATACTGATTTTCTCCCCATTCATAATTACATCCGAAGAAGGGGTAAAAGAGTTGGTGTCGTCTGCAATTGCTATCCCTACATCGCTTTGCTTTAGGGCTCCAGCATCATTTAAACCGTCGCCCAGCATGGCAACTTTTTGATGTTGGTCTTGAAGGTTTTTAATGTAGTTTAATTTATCTTCCGGACTTTGATTAAACGCCATTCCCGTGAAATTCGGCATGGTTTCTTTTAAATGATTTTCTTCTGACGAATTATCACCACTCAAGATGTACAATTTGTAATCGAGAAGTTTATTGAAAAGACTTTTTAAGTTTTCCCGATATTCATTTTTGAAAATATACTTGCCTAAAAATTCATCGTTTTTGCTGATGTAAACGGCAGTTTCCAGATTTTTGGATTCCTGGTTGTTGTATTTTGCAGATCCAATTTTATAAAAATTTCCTCGGACAGTCGCATGATAACCTTTGCTGGTTTCTTCAAGGTAATTTTCGACAGGGAAATAATCATCCTTGATGTCTAAAAACTCATAAATGGATTTTGAAAGCGGATGATTGGAGTTTTTCACCAAAGATTTGATGTTTTGCAGATCGAATTCAGAAATCTCCAAGCCTTCATATCTGATATTGGATTTTTTTCTGTGTGTAATGGTTCCTGTTTTATCGAAAACCAAGCTGTCGATTTTTGCAATTTTTTCAATCGTTAAACTGTCTTTTACATAGAATTTGTTCCGTCCTAAAATCCTCATAATATGCCCGAAAGTAAAGGGTGCAGACAGTGCCAATGCACACGGACAAGCAATAATTAAAATTGCAGAAACTACCTGAAACATCTTTTCCCAGTCGCCATAAACAGACCAATAAATCCCTGAAACAAGTGTGATTCCTAAAATGACAAAAGTAAAATATTTACTAATTCTGTTGGTTAAGGTATCCAATCCGGTTTCATGTTTTTTGAAGGCTTCTTTGTTCCAAAGTTGCGTTAGGTAACTCTGATCTACATTTTTTATTACTTCAAGTTCTAAAGATGAGCCGATCTGCTTTCCACCTGCAAAAATTTTATCTCCAGGTTTTTTAGAAATGCTCTCACTTTCACCTGTAATAAAGCTGTTGTCGATGTTTCCCTCACCATTAATCAATATCGAGTCCACGGGAATAATCTCTTCATTTCGTACCAAAATTCTGTCGCCAACTTTTATTTCTGAAAGCAAAATATTGTCTTGTTTTCCTTCGAAATCCACTTTTGTAACGGCAATAGGATAGAAAGATTTGTAATCTCGGTCGTAGGAAAGTGCAGAATAGGTTCTCTTCTGAAAATATTTACCCAACAACATAAAAAACAACAACCCGCAAAGCGTATCAAAATATCCCGGGCCGTAATCGGTGATAAATTCGTAAATACTTCGTCCGTACAACATAAAAATTCCCAACACAATAGGCACATCGATGTTGATGATGCCGTTTTTTAAACCATACCATGCTGATTTGTAATAATCGGAGGCCGAATAAAAAACTACTGGACAAGAAAGTGCAAACAACAAAAATCTAAAGAGGTGCTTGTAATTTTGCATAAAAACGTCGTTTCCTCCAACGTATTCGGGGAAAGACAGGAACATTCCGTTTCCAAAAGCAAAACCTGCAACGGCTAATTTTAGAAGCAGGCTTTTATCTAGATTGTCCTCCTTTTTCTCTGCGGTTTCTAAATTGATGACTGGTTTATAACCCAAATCGGTTAAAAATTTTGCCAGTTCGCTCAGTTTTAATTCATTATGATTGAATGAAATTTGAACATTTTTTCTGGTAAAATTTACTTGAGAGTACTTGATATTAGGGTTTAAAGTATGCAAACTTTCCAAGAGCCAAATACAAGATGAACAGTGGATTACAGGAATTTTGAAAGTTACCAGCGTTGTATTTCCTTCGGAAAAATCAGTAATTTTATTGAAAACTTCTGGTGTGTCTAGGTAATCGAACTGTGTGGAATGTTCGTCTGGTCGAATTCCCGACTGCTTATTTAGTTGGTAAAAATTCCCCAGATTGTTGATGTTGAGAATCTCATATACAGACTTGCACCCTTGGCAACAAAACTCCTTCTCATCGAAAATGATTCTTTCCTTTTCAATGGGCAATCCGCAATGGTAACAATTCTCACTCATCTTCATAAAATATTGACTTACAAAATTATAACAAATTAAATTTGTATGTAGTTTGAAAAAGTCATAATTTTGTGATAAATGTCATAAAAAATGTCGGAGGAAAAACAAATTAACATCGAAGAGAAATTTACGGAAGTGTTTAATGATGAGGGTTTTAAGAAGAGGCTTAGCACGGAAGATTATGAGCGGTATATTTCTGCTAAACAACACCTAAGTTTTCAAAAACACGATACCATCTTTGGTGAAGACGAAATTCCGAAAGGAGTTTATTTTTTAGATAAAGGAGCAGCTAAATTATCAAAATCAGGAGCCTTTGGCAAAGACCAAATCCTTCGACTTATTAAAGAAAAAGATATTATAGGATATCGTTCAATGCTTTGTGGTGAGAATTTCCAGGCAAAAGCTGAAGCGATGACTGATGTGGAATGTACTTTTTTACCCGCTGATGTTTTTATGCACCTTTTGGAAGTAGATTCTGCACTTTCTTTTGTGATGCTTCAAAAAATCGCTTACGAATTAGGAGAATCTTCAAACACCATTACTTTTTTAGCTCAGAAAACCGTTCGTGAAAGGTTGGCCGAAATACTTATTTTGCTTGAACAAAAATTGGGTACAGACCCTGAAGGTTTTATAAAAATTTCTTTAACAAGAGAGGAGATTGCCAATATAATTGGTACCGCAACAGAAAGTGCGATCCGTTTGATTTCCGAATTTAAACAAGATCAACTTATAGAAGTGGATGGCAGAAACATCCGAATTCTCAATCACGAAAAGCTAATGAAGCTCGGACACGTAGTGTTGTAGCTCAACAATACAGGTCGGCAAAAGCCGACTTTTTAATTATTACCACAATCAAAAAGTAAGAAAATGTCTGTACATTCAGAAATAAAAAAGATTACCACCGAAACCCTGCGAAAAATGAAATTCGATAAGGATAAGATTTCAATGATTACTGCCTACGATTTTACCACTGCTAAAATGGTTGATGCCGGTGGGGTAGATGCTGTACTAATTGGCGATTCGGCAGCCAATGTGATGGCAGGTTTTGAAACTACGCTGCCTATAACTCTGGATCAAATGATTTATCATACGCAATGTGTAGTTCGCGGAATTGAAAGAGCTTTAGTTGTTGCTGATTTACCATTTGGAACCTATCAGAGCAATCCTGAAAAAGCGTTGGAGTCTGCAGTAAGAATGATGAAAGAAGGTGGTGCTCATGCCGTAAAAATTGAAGGTGGAAAAGAAATTGAGGAATCGATTCGTAAAATTGTAAATGCAGGAATTCCTGTAATGGGTCATTTAGGTTTAACACCGCAATCCATTTATCAATTCGGGACATATAAAGTTCGCGCAAAAGAAGATGCTGAGGCAGAAAAATTGATTTCGGATGCAAAATTACTGGAAGAATTGGGTTGTTTTGCTTTGGTGCTGGAGAAAATTCCTGCGGATTTGGCTAAAAAAGTGACTGAAAGCATCTCTATACCAACCATTGGAATTGGTGCAGGTGCCAACTGCGACGGTCAGGTTTTGGTGTATCATGATATGGTGGGAATGAACAAAGGTTTTTCGCCCAAATTTTTAAGAAGATATCTTGATTTATATACTGAAATTACTGGTGCGGTAGCGCAATATGTGAAAGATGT
>JAEWYW010000018.1 GCA_023458535.1 Bacteroidota bacterium
CAGAAAATTTTATTTTTGCATAATTATTGATTCAATCTATTAGTTTTGAAAATAATTTAAACGAAATAAATAATTATTAATATTTTAAATTTTTTATTATGTCAAAATCGTACGAAGTTATTTTCGAAAACAACAAGAAATGGGTAGAGTCTAAGATAGCAGAAGACCCAAAGTTCTTTCAGGAATTAGCAAAAACTCAAACACCTGAATATCTTTATATTGGATGTTCCGATTCTAGAGTAACTGCTGAAGAAATGATGGGAGCTGGTCCTGGTGAAGTTTTCGTAACCAGAAACGTGGCAAATGTGGTAAACACTTTAGACATGAGTTCCACAGCGGTAATACAATACGCAGTAGAACACCTTAAGGTAAAACACATTGTAGTTTGCGGACATTATGGTTGTGGTGGTGTAAAAGCAGCGATGACACCTCAAGATTTAGGATTAATGAATCCTTGGTTGAGAAACATTAGAGATGTTTACAGATTGCACCAAACGGAACTAGACGCTATTGAAGATGAAGGTAAACGTTATGACAGGCTTGTAGAACTAAACGTACAAGAGCAGTGCATTAACGTAATTAAAATGGCTTGTGTACAGGAACGTTACATTTTAGATGAGTATCCAATTGTACATGGGTGGGTTTTCGACCTTAAAACAGGAAAAATTATTGATTTAGAGATTGATTTCGAAAAGACTTTGAAGGATATCCAAAAAATTTATAATTTAACCAACTCAGATTGGGTGATGAGCAGAAAGAAAAACAAAAATTTTTCTTAAACTAAAAAAAAGAGAATGAAATTCTGGACTATTATTACATTAATGTTTTTTATCAACTTTTTAGCTTTACCAAGTATCGCTAAATTGGCTGGTTGGGACATTGCACAAACCAATGTGATAATCAGCGAAGAAGAAAATCATTCGTCTTCATCCTTCACTATTTACGAAAAGGCCTTACCGAAGGTGCTTAACGTACACGATTTCTTGAAGTTTTTTGAATCTAACCTTCAAGGGCAACAGTTCAAATTAACGAATGATGACTTTCATTCGGGTCCTTTGCTTACAATATTTTCTCCTCCGCCAGAAGCATAATTTTTTTAAACAAGCACGACAGTATTTTCTCTTTATGAAAAGGGAGACGTACGTCCATTCTTAATGTAAAAAATTAGTTTCACATTCGTGTAATTGATTGCTTATGAAGCAATTGAATACATAATACATATATTCTCATGAAAAAAGCAAAATCATTATATGGAGGAATTAAAGAAAATTTCCCTTCCGGACTCGTAGTATTTTTAGTAGCACTTCCCTTATGTTTGGGTATTGCATTAGCTTCTGGCGCACCACCTTTATCAGGTGTTATCGCAGGTATTGTCGGAGGTATAGTTGTAGGTTTTATCAGTAATTCTAATATTTCCGTTTCGGGCCCCGCAGCGGGTTTAACAGCAATTGTATTAACCGCTATTACCGACCTTGGCGCCTTTGAGCTCTTTTTAACTGCAGGTATTATTGCAGGTATTATTCAGTTGATTTTAGGATTCGTAAGAGCAGGTAGTATTTCCAGCTATTTCCCTAACAACGTTATTGAAGGGATGCTTGCAGCGATAGGTATTATCATCATTTTAAAGCAAATTCCTCATGCAATGGGGTTTGATGCAGATTATGAAGGCAATGAAAAATTGTTCGCAAACGGTTTTAATCTTAATTATTTCAGTGAACTTTTCGGTGCTGTTCATATAGGTGCTATCGTAGTAACTTTGGTTTCAGTAGGTATCTTATTGGCTTGGGATAAATTCCCACAGTTGAAGAAACTTAAAATGCTACCTGGAGCTTTGGTGGCTGTAGTGGCAGGAATTCTTTTGAATGAAATTTTCAAAATGACAGGCAGCTCATTAGCTATTTCTTCAGAACATCTTGTAAATCTACCTGTCCCAACATCGCTTGAAGATTTTAAGGGATTGGTAACTTTGCCAGATTTTGGTGGCTTTGCTAACCCTCAGGTATGGATTGTTGGTGCCACCATCGCCATCGTAGCTTCTATTGAAACACTTTTATGTATTGAAGCGTCTGACAGACTGGACACGAGAAGAAGAATTACAGATACCAACTTGGAACTTAAAGCTCAAGGTATTGGAAATATAGTGAGTTCAGTAATCGGTGGTTTACCAATGACATCCGTGGTAGTTAGGAGTTCAGCCAACGCAACTGCGGGTGCAACTTCAAAATTATCAGCGATGATTCATGGTGTTTTACTGCTTATCTGTGTGCTTTCTATTCCGTTTTTACTGAATTTAATTCCGTTGGCCACTTTAGCAGCAGTTCTAATTTTGGTGGGTTACAAACTTGCTAAGCCGGCTACATTTAAGCATTTCTGGCATTTAGGAAAGTATCAATTTATACCTTTTGTGGCGACGATTATTGCTGTTGTGGCGACAGACCTTTTGAAAGGTGTAGGTATTGGATTAGCAATTTCGGTAATATATATTTTACAAGGAAACATGAAGCGTGCTTACTATTTGAGCAGAGAGAAACTTAACAGTGCAGACGGAATTAAAATAAAGCTTGCTGAAGAGGTGTCGTTCTTAAACAAAGCAGCTATTAAAAAGACTTTAAAAAATATTAAGCCTGAATCGAAAATTATTATTGATGCAAGTGAAACATCCTACATTACTACGGACGTTCTCGAAATGATTCAGGATTTTGCCAACATCCGTGCAAAGGAAGATGATATTGAAGTGGAATTGATAGGATTTAAAACCTCTTATAAAGATTATGAAATGGATGAGGATTCGCATGTACTCATCACCCACGCGAAAGCGATATAAGATGAGTATATTATAGAAAGGCAGCTTTTTTTTATATATACTATTATGTATTGTTAATAAACCCGCACAGTGCGGGTTTATTTTTTATATTATGCATGCAATTCTAATCTGAAAAACGTCTATTTACCATTGAAAGCCGACATGGTATTCTGTAGTCCTGCAAACACAAATGAAAGGCATGCCTTTGCAAAAGTTTCAATTCTTTCCTCCAGCTTTGCAGACTCCTCTTCGTTCCAAGTGCCAAGCACGTAATCTACCTGTTTGCCTTCAGAAAATTCAGCAGAGATTCCAAATCTCAACCTTGTATAATTTTGGGTATTGAGTTGCTCCTGAATGTTTTTTAAACCATTATGTCCAGCGTCCGATCCTTTGCCTTTCATTCTTAGAGTTCCAAATGGAAGGGCTAAATCATCCGTTACTATGAGTACGTTTTCCAGTGGAATATTTTCTTTTTGCATCCAATATTTTACGGCATGACCAGACAAATTCATATAGGTATCTGGCTTTAAAAGAAAAACCTTACGTCCCTTATATTTTCCTTCAGCCATCCATCCGAAATTGGTTGTCTTAAAACTGGTTTCCAGTTGCTCTGCAATTTTCTCTACGACTTTAAAACCAACATTATGGCGGGTATTTTCGTATTCAGAACCTTTATTCCCTAAGCCAACAACCAAATATTTCATACATAAATTTTTGCAAAAATAAGGAAATAAAAAAAGCCGACAAATGTCGGCTTTTATCGGTTATTTCAACCATTAGAATAATGACTGATAATCGTAAAACGAAACTACACCATTCTCAGTTCTTGTTAAAGGTGATCCGTTTGCATTGTACGTATAGGTATAATTTTTAACGCTAGTACTGGAAGGCTGTTCTGTACTTACAGTGCTGTAGTTGTTGGCAGACAAAGCATCTAAACCATTTTCAAAATACAGGGAATACGCACCGTAATTTTTAGAAAAAATCGTGAAAGGATTTTTGTTTGCATCATAGTTTGAATACACAACCGTTTTTGTGGTAGAGGTCGTTGTACCATTTGCAGAATCTAAATACAATAATACTTTTTTACTAATATTAGCACCACTGTAAGTGATTGTGTTTTCAATTGTTTTATGAATTCCGCTTCCTGAAGCTCCTGTCTTGGTAGTAAATATTTTTACAATTTTACCTGCTGCATCATAGGTATAATCCACAGTTACATTAAAAGTATTAGTAGAACTGCTCTCCACACCTTCCAGCTTTATAAGTTCTCCACTATTACCATAAATAAAAGAAAAATTATAATTGGTTGTAATTCCTCCTGTGTTGCTTGTTCTTACTATGTTGGTAAGTTTTTTAGACGAATTATACGTTAATGTTTCCTCAATTTCATTATTGGAGTGAGTAATTTTCGAAAGTTGGGAATTGGCAAAAATAAAATTTGTAACAGCCTGCCCGCTACCTTCAGTAATAGATTTTATCACTTTCGCATTTACTGAAAGATCTAATCCTATCACACCTTCATCTCCTTTGCTATCGTCACATGCTGTAAACAGTGCCACGATAAGTACGCATAACAAATATGGTAAAAATCCTCGCTTCATTTCAACTCATTAATTACATTGGTTTATACACATAATACACATTAAAACCTCTGGTCATAAAGTTTTGGCTATCGTAAACATAATCTGTTCCCGCATTGAATGAACCTCCACCCGTTTCAGAAACTTTTATCTTTTCTGGATTATTGCTCGAAAATATATAGTGGAAAAGATTTACTGCCAGAGGAGCACCTGGTGTTGGTGGAGTTTGCAAATAAGCATCATTTGCTAAAATCCTGGAAAGGTTGTATCCGAATGGCAATAATGTTGTAGGTGCAATTTTATTATCATACTCGTTGTATTCGTAAGTGTATGTATTTACAAGAGGCTCCAAGGTTGTACCGTTTGTAACTGTGCTATATCCTTTTACAACTTTAGTAACATTGCTACCATCGTATGTATATAGAGATTTTGAATAATCAGTGAAATTGGTGCTTCCTCCAGGAACTTCCAGACGAGTCCTCATCAAAATTTCACTAAGACGGTTAGGACCAGTTGTACTATATTTCATGTCGTACTGGGTCTTGTAGATTTTTGGAGCTGGAAGATTATTCAGCGGCGGGTTGGCAGACAAATCATAGACCATTCGGCTTTCAGTAACTTTATCAATATGGTCTCCTGCTCCATAAGTAAAGTTTTGGGTGTACGAAATACTATCCGTTCCTTTTTTTCCGTTAAATACCACACTTGCGATCTTTGTACCGCTATAAACAATCTTGGTATTATCTCTAGTTTTATGCAATGGCCCTATTACTTCCGTAAGAAGAAGACCTGTGTAACGATATTCTGCGATATTGTCGGCATCTGTGTATTCACGGAAAAGAGCTCTCGGATCTTCCACGTGTCCGCCATTATCCACCAAAGGATTTCCGTTTTCATCTTCGAATCTGCCACACGAACCGAGTGAAAGCAAACCAGAAACAGCGAAAACTATATAAAGTATCTTTTTCATTTTTACTTAATTTTTCACAAATATAATTTTTTTTTAGATGTAAAATGAACAATCATATAAAGATAAGGTAAAAAAACCATCAATTTTTCTGAAAAATCAGCATTAAAAAAACAAATCCTTAATAAGCATTTTATTGTGAACTGATGATTTTCTTTAAAACAGCGTTTACCTCATCTACATTTTCTACATTGTCTTTACGCATCATGAGCTGAGTACCTTCCTTGCCTGATTTTTCTTTGAGCTGAGCATCCACAGGGTTTTGTGTTAAATACTGAATTATTCTTCTGAATTTATCGGTGGTATAAAATTTATCTTGCGGATTTCCAGGAAAATAACCCAAGAAAACTCCGTTTTTCATTACTATTTTTTCAAAACCAATATCAGACGCTAACCACTTAAGGGAAACACTTTTTAATAAGTTTACAACCTCTTGAGGAAGTTTTCCGAAACGGTCTAACAGTTCACTTTCAAATTTGGATAAATCTTCTTCATTGGTAATTTCCGAAAGTTTTTGATAAAGAAGCAACCTTTCTTCAATACTTGAAATATAGGTATCCGGGAACATCAGTTCCAAATCGGTGTCAATATTGACATCTTTTACAGATTTAAAGAGCTTTTTGCGGTCTTCCTCATTTTCAAATAAATCTTCAAATTTTTCATCATCTTTGAGCTCCTCTAAGGCTTCCTGCATTAGTTTTTGATAAGTTTCAAAACCCATTTCATTGATAAAACCACTCTGTTCCGCTCCCAATAAATCTCCAGCTCCACGAATTTCTAAATCTTTCATTGCTATCTGAAAACCACTACCCAGATCTGAAAACTGTTCAATTGCCTCCAAACGCTTTCTGGCATCAGCGGTCATCATATCAAAAGGCGGCGTTATAAGAAAACAAAAAGCTTTTTTGTTACTTCTACCTACCCTTCCGCGCATCTGATGCAGATCGGCCATACCAAATTTCTGAGCATCATTAATAAAAATAGTGTTGGCATTGGGTACATCCACACCACTTTCTACAATGGTGGTGGATACTAGAACATCATACTTGCCTTCCATGAAATCGAGCACGTTTTTCTCGAGTTGTTTGCCTTCCATCTGCCCGTGCCCAGTAATAACCCTTGCATCTGGAACCAGCCTCTGAATAAGACCTGCAATATCCTTGAGATTTTCAATTCTGTTGTTGATGAAATATACCTGACCGTCTCTTTGAAGTTCATACGAAACCGCATCTCTGATAATTTCCTCATCAAAACCTACAATTTGAGTATCCACAGGCTGTCTGTTAGGCGGTGGTGTTTTAATAACCGACAAATCTCTTGCGGCCATCAAAGAAAACTGTAATGTTCGCGGAATCGGCGTCGCGGTAAGAGTAAGCGTATCAACATTGTTTTTTAAAGTCTTTAATTTATCTTTTACCGAAACGCCAAATTTATGTTCTTCATCTATGATCAGCAGACCTAAGTCTTTGAATTTTACTTTCTCTGAAGCCAACTGATGTGTTCCGATAATAATGTCTATTTTTCCATTTTTTAATTGATCGAGTGTTTCAGCTTTTTGCTTTGCGGTGCGAAAACGATTAACGTACCCGATATTAACAGGGAAATCTTTCAGCCTTTCCAAAAAACTTCGGTAATGCTGAAACGCCAAAATAGTGGTAGGAACTAAAACTGCTACCTGTTTGCCATCCGTTGCCGCTTTAAAGGCTGCACGAATCGCTACTTCCGTTTTACCGAAACCAACATCGCCACAAACCAGACGATCCATCACGGTATCATTTTCCATATCTTTTTTAACGTCTATGGTGGCTTTTTCCTGATCTGGAGTATCTTCGTACACAAAGCTCGCTTCCAATTCATTTTGCAGATAAGTATCTGGCGTAAAGACAAAACCTTTGGCAGATTTCCTTTGGGCATATAGTTTTATCAGGTCGAAAGCTATTTCTTTTACTTTGGCTTTGGTTTTTTGTTTTAAGGCTTTCCAAGAAGGAGATCCTAATTTACTCAAAACAATTTCGCGCCCATCCGGACCGTTGTATTTGGAGATTTTATGCAGGGAATGAATGCTCACATACAATAAATCTCCATTTTTATAAGACAGTTTGAAGCATTCCTGAACTTTGCCATTGTTATTCACTTTCACCAATCCCATAAATTTTCCAATTCCGTGATCGATATGCGTGATGAAATCGCCCACTTTTAACGACATTAAATCTTTAAGTGTGAGCTGCTCAGATTTTGCAAAGGTGTTTTTAGACTTAAATCTTTGATAACGGTCAAAAATCTGGTGGTCGGTATAAATGGATATTTTATTTTTCTCGTCTATAAAACCTTCATGAAGCTCAGATTTAAAACTTTTAAAAGGAACTACATGCTCCAGCTCCTCAAATATAGACTGTAGACGTTCCAGCTGCTTTTCTGTGGAAAAAGAAATCCATATATCAAAACCATTCTGTAATTTGGTCTCAAGATCATCAATTAAAAGCTCAAAATTTTTATGAAAGCTTGGCTGCTGCCTTTGATGCGCTTGGACCTCTGAGATGTCGGTATTTCCATAATTTGTTTTCTGAAAATCTATGGATGATGGTGCAAAATCTACAGATTTAAAATGTTGATAGTCTCTATAAAAATCTTCATCAGAAACAAATAATTCTTGCGGTGTTTGATGTTTGATGTCTTTATGGAGGGTTTCAAATTTATCTAAACTTTTATCAAAAAAGGTTTTCAATATTTGAACGCCCAAATATGCATTTTTACTGATTATAAAACTGTCTTTTGGAAGCACTTCAAGCAACGAAACCTTTGTTCCCGAGACAGAAAAATTCATATTAGAAACCAGTTGAAATTCTTTAATTTTATTGACAGACAACTGCGATTCTATATCAAAAGTTTTAATGCTTTCGACTTCGTTCCCAAAAAAGGTGATGCGGTAAGGCTTTTCATTAGAATAAGAAAAAACATCTACAATACCACCGCGAAATGAAAACTCACCTGGCTCAGACACAAAGTCCGTCTGATTGAATTGATAATGCGTTAAAAGCTCATCTACAAAATCAAAATCCAAATGATCACCCACTTTTATATGGTGCGAAATAGCTTTAAAATCTTCCTTTTTTAATACCTTTTCAGAGAGTGCTCCAGCATAAGCCACAATCACTTTTGCAGATTTACTGGAGTTCAGTTTATTCAAAACCTCTGTTCTCAGCACCAAATTAGCATTCTGCGTCTTCTCAATCTGGTAAGGTTCCAAATGCGTTGCAGGAAAATATAAAACCTTTTCTTTACCTAGTAAATCCTCCATTTCGGCATTGATATACAAGGCATCTTCCTTATCATCTGTAAGGTAAAGGATTGTTTTTTTATGGATATGGAAAAGTTCAGCAGCGAATAGTGAGGGTGAAGATCCCGCACTTCCTTTTACAAAAACATGTTTTGAATTTTCTAAAGCATTGAAAATTGATTTCCCAAATTCCTTTTGTAAAAGATCTGGAAGCAAATTTTCAGCAATTTTCTTAAGTTGTGGAGTCATAAGCATTAACGACAAAAGCGATTTCGGGGCATTTCCGAAACCGTTAAGGCTGCAAAGATAAGAAAAAATGATTTTTCTATTTCATCATTAAAAAGACATCAAAAAAACGACGCTCTTATAAGAATTAGAATAATTTTTATAAATTTATAAGCTAAATCCCAAAATTTAAATCAATATGATAAAATTTCTACTTCCTTTTTTCACAATTCTCGGTTTTTTTTCGCTCAGCGCACAAAATAATTTTGAATACCAAAGAACTTGGGGAACTTATTTCGGTCCCGTTGGTGCAAAATCCTGGAATGAATATACCGTCAACCCTATTTATTTTGATTCTCAAAATAATATTTATACCAACGGCCAGGTAAATGCTTACAACAATTATCCAAATTCATATTATGATCAATTTATTATCGGAAATGGACAGCCTTTTCATCAAATTTCTACAGCTTCCTCATGGAATCCGTACAGCAATGTAACCAACGCAAAATTCTCTGCATCGGGAACACTTCAAAAATTCGAGTATTACTCCAATATTTTCAGTCCGCAAGGGTATAGAAAAACCCTAAGATATATTGATAATAATGATAATAAATACTATGAATACAGCAATATTGTGCCTTTGGCTGCCACGAGCGGAACCTGGTTCACGTCACCCCCTGTGAATAATGCGATGTTACTTGTTAAAGAGTCTCCCACTGGTATTTTACAATGGGCTACCTATATACCGAGCACAAATCTAGAAATTACTGGTGATAATAATGGTAATATGTATGTTGCAGGAAATACCACCGTAAAACAGGGGATAACAACAGCTAATGTGTATCAAGAAAATTTCATCAGCGTAATGAATGGCGGACAAGAGATTCAGAATGGATACATTGTGAAACTCAACTCGTCTGGGCAGAGAGTTTGGGGAACCTACTTTCCAGGTTATATTAATAAAATGAAATATTTTGACAATAATCTTTATTTTCTCGTCCAAAAATCGTTTGATAATTCACAACTCAGTATCGCAACAGCCAATGCCTTTCAGAGTACAGCAGCTAATCACTACATACAAAAGTTCAATGCGAATAATGGATCGCAGGTTTGGGGCACTTTTTATGGCAAAGCAGGATCTGAAAATCATTACAGAATGTATAACTTGGCCGTAAATGAGTATGGACTATACATTATTGGTGATGCCAATGGCGATAATAATTCTAATGTTCAAAATTATTTCAGTACCGTTGGAGCACATCAGCAGAATATTGGTGGCTCATGGGATATTTTTCTGAGTAAATTCAATCTCAACGGAAACCGTGACTGGAGTACTTATTTCGGATCTACTGGCACAGATCTTCTTCAGGGTAACACGCAACCGATTGCCCTATCAGGGGAAGACGTTTATTTCTGCGGCTACACATGGGGGATTGGAAACAGCTTGGCAACCCCAGGATCGTATCAGCCCACCCAGCAGTTTAATAATAACAATTCTACCAATCAGTTTTTTGTGAAATTCAACAAAAATGGGAGTTTAGTATGGTCATCCTATTATGGTGGAACAAATACCACGTACAATACTCCCATCAACATCGCTGTTCACAATTCTGCTCTATATTTATATGGTGAAACTACTTCATCATCAGGATTTGCCTCACCCAATTGTTGGCAACCTCAAATGATTGATCCCAATCCATCAATAACCAATCAGGAGAAAAATGTGACCTTTCTTGCCAAATTTGAACCTAAAACATTATCAACTTCTGACTATGCAAATTCGCAGAAACTGATTTTATTTGACAATCCAAATAATGGAAACTTTATCCTTAAAGGTGATATTCTTAAAAAAGAAAGTTGTGTACTGAGTGTTTATGACATGAGCGGCAAGATTATTCATAAACAGAACCTTTCCAGTGCCCAGCTACAAAGTATCTTCTTAAAGGGAAAACTTTTGGATGGAACTTATATGGTTAAAGTAAACACTCTAAAAGGGGAACCCATCGCTACAATTAAAATGTCAGTTAAGAACTAAAATTAATATTTTTTTAAGTTGTAATAAACTTTGGTTAATCTTGAACTTATATAATGACCAGTAAGAGATTTTCTATAACTTTAATCCATCAAAAAAATCATCCAGAATGAAAAAATTCTTAACCGCAATGTCTGTGATTTTAGGAGTCGGACTTGCATCTGCTCAACAAACCCATCCAGCAACTCATACTGTTTCAACTACTAAAACAATAAAGACAACTCCTACTAAGGAAACAGTAGCTACAAAAACGATTACCAAAGATACCAAGGCAGGTACGACTACTACTACAAGTAAGCAAGAAGTAAAATTAAAAAAAGATGGTACACCAGATAAGCGTTACAAACAAAACCAGCATCTTAAAAAAGACGGCACACCAGACAAAAGATACAAAGTCAACAAATAAGTTGTAAACAAGTGTTTATTTTCATATTCAAATTTTCGAGGACCAGTGAATTATTTCACTGGTTTTTTTGATTGAAAAAACTGTATTTTGATGCGTAATTTATAATTTTGGTGAATGATAAATTTTATCAAGAAAAAAATAGCACTCGCATGGGCAAAAAAACATGTGAACTCTACTCAGAACTTTAAAAAAAACGGCTCGGAGATGCAATCCCAGCTTCTTCTTTCATTGGTAAAAACAGCTGAAAAAACCCTTTTCGGAAGGGAACATCGCTTTGAAGAAATTCAGAGTGTCGAAGATTTTCAGAGGAGAGTTCCCATCTCCGATTATGAAGACTTAAAGCCGTACATTGAAAAAATGAAAAGAGGGCAAGCGCACATTCTATGGCCTTCTACACCTGAATATTTTGCTAAAACATCAGGAACTACGTCAGGAACCAAATACATTCCAATTTCTAAAGAAGGAATGCCTTTTCAGGTTGCTGGTGCTCAGAGCGCGTTATTTCATTATATAGCGCAGAAAAACAATGCTGATTTTGTGTCAGGCAAAATGATTTTTGTGCAGGGAAGTCCTATTTTAGAGGAAAATTTTGGTATAAAAACTGGCAGACTTTCTGGTATTGTCGCCCATCACATTCCCAATTATCTTCAAAAAAACAGACTGCCGAGCTGGGAAACGAATATTATTAAAGACTGGGAAACAAAAGTAGACAAGATTGTCGAGGAAACAGAAAAGCAAAACATGACCTTGATTTCTGGTATTCCACCTTGGTTGATTATGTATTTTGAAAAATTAACTGAAAAAACCGGCAAGAAAATAAAACAGATTTTTCCCAATCTTCAGCTGATTGTTACGGGAGGTGTAAACTACGAACCTTATCGGGAAAAAATGGAAGATCTCTTGGGCGGAAAAGTGGATATCGTGCAAACATTTCCAGCATCGGAAGGATTTTTTGCTTTTCAGGATGATTACACCAAGGAAGGTCTTCTACTTCTCACCAATCATGGGATTTTCTACGAATTTGTGCCGCTTGAAGAATATGGAAAACCAAATGCAAAAAGATTAACATTAGGTGAGGTTGAACTCCATAAAGATTACGCCATGATATTAACGACCAATTCGGGATTATGGGCATATTCTATTGGCGATGTCGTTCGTTTTATCAATAAAGATCCCTATCGGGTTTTGGTGAGTGGGAGAACTAAGCATTTTACATCTGCATTTGGCGAACACGTTATTGCCATAGAAGTGGAGGAAGCCATGAAGGCAACTTTAGAAAAATACCCCGCTCAGATTACCGAGTTTCATCTTGCACCTGAAGTAGCGCCAACCGACGGATTGCCTTACCATGAATGGTTTATAGAATTTGAAAAAGAACCTCAAAATTTGGAAGATTTTAGATTGTTTTTAGATCAAGAGTTAAGAAATAGAAATACTTACTACAACGACCTCATTACAGGAAATGTTTTACAGCCTTTAAAAATTCAGATACTTGAGAAAAATGCATTCTTGGAATATGCAAAGGGTGAAGGAAAGTTAGGTGGTCAAAATAAAATCCCAAGATTGGCCAACGACAGAACAATTGCTGAAAAACTTGAAAAATTTAAGCGATAACAAAAAAGAATCTATCAATTTGATGAAATTTCAAGATGAATATTCAAAAAAAATTATAAATTTGAGAAACTAAAATTAATAATGAAAGCATCTATACTTTTAAAATCAACCATTTTATCTTCAGTATTTGTATTATCGTCTTGTGCGACTACGAAATATTCCATAGACCCTTCGCAAAACAGTTTCTCTAATCTGCAGGCAGGGAAAAAATACACCTTTACAATGAAAGATTCAAAGAAAGAAAAAATGATCTTCCACTACATTAAAGGTGACGAAATCGTTGGAGCCAAAAGTAAAAAAGACAGTACGGAGTTTTCCATAGAAAAGGCTAATGTTGTGTCTTCTAAAGACCTTTCCAAAGCAAGAGTTACCACTGGAGCAGTAGTAATTGGTGCAGCGGCAGCGGCAGCTCTTGTCATCAGTTCCTCTAGGGCAGATTAATTTTATATCTATTTTAGAAGAAATCATCCCGCAGAAATAATTTTAAGATATATTTTTGCGGGATGATTAGTTTTACACCTCTCAAAAACCTTCAAAATTCAGAATTTAGAAATCTTCTCTGTGGCAGATTTTTTATTGTACTGGCATTTAGAATGCTTGCGACACTTCTAGGTTGGTGGGTTTATCAACTCACAAGAGATCCTTTCTCTATCGGATTAATAGGTTTATCTGAAGTAATCCCAGCAGTAAGTTGCGCCTTGTACGCAGGACATGTGATTGACATGAATGAAAAGAAAAAGCTTCTTCTAATCTGCAATTACGCATATGTAATCCTCATCAGTTGTTTATTGATCCCCGCATTTCTCAATGTTCATCTGCATTTCACAGGCCACGAAATAACCTATTATATTTACGGCATTATCTTCTTAACAGGAATTTCAAGGGCTTTTATAGGTCCGATTGTTCCATCAATGATACCCAAAATCGTTTCCAAAATTAATTTACCAAGTGCCATAACGCTCAACCAGGCGACCTTCCTCATATCATCCGTTTGTGGACATGCAATTGGAGGACTCCTCATAGCATTAATAGGCATTAAATGGACTTTAGTAGTCATCATAAGTCTTTTACTCTTAGCTTCTTTATTTTTTTGGCAACTCAAAAAACAGCATTCAGAATACACCAAAGGAGACATCAAGGTTTGGGAAAGCATGAAAGAGGGCATTTCATACATTTATAAAACCAAAGAAATTTTGGGAGCAGCATGTCTTGATATGTTTGCAGTGCTATTTGGTGGTGCCGTTGCCATGATTCCAGTTTTTGCTACTGATATTTTAAAAGTTGGTGCTGAAGGTTTCGGACTGCTCAATGCTGCCTCAGATATCGGTTCTATGTGTATTATAATTCTTCTCACCTTAATTCCACTTCGGAAAAACCAGGGAAAAATACTCTTGTTCGCAGTAGCAGGATTTGGTGTATGCATAATAGGATTTGGACTTTCAAAGCTCTACTGGCTGTCGTTCTCCTTTTTAGTTCTCAGCGGAACGCTAGACGGGATATCTGTGGTTATTCGCGGAACCATTGTCCAACTAAAAACCCCTGATCACATTCGTGGCAGGGTGCTCAGCGTCAACTCCATATTCATCATGTCCAGCAACGAAATGGGACAGTTTGAAAGTGGATTAATGGCCAAATGGATGGGAGCAGTTCGATCAGTAGTTTTTGGTGGAAGCATGACGCTCCTTATTGCCTTAATGATTGGTAGTTTCAACAAGAAATTACGAAGGATGGAATATTGAATTTGACAGTTTTATACAGATTTAACAAAGTAGATTACAAGGAAAAACAAAAAAAATTACTACTTTTACAATTATAAATTTCAAAATATAAGAACAATGAAAAAATTATTATTCTTTTTTATTCTCTTCAGTTTTAGCTTCTTTTCTTTAGCTCAGAACTCTTTTGAAAAAAAATTTTTAGCTGAAATTAGCAAAGTAGAATCTGCTAAAAAAAGAGCTGATATCCAGCAATCTCAAGATTTTTTCAAGAAATATGAAAGCTTTATTTCAAAAGAAAAAGAGAAAAAAAAAGATTGGAGAGTGTATTACTATACCGCATTATCATTGGTTAGAGGAGAATTAATATCTATGCGCAATGACAAAGTGGAAGCAAATGAAAATAACATTCAGCTGGCAAGAAAATATTTAATGCAAGTTTTTGTTAATAACTCAGATAATGTTGAAAGTAATATTTTATTGGCTCAGATTTTACTCTTAAATCCAAATCGCTCACAAATAAATTTAGAGAGGATCAATGAACTGCTATTACAAGCCGAATTGAAAGACAAAAATAATCCAAGACTTGCTATAGTTAGGGGTGAACTAGCATTACACCAACAAGATAACCAGTTGGCTAAAAATTATTTTAATTCTGCTATTGAAAGGTTTAAAACTTATGATAGAATTTCAAAGCAAGATCCTAACTGGGGCAAAGAAGACGCTACCTATTATCTTTCTTTAATTAAATAATTTCTTTAATATAATTTATTATGAGAAAAATATACTTTATACTCCTTTTATTTTTATCACACATATTTTATGGACAATCAGATTGTATTTCTGCAATTAACGTCTGTGGTAATTCAAATATTTCATACTTCCCGACAGGATCTGGCGATATAGATGATCAAGTTGATCAAAACGGTAGCTGTCTGTCGCTAAACGAGAGGTTCTCTGTTTGGTATCGGTTTACCGTAGCAACATCTGGAGTACTCACATTTGTTATTTCACCCGAAGCACCGTATAATGCCGATTATGATTTTGCAGTATATGGCCCTGATAAACCCTGTTCTAATAAAGGTGCTCCCATTCGTTGTAATTACGATGGTTCAAACCCTGCTCCAAATCAAACAGGATTACAAATCGGAGCTACAAACCCTAACGGAGGAGGAACGCCATGGTCTTCACCACTGAACGTTATTGCTGGTGAAACATATTACTTAATTGTTTCTAATTTTTCTGAAGCAAATGCCTTACTTTCATTTTCTTTATCTTGGGGAGGAACAGCTACTCTAGCATCACCATTCAATGATCCTACTTTGCAGCCAAATCCTTTTAATCCGATAGGAATTCCTGGCCCCACTCCTAATGACCCAAGATTGGTTGAACTTTGTGACATTACATCTCCATTTAACTTCCACTCATTAAGTGCTGATATTATTAATGGAAATCCCAACTTCTACATTAAATATTATAGAACATCTAATGATGCCTTAGCCGATACGAATGAGATTATCACTCCAATTATCGTAAATACAACTGATAGTTATTTTTATACAATTAGATATACTAATCCTAATAATCCAGATGATCCCGTAAACAAATGTTTTAACGTTGCTGAATTTAAATTTATTGATAGAAGTATTACTACACAAGATGTAACACTTACAGAATGTAATAACAATGGTTCTGGTGTTGCAACGTATGATTTAACGACAGCTCAGGTAATAACGCCAGATCCTACATATATTTATAAATATTACCCTACATTAAATGATGCCAACAATGATACCAACGAAATCACCAACCCATCATCATATACTTCTGCAGAAGGTATTGTCTTTGTAAAGGTCACTACACAATTAGGATGTTCTGATATAGCTAAAATTACCCTAAAATTCCATCCTCTCTTTACTGTGATAGACGCTACTCTTAGATCGTGTTATATTGAAACAAATCCATCTACCGCAGAATTTGATTTAACCTCAGCTGTTGTAACTGCTGGTGGTGGCGGGGCGTTAACAAAAAAATACTTCCCTTCTTTAGCGGACGCTATTGACGTTACCAATGAAATTATCACTCCCAATCCGTTTATTTCTCCTAATGGGGTTGTTTTTGTCAGAGTGAGTAATAATCAAGGTTGTTATATGATTGCAAAAATCAATCTTGTGGTACTAGGACCAGTAAAATCAAATGTATTACAAGACAAAGTAATTTGTATCGAAGACAAAACGACCTTAGATGCAGGTCCTGGTTTTGCGTCTTATCAATGGAGCACAGGTGAAACTACGCAATCGATCACCGATGTAAGCGTAGGTACGTACTGGGTAAAATTGCAGACAGGAGAATGCTACACCACACAGAAAGTAACTGTATTCCCTGCAGAATCTCCAGTTGTAACTGGTATAGATATCGCAGGAACAAAAATTACGGTCAACGTTGCAGGGGGAATGGCTCCATATAAATATTCGATTGACAAGATTGTTTGGCAAGATTCCAACGTTTTCGAAAATGTAAATAGAGGTGAAGTAACCGTTTATGTTAAAGATTCCTACGATTGTACACCAATAGAGATTCCTGTTACCATTCCAAATATTATTAACGTAATAACCCCTAACGGTGATGGCATTAATGATGTAATTGATTATTCTTCACTATCTATGAAACAAAATTTAGTATTTAACATTTATGACAGATATGGGGTACAAATTCATCGAGCAGACAAATCCAATGGTTATAAATGGAATGGAACCATTGGCGGCCAAAAGATAAGCACTGGAACATACTGGTATTCTGTAAGTTGGAACGAAAATGACAAAGTCAAAACGCCAGTAAAATATTCTGGTTGGATTGTGGTTAAAAACAGAGAATAATATCATTTTAAACTAAATAGAAACACCTTTCAGATTGAAGGGTGTTTTTTTATGATTCAATACCATCAATTATCTTAATCTACTAAATTGACTATCGATTTATTATTATCATTCAAGTTTTTTTAATAAATTTGTTGAAAATAGTTATATATATGAAAAAAATATTACTTTTTCTAACAATACTGATCTATGGTTTACACTATTCTCAATCAGATTGTATTACGGCAATACCCGTATGTGGGAATACCGACATTTCTTATAACCCTAACAGTAACGGTACTGTAATCGAACAAACTTCGGCAAGTTGTTTAGCTTTGGAACACTACTCGGTTTGGTATGTTTTCACCGCAGCAACTACAGGTACAATTGAGTTCACGATAACGCCATACACTGTTCCGAATGTGAATCATTACGATTATGATTTTGCTGTATATGGACCAAACATCGACTGTGCCACTTGGGATTTTGGAAATGCAATTAAATGTAATTTTTCTGGAGCTAGTGGGCCAACTGGTTTAAGCTCTACACAAACTGGTTCTACTTGGGAAACACCTTTAAATGTAACTGCAGGTGAAACTTATTATTTATTGATTGATAATTACATCCCTGATAATCCATATGGGTTTGCATTAACTTGGGGAGGTACTGCAACGTTGACTTCAGCCTTTAATGATCCAGCTTTAACACCATTCCCATTTGTTCCACCGGGAGTGCCTGCAGCAAACCCTGATGATCCAAGCGAAATTTTACACTGTTCATTACCGACAATGTTTGATTTTAGTTCTTTAACCAATGGAATATTAAATGGTAATCAAAACTTTGTAGTAACATATCATCTTAATGGTAATGATGCAATTGTGGGAGCTAATCCAATCACTGCACCCATTATGGTTAATGGTACAGACACTTATTATTACAGGTTAAGATATGAAGATCCAACTGATCCAAATAATGCAGCTAACGGTTGCTTTGAGATTGGTAAATTTAAATTCAAGCAAGGGAATATAACAGGAACCGATGATACCCTTTTTGCATGTAACAACAATGGTGCAGGTACAGGTATGTTTAATTTAACCACGGCAAATGTATATGGAGGTCAAAACATTACAAAAAAATACTATCCTACCCTTAATGATTTAAATAACGGGACAAATGAGATTTTAAATCCTGCAAACTATAATTCAACAGCTCCTAAAGATGTATTTGTTAAACTTACAACAGCTGACGGATGTACTGCAAATGCAACTATTCATCTGAAATTTCATCCGGTTGTTGTGCTACAGCCTGCTACTTTGGAATCTTGCTTTATAGAGGCTGCCCCCACCACAGCAACGTTTGATTTAACGTCAGCAAATGTTACCAGCACAACTGGTACATTAAATAAGAAGTACTATCCAACATTAAATAATGCAAATGCTGGCACGAACGAAATTACTAATCCAACTCAATACATATCTACTAATGGCGAAGTTTATGTAAGAGTTACCAATGAAAGTAGTTGCTATGCTATTACTAAAATTACACTTAAAGTAATTCCACCGAAACCTTCGGCAGTGCTAAAAGATAAATATATATGTATAGATGGAAGAACAACACTTGATGCTGGACCAGGTTACGATGGTTATGAATGGAGTACAGGCGCAACTACACAAGTAATAACTGGTGTTTCAGTAGGTGCTTACTGGGTAAAACTTAAGACAGGATTTTGTTATACATTACAAAAGGTAAATGTATATGTAAATCCAAATCCAGTAATTACAGGTGTAGTAATAAAAAACAATACAATCACAGTAAATGTTAGTGGTGGTACTGCACCTTATCAATATTCTATTGACGGTGTTAATTGGCAACCATCTAGCACATTTAATGGTTTACCAAGAGGGGAAACTACAATATATGTAAAAGACGCTAACAATTGTCAGCCTATCAGCACGACCGTAACGGTTCCTAATCTTGTAAACGCGATTACGCCTAATGGTGATAATGTAAATGATTATTTAGATTACTCAGCATTATCTATGAAAAAGAATCTTACTTTTGAAATTTACGATCGTTACGGTAATAAAGTTTTCACGGGTGAGAAATTCAACAATTACCGTTGGGATGGTAAACATTACGACAAGAAATTATTAACAGGAACGTATTGGTATACCATCACTTGGAATGAAAATGATGCAGCCAACACATTCGTTAAATACGACGGTTGGATTTTGATCAAAAACAGAGATTAATACATTTTAATATCATCGAAAAAGGACTCAACAATGAGTCCTTTTTTAATTTATATATGTTTTAGTTTTTACAAATACTCTTTAACTTCTTGTAAATTATGGATGACCTTTAGGTTGTTGTGAGTGACATCTTCCTGCAAAGCGTTGAAGAAAATTACTTCCATTCCAAAATTTTGCGCACCCTGCACATCTGCAATCCAATCATCACCAATGAGTATACTATTATTTTTGCTGGTGTTGGCAAGATTGACGGAATATTCAAAAATTTTCTCATCGGGTTTACGCACTCCTATGGAATCTGCACTGGTAATGGTTTCAAAAAAAGGCGCAATACCAGAAAGTATGCATTTGCGTTCGGTAACTTCCTGAAATCCATTGGAGATAATATGCATTTTGTAATTTTTATCCTGCAAATATTTCAGAAGATCCTCTGCACCATCCACTAAATAGTTAAAACTTAAAATCTGATCTAAAAAATGATTTTCAAATTCCATGGAAAGAATTTCATCGTCGACTCCGAAATGCAGAAAGGTATCATAAAAACGATGTTTTCTCAAGTACTCTTTATTTATTTCACCATCACGAATCTGCTCCCATAATTTTTCGTTGATATCATGGTATATCCGATGAAATTCTTCAAAGTCTATACGAAACTTCTCTTGAATAGAATATTTATTAAACAGTTCCTGAATGGTTAAGTAAGCATTTCTGCGGTGATCCCATAATGTATTATCGAGATCAAAAAAAATGTGCTGAATTTTCATACAGCACAAATTTAAGTAATTTACATTTTAAATTTAATTCTTATTAATGACCATCTTTTTGTTGGGCATTTTTACCACCTCAATACTTTTGGAAAAATTTAATAAAAATTGAATGGTTTCTTTTTTAGGTTTTAACATTTTTGTGTTTAAAGAATCAATTTTTTTCATACGCTAAATTGTTTCTTTAATAACGGTGGAAAAAATAAAATATTATCTGGTTAAAATAATATTATTTTCTTCCATAATTTTCCTAAGATTAATAAGTGCATATCGAACTCTCCCTAGTGTAGTATTAATCGACGTTTCCGTATGGTCTGCAATTTCTTTAAAACTCAACCCGTCGAAAAACCTGAGTTTTATCACCTCCAATTGGTTCTCTGGAAGGTATTGCAGCATCTTCATTAAGTCTTCATTGATCTGTAATGTTACTAGCTCATCTTCGATATTTTCTGAGGGTTCTCTCAAAAGATCGAAGATTGAATATTCATCACTCTCAAATGTAGTTTCTGAAACTTTGTAATTTTTAGATCTTGCGCGGAAGTAATCAATAATTAAATTGTATGCAATTCTTTTGGCCCAAACTAAGAATTTTCCTTCTTCGTTATAATTTCCTTCTTTTAAAGTTACAATTATTTTCATAAAAGTATCCTGAAAAAGATCATTGGCTAAGTCTTGGTCGCTCACTTTATAATATATAAAACTGAACAACTCGCGTTGGTAACGCTGAATGAGAACAGATAGGGCTTCTTCATCTCCACCTCTATACTGTGTAATTAGTAAACTATCAGATGCTTTCATAACTCTTTCCTTCAATTTTATCGCACCATCATACTTGGATTACCAAATGTGATATCATGTGTAGGTTTAATTAAAAGTAGAGTTCGTCTATAGTCGCATATTTTGTATGCTGTAAATATAATAAAAAAATTAATATTGCGTTAAAACTGCTTAAAATTTAATTAAAAAATAAAAATAACTACTTAAGCATATCATGAATGAATACGGTAGGAATATTTAGTGTGAAATTGATATTTAACCCTTTTAGTTGTTTTCCGTTAATGCCAGAATCGCCGATTGGGAAGGCATACCCGCCTGTTAAATCTAAAATACCGAACAGTGTTACCCCAATTTTTGGAGCCACATATTTATTGGTCCCCTCAGCTCCAATCAAGAAATAATACGAGTGGTAAAAGTCTACATTTTTTTCAAAATTTAACAAGACATCCGCCTGAAGTTTCGGCATGATGGCAAATTTAGAATTCGCGGAACCCATTAGTGCAGATCCTCCCAAACGGTAAATAACATCATCATTTTTTAGAAATAGGAGTTTCCCTCCCACTTCACCGAAGCTTTGGTTTTGATACACATATCCCACACTCACCATCTTGTGCATGGTATATTGTGCTTTGGCAAAACTTGAAAGCGTAAGAGTTATTAGCGCAATAAATAAGGTTTTAGATTTCATACATTTCAACTAAGCTGTAAATTTAAAAAAAAACTGCCTTATCCTTGAAAGATAAAGCAGTTTATATGCATTTAAAACAGATTACAGATTAAAGGCTTTTTTAATCTCATCTACTTTATCTAGTTTTTCCCAAGTAAAGAACTCTAGATCTTTTACCGTTTCTACGCTTCCATCAAATTTTTTGAAAGTTTTATCAGCTACATAATAATCCTTACCCATGTGGCCGTAAGAAGCCGTTTCCTGATAGATAGGATTTCTCAATTTTAGATTTTGTTCGATAGCATAAGGTCTTAGATCGAAAATTTCTGACACCTTTTTTGCGATTTCACCATCTGTTAAATCTACTTTTGATGTTCCATAGGTATTAATGAACAAACCACAAGGTTCTGCTACACCAATTGCATAGGAAACCTGCACCAAAACCTCATCTGCTACACCTGCTGCAACAAGATTTTTAGCAATATGTCTGGTGGCGTATGCTGCACTTCTATCCACTTTTGATGGGTCTTTTCCTGAGAATGCACCACCACCGTGAGCTCCTTTACCGCCGTATGTATCAACAATAATCTTTCTTCCTGTAAGACCAGTATCACCATGAGGTCCACCAATTACAAACTTACCCGTTGGATTGATGTGATATTTAATTTGATCATTAAATAAAGATTTAATCTCCTCAGTTTGAGATGCAATCACCTTAGGAATTACAAGACCTTTAATATCCTCACGTATTTTCGTAAGCATTTCTTCTTCAGATCCGAAGTCATCATGCTGAGTAGAAACAACAATAGAATCAATCCTAATCGGTTTATGATCATCTGAATATTCAATCGTTACCTGACTTTTAGCGTCTGGACGCAAATAAGATATTTCCTTACCTTCTCTTCTAATTGCAGAAAGTTCCTTCAAAATGGAATGCGCCAAATCCAACGCTAAAGGCATGTAGTTAGCAGTTTCATTTGTGGCATAGCCAAACATCATCCCTTGGTCTCCCGCTCCCTGTGCATTGGCTTTTGTCTCGAAACTGTCATCAGAAACCTGTCTGTCAACACCTTGATTAATATCTGCAGACTGCTCGTGGATCGCAGAAATCACCCCACAAGAATCTCCGTTAAACATATATTCTCCTTTTGTGTAACCAATACCGTTGATAACGTCTCTTGCGATACTTTGAACATCAAGATAAGCTTTGGATTTTACTTCACCAGCTAAAACTACCTGTCCTGTGGTTACCAGTGTTTCACAAGCAACTTTAGAATCTTTGTCGAAAGCTAAAAAATGGTCTATAAGTGCGTCTGAGATTTGATCGGCAACTTTATCTGGATGCCCTTCTGAAACAGATTCAGATGTAAATAAATACGACATAAATTTTTTTCGTTTTTGTAATTAAATAAATGGGAAGAAAATAAAGTCGAACGCAAACGGGTATAAAAGAATACTGCTTTAGCATTTTTTTAATGAGGTTGCAATCAGGACAAATTTTTCCTCTTAATAATCGGGCAAAGTTATAAAGTATTTTCGATATAATCAAAAAAATAAAATGCAAATATTAAAACTGTACACTTACTAAAAAGAAAAACCTCAATATTACTGAGGTTTTATGCTGGTATATTCTTTAGGATTTTTATTGTAATTCAACTGATTCTGAAGCGAATTCTTGATGTACACCACCATCTCATCAATAATTTTCTGCTTGAATGTTGGTTTATAATAAATAATACTGATCTCTCTATATGGGAAAGGTTTCTGGAAATGGTAAACTTTCTTTTTCTGTTCATCTGAAAGCTGACTCATAGCTAGTTCTGGCAAAATGCTAATTCCGCCTACTTTATCCACCATTTGAATAAGAGTTTGAACATTGGACGCCAAGAAATCTAAATTTTTAGGCTTCAAACTATTTTCCTTCAACTGACAAATATGTTCAAACTGAGATCTTAAGCAATTTCCTTCTTCCAAGAGCCAAGCTTTTTCAACATTCAGCTCCTCTGGAACCACATAAGATTTAGACTTTTTGACATTCTCATCCGAAGCATACAACATCAACTCCTCATTAAAAAGAAAATCTTTGTAAAACTCATCAGCTGCATCATATGGAGTAGAAATTATTCCCGCATCAAGTTCTCCCTGTTTTAAAGCTTTAATGATGTTTTCAGTGGTCATCTCCTTAACGTTCATTAAAATCTTCGGGTTCTCTTTTAGGAAACCAAAAATCTCTGTTGGTAAGATAAATGACGAAACAGTAGGTATAATTCCAACATTAATGGTTCCTCCTAAAATGTTGTTCAGTAAATTGGCCTTATTTTTAAGTTCGTTTACAGATTCTATTACAACTTTTGCCTGCTCTATAATCTGAACTCCAACATCAGTGGTTCTAATAGGATGCGTGGTTCTGTCGAACACCTTCACATCTAACTCATCCTCAAACTTCTGAATCATTGCACTCAGCGTTGGCTGTGTGATAAAACATGCTTGAGCGGCTTTTCCAAAATGTTTATACTTATCTACAGCGATAAGATATTCCAATTGTTGAATGTTCATTTCATTAATATAATCTATTACAAAGATATAATGTTTTTGCAATTACTAATTATTATTTGACTTAAATTTGAGAAATTATAATAGTTACAAAACTTGATATTTTATGGACTCTAAAAAGTTAACAACAAGCAGTGGCGCACCTTATTTTGAACATCAAGATTCGCAAACGGTTGGTTCTAGAGGTCCAATTCTGCTTCAAGATTTTATTCTACAAGAGAATCTTGCACATTTCGTGAGAGAGAGAATTCCCGAAAGAATTGTACATGCTAAAGGAAGTGGTGCTTACGGAAAATTTACAGTTACCCACGATATTACACAATACACCAAAGCCAAACTTTTTTCTAAAATAGGCAATACCTGCAGAATGTTTGCCCGTTTTTCAACGGTGGGTGGCGAGAAAGGAAGTGCTGATACCGCAAGAGATCCTAGAGGTTTTGCACTAAAGTTTTACACCGAAGATGGCAATTGGGACTTAGTAGGAAATAATACACCTGTTTTTTTTATTAAAGATGGTAAGAAATTTCCAGATTTTATTCATACCCAAAAAAGAGTTCCTAAGACAAATTTGAAAAGCGCCACCATGATGTGGGATTTTTGGAGCTTAAATCCTGAATCTTTGCATCAGGTTTTGATATTGATGTCTGATCGTGGAACTCCACATGGTTATAGACACATGCATGGTTTCGGTTCCCATACATTCTCGATGATTAATGACGACAACCAGAGAATTTGGGTGAAATTTCATTTTAAAACAAAACAGGGAATAAAAAATTTCAATAATGAAGATGCCATAAAAATGGCGGGTGAAAATCCAGATTTTGCTCAGGAAGATCTTTGCAACGCTATTGAGGAAGGAAACTTCCCGAAATGGACGATGTACATACAAGTGATGACCGATGAGCAGGTGAACGATTATCGTTGGAACCCTTTCGATGTTACTAAAGTGTGGTTTCATGATGACTTTCCCCTCATTGAAGTGGGAGAAATGGAGCTGAACCAAATTCCTAATAACTATTTCGCACATGTTGAGCAGTCCACTTTTTCACCAAGTAATTTAATTAATGGGATAAGTTTTTCACCTGATAAGATGCTTCAAGGAAGATTATTCTCTTACCCAGATGCTCACCGCTATCGGGTAGGTGTGAATGCACATCAATTAGAAGTAAACAGATGTCCTTTTGCAGTGAATAACTACCAAAGAGATGGTTTTATGGCCGATGCTAAAAATTATGGCGACGCAGCCAACTACCATCCTAACAGCTTTGATAATATAGTACCCGACAGCACTTATAAAAACTTTGAATATGAATTAGACAGCAATTTGGTGGTTAATTTTAACAGAAATGAGAACGATGACGACCACTACACCCAACCAGGTTTGCTCTACACAAAGGCAATGGAGCAGGAAGACCGAGACCATCTTGTGCACAACATTGTTGAAAGTATGAAAGGCATATCTGGTCCGAAGAAGGAAGAAATTATCAACCGACAGTTATGTCATTTCTTCCGTGCTAATATTGAGTTGGGTATGAAGGTAGCTTTAGGTTTAAATATTAATATCGATGCTAATATGATGAACCATTCCAAATAGAAATCATTGGCAAATAAATATTAAAAGAGAGGAATTCATAAAATTCTTCTCTTTTTTCTTTATATTTATAAAAAAATTATAATTTCGCTTTAAATAAAAATTTATCGATGAACTACGAAAATATTTTAATTGAAAAAGAAGATAAATTAGCAATCATAACCATTAATCGTCCACAAAGCCTTAACGCACTTAACGCTCAGACAATAAAAGAATTAGGTGAAGCGTTTAATGAATTAGACACCGACAACAGTTGCAGAGTAATTATTATTACCGGAAGCGGTGAAAAATCTTTTGTAGCAGGTGCCGATATTAAGGAATTTAGTGATTTTGGGCAGGCTCAATCTGAAGAACTGGCCAGAAACGGACAAAATATACTTTTTAACAGAATAGAAAACATGTCTAAACCAGTTATTGCAGCAGTAAATGGTTTTGCATTGGGTGGTGGTTTAGAGTTGGCTATGGCATGCCACATCCGCTATGCCTCAGAAAATGCCAAGTTAGGTCTTCCAGAGGTTACATTGGGATTAATCCCTGGTTATGGAGGAACACAAAGACTCCCGAAGCTTGTGGGGAAAGGCTTAGCAAATGAATTGATATTTTCTGCAAAAATGATTTCTGGCGAAAGAGCCAAAGAGATAGGTTTGGTGAATGAAGTTTATTCCTTAGAAGAACTTTTACCAAAGACAAAAGAACTGGCAGCAACCATTGCTAAAAACTCTCCAATGGCGATTGCTAAAGCGATAAAAGCAGTAAACTTATCCGACACTGATAAGGGCTTCGATACCGAAATACAGTTTTTCGGTGAACTTTTTGCAATGGATGATAAAGCAGAAGGTGTGGGTGCATTTTTAGAAAAAAGAAAACCAAATTTCTAAGAGGAAAACTGATAAAATGCTCTACAGCAAATTTGACAAAGCCTATCTTAAAATGGCTCTAGAATGGGCAAAACTCTCCTATTGTAAAAGAAAACAGGTGGGTGCTCTTATTGTGAAAGACAGAATGATTATTTCTGACGGCTACAATGGAACTCCGTCTGGCTTTGAAAACTGCTGTGAAGATCAAGAAGGAAGAACGCTTTGGTATGTGCTCCATGCCGAAGCCAACGCCATTCTTAAACTGGCTAGCTCTACGCAATCTGCCAAGGGCGCCACGTTGTATTTAACGCTCTCACCCTGCAAAGAATGCAGCAAACTTGTTTTACAGGCTGGTATAAGCCGCTTGGTATACATAAATGAATATTCGGATGATGATGGAATTTCTTTTTTAAAAAACCACAACATTGAAATTTTAAGGATACCAGAAGATGAATTAGAGTAATAAACACAAATAAAATCAAACACAAATGACCTGGGATGAAAAAATTAACGACTTTGAAACTTTTCTCCGCTTAGAAAGAAATTTTTCAGACAATACTTTGGATGCCTACATCCGCGATATCAAAAAATTAAAAACCTTCGACGAAAATCACTTGCAAACCGTGGGTCCACAAGCCATCTCATTAGAAAACCTGCAGGAATATATTTTCCAACTTTCAAAAGAAAAGTTCAGCGAAAGATCACAGGCCAGATGGATTTCCTCAATAAAAGCTTTTTTCAGATATTTGGTTGAAGAAGAAAGCCGAGAAGACAACCCTGCATTATTGTTAGAAAGCCCAAAATTGGGACTATACCTTCCTGACACCTTAAGCATGGAAGATATCAATAAAATCATAAAATATATCGATATTTCAACCGATTTGGGAAAAAGAAACCAATGCATAATTGAGGTTTTATACGGTTGCGGACTAAGGGTTTCTGAATTGATTGATATTAAGATTTCGAATATTAATTTCAGAGAGAATTTTATACAGATTAACGGTAAAGGCGGAAAAACGAGATTGGTTCCGATGGCAACTTACACCAACGAACTCATTAATTCTTATGTGCAGAATGTTCGTGCCTTCCAAAAAATTAATAAAAAACACGAAGATGTATTGTTCTTGAACAGTAGAGGAACGTCGATGTCCAGAGTTATCGTATTTTTAATTATTAAAGAACTTACCGAGAAAGCAGGCATCAGTAAGAAGATTTCTCCCCATACTTTCAGACATTCTTTTGCTACGCATTTATTGCAAAACGGAGCCGATTTAAGGTATATACAGGAAATGCTGGGACATTCAAGCATTACCACCACCGAAATTTACACAAAGTTGAACACTGAGGAATTGCGGGATGTCATCCTCAACTATCACCCAAGAAATATCACTGCTTCATGAAAACACTACCTTTCTGTCCGGAATGTGGCGAAAAAACTTTACAGTGGGACGGCGAAAAAAAATGGTGTTGTCCCCATTGTCAGTTCACACTTTATAATAATGTTGCAGGTGCTGTAGCAGTAATTATCAAACATAAGGACGAGGTTTATCTTACGCGCAGAAATCAGGAGCCTAAGAAAGGAAAACTAGATTTGGCAGGAGGTTTTGTGGATCCTAAAGAGTCTGCGGAGGAAACTTGCAAAAGAGAATTGTTTGAGGAATTAAAAATTCAAATTGATCCTTCAAAACTAAAATATGTAGCGAGTCTTCCTAATGTTTATCAGTACAAAGAGATAGATTACAACACCTTAGATCTCTTTTTTGAATATGAAATTGATGAAAAATTCGAAGTAGATTTGGAACTTTCAGAAATTTCTGAAGCTTTTTGGATACCTTTAAAAGACTTAAAAACCGATGACATCGCTTTTGATTCGCAAAAAAAGTTTTTCACCAAATACATTAAAAATCAATAAGATTTATCATCTAAAATTTTCTGAAAATAATCGGTCAGTAACTTTCTCTCCGCATCGTTGAGATTGGCTTCAGGATGGTAAACAATATAACCTGGAATTGGCATTTCTCTCGATGCAACGGATGCTATTGAATTTTTGAGCATCGCCATTTTTAGATCGTCAGAATAAGTTCCCCAGATTGAAAAATTTACCTTTTCCCGACCTTCATTGATGTGATTTTTTACCGACCATGAAAAGGGCGCAATATAAGCGTAAGATGGATACTTTGTTTCATTGGAATGACAATCGTAACAAGCATTGCGCATGATTTCGGATATCTTTATAGGCGTTTTTTGAAGATGAATGAAGTTTTCAGAACTCTTCACCGGAGGATTGGTTCTATCAACAGGAATCAACTGAATTACACCTATTACAGCAATAATAATCAATACAACTTTTACAAATTTCTTCATTATTTCTGTGGTACAGGTGTCAAGATTGTACGATTGGTTTTTCTTGGTTTGTCCGAAGAATCCATCTTTACTGGACTTGGAGGTGCAGCAGTTGCAGGGCTTGCAGGATTGGAATTCGGTGTTGATGACGGATTTGCCGCTGGTTGCGCCGAAGATTTCATTTCTGGCGATCTGTTGTCTTTTAAATCCCAGTTTTCTCTGCTGTTCCACAAAGGACGGATAATTACCTGCTTATAAAAAATATATACCTCTTCTGGAAGCTTTCCACCCGCAAAATCTGCTTCATCCCAAAGACGGTTACCATTGCTATCTACTAAAATTCTCACGCTGTATTCACCAGGTTTTAGAACATCAAATTTTACAATATTAGAATTTTGATAACGCTGGTAGATTACTTTGTCTTCTGCATCCAACAACTGCACCCAATAATTGGAAGTTGGAGCGTTGGTAAGTGTTATTTCTAAATCACCATAATTCTCAATTTTCCCGACTTCAAAATCAAATCGTTTAGATTCTGAAAGCCTGTCGAAATAAGAAATCACCGTATTTTTAGGAACGGTAAGCTGGTATTTTTTTCCCATCTGAAAATCAGCGTCAATAATAATCTGATAAGGATTGGTATCGGAAATCTTTGCTGAGAACTGTTGATTACCATCCACACTGTCTATTTTAAGTGTCCAATTTTCTGGCTGAATTCTGTCTACAATATAATTGGAAGAAATTACCAATGCTGACTTTGGATCTAAAACACCACTGTTTGTGGAATTAACCACCATGGCATTTTTGGGATTGAACTTATAAAAAATAGACATTTTTTTGTTCTTCAATGTATCTGCATCATAGGTAAACTTCAAATTCTCGTTGGAAGTCTGACCAATATTTTCTGCTACCGCATTAAACCAAATCATCGCAGAATCGGACTTTGGACGATGGGTAACTTTATAGTTTTTAAGAGGATTACCTTCATCAAGGCCTATTTTTACTGTTTCAGGATGACCTTCAAAAGGCACCAATATTCCTCCCGCAACCTCTTTTAATTCTCCCAGCTTCACTGGTTTTTTCGAAGGATAAACTTTCAAATTCAATCCGGAAATAGATTTTTCAACATGGATGGAATCTTTCTGGAATCCTACTTTTTCTTTTCCAGGATCAAACATAGAATTTCCGTTGTCATCATCAAATACAAGAATTTTATATGTTCCAGGTGCTATATAATTCAATTCATAATAACCGTCGTCATCCACTTTTGCAATGTAGTAAGGTTTACTTCTGTAATCAATAGAATCGGAATATTTGTACAATCCTACTACCAGTTTATTTTCTGAGGAATTGGTTTTTTTTATGGAATATCCATCGGTAATCTCTCCGCTGATGTAAGTATCATCCAACTTATCGCCCGTAGAAAAAGCAAAGTTGAAATACCGCAAAGGGTTGCCTTCGTTATTATCTACAATAGAGTTTCCGAAATTGAAATTGTAAGTGGTATTCACCTGCAAGGTATCTTCCCATTGTATCAGTACATATTTATTGGGGATGGCTGAAGGTAAAATTTTAGTAATCTTCTTGATAGGTGGCGAAATAATAAGGTTTTTATTGGCATCTTTTAGGTTCACATACTCATCAAAATCCAATCGTAATTCCTTAATATTTGTTGGAACATTAATTCTTGTAGTATCGATATTGGCGCCCAAAAACTTAGGAGCGATGGTATCTTTATCCCCTCCAATAGGAGAACCCACTCTGGCACAAGATTGCAATAAGATTGCGAAAATAAAAAATGCAAAAAACTTTTTCATGAATACATTTCCGCAAAAATACTCATTATTCTCCAAAAACCTCTGAACTCGTTTTCAAAGAATCTTTTTCGTTGTTCATAACGCTGCTAAGCTTCTCTTTTTGAATAGGGAAATCTTCAAACAAACTCGATAGCGCCAAAGCGGTATATACTTTATTGGTATATTTATTTCCGATAGCAACAATGGTTACCTTAGAATTTTGAAGATGTGCAAACACCGAATTGGTACCGTGCCACCAGCCATTATGATACGTCAGTTTCTGCCCGTTATCAAACATTTTCATTCTGAAACCTAAACCGTAATTGTTAACGCCTGCTTTCTCGTTGCTGTAGGGCGTGAAAACCATCTGCATTAATTCAGGCTTTAAAAAATCTTTAGAATACATTGCTTTGGAGAAATTCAGCAAATCTCTAGGTGTGGTGTACACATTTTTATCACCATATATTAAATCTAGATTATCCAACGGGTAGAGTCTGTTTTTACCGTTATAAAAAGATTGAGCCGCGGTAGGAATATCTTTTTCCTGAAAAATATAAGAATGATTCATTTTCAAAGGCTTGAAAACAATTTCCTGCATGGCTTTCGGGAACGGCATCTTGGTGACTTTCTCCACAATTAATGCCAACATGGCGTAGTTGGTATTACAGTACATAAAACCCGTGTTGGTCTCGCGTGCCAAATCTGGTTTATACTGAACCATCATGTTCAAAATATCCTGATTGGTAAGGAAAGATTTGGACAGTTCCGCGGGTGCAGGTTTAATTTTAGTTATAAAATATTCATATTTAGGAAGTCCACTTCTCTGATTCAGTAAAGTCTGAACGGTGACATCAGGATAAGGAAAATCTTTAAAATATTTGGTAACGTGATCGTCTAATTTTATTTTTCCGGCTTCTACCAGCTTCATTACAGCCATTGCTGTTAATGTTTTTGAAACTGAAGCCACATGCAACGGCGTATCTTTGCCAATTGGCATTTGGCCACCTTCTCTTCCGTAGCCTCTGTACTGTTCAAATAAAATATCGCCGCCTTTCGCAACCAAAAGACCACCGCTTAAATCACCTTGCTCCCAAATTTTCTGGTAATAGGCTCCGATAAAATTGACGATGGCAGATTTGTCTTCAAGGTGAGAGTCTTCTTTAGAGAAAACTTTATCCAGATCTACATTTCCGAAGTTGGGAATATTTGAATTTGAATTTTTAGTATCAGGATTTTTCGATGGATCTTTTTTACAAGAAAAACAGAACAAAAAAACACTTAAAATAGCCAGTAGCTGAATCTTCTTCATTGATGCATAAAAAATTGGAGCAGCAATTTAGTAAAAGACCACGTAAAACTTACATCACCTTACAACATTAATAATATTTTAACAATTATAAAACAGAAATTAAAATCATAATGGAAATTGAGCAATGATTTTATCAACAATAAACTGTGCTAATTTTTCTTTACTCTGCATTGTCCAACCTGCAATATGAGGAGTAATAATGGCTTTATCAGAATGCAGCAAGAAGTTTAAATCTTCGTTTTCTTTCTCCAGATGTTCGAAGGATGATTTTTCATATTCCAAGACATCGAAAGCAGCGCCCTTTACCTTGCCAGTTTTAATAGCCTCTACCAAACTGCTGGTTTCTACATTTCTTCCGCGTGCCGTATTCACAAAATAAAAATCTTTGTGCATTTTAGAAATAAAATCCTCATTAATAAGATAATGTGTTTGCTCAGTTATGGGTATGTGCAAACTTACAATATCTGCTTCCTTCTGCAAATCTTCCAAACTTACCTGGGTGGCATATTCATCACCTAAATCAGGCAAAATATCATGAAAAATCACCCGGCATCCAAAACCAGAAAGCCTCTTAGCAACTGCTTTACCCATGTTTCCGTAACCTATGATTCCAAAAGTTTTACCTAAAAGTTCATCACCACGGTTTTCCTCTCGCTTCCAAATACCATTTTTTACTTCCTGAGAAGCAATAAATAAGCGATTCATTAAAATAAGCAACATTCCCAAAACATGTTCCGCCACGGAATCGCGGTTGCCTTCAGGAGAATTGATCAAACTGATTCCTAATTTTTGTGCTTCCGCAATGTCGATATTTTCCATACCTGCACCTACCCTAGCAATAAATTTCAGATTTTTAGCATTCCTCAACATTTCAGCATCCATGGGAATTCTGCTTCTTATAATGATACCATCATAATTATGAATTTTTGCTGCAACTTCATCGTATGACGATGTGTAATCTTCGTCCAAAACAAATCCTTTTTCTAGAAGTTGATTTTCAATAAGAGGATGATTTTTATCGAGGAGTAAAATTTTCATAGCTCAATTCTTATATTTGTTGATGCAAAGGTACGTGACAGACTTTTCTCAAAGTATTTTGATGCATAGAATTTTTCAATTTTTTCCATTCAATGAAGTTATATCAACTCCTGTATTTCGCATCGGTAACAATTCTGGCAATTTATGTGGTGTATTTGCTTAGTATTTACAGCAATATTCCACAGACTATTCCTATACATTATTCCGGAAAAACAGCAGACGGCTTTGGAGATAAAAGTTTTGTCTGGTTGGAAGTCGTGCTAAACGCTGTATTGCTCATTATCATCGGTGGAATTATTTTTTCTGCTGAAAAACTGTTTAGAAATAAGCATTCGTATCTGGAATCATCACCAGACAGAGCAATAAAAAACCGACAATTTTTAATGTCGGTAATTGCACTGATGTGCACATTTATTTTATGTGGAATATCCTTTTTAACTATTCGGTAGGTTCCTGAAAAAGTTTTTTCAATTCTACAGATTCCAGAGGTTTCATTCTTCCTGATAGAATTAACGACAACTCTTTTCTTCTGAAAGCAGCCGCAAAACGTTCTTTTTCCAGATCTGTTTCTGGCTCAACTTGAGGAATAGGAACGGGTTTATTATACTCATCCACCGCCACAAAAGTATAAATACCTTCATTGGTATGAATTTTACGGTTATTGATAACATCATCCAACCAAACGTCCACATAAATTTCCATAGAAGTAGAAAAGGCTCTGGATACTTTAGATTCAAGAACTACGATTCCTGCCTCTGGAATAGGGTGTTTAAAAGAAACATGATTAACAGATGCCGTTACCACTCTTCTTGCACAATGTCTCGCTGCAGAGATAGATGCACAACGATCCATTTTGGCTAATAACTCGCCACCAAAAAGGTTTCGCAAAGAGTTGGTTTCATTAGGAAGTACAATGTTCGTCATCACTGTTAACGATTCGGACGCTTTTTTTACTTTTTCCATTGAGATTTTGTTGATGTATTTTGTTGATTTGTTAATGTGTCTTGAGGTATGCTCTGCAATGAATCTTTTCCAGCTGCAGTGGCTGCAGAATCCATCGCTGGTTTTTTTTCTTCAATTCTTAAAGTTTTGGTTTTGATGGAAACATCATCGAAAGATTTCTTACCAAAGAGATAATCTCTTTGCGAAAAAGCCAAATATAATATCCCCGCAACTGGCACTCCTACCAAAAAAATCCATAGAATAGACTTATTAAACTTATAGTTGTTGCTGGATGGGGATACTGGAGCTGTAGATGCCTGAGATGAATTTTTAATATCCGAAAATTTAATTTCCTCCAAGCCGTAGAAGTCTGGCTGTTCAATTTCCAAACGCTTTCCTATAAAATGCATTTCGTTATCATTAATATGAATCTCCCCAAAATGAGGAATTTCCAAAAATTGATCCGCTTGAAGTTTTTTCTTCCAAAAATCGGTTTGTACCTGCAATTCCGAGGCAGCCTGTTCTATAGAAATATTTTTTTGTGAACTGATAAATTTCAATAAATCATCGCATGTCATCTGATAATCTGAGACAAAAGCGATTTTACTCGAAGGCGGAAGAATGCTGCCATTCTCCGGATTAATCATGGCTTTAGAATTTTCTAAAGAAAATTCGCCAAAACCCGCCACTTTTGCAATTCGGTGCTGTTTTAAATACTCTAAAATGTAAGCTGAAATATTCATTGTCAGCAAATTTATGATATTTTTTGAAGATTCAGAATAAAAAAAGATTGCCCAGTCTGAGCAATCTTATGATATTGTTATTGAATTTTCCAACTGAGCCCAAACATAAAGTTTGTTCCTGCCTGCGAAAAATAATAAGGAACTTCATACACATATCCGTTGTTGACATATTTTCGGTTGAAGAGATTAGTCACCAGAAGTTTTAAAGCCACTTCATTTTTCTGAATTTTAAATTTGTATTCAACATTCAGGTCAGATAAAAAATAATCCTTCAATTCAAACTCAGGATTTTCGGAATTGTCTAAAAACTGTTTCCCAACATATTGATTGGTTAAGCCAAAACTAAATTCTTCGGTTGGCATAAATTTAATTCCAAGATTGGCAATAATTCCTGGAGAAAAAGAAGTTTTTGTATCACCAAATTCTTTTATTCCAGACTCGGTTTCCATTTTAAAATCTCTGTTTTCGTTCTGACTTAAATTAAGATTCCCATTGACTTCTAACATTTTCAATATTTTCGCCAAAGCATTTAATTCCACACCTCTTCTGAAACTTTTACCCGAATTACTTCTGATAAATTCGCCAATATTATTAATCTGTCCGTTCAGCACCAGCTGGTTTACATAATACATATAGTAAAGATTCATCCCAAAGGAAAAAGCATTAAAATTTTGTTCTAACCCTAATTCAAAATCGTGGAGTTTTTCAGGCTGCGTATCGTTGTTGGCAAAAAGATCGTCTCTATTCGGTTCGCGATGTGCATGGGCATAAGACAAGAAAACTTTCCCTCGACTAAATTTATAGTTTAAGCCTAATTTAGGATTAAAAAACAACCATTTTTTATCCAGATCAGCACCTTCATCATCTCCTTCCATATGAATTTTGGTATCATAAGAAATGTTTCTGAGCTGTCCGTCTAAGAAAAATTCAAAGTCTCCTGTTTTAAATAATGCTTTTGCAAAACCTGAAATTTCATTCTTAGTAGACTTATTACGGTAATATTCATGCTCGTTAATCTGCGGAAAAAACACACCTGTAACATTGCCAAAATGCCAGCCTTGATACTGGTTCGCAACAATACCAACATTCACATCCACAAAACTAAATTTCCCGTACAAGGTAGACACAAAGCCATAAAAATCGTTATCCAACCATTTTTTACGTATAAAATCTGTTCGCTTTATTTCAGAACCGTTGATAAAAAGGTTAGGAAGATTGTATTTAGAAAATTTTGCATCCTGTTTATAATTTTCATAATATCCTTTTCCCTTGGTATAATGTACGGTAGTTTCTAAATTCCAAGTATCATTTAATCCCTGTTCCCAAAGCAACTGATAGTGATTTTGCTTGTAATTATCGGTTTCATTATCATAAAAACCAACAATATTTTCCCAGTTTGCATCATAAATGGCTCCAGAATAATTGTATTTGGGATTGGTTTCCCACGTGGCTTTATCAACGCCATTCCACGCCTGATAGGTTTTCTCTTTTCCACCAAAAGCCAAAAACCTCAACTTTGTCTTTCCTTCTTCAAACAATCCTGTAAAATTATATGAATCTAGATTCGAAAACGCCCTGTCGATATAGCCATCCGAGTGTATTTTGGTGTAACGCCCCATTACGGAAAGCCTATCCTTCCAAAATTTACCCGAACCCACTTCCGCAGCATACTTATAGGTGTTAAACGAACCATAACTGTCGTCGGTTTTCACATAAAATTTCTCCTCGGGATCTTTTGAGATAACATTTACACTGGCTCCAAACGCAGCGGCACCGTTGCTGGAAGTCCCAACACCACGCTGAATAACTATTTGTGATGCCGAACTTGTAAGATCGGGCACGTTCACAAAAAATGTTCCTTGACTTTCAGAATCGTTGTAGGGAACACCGTTCATCATTACATTAATCGCACTTCCCGTTACCCCACGAATTCTAAAACCTGTGTATCCAACACCATTTCCTGCATCAGAAGTGGAGATAATAGAGGTTTGATTTTTGAGCAAGATAGGTAAATCTTGTCCTAAATTTTTGTAATCGAGCTGCTTCTGGACATTGATTACTTCTTTTACAATAGGCAGTTTCTTGGTGAAATTTACCGCCTTAATTTCCGTTATAGAAACGGTGTCCTGCACCACTGTTTGTGCAAAACATACTGAACTCGCCGTAAGAGCGATCATAAAAAAACCTTTCATTCTTATAAATTTTTAATTTAACAGAATAAAAGGGGTGATAAGTTGAATATAACAATTTATCAATCAAATAAATTTACCAATAAAATTGCTATACTCTTAAATTGATATATTGTTACATTTGTCAGATTCCCTAAACAGCATTACCTGTTCCAGGTTCATCGGGTATTATCTCAGCCTTTTACAGCACCCCTTTATTTCTTCGGCAAAAGTAGGAAATTTTTTCTCTGTGAGAAAATTAGTAGGATTTATTGCGCATATCAACATATTTATAGGTCTTCCCATCCTTAGAAACCTCAAACATGCCACCCATTTTCCAACTGAAATTTCTTTTGATATCTGCATATTCAAAAGGAACAATCACTTTATTATCGATATTAATGATACCAAATTTATCATTGAGCACTGCGATCATCATTGGGTTATTAACATCAGAACCTTCTAAAATATGTATCAAATCGTATTGTGGGTAAATTTTGAACTGGTTCCTGTCGGCCGTATTGGTGATTCTTGTTGAATTATCAATCACTCCAAAAGCGTTCTTTAGATTATATGCGCTGTATTTTTGTTTGATGAAAGCGCTTTTACATTTGCCCAGATCGGCATCTTTATATTGATATACTTTTTCGCCCTTGTGATTTACCCTGTATGAAACGGAATTCTTTTCAACAGTAGCATACTCATTGGTTCCGAATTTTCTTGCTTTTTCATTAGGAGAGTTCAGAAGATTGCAGTCTTCAGCAAAGAACATCGCAATATAATATTCGGGTTGAATAATGAATTTTCCATTTTGATTGATGTATCCATATTTACCATTTTTCTGTTTAGGAATAAGAACGGGAACATCATTATTATTCGACACCAAGTCTGGAGTTGCTGAAACCAATTGTGTAAAATGAGGAATACCAGCCATCTTCACAGTAGTTGCACCCCCACCTTGACTGGACTGGGCGAAAATAAAAAATGGCAGCAATAATGCTGTGGAAAAAAAGGTTTTTTTCATCGTTTTAAATAGTTTTTTTGTGTCTCTGCAAATTTAATATATTTTTTTCAATCCAAAAAGTCACTATTTTAAAGTAGAAAATCGCAGTTTAAAAACATTTTCATCTGTGTTTAATATATTCTTTTTCACAATTATTTCTCAAAAATTATGAATAGATAACGTAAATAATTAAACGCTAAAAATTGCTTAATTTTTTCTTAATTTTGTACTCCCTAAAATTAATTATTAACATCCCCCCAAAATTCTTTTTTGGGCGGTAATCAAAAGAATTTTTTCTATTTATTATGAGCATTTATTCAAGTTATATCCAAGAAATTGAAGAAAGAAAAAGTCAAGGTTTACATCCAAAACCAATTGACAGTGCAGAATTAACAAGCGAAATTATTGCACAAATTAAAGATTCTAACAATCCAAACAGAGAAGATTCTGTTCAGTTTTTCATATATAACACCCTTCCAGGAACCACGCCTGCAGCGGGTGTAAAAGCTCAGTTTTTAAAAGAAATTATTTTAGGTGAAGCTATAGTTCCAGAGATTACACCTGTCTTTGCATTCGAATTGTTATCTCATATGAAAGGAGGTCCTTCTATTGCTGTTCTTTTAGATCTTGCTTTAGGAAACAATGAGGATATCGCAAAACAGGCTGCAGAAGTGTTGAAAACTCAAGTTTTCCTTTATGATGCAGATACTGCACGTTTAGCAGATGCTTATAAAGCTGGAAATGCCATTGCAAAAGATATTTTGGAAAGCTATGCTAAAGCAGAATTCTTTACAAAACTTCCTGAAGCTCCTGAGGAAATTAAAGTGGTAACCTACATCGCCGCGGAAGGTGATATTTCTACGGATTTATTATCTCCTGGAAACCAGGCGCACTCTCGTTCCGACAGAGAACTGCACGGGCAATGCATGATTACACCCGAAGCTCAAGCAGAAATCAAAGCTTTACAAGCACAACATCCTGATGCTAGCGTAATGCTTATTGCTGAAAAAGGTACCATGGGCGTGGGTTCTTCTCGTATGTCGGGTGTGAACAACGTTGCACTTTGGACTGGTAAACAGGCTTCGCCATATGTTCCATTCGTAAATATCGCACCTATTGTTGCTGGTACGAACGGAATTTCTCCTATTTTCTTAACCACTGTAGATGTAACTGGTGGTATTGGTATTGACTTAAAAAACTGGGTGAAGAAAACAGATGAAGAAGGAAATGTGGTTCGTAACGAAAACGGAGATCCAATTTTGGAGGAAGTTTATTCTGTTGCAACGGGAACTGTTTTAACCATCAATACAAAAACAAAAAAATTATACAACGGCGATCAGGAACTTATTGATATTTCTAAGGCTTTAACGCCACAAAAAATGGAATTTATTAAGGCTGGTGGCTCTTATGCTATTGTCTTTGGTAAAAAAATCCAAACTTTTGCTGCTCAAACTTTAGGTGTTGAAGCGCCTATTGTTTTTGCTCCAGCTAAAGAAATTTCAAATGACAATCAAGGTTTAACAGCCGTTGAAAAAATATTCAATAAAAATGCAGTAGGCCCAACACCAGGAAAAGTTTTACACGCAGGCTCAGACGTTCGTGTGAAAGTAAACATCGTGGGTTCTCAAGATACAACTGGTTTGATGACATCTCAAGAGCTTGAAGCAATGGCTGCAACAGTAATTTCTCCAACTGTGGATGGTGCTTACCAATCTGGCTGTCATACTGCTTCTGTTTGGGATAAAAAGGCACAAACCAACATTCCTAAATTGATGAAATTTATGAATGATTTCGGGGTAATTACAGCAAGAGACCCGAAAGGCGAATATCACGCAATGACAGACGTTATTCATAAAGTTTTGAATGACATTACGATTGACGAATGGGCAATTATTATCGGTGGTGACTCACACACAAGAATGTCTAAAGGTGTGGCTTTCGGTGCAGATTCTGGTACAGTAGCTTTAGCTTTAGCAACTGGTGAAGCTTCGATGCCAATTCCTGAATCGGTAAAAGTAACTTTTAAAGGTGAAATGAAACCTTATATGGATTTCCGTGATGTGGTACATGCTACTCAAGCTCAAATGTTGAAACAATTTGATGGTGAAAACGTTTTCCAAGGTAGAATTATTGAAGTTCATATCGGTACATTATTAGCGGATCAAGCATTTACATTTACCGACTGGACCGCTGAGATGAAAGCAAAAGCATCCATCTGTATTTCTCAAGACGAAACTTTAATTCAATCTTTAGAAATTGCTAAATCCCGAATCCAAATCATGATAGATAAAGGGATGGATAACAAAAACCAAGTTCTTCACGGATTAATTGATAAGGCTAACAAACGTATCGAAGAAATTAAATCTGGCGAAAAACCAGCACTTCAACCTGACGAAAATGCTAAATATTACGCAGAAGTTGTGATTGACCTTGATGCAATAGTTGAACCCATGATTGCTGATCCAGACGTGAACAATGCCGATGTTTCTAAACGTTATACACACGACACGATTCGCGATCTTACCTACTACGGCGGAACAAAAGCAGTAGATCTAGGTTTTGTGGGATCGTGTATGGTTCATAAAGACGATTTAAAAATTGTTTCTCAAATGTTGAAAAACGTAGAAAAGGCACACGGCAAAGTAGAGTTTAAAGCGCCTTTGGTTGTTGCTGCACCTACTTACAATATCATCGACGAGCTGAAAGCAGAAGGCGATTGGGAAATGTTACAAAAATATTCTGGTTTCGAATTTAACGACGACGCACCAAAAGGTGCTGCACGTACAGAGTACGAAAACATCATGTATCTTGAGCGTCCTGGTTGCAACCTTTGCATGGGTAACCAAGAGAAAGCAGAAAAAGGTGATACGGTAATGGCCACTTCTACACGTCTTTTCCAAGGTCGTGTGGTGGAAGACAGAGCCGATAAAAAAGGGGAATCTCTATTGGCATCCACGCCTGTGGTAGTACTTTCCGCTATTTTGGGTAGAATTCCTAATATTGAAGAATATACTCAAGCTGTGGACGGAATTAAATTAACGAAATTTACTCCAGTGGCTTGTCACTAAAATTTTTCAGTCATCAATATAAATGAGCTGTCCGTTTTGGGCAGCTTTTTTTGTTTAAAATTTTAAATATCATATAAAAAAGACATCATTCAGATAAATATTTTCTAATTTGTTAACAGCCATCTGGCACAGATTTCCCTGCTAATAAGTGGTTTTAAAGTTTATAACAAACTAACATTTTCTTATAAAATTCCTTATTTATTTTCATTCTAAAGAAATGCGAAATCATGATCTGATGGAAAATAATTTGTAATTTGGAGAGCCTTTTTTTAACACGATTAATATTAAAAAAATAAGATATGATTTTTGACCTTGATATGATCAAAAAAGTGTACGATCGTTACCCAGAAAGAATCGCTGCGGCGAGACAAGTTGTGGGAAAACCATTGACACTTGCTGAGAAAATTCTTTACACACACCTTTGGGAAGGTAATGCGACACAAGCTTATGAAAGAGGAAACTCCTATGTAGATTTCGCTCCGGATCGAGTAGCCATGCAGGATGCAACGGCGCAGATGGCGTTATTACAGTTTATGCAAGCCGGAAAATCTAAAGTTGCTGTTCCTTCAACGGCTCATGCGGATCACTTGATTCAAGCAAGAGTGGGTGCTGAAGCTGATTTACAGGAAGGCATCAATAAGAACTCTGAGGTTTTCAACTTCTTAAGTTCAGTTTGTGATAAATACGGAATCGGTTTCTGGAAGCCAGGAGCGGGTATTATTCACCAAGTAGTTTTAGAAAATTATGCATTTCCAGGTGGAATGATGATCGGAACCGACTCGCATACGGTAAACGCAGGAGGTTTAGGAATGGTTGCGATCGGAGTTGGTGGTGCTGATGCGGTGGACGTAATGGCGGGAATGGCTTGGGAATTGAAAATGCCAAAATTAATCGGTGTAAAATTAACTGGTAAAATGAACGGATGGACGTCGGCAAAAGATGTCATCCTTAAAGTTGCTGGCATTTTGACCGTAAAAGGTGGAACAGGGTGCATCGTAGAATATTTCGGTGAGGGTGCAGAATCGCTTTCTGCAACTGGAAAAGGTACCATTTGTAATATGGGTGCTGAAATTGGAGCGACAACTTCAACTTTCGGGTACGATGATTCCATGAGAAGATATTTGGCAGCAACAGGAAGACAGGAAGTGGTTGATGCAGCGGATAAAATTGCTGAGCACTTGACCGGTGATGCTGAAGTTTACGCCAATCCAGAACAATATTTCGATCAATTAATTGAAATCAACCTTTCAGAATTAACGCCACACTTAAACGGACCTTTCACTCCAGATTTAGCGACTCCTGTTGCAGAATTCAGAGCGAAAGCGGAAGCAAACGGATGGCCACTGGAAGTAGAATGGGCATTAATTGGTTCTTGTACCAACTCATCGTATGAAGATTTATCAAGAGCTGCTTCAATTGTTGAAGACGCTGTTGCAAAAGGGGTAAAGCCAAAAGCAATTTTAGGAATCAATCCAGGATCGGAGCAGGTGAAATTCACAGCTGAAAGAGATGGATTCTTAGATTCATTCAGAAAATTCGAAAATGCAAGAATCTTCACCAATGCATGTGGACCTTGTATCGGACAATGGGACAGAGAAGGTGCTGAAAAGGCAGAAAAAAACTCCATTATTCACTCTTTCAACAGAAACTTTGCGAAAAGAGCCGATGGAAACCCAAATACACACGCTTTCGTAGCTTCTCCAGAAATGGTTGCTGCCGTAGCCATTTCAGGTCGATTGGATTTCAACCCAATTACCGACACATTGACCAACGAAGCGGGTGAGCAAGTACGTTTGGACGAGCCTAAAGGTTCTGAGCTTCCAGAAAAAGGTTTTGCTGTAGATGACAATGGTTACCAAGCACCTTCGGAAGATGGTTCTAATGTACAGGTTGTCGTAAATCCGAATTCTGACAGACTTCAATTGTTGGAAGAATTCCCAGCTTGGGACGGATTAAACATTACAGGAGCTTTTGTTTTAATTAAAGCTTTTGGAAAATGTACTACTGACCACATCTCAATGGCTGGACCTTGGTTGAAATACAGAGGTCACCTCGATAACATTTCCAACAATATGTTGATTGGCGCAGTGAACGCATATAATATGGAAACCAACAACGTGAAAAACCAATTGACAGGTGCTTACGGTGAAGTTCCTGCAGTGGCAAGAGCGTACAAAGCAGCACAAGTTCCTTCGATTGTGGTGGGAGATGAAAACTACGGTGAAGGTTCTTCAAGGGAGCATGCAGCCATGGAGCCAAGACATTTAGGTGTGAAAGCTGTTTTGGTGAAATCATTTGCGCGTATCCACGAAACCAACCTTAAAAAGCAAGGTATGTTAGGTCTTACATTCGCTGATAAGGCTGATTACGACAAAATCCGTGAGGATGACGTAGTAAACTTCTTGGATTTGGATCAATTCGCGCCAGGAAAGCAATTGACACTAGAATTTGTTCACAATGATGGTACAAAAGACATTGTAATAACAAACCATACTTACAACGAGCAACAAATTGATTGGTTCAAAGCTGGTTCTGCATTGAATTTAATTAAGAGAATGGAAGCTAATTAAGTCATTACTGATATTAAACCTAACAGGTTTCTAAAACCTGTTAGGTTTGCAAATATAGAAACCGCTTCTTTTGGGGCGGTTTTTTTATTGAACAAATATGATATTGTTCATGTTTAATTAACTTGAATAATTGTAACAAACGCTCAAAATGCTTGTCTAATTGTGCAGATAAGAATTTATGAACAAAAAGATTATTTTAGTTGCTGCACTAGCATTGATGAGTCAGGGCATTTTCGCTCAGGAAACCAAAAACACTCCTTCTACAAAGGAAAAACAAATTGAAGAGGTAACGCTTACGAAAACCAAAAAGGCTGTTGAACAAAAAGCCGACAGAACCATTTTCGATTTCTCTGAACAACCTAACCTCAACTCAGGCTCTTCTTTAGAGGGTATTAAAAAGCTACCAGGAATGGTGGTTACCGATATTGCCGGAATGCTTTATCAGGGCAAACCATTGCAAGTGTATATGGATGGAAGACCTTTAAACATTTCTACAAATGATCTTACCGCTTTCTTGGAAGGTATGCCCGCATCTGCTATTGAAAGAATAGAAGTTGTAACGCAGCCTGGAGCGGAATTTCCGGCAACTTCTGGTGGTGCAATCTTAAACATCATCACCTCAAAGTCAGCAAAAAATTATCTTACTGCTACCTATTCTGGCGGTTATCGATTTTCCAATTATGATAAATTCAGAAACAGATTTAACAATAGTATTGTTTTAAATTCGAGAAATAAAGTTTTTGGATGGCAATTGAGTGCCGGACAAACCTATGGAGAGTCTTTCAGCAGTAATAATACCGACATTCTTTCGAACGGATTTTATGATAAATATGCGCGTGGATATTTCGCAAAAGCGGCAACCACTTTTGATTTGGGAGCAGACCGTCTATTGTTAAATTATGATTTTTATACTTCCAATAACGATTCTTATAATACGGTAAATGGTATTGCAGAATTTAATTATCCTATCAATTCTAACAATTCAGAAGTGGTCAACTATTTAAATCTGGGTAAAAATAAAACAGAAAACTACCGTAATGAAGTAACTGCAACTTATCAAAAGAGATTTACAGATAAGAGTCAGAAATTAGATCTTAAATTTAATTACTCCAACAACAGAAGTAATTTTAATCAAAATTCCAATAACACAGTTTTCTTTAATGCAGCAACCATTTCTGAGCCATTGAATAATTTTAACACGGCTACTCAAAATGTGTACAATATGAGAGTTGATTACTCTCAAGCTATAAAATTATTAGACGAAGGAAAATTCAGCATTGGTGGTATGTATGATAAGTTAGATTTCACTACAGATTTTATGGGCTTTAATAATTTGAACTATCAAAGACAAACCACATCCATGTATGGGGAAGTGAATGCCAAGCTCAAGAAATTCAGTTTTATTGCAGGACTAAGAGCTGAAGATTACGATATATATGGAGATTCTTATGATTTTAATAATTCTGAGTGGGATCATTTGATACCTTTCAAAAAGTTCCAGCTTTTCCCAAATGCGAGTATCCAGTATGATTTTGCAAAATCTTTGTATTTTAATCTAAATTATAACCGAAAAATTACGTTGCCGAGTACCGGACAGTTGAACCCTAATAACACCATGCCTAATACTCCCAATAATGAGTTTACAGGTAACCCCAACATTCAACCCACCATTTATGATAACTTCGAGGCAAAAATTAGTGCATTCGATTATGCATTTATCAGCTACAACGTAAGCAAAGTGGATAATCAGGTGATGATGTTTGTAGAAAAGAAAAATGATTACACGGTTTCGCAAACCAATGTGAATATCGCCTCACTTACTCAGCACAGCTTTAATGTAGGATTACCGGTTCCTTTTATGATTTTCTCAAAACCTTTGAGTGAAGTGATGAAGTTTAATTTCAATCCAGATAAAATCAATTTCTTGTATTTATATGCAGGTTATCAGTTTCAGGATATTAAGGAAATTGCTAATAAAAAAGGAATGTGGTTTTTCAATGTAACTGGACAGTTTATTTTGCCATATCAAATTAAGTTTTCACCTACTTTTTCTTATTCAACAAAAGGGAATTACTACTTTTTCCAGGCTACGCAACCTATTATGAATCGTGTCGATTTGAACTTTAGCAAGAAGTTTAATGCGGACAGGCTTACAGTAAGTGTTTTTGCAAATGATATTTTTAACAGCAGCAGAATGAATTTCAAAACTGTAAACACCGCATCGCCCATTTATTTAAATAACCGTTGGGACAGCAGAACATTTGGAATTTCTTTGAATTATAAAATTCCTACTAAAAATAAATTAGCGAAAGAAGATCCAAACTTATTGAAAAATGACACTCCAAAGGATGATAACGGCGGAATCATGAATCAAAAATAACAAAAACAAAAAGCGGCAAATTGCCGCTTTTTTTTAAAATTTACTCTGAAAGTTATTTCTTTATAATCTTATAAGAAACTTTAGAACCATCTTTTAACTCTAAATTGAGCAGAAACATTCCAGATTTAAGCTCAGATAAATTAATATTCTCTGATACTTTTTCAATAGTTTTTACAATTCTACCTGAAACATCCATCACTCTTACTGATTTCACATTTTCAACATTTGATATATTTACAAAATCAGTAAATGGATTTGGATAAACTTTGAAATTTTCTTTTACGTCAACTTCTGAGGTACTTAAACAACCTGCTGCATCTACCGTAGCAGTTACTTGTTGACGGGGAGATTCGCAATAATCTCCAACTTTGAAATTATAGAATAAATAATATCCAGTAGTTGCGTTACTACCTCCCGTTAACTTAAAGTTTCCAGTCCCATACGGGAAATTCTGACCAACTCCACCAGGAGAACTATAATTTCTATAATAGTCACCAGCACCTTCAATTTTAAATCTATAAGTACCAGGACTTAATAAAATACTAATTGGTATGGTTTGAGGAGTTACTCCCCCACTAGCAATATTTGATGTAAATGGAATTTCATGTAGAAATGTTGTAGAAGATCCTTGATAAATTCTTATAAAACTTTGATTTCCTGCACTAGCTGGGTATACATCAACACTTTGAACAAATACGGCTGCATTACTAATTGTTGCTTCCATATAAAAAGTTGTACCCGCCCCAGTTGTTCCACTATTTGATAAAGCGGAAGGATTTATTATTCCAACCGACTCAGAAAGACCATTTGCAGCAGAAACATAATAGTTGGTTGTTGCTGTTAAAGTAGGAGTTGTATAAGATGAACCTGTTCCAAGAACTGTACCTCCCGTTGCTGTGTCATACCAATTTATAGTAGCACTAGCATCAGCTGTAGCTGTTAAAGTTGCTGTTCCATTTGTACAAATCGTTTGTCCTGTTACCGTTAAAATATTCGGAGCTAGACACAATGTTGCAAATGATCCTGTACTTGTCCAATTACTCTTATCCGACGTGGAGCATGCTGTTCTAACCCATACATAATACCTAGTTGCAGATTGCAAACCTGGTAATAACTGTGAAGTAGCTGATATATTGGTAAAACTAGGTGTCGTAGTGTTTGTAGGCGCCACGTTTGTATTCGAGTAATAGACTTCATATCCATTAGCCGGAGGTGTAACAGAAGCAGACCATGATACATTTGCAGAGTTAGACGTAATATTTGAAAAACTCACAGAAGTAGGCGGATAACAAGTTGGAGGAGTCCAACTATAGATTAATCCTGCTGGAGGCATACCTGTTGTGTTAGTAGATAATGTGCTGTATGCTTGCGTAGAACTGTTAGTGGTTCCAGCCGAAGAATTATTAAATGCTGTTCCACTTGCTGAAAGTCTGTTATTAAAATCGGTATTTGTAGCTCCTCTTAAACCTACTTGAGCAGTGCTTGTACTTGAAGTATTCCCCGCTAAATGAGAGCCACCACCATAAACAAATTGAATTTTATTCGTTGTTTCATGAAGCCTTATTTGAAAAGACATTGCATAAACATCTGTTAATGAAGTCGAAGAATTAGGCCTAAAATTAGACCATTCCACAACAAATTCCCTATTTGGAGATGTTCCTATAGTTTCTGTTTTAATTGCTCCCGTTAATCCCGAAATATCATAAAAAGAACTTAGATCCCTTCCAAAAGCCGCTATTACACCATCGTATGCTGATGTACTCGAGATGGATGTTGTTGCAGTTGTTGAAGGCACAGTTGTCCCAAAAGTGGCAAAGCCATTAGTTGAAACATTCATTGAAGTATAACTGATGTTATTAAATTTAAAACTAAAGGGAAAGGTTACACTATGAACTTCACTATTTAAATTATTACCTGTAGAATTGGCAGTTGCTGCTTCAACTATAGTTGCCGACGACGACAATGGCGTATAGGTTCCACTCGATTGTGCAAAAGAATATAAACTAACTTGTGCATTCGCAAAAACAGAAATACAGAAAATAAATATTGTTACACCTAGTTTTCTTAAAACTTTGTTCTCCTTATTTAAGGAAAACAGACATTTGTAATTATTCTTCATATTATTATACTATTTATAACAAATATAAAAAAAAATCATTAATAACTTATAAATAATGAGCTATTAATGTAAAATATTAATTATAAAAATTACTACGCCTGAAAACTTATATAAAATGCTTTTTCAAACCCAATGAATGGAAATTATAACCCACAGAAGGTATTATCAGAATTTCATTCTTCACAAGCCTCCCAAACCGCATCCGACTTTGGAACCGCCGCAATAATTTCCATTTGCTCTTTGCTAACAGGATGAATGAATTCCAGTTTTCTGGCATGAAGTGAAATGCCACCATCTTTATTTGATCTTGGCGCACCGTACTTTAAATCTCCTTTAATGGGAATTCCTATTTTAGAAAGCTGAGCACGAATCTGATGATGGCGACCTGTTTCTAAATCAATTTCCAGCAATTGATAGTTTTCTAAACTTTTTATAAGATGATAGGTTAGAATCGCTTCTTTAGCTCCTTCAGTGGCTTTTGGAAAAACAATTGCCTTATTATTTTTCTCATTTTTTTTAAGGTAATGTACCAATCTCTGAGAACCAGGTATCATTTCTTTAGCCACCAAAGCCCAGTATGTTTTCTTTACTTCACGGTTTTTTACCATTTGGGTAAGTCGGGTTAAAGCTTTTGATGTTTTAGCGTAAATCACCAAGCCTGATGTTGGCCTATCTATGCGATGAACCAAGCCTAAAAAAACATTACCTGGTTTTTCATCACGTTTTTTGATAAACTTTTTTATGAGCTCCAGCAAAGAAGAATCACCAGTCTTATCCCCCTGAACAAGCTGACCTACTTTTTTATTGATCACCATGATGTGATTGTCTTCAAAAACAATCTGATCTGGAGAAAAATTTTGATCAGACATTTTTATCCTGCATTTCTATTTCTTCCGAACAACGATATCACTACACCAGAAATCAAACCAATAGTTTTTAACATTGATAGTCCACTATCCTCAGGCAGAATTGTT
>JAEWYW010000019.1 GCA_023458535.1 Bacteroidota bacterium
TCTTTTTTACTTTCTTCTATTAAATGACCAGAATTCTCCAATATGGAAGTTAAAAATTCATCATTTTCATAATCTTTCGGATTTTCTATTTTTCCTTTAAAACTTATTTTTTGATTGCCATTAAAAGGATAAAACTCAACCACTTTTTCTGTTCCATTTTTCTGTATGGTAAAAAGCTTTTCATTAAAGGGAAATTTAAAATAGATCATCAAAAAAATATTTGTATATCGAGGTTTAAAAAGAATGCAACAATCCCAACTTTACTCTCGTATCACAAATGTAGCATTGCTGGTTTACATTTCAAAATTGAAGAGTCATTAAAACAAAAAGACTCAAAAAAATGAGTCTTTATATTTATTACAATCTATTATTGATGAATAGGTATGATGTTATTCGTCATCGTGGTGTGATTGATGAGCTTGCCTTTTTCATCACGAATTTCGATCTGCGAAACGTGCATGGTATTTCCTTTTCGGATGAACGTTGCAGTTCCTGTAACTATTCCGTCTTTTTTGCTTCTTAAATGATTGGAATTGATGTTGGTTCCCACAGGATAAAATTTTTCTGAATCTACATTAATGTATGACAAGCTAGAACCTAAAGTTTCAGCCAAAACACAACTGGCACCGCCATGTAAAATTCCGTATGGTTGATGAACTTTTGGCTGTACGGGCATGGTTGCGGTAAGAGAATCTTCGCTTACATCTGTAAATGTAATATCTAAAAATGTCGCCATCGATTCTTTTCTCCAACTGTTCAGATAATCGAGTATTTCTTGTTTTTTTTGAATGTCCATTTTTTATATTTAAATTATCAATTTTCCAGCCAGCCTACCTTTCAAATCATTAATATATTTTGGGATTCCAATTGGCTGGAATTTTAGGCTGGATATCATTTTTAATATAATAATTCTCAATTTCCTCCATAATTTCTTCAAAAGGAACAGATGCAATTCTTTCATAAGGAATGGTATATCCCAAATACACAATTTTTCTTTTGAAATCACCTGCTGCCAATACAATTGGGACTTTTGCCGCCATTGCCATGTGGTAGAAACCTTTTCTCCATTTGGGTACCCAACTCCTTGTACCCTCTGGGGTAATTACCAAACTGAAATCTTCTTTTTCAAACTGTTTTGCTACAAAATTCACGAGGTCGTTTTTCTGACTTCTATCGATGCCAATTCCTCCCAAACCTTTTACCAATGGTCCATACCAAGCTTTGGTGTGTGCATCTTTGATGATAATTTTAAGAGGTTTTTCCAAGCTCCAATAGGAGAGGTTTCCCAGTATGTATTCCATATTGTGGGTATGTGGTGCTACTACAAGTATGCATCTGTTCAGAACATTCACATCGCCCTGCAGAACCACTTTCCAGCCGAGTAGTTTTAAGATAGCTTTTCCGAGGAATTTTTTCATTGATGGTTGATTATTAAACAAAAGAGTATAACCAACATTTGGTTATACTCTACAAATATATTGAAATAATATAGCTCTTAAAATAATCTGCTAACGAAATCGATAACTTTTACAGCGATTTCTACTATAACTTGTACCATGATTGTGTGTTTTTTAAATTTTAAGTGTTCAGAATAATTTTTATACGAATTTAAGAAATTTCATTCACATATGTAATTTTTTCGTAAAATATTTTCATGTGATTGATAATTTTTCTTAAAATGTCGGTCAATCGCTTGTTGAAAGGCCGTTGCCAAAGTCTCGGAAGCATTTGAGCAACAAGTGAAAGGCGAAGAAAATATAGTTATGTTGCATCGCCTCTCAACTTATCCACTCTCTTTTATTTATTTGAATTGATGGAAACTTCTTCTTTACCGCTCTTTACTTCAATCTTAAAATTTTTAGATTTCCCTGGGTTGATAGAATCTTTGATAATTTTCTCTCCTACTTCCTTAGGATATTTTTTACCGTTAATGATAATGCTGTCTTTCAGGTTGTTATTGTAAACGATCGTGTTGCCATTGGATTGAATAGAAACACTTTCGTCTTCATCATCATAATCCACGTCACCTTGGTTATTTTGGTTGTTATTATTATCGGTTTTACTATTATCATTAATATATATTCCGTACTCGCTTTGTTTGATGATGGTGGCGTTTTTTGGAACAACTAGTTCGTACTCCACTCGATATCTTCTAAATCTGTGCTCATAAGGATAAGTATAATAATTAGGAACCAAAACTCTGTTGCCCTGTATCTCCACTGGAATCTGCATTCTCAAGGCTTGGTTATATCCATCTGCATCTTTTTTAACGATTAAATAAGGAGCTTTCACATCTTTTCTGGTAATATCTACATCTGGATAATCTCTTTTATAAATGGTTTTGCCGTCTGAGTAAATATCATTCCAGTAAGATTTAAAAGTGTTTGGAATAGTAACCTTTTTCACATCAACGTATAGAGTATCATTAGGCGCTGTAATCGCTATATTGTCACTCTCCTCGTTATGGCCATTGTACATCGTACCTTGTCTAACTGCGGTTGCGGCTACTATACCTACCAGAACCAACCATACCAGAACTAATCCACCAAAAACATAACCTGTATATTTTAATTTTGTCTGAGGAGAAAGTAGCTTAATGGCTATAAAACTGAATAACAAAGCTGGAATGAAAGTACTTAGGAACATAAAAGCTACAATTACGTATTCCATATTTTGATCTTTAAGGTAGAAGCCTACGTTCCCCATAAAATCGATCTCACCCATATTGCCGATGAAGCCAAATAGTGTGAAAGAACCTATCAACATAGAAATACCCATGAGTGCGAACAAACCACCCAACACATAACGGATGAGGTTCCAAATTCCGCTTCCCGCTTTGTTGATGTAAGGCTTATTTTCAATATAAATTTCACCAACTCTTTGTGAAGATTCATTTGCAAATTCAACAATTTTGTTAGACTGATTTTTCAGCGTGTCAAAATTTACGGGCTGACCTTTCATTTTAAGAAAATCAGATGCTGTTTCTGCTTTTGGAAGTACGATCCAAAGGATGATGTACAGCAACGCTATTAAACTTGAAGAGATACCGGCACTAAAAATTCCGAAGATGAAAATAGCCAACCAGATTACACGCATTAAAGTAACATCCAAACCTGTATAGTGAGCTAATCCTGCACAAACACCAGCGATTTTTTGTGAAGAAGGATCTCTGAAAAGCTGTCGAGCTGCTCCTTTCTCATAAGATGTCGTTCCCGATTTATTCTTAGTATTTTTCTCAGAATAATAAGCTTCCTCCTGCTCTTCAATAGCTTCTGGTGTACCGATCTGGGCAATTACCCTTTCCACATCAGCATCATTTACTACTTCTCTTTTTGCTAAGGAATCTTTTAAAATTTCTACTATTCTTATTTCGATATCGTGCATTACTTCTTCTGCCTCTGTAGCATCAAGCGAGTTTCTAAGAGCAGAGAGGTAATCACTAAGTTTTATGTAAGCATGCTCCTCAATAATGAAAGAGTAGCCTGCAAGTCCTATAGAGAGTGTTTTGTTCATTGTAGTGATTTTTAAATGTTGGTGTTAGTGTCTTTACGTTTGGTGATCTGGTTTACAGACTCTGTTAGGTCGTTCCAAGTATTTTGAAGCTCTGTTAAAAATACTTTTCCTTTATCGGTGATCTGATAATACTTTCTTGGTGGTCCGCTTGTGGATTCTTCCCAGCGGTACGCTAAGAATTCACCATTTTTAAGTCGGGTAAGCAGCGGATACAAGGTTCCTTCCACCACATCTAGTTTTCCTTTTTTAAGTTCATCAATAAGGTCAGAAACATACATTTCTTTTTCGTTAATCAAACTCAAAATGCAGAATTCCAGAATTCCTTTGCGCATTTGCGCTTTTGTGTTTTCCGTGTTCATTTATTTTGTTAGGCTATTGGTTAATAAATATACTTTAATGAGTTGTTAAAAGTTATACCCTTAACTTTACATGACAAAGATATAAATAAAATTTAGTATTATGCAATACAAAGTAGTAAAATATTTTTAATTTAATATTTAACGTATTGATTTTCAATATTATAATTTTAAGCTTATTTTTTTTATTTTTAATTTTGATTTAAATTTGAAGTCAATACCATGTTTTGGCTACATTTGAAGTATGAAGATTCAGAAAGAAATAGATTTTATTTTAGCAATAGATGCGCTTAAGAATGTGAACCGTAGAAATTTTAATGCGGACGACAAGCGGAGAGAGAATACGGCAGAACACAGCTGGCAGATAATTGTTTTTGCACAAGTCCTTTTTCCATATGCAAAAGATAAAGATAAAATAGATCTGTTGAGGGTCATCAGAATGCTTTCTATTCATGATTTGGTTGAGATAGAAGCTGGTGATACTTTTTTGTTTGATGAAAATGCGATGCAGGGTAAATTTGAAAGGGAAAAGGTTGCTGCCAAAAATATTTTTGGAATTTTAGATGAACCGCTACAATCTGAGTTTTTTAATCTCTGGATAGAGTTTGAGGAAGAAAAAACACCCGATGCCATTTTTGCATGCGCAGTGGACAGAATTATGCCTTTTATTTTAAATTCTTATACTTCTGCTAAAAGTTGGACCGAAGCTGGCGTCAGAGAAACTAAAATTCGTACTATGCTCCAAACCGCCATCTCTCGTGCCTCCCCAGAAATGGGTGAAGCCTTTGAAGAACTTTTGGAAAGAAATATTAATGACGATAAAGTAGCGAAAAAGTAACACTACCGCCCGAAACTTCGTTTCGGGCGGTAGTGTTTTTTATCTCTCAGGATAATGATCGTATAATTTTTTGTAAAGCTCTTTAAAATGCTCACGTATCACTTTTCGTTTCAGCTTTAAAGTTGGGGTTAGTAATCCCGCTTCAATGGACCAAACCTCCGGAGTCAGTTCAAATCTCTTAATCTGTTCCCAGTTTCCTAGGTGTTTATTAATGCCTTCAATCTCCTGTTTTATTCGTGCAATCAAATCTTTATTGTCAGCCATTTCAGCAGGAGTTTTTCCGATGGAAATGTTTTTTCTTTGTGCCCAATTTTTTGCAAATTCAAAATCAGGTTGTATAAGTGCTGTAGGCATTTTTTCGCCATCACCGATGACAATTATTTGTTCAATAAATTTAGACGCTTTTGCAAGGTTTTCTATGGTTTGTGGTGCAATATATTTTCCACCTGAAGTTTTAAACATCTCTTTTTTACGGTCCGTAATCTTCAGAAAACCTTCATCATCTATTAATCCTATATCACCAGTTTTAAAATAACCATCTTCTGTAAACGCTTCTTTTGTCTGTTCTTCATTTTTATAATAGCCACCAAAAACTGAGCTACCTTTAACTAATATTTCTCCATCATCAGCAATTTTCACATCAGCATTTTTCAAAGGGTGCCCTACTGTTCCAAATTTCATGTGCTTAAAACTATTTACCGAAATTACCGGCGAAGTTTCTGTAAGTCCATACCCTTCTAAAATTGGGATTCCTGCTGCATTGAATATTCTGTTTAATCTTGGAGAAAGCGGAGCAGAGCCCGAAACCAAAGCCAATATATTTCCGCCTAAACCTTCCCGCCACTTTTTGAAAACCAATTTGTCTGCGATCCAACCTTTTATACCTAAATTTTGTCCCAGTTCATAATTTTCAACCAGAGATAGTGCCCACATGAATATTTTTGTCTTAATTCCTCCAGCATTGGCTCCTGTATTGTAAATTTTATCATATACTTTTTCTACAACTCTTGGTACAACCGTCATTAGATGAGGTTTTACTTCTTTGATATTTTCTCCCACCTTTTCTATGCTTTCAGCAAAGTATATTGAAAAACCTTGATTCTGATAATAATAAAGAAGCATTCTTTCAAAAACGTGGCACAGAGGCAGGAAACTCATCACTCGCCCAGTTGCCGGATCTATTTTAATTCCCTCCAAGATAGGAATGGAATTCATAACATTTTCAACAATATTATTGTGGGTAAGCATTACTCCTTTTGGTCGCCCCGTGGTTCCCGAAGTGTAAATTAATGTTGCAACGTCCTCTGCTTTTATGGTGTTGGATAAATCTTCCACTTCAGACTGTGTACTTTCATCTTCGCCCAAATCAAGAATTTCTTTCCAATTAGGTGCTCCCTTCACATCTTCGAAAGTGAAAATTCCGTTTAAACTTGCAATTTTAGGCTTTACAGAAGTCAGTTTATCATACAGTTCTTTATCAGAAACAAAACAATATTTAATTTCGGCATTATTAAAAATATATTCGTAATCCTCTTCGCTGATAGTGGGGTATACAGGAACGCTAATGACGCCTATTTGCGACATTCCTACATCCATTATCGGCCATTCAGTTCTGTTATTATGACTTATTAAACCAATCTTATCACCTGGTTTTATTCCTAATTTTAAAAGTCCACGTGAAATTTTATTGGCCTGCGTAATATATTGTAATGTTGATGTTTTTACCCAAGTGCCATTTACTTTCATGGCAAAATTGTCATCTTTAGGAAACTTCTTAAGATAACGATGGGCAAAATCAAATGTTCTTTTTACATTCATATGCTAAATAATTGACGGAATTTTTAATGATTTTCTAAATATAAGAAATTTTACAAAAATAGAAGCCTAACTTATAAATGTCTGCGATATTTTTTTCATGAGTTGTGCTAAAAGTTGTAAATTTGGAGATTAAATAATTATCAATACTTATGGACTTTAATTTATCAGAAGAACAAATGATGATTCAGCAGGCGGCAAGAGATTTTGCTCAAACTGAACTTCTTCCAGGCGTAATAGAAAGAGATAACCTACAAAAATTCCCAGCAGAACAAGTAAAAAAAATGGGGGAAATGGGTTTCTTGGGAATGATGGTAGACCCAAAATATGGAGGAGCTGGTTTAGACAGCGTATCGTATGTTTTGGCAATGGAAGAAATTTCTAAAATTGATGCTTCTGCAGCAGTAGTAATGTCTGTGAACAACTCTTTGGTATGTGCTGGTTTAGAGAAGTTTGCAAGTGAAGAGCAAAAAGAAAAATACCTTGTTCCTTTGGCTAAAGGTGAAGTAATTGGTGCTTTTTGTCTTTCTGAGCCGGAAGCTGGTTCTGATGCTACATCGCAAAGAACTACCGCTGAAGATAAAGGAGATTATTATTTATTAAACGGTATCAAAAACTGGATTACCAATGGTGGTAACGCTACTTATTATATTGTAATCGCACAAACAGATCCTGAAAAAGGTCATAAAGGTATTAATGCTTTTATCGTTGAGAAAGGTTGGGAAGGTTTCCAGGTAGGTGTTAAAGAAGATAAGTTAGGAATCAGAGGTAGTGATACCCATTCTTTAATTTTTACAGACGTAAAAGTACCAAAGGAAAACAGAATTGGTCCTGATGGTTTTGGATTCAACTTTGCAATGGCAGTATTGAACGGTGGAAGAATCGGTATTGCTTCTCAAGCTTTAGGTATCGCATCTGGTGCTTATGAGTTGGCGTTGAAATATGCGAAAGAGAGAAAAGCTTTCGGTAAAGAAATCATCCATCACCAAGCTATTGCTTTCAAATTGGCTGATATGCATGTGAATATTACTGCGGCTAGAATGTTATGCTTCAAGGCAGCTGTAGAAAAAGATGAAGGTAAAGACATTTCAGAATCTGGAGCAATGGCAAAATTATTTGCTTCTAAAACAGCAATGGATACTACTATTGAAGCTGTACAAATCCACGGTGGTTATGGTTATGTTAAAGAATACCATGTAGAAAGATTAATGAGAGATGCTAAAATTACTCAGATTTATGAGGGAACATCAGAAATACAGAAAATTGTAATTTCAAGAGCGATTTCAAAATAGTTTCTTTAATTTTAAATAATATAAACCCTTTCAATTTTTTGAGAGGGTTTTTGTATTATTGTAGTCAATATTGAATTATGAATAAATTTTTTCTTGCATTATTGCTTTCGGGGTTGCTAAGTGCACAAAAACAAAACTTAACCACGGATTTAGCATTTAAATTATCAGAAATGCCTTTGAAATGCATTAATCAGGAATATCCTAACAAAACGGCACACATCATTAATTCCGCAAGTGAGGCCGTTTTAACTCCCAAAGATTTGCATCCGAGTTTTTATGGCTGTTTCGATTGGCACAGCTCTGTCCATGGGCATTGGGCATTAGTGAAGATTTTAAAAGAAAATCCTAACATTAAAAATGCTCAGCAAATTACGAGTATCCTGAATCAGTCTTTTTCAAAGGATGCTCTACTGCAGGAAGCTCAATATTTTACCAAATACAATCTGGCTTCCAACTTTGAGCGCACTTATGGTTGGGCTTGGCTGCTAAAATTAGATGAAGAACTCTTAACTTGGAAAAATCCTCAAGCAAAAATTTGGCGTGACAATATGAAGCCATTGATAGATGAAGTCGTAAAAATGTGGACCGCATATTTGCCTAAAAATACCTACCCAAACCGTACAGGCGTACATCCAAATTCAGCATTTGCCTTGGCTTTCGCAATAGATTGGGCGAGGGCAACTAAAAATAAAGCATTTGAAAAAAATTTAACGGATAAAGCAAGAATATTTTATTTAAAAGATGAAAATGCGCCAGCATATCTGGAGCCTGATGGCTCGGATTTTTTTTCACCGAGTTTATCTATTGCAGATTTAATGCGGAGAATTCTTTCTAAAGAGGATTTCACAGCTTGGTTCAATAAGTTTTACGAACAAAGAAGTATTGATAATATTTCTCAACTTCCTATTATTAGTGACTTTAATGATTATCAAATCATTCATTTAGTCGGTCTTTCTTTCAGTAAAGCTTGGAATATGAAGGGAATTGCAAAAGCACTTCCAAAAAATCATCCCATGAAGGCCCATTTTGAAAAGACCTCTGAACTGTTTTTAGAAAAAGGAATTCCATGGATGTTCCAAAGCAATTATGGTGGAGACCATTGGTTGGCTAGCTTTGCGCTGTATGCACTCAAAAATGAAGACTAAAAAAAGCAAACTCATACGAGTTTGCCTTCGATTTGCCTATCAATTACAATCATCATTTACGAATTCACCTCCTTTGCGCTTTTCTTTTTATAGAAGTAATAGCCCAGACCTGCAATTAAGTACACAGGCCAGAAAGGGATTAAGAACAAAAATATATTGGTGATAACTTCCCAACCAGACGAAATACCCTCTGTAAATCTCCCACCAAAACCTTCAGGTTTTCCGGCAATACCAGCGGCATGGTTGCTTTCATAAAGATTTATCTCTATTCTGCTGATAGAAGATTCAGAATTTCTACTTCCTGATGTTTCAATATTTTTATTTTGAATCTGTCCGATCTTACTGGAAATATCGTCTATAAAATACTCAAATTTTGAGGTAGGAATATTTAAAACAAAATAACCCGTCTCCAGTCCGTTGTTGTTGGATGTATTTTCTGTCTTCAGACTACCGTCGTATTTATACACTTGGTCTAATAGATTTTGTTTTGCAGTTTCTAAATTCTCAACGTTCACATCCACCGCAGCTCTTTTAACGATAACAGCTTCAACAGGTTTTACGGTTTTAAGTGTTGGCCGGTCTTTATAAACTACTTTTGTTTCTTTAACGACCTTGGGTGCAGGCACGTTCACCACTACTTGTGGTTGGTTCTCTTTAATAGAATCGGTTTTCATTTTCGACTCTAGTTTCACATCAGATAATTTCTCTGTAACAGAATCCACGATTTTTTTGGTATCATTGATGGTCTTTTGAGCATCATCACCAATTTCTTTCAATTCTTTAAGTCTTATTTGTGAAGAATCTAATGTGGCGTTAGCTATTGCGCTTGCTGCATCCATCTGATCATTAAGCACCGTTGAGGTACTGTCTAAAGTCTTCTGCATTTCAGTCATTTCTGATTTTTTGCAAGAGGTAACCAAAATTGCAATACTTGCTACTAGAACTAATTTTTTCATTTGATTAATTTTTTGTTGAAGTAAAATTAGCACCGTTGTGAACTAAAAGTTTGTAAAAGAAATGTAATAGGTTCGTAAAATGATATTATATTGATTATCAACGGGTAAAATTTATTTTACAAATATTTTACAAAACTTTTTAGCAATCAAAAAATAAAAATCCCCTCAAAAAATGAAGGGATGTAGTTTTTATATTATAAAGAATATTTTAATTATTTCTAAACTCACTTATAAAATGTAGTTTGATGTTTGGGAATTTTTCCTGAGTCATGTGTATGGTAAAAGACGAATCTGCTAAGAATAACAACTGATCATATTTATCTCTTGCTAAAAATCTTTGTTTAAGACGTGCAAATTCTTTAAACTCGTCAGACTTTTCGTCGGCTTCCACCCAGCATGCTTTATGAATAGAAATTGGCTCGTAGGTACATTTTGCACCGTATTCGTGTTCTAAACGGTACTGTATTACCTCATATTGAAGGGCGCCAACGGTACCAATTATTTTCCTGTTGTTCATTTCCATCGTGAAGAGCTGTGCAACACCTTCATCCATCAACTGATCGATGCCTTTTGCTAATTGCTTAGCTTTCAATGGATCATCATTATTAATATATCGGAAATGCTCAGGTGAGAAGCTTGGTATTCCTTTGAAACTCAGTTTTTCGCCCGCAGTTAAGGTATCTCCAATTCTAAAATTTCCCGTGTCGTGTAATCCGACAATATCTCCAGGAAAGCTCTCTTCCACCACTTCTTTTTTGTCCGCAAAGAAAGCGTTGGGTGAAGAAAATTTCATTTTTTTACCTTCACGTACTAAAAGATAATTTTCGTTTCTTTTAAAAGTTCCTGAAACTATTTTTATGAATGCCAAACGGTCGCGGTGCTTAGGATCCATATTCGCATGAATTTTGAATACAAATCCTGTGAAGTTGTTTTCTTCAGGCTTTACAATTCTTAAATCACTTTCCTTTGGCTGCGGCATCGGAGCAATATCAATAAATGCATCTAAAAGTTCCCGAACTCCAAAATTATTCAGTGCAGAACCAAAGAACACCGGTTGCAAATCTCCTTTCATATAATCTTCGCGATTAAATTCAGGATAAACAGATTGCACCAGTTCCAATTCGTCTCTTAATATCCGAGCTGCCTTTTCCCCAATTATGTCGTCTATTTTAGAATCATTAATGTCGTCAAACTTAATGGTTTCACCTACTTTTTGTTTTTTCTCTTCTAAAAATAACTGAATATTGTCTTCCCAAATATTATAAATACCCTGAAAGTCGCTTCCCATACCAATAGGTAATGAAAGTGGCACTACGCTTAAACCCAGTTTTTGTTCAACTTCATCCAGCAAATCAAAAGCATCTTTACCTTCCCGGTCCAACTTATTAATGAACACCAACATCGGAATATTACGCATTCTACAGACCTGAACCAATTTTTCGGTCTGCTCTTCAACACCTTTTGCGACGTCTATTACCACAATAACAGAATCGACCGCTGTAAGTGTTCTATAGGTATCTTCAGCAAAATCTTTGTGACCAGGCGTATCCAGAATGTTGATCTTATGATTTCTATATTCAAAAGCCAAAACGGATGTTGCGACGGAAATTCCTCTTTGTCGCTCAATTTCCATGAAATCGGAAGTGGCTCCCTTTTTTATTTTGTTACTTTTTACGGCACCTGCCTCCTGAATGGCTCCTCCAAAAAGTAGTAATTTTTCTGTAAGGGTGGTTTTTCCGGCATCGGGGTGAGATATGATCCCGAAGGTTTTACGTTTTTCGATCTCTTTTAGTAGCTGTGCTGACATATAAAAATTTGAGAATGCAAAATTCGGTAATTTTAATGAAAACAGAAAATCTTAGCCTTTATTAATCGGTTTAAGTTTTTGCGAGCGGTTGTAAATAAATTATCTTTGTTTCTTTTTAAGCAAATTTTATATGAAAAAATCTAAATATCCAAAATTTAAATTCAACTGGATGGGAGCATTGATACTGATTGCGGGAATGTTCGCAGCGGCGATGTTGATTGCTGGTATTAATGTTTTTTCAATGTTTGTTTTTCATGAAAATTTGCAGTATTCAGACGGCTTTATAATGATCTCGAATGCACTGAGCTTTGTAACTGCTATTGCCTTTTTTGATTTTTTTATCGTTCGCCCGACAACCAGAATGAAACTCAATTTTAATTTTAGCACCACTAATTTCTATACCTATTTATTGGTGTTCCCCATGATGTTGGGAATGATGTTGATGGGGGAATTCGTCACTTCTCAGATTCCAACCACTGGCCCTGTTTTTGGGGATTTGTACGAGTGGTTTACGCTATTGATGGGTCAACTGACTAAAGATCCTGTGATGATGATTATAATGGCAGTGATTATGGCGCCTATTTTTGAGGAAATTATTTTTCGAGGAATTATTCAGAAAGGTTTAATCAATAATGGAATGAGACCAGCATATGCCATCATTATCGCCTCCGTTGTGTTTGGACTTGTTCATGCTAATCCTTGGCAGTTTGTTGGGGCTGTAATGTTAGGTTGTGTAATGGGTTTGGTGTACGAGAAAACAAAAACGTTGCTTTTGCCCATATTGCTGCATGCGTTCAATAATTTATGTTCCTCCATTCTTATTTTTTATACCGATAACGAAAGTTTCGCAGAAGCTTTTAAAGTTTCAGAATGGCTTATTTTAGGCATAGGAATCGTATTATTTACGGTTTTTTATTATTTGTTTACCAAGAAAAATAATGTACATTATTCAGAGAATTAATTATGATGAAAAAAATATTAGTTGCTACCCACAACGAACATAAAAAAGAAGAAATACAGCAGATTTTAGGCAATGAATTTCAAATATTGAGTTTATCAGATTTTGCTATTCATGATGAAATTGTAGAAGATGGAGATACCTTTGAAGCCAATGCGCTCATTAAAGCAAAGTATTGTTTTGAGAAAACAGGAGTTCCAAGTGTTGGTGATGATTCTGGCTTAGTTGTGGAGGCTTTAGACGGAAGGCCAGGTATTTTTTCGGCACGTTATGCAGGAGATCATGACTTTGCAAAAAACATAGAGAAAGTACTTACTGAAATGCAGGGTGAGACCAATAGGAAAGCGTACTTTATTACAGTTTTATGCTATTATGATGGTCAACAAATACAGTATTTTGAAGGGCGGGTTTATGGAAATCTTTTGGAAGATAATAAAGGCCACCAAGGCTTTGGTTATGATCCTATTTTTGTACCCGAAGGCTATGAAAAAACTTTTGCAGAAATGAATCCCGATGAAAAAAACAAAATCAGCCACCGCAAAAAAGCTCTTGATAAATTTTTGGAGTTTTTAAACCATTAATTTCTTTCTATTTTGAGTACTTATTTAACGATATTAGGCTTTAATTCAGCGATTCCAACAATTAATTCATCACCAACAGCGCAATTATTGGAGATGGACGAGCGTTTATTTTTAATTGATTGTGGTGAGGGAACTCAGGTTCAAATGAGAAAAGCGAAGGCTAGATTTTCAAAAATCAATCATATTTTTATTTCACATTTGCACGGTGATCATTGCTTTGGTTTACCAGGTTTAATAGCCTCTTTTCGTTTGTTGGGACGAGAAAACCCACTGCATGTTTATGGTCCGAAAGGCATTAAAAAAATGCTTGAAACGATTTTCACCATCACCGAAACACACAGAGGTTTTGAAGTGGTTTATCATGAGTTGGATAAAGATTATTCCGAGAAAATATATGAGGACAAAAGGGTAGAGGTATTTACCATTCCGCTCGATCATAGAATTTATTGCAATGGATATTTATTTAAGGAAAAACCACGTGAAAGACATCTTAATATGGATGAAATTTCCAAATATCCAGAAATTGAAACTTGCGATTACCACAATTTAAAATTGGGTAAAGATTTTGTAACCAATGACGGTTATATTATTAAGAATGAAAAACTAACCACCGACCCTGCGCCACCTATTTCTTATGCATTTTGCAGTGATACACGATATTTGGAAAGTGTAATTCCCATTATTGAGAACGCGAGTGTGCTGTATCATGAATCTACTTTCTTACACGATCTTAAAGAGATGGCAGATTACACAGGTCATACCACGGCAATGGAGGCAGCTACGATCGCCAAAAAGGCAGGTGTGGGCAAACTTATACTAGGACATTTTTCAAACAGATATGCTGATTTAACAGTTTTTACCGACGAAGCGAGACCCATTTTTGTTAATACATTTCTACCAAAAGCGTTAGAAACAATAAAGCTGTAAAATGATGTTGAATCTTGATGAATTGAAATCTTTTTTGGATGAAAAATCTGATCAGTATAATGTTGCTGATTTTATTGAGAATGATCCCATTCAAATTCCGCATAGGTTTGCATTAAAACAAGATATTGAAATCTCAGGATTCTTAGCAGCAACCATCGCTTGGGGAAACAGGAAATCTATTCTCAATTCTGCAGAAAAAATGCTTAATTTTATGGGAAATTCTCCATTCGATTTTGTGATGGAAGCCAAGGATAAAGATTTTGAAAAGATAGAACAGAAAAGTATTCATCGAACTTTTAACAGTGAGGATTTTATTTATTTTCTGAGACAGTTTAAGAAAATCTACGCTGAAAGTGAAAGCTTAGAGCAATTATTTGCACTCCGACAGGATGAAACCAATTTTTATCACTCCATCGAAAGGTTTAGAAATCAGTTTTTGGGATTTCAACAGCACCGAACGCACAAACACATCGGTTCGCCTTACAAAAATTCGTCCTCAAAAAGAATTATGATGTTTCTTCGGTGGATGGTAAGGAAAGACAATAAAGGAGTGGATTTTGGCATCTGGACAAATATTGAGCAAAAATACTTGTCGATTCCTTTGGATGTTCATACGGGTAATGTTTCTAGGAAATTAGGATTGATTAAAAGAACTCAAAATGACTGGAAGACTGTTGAGGAGCTGGATGATGTGATTCGAACATTTGATGATCAAGATCCCGCAAAATATGATTTTGCACTTTTTGGTTTAGGTGTAACTAAAGAACTTTAATTATGGGAAAAGAAGAAAGACGAGCCGAAAAATTAAAACATTTAGAAAAAATTACAGATGGCATCACGTGGTGGATAGGTTCTATACCATCTTTGGTGGCGCATACATTGGTGTTTTTAGTTTCTTTTCTACTGCCATTGATTGGTTGGGTAGCGTTTGATAAAATGCTTCTGATTCTTACCACGGTTTTGTCATTGGAGGCCATTTATCTGGCTATTTTTATTCAGATGGCTGTCAACAGAAGTCATGAAAAAATTGATTATATCCAAGAAGATATCGAAGAAATCAGTGAAGATATTGAGGACATTCAGGAGGATATTGAAGAAATAAGCGAAGATATTGAGGAGATTAATGAAGATATCGAAGACATTCAGGAAGATATTGAAGAAATAAGCGAAGATATCGACGAAATTAATGAAGATGAAGACGATGAAGACCACAGTGAACGCGCCAAAAATGTGATGCTTAAAAGCAATGTAAACACCAATAAAAATGAAATAAAATTCTTAAAGGATAAAATTAACGAACTTCAAAATAAAATTGATGAAATGAACAAAGACTAAATTTTAGACTGTCGTTTTTAACAATATTATGTTAATTAACTTATTTTATCTATAAAAAAATCTTATTTTTGTTGTAAACCTATTTAAAAATGTTACTAAATAGCTTCAAAAAACTATATTTTCTATTTATATTTTTCTTCGCTTGTAGTGTTTTGCTTTCACAAAATACACCTTCGAGGGTGCAAAGATCACAAAATCCTTCTTCGCAAACTCTAAAAGCAGGAAGTTTTATAGATGTGAATGCTGCAGGTTACCCCGAATCCAATTACGACATTACACAGCTTGTAAAAGATGTTTTAATTAAAGGAGGATCCAATTGTTTTACACCAGATATTTCCAATGTGATGGTTTCTCCGAATCTTGCAGCCAGTAATGCAACGAGAACGTGGGGTTATTTCAACAAAGGAACTACCAATTTTCCTTTTGAAAAGGGTATAGTGTTGGTGACTGGACAAGCTAACAAGGCAGGCAATGCATTCATTAGTCAGGATTTAAGTGATACTTTCAGCAGTAACGGTGATGTTGACTTATCTCAAGCTCTGAATGTTCCTGCAACCAGTTTAAAGGATAATACCTATATTGAGTTTGATTTTGTTGCATTGTCGACCAAAGTTAGATTTAGATATTTATTGGCGTCTGAAGAATACTACGGAGCATATCCCTGTAACTATACCGACGGATTTGCTTTATTATTAAAAAAACAAGGTGATCCTACTTATACCAATTTAGCGGTTTTGCCAGGTGGAGGTGGTACTGTGAGTGTTAAAAATATTCACCCAGCCATCAATACTAATAATGGGAGTTGTGCAGCCGTAAATCAGCAATATTTTGGAGGCTACAATACTGCGAATATTGAAACTAATTTTAATGGTAGAACAGTTCCTCTTACTGCGGAAGCGACAGTAATTCCTGGTCAGACTTATCATTTTAAATTGGTTTTGGCAGATTATCAAGATACACAATTTGATACTGCCGTTTTCTTAGAAGCAGGTTCTTTTGATATTGGCGTGCAACTATTAGACGGGAACGGTGTTGCTTTACCTTCGTCGATAACAATGTGTGATAACACACCTACAACATTAGTAGTTTCTGCACAGGCACCCAATGCAACTTACCAATGGTTTTTAGGAACTAATCCTATACCTGGTGCTACCAGTGCCACTTATGTAGCAACACAACCAGGCGTTTACAGAGTAGAAGTAACCATTCCTGGAAATTCATGCCCTGGAACCGCAACTGTTACTATCGTTGGTGCGACATCGCCAACAGTGCAAAATGCAACTCTCACAGCTTGTTATTCTGCAGGGAATATTATCTATGATCTTACCAGTGCGCAACCTGCCATCAGTACAGGTCCAGGAACTCTGACGTTTTCATACTATGCTAACTTGGCCGATGCACAACAAGGAAATAACAGTACCATCCCAAATCCAACAGCATACTCCAGTCCTGGCGGTCAAACGGTATATGTTTTGGTGAAAAATGGATCCTGTTCAAAAATCGCAGAACTGTCATTACAGAAGGCGCCGCAGATGATTGCTACAATAGCGCCTCCTGCTATATTGACGTGTGCAAATTCACAGACGACCTTAAATGCCTCGGCATCCACTTATCAAAATGGCGCAACTTTTAACTGGACAACAACCGGAGGTAATATTGTTTCAGGTGGTAACACTCTAAATCCAGTGATTAATGCCCCTGGAACCTATACCTTAACAATCAGCAATACCTATCAACCCGGAAATGTTAGTTGCTCAGTAACAGCAAGCGTTGTAGTGACGGGTGATAGTGCACCTCCAAATACGAATTTAACAGCTTCGTCAATTAATATTTGTGCAGGAGAATCAGTTACGCTTACCGCATCTGGTGGTACTACTTATACTTGGGGAAATGGACTTACTGGTACAGGTGCTACACAAACCGTTTCGCCTACCACCACAACAACTTATACGGTGACAGCAGTAGGGGCTAATGGATGTGCATCGGCAAATCCTGCGACTATTACTATAACTGTGGGACAACCGATAACTGCACAAAACGCAAGCCTCAGCAAATGTTTTGTAAATGGAGGAACTCAGTTTGATTTAACACAAGCACAAGCACAATTAACATCAGATACAGGAGTCAATTTCGCTTATTATGATAATCTGGCGGACGCCAACCTTGGAAATGCTAATACGATACCTACCAATTATACTGTAAATGCCACACAAACTGTTTATGTGTTGATTACTAGAGGGGGTTGTAAAAAAGTGGTGTCATTAACTTTAAATGTTAGCCCACCTACCATACTCACAATTGCACCACCAGCAACCATTAATTGTACTGTCCCTACTATTACTTTAGATGCTAGTGGATCTACAGTTCCTACTGGGTCAACCATAACTTGGTCTACATCTGGAGGTGGAAATATTGTTTCTGGTGGAAATACACTTACGCCAGTTGTGAACCAGGGAGGAACATATACATTAACAGTTACCAATACATCACAGCCAGGCAACTTAAGTTGTTCTTATACTGCCACTGTGACGGTGGTAAAAGATGTTGCTCTTCCTGCTGCAACACTTACAGCATCGGTTCCTAGGATATGTGTTGGAGAATCTGTTACACTTACTGCTTTTGGAGGTGTGAGTTATAATTGGGGTGGTGGATTAACAGGAAATGGAAATACTCAAACAGTCTCTCCAACGACAACAACTACTTATACAGTGTATGCCGTTGGAGCCAATGGTTGTGTTTCGGCAAATCCAGCAACTGTAACTGTAATTGTTGGTCCGCCAACGGCCGCAGTAACTGCAGATAAATTAAAAATTTGTGCAGGAGAATCAGTAACCTTAACTGCCACTGGAGGTATTACTTACAACTGGGTAGGATTAAATGGGAATGGTCCTGTACAAGTGGTATCCCCAACTACAACCACTACATATTCTGTGTATGCATTGGGAGGGAACGGATGTAGCTCAGTGAATCCTGCAACAATTACGATAGAGGTGGTTCCTGGAATCACTTCATCATTACACGATGTTTACATTTGTCCAGGAGAAACAGCTACTCTAGATGCGGGTTCACAGCCAGGATATACTTATTTATGGAGTACTGGTGAAACAACACCAACTATTAGTACCACGACCTTGGGTACCTATTCCGTTACAATTTCCAATGGTACGTGTTCTAAAGTATTTACAGCTCAAGTCTTACCTATGGTGCTTCCGCAAATAACAGATGTGCAATATAATTATGATGCAAAATCTTTAACGATTACTGCTGAAAATCCCACTAATAATCCTTTGGAATATTCTATTGATGATGGTGTGAATTGGCAATCATCGAATATTTTCTACAATGTAATGGAGAATTCTAACTACAAAATTCATGTGAGGGTAAAAGATGCCAAATGCGGAACAATTTTAGATTATTTCACATTTGTTGTCACCAATGCCATCACACCAAATGGTGACGGTAAGAATGACTATGTGGATTTTACAGGAATTGCAAATTATGCTAATTTTTCGGCATCAGTGTTTGATAGATATGGAAGCGAAGTATTTAGAGCAACCAATAAAAACCCAATCTGGAATGGTACCGTTAACGGTTATCAATTGCCTACAGGCACTTATTGGTATAAGGTACATTGGATAAACCCTGCAAGTAAAAAATTAGAAGAGCGCTCAGGCTGGATTTTAATAAAGAATAGGAACTAAGAAAAAAAAGCATTTTTCATTTGAGAAATGCTTTTTTTTGTTTTATTTGATAAAAATTGTATTAAAATGCAAAGAATTTCAAAAGAAAAATTAAATTTGTTGAAAATTACAATTATTGATTATGAAGACAAGTAAATTTTTGTTTTTCTTATTTTCATTTCTGCTGCCTTTTTTGGCTTTTTCACAGAATGATTTAAGAAAAAACCCACCCAAAAAAATCCCTTCGGAAGCCTCTAAAAAAGCTGGAGCGTTTATAGATGTGAACGATCCAAGTTATCCTGCTTCAAGTTTCACACCAGAACAATTGGTGAAGAATATTCTTATTTCTTCTGGAAGTACATGTGGAACACCCAATGTTTCTAATGTTACCATACATCCTAATACTACATCTTCCGATACCAATCGAAGTTGGGGTTACTTTCATAAGGGAACAACTAATTTCCCATTTAAGGATGGTATTTTACTTTCAACAGGTTATGCAAGAACAGCTGGAAATCAATTTATAAGTGGTACTCAAAGTGGGGTACTTGATTCAGGAACAGATAATGATCTTGCGCAGGCAATGGGATTGGGTGCTAGCGGTTATGGTGATGCAGTAATGCTAGAGTTTGATTTTGTCCCAACTTCTACACAAATAAAATTTAATTATCTTCTAGCGTCAGAAGAATATACTGGTACCTATCCATGTGATTATGCCGACGGTTTTGCTTTATTACTAAGACCAGTCGGTAGTACAGCGGCTTACCAAAATATGGCAATTTTACCTGGCGGAGCAGGTCCTGTAAGTATTACGAATATACACCCTACTATACCTGGTACATTTGGTTGTGCAGCGATTAATGAACAGTATTTCCATGATTATAATACAGCAAATATTGAAACCAATTTCAATGGTAGAACGATTCCATTAACAGCTACAGCAATAGTTGTTCCAGGTCAAGCTTATCATTTTAAATTGGTAGTTGCAGACTATACTGACAAAACTTTTGACACCGCAATTTTTTTAGAAGGTGGCTCATTTGATATCGGTGTAAAATTATTAGACGCAGCTGGTGCAGAATTACCTCCAGAAATTAATGTCTGTGATAATACCCCGACTTTATTAACAGCATCGGTTGATATACCTAATGCAACTTATAAATGGTTTAAAGATGGTGTAGAAATTCCTGGTGCTACTACAAATACGTATACAGCTGTGCAACCTGGAGTTTATAAAATTGAAGTTTGGGTTCCTGGTAATAATTGTCCTGGTACTGCCGAGATCGAAGTTCATGGGGGAACAACGCCTCAAGCACAAAATGCTTCTTATCTCCTATGTGCAACACCTGGTAATCAAACATTTAATTTGCAACAATTGCAGAACCAGATAAGTACAACGCCTGGAGCACAATTTAAATTTTATGAAAATCAAGCAGATGCAACTGCATTGAATAATAATTTTATTACAAATGTTACTGCTTATAACACCACGGGTACTACATTGTATGTTGTAGTTTCCAATGGTAGTTTTTGTTACAGAATAGTTGAATTGGTGTTGGAGAAAGAACAGACACCTGTAGCCAATGTTGCTGCAAATAAAACCCGTATTTGTGAGGGTGAAACGGTTACTTTAACTGCTACAGGTGGGGTAACTTACGAATGGTCTAATTTCCCTGGTAATACCAACACGCAAACTGTAACTCTTACCCATACAACAACTTTCACAGTTTATGCAATTGGCGAAAAAGGATGTAAATCTGCAGTACCAGCGACTATTACTATTGAAGTTTTACCAAAAATTAAGACCAATTTCCAAGGAGGTGAAATCTGCCATGGTGATTCTGTAGTTTTGGATCCAGGTATTAATGGCAATGGATTAACCTTCCTTTGGAGTACAGGAGAAACAACTCCTACCATTGTTGCTAACCAATGGGGTGCTTACACTTTACAAGTAAACAACGGAATTTGTACACAAACATTTACATTTAACGTGCAAGCTGCGCCAATCCCTGTAATCAGAAGTTTGGAGTACAACAACGGTAAGTTGATTGTAAATGCTGACGGTCCACCAGTATTAGAATATTCAATTGATGGAGGTATTTCTTGGCAGGACTCAAATGTATTTAATAATATTCAAAATAATATTAAGATTACCATTAGAGTCAGAGTGAAAGGCACACATTGTGAAGAGGTTGTTGATTTCTTTACAGCGCATATCAATAATATGATTACTCCAAACGGAGATGGATATAATGATGTGATTGACTTAAGAGCATTCGTGAATTTTGATGGATTTAAAGCTGCGGTGTATGATAGATATGGTGCACCAATATTTGAATTCTCAAAGATGAGACCAATATGGGATGGAACTCTACAAGGTAAGAAATTACCAACTGCAACTTACTGGTATGAACTAGGTTGGAATCATCCAAACTCAAAAGTACATCTAAAACAAACAGGTTGGATTATGCTTAAAAACAGAGAATAATCAACTTTGAATCAATAAAAAAACTTCAGTGCAAACTGAAGTTTTTTTATTTTATAGATTTTCCTTCCAAAGAATTGTGAAATTGATAAAATCTTCCACACTTAATTCCTCACCTCTCTTTTCAAAAAAAGGATGATTTTTGATTCCTTCAGGAATGTTTATGGATTTTAATGCATTGGAAAGTTTTTTGCGCCTTTGATTAAAACCTGTTTTTACAATCTGTTTGAAGAGATTTTCATTTCCAGACAAACCGGGTTTTGGATTTCTGGTCATTTTAATAACCCCAGATTTTACCTTTGGTGGTGGATTAAAGACATTCTCGTGTACTGTAAATAAATATTCCACTTCATAATAAGCCTGAATCATTACAGACAAAATACCATAATCTTTTGTGCGGGGTTTAGCTGCGGTTCTTTCAGCTACTTCTTTCTGAAACATACCCACCATTTCTGGAACGAGCTGATAATAATCTATAATTTTAAAAAGAATCTGCGAAGAAATATTGTAAGGAAAATTACCAATGATGGCTACCTGCTGATTTTCAAATGATGAAAAGTCTTCTTTAAGAAAGTCTCCTACAAAGGTTTTATCCAAAATATTTGTTGGGTAATTTTGTTTTAAATATTCAATAGATTCTTGATCTATCTCGGCAAGGAATATATTTTTATGTTTTTCAAGAAGATATTTGGTGAGTACACCCATTCCAGGGCCTACTTCCAGGATGTTGTCGTAACCTTCAAAAGAAAGTCCATCAACAATTTTTTTAGCTATATTTTCGTCTTTTAGGAAATGCTGTCCTAAATGCTTTTTTGCTTTTACAGTCAAGGTTTTTTATGATTTTATTAACAATGATTTTCAGTAATTCGTCCCAAATTTCGGAAGTTTTTTTCTAATTTAGCCGAAAATTTTAATATTTATGGCTAAATCTGTAGAAGAGTTTAATAATAAAAGACTTAGATCCAGTAATATTACCGTTGTTGTAAGTATAGCTCTTGTGTTGTTTCTATTGGGTTTAATGGGACTTATCCTAATTAATGCACAGAAATATTCAGACTATATTAAGGAACAACTGGTGGTAAATGCCTATTTCGATGAAAATTACGAAGCCAAAGATTCTGCAAAAATCGTAAAGCTAGAGCAGGAAGCTGTAAAAAAAATTCAAGCGCTAACTCCTGTAAAGAAAACTACTTATATCACCCGTCAGATGGCTGCGAAGGAAGCAAAAAAAAGCATGGGTATTGACAGTGATGCACTCTTTGAAGAGAATATTTTTCCTTCGTCTGTAGAGGTTGCTTTGAAACCAGAATATGTTGATCCAGCAAAAATCAATGAGGCGATACAGGCCATAAAGACAGTTCCTGGAGTAATTGAAGTGAAAAACGACAGTTCTCTAATGGTAGATGTTTACAACAATCTCAATAGAATTCTAAAATGGATTTTAGGCTTCTCTTTGCTGTTTTTAGTATTGGCTATTGTGTTAATTAATAATTCAATCAGATTAAAAATATTCTCTAAGAGATTTATCATCAAAACCATGCAGTTGGTGGGTGCCAAAAGAGGATTTATATTAAAACCATTTATAAAAGAGGCTCTTATTTTAGGAGTTGTGGGTTCACTTATTGGTCTTGCAGCACTATTTGGAGTCTGGTTTTATTTTACCAAGGAAATCGGTGCAAACTTCCTACAGGACGATCAAAATTACATTTGGTTGGTAATTCTTATTTTTGGAGTAGGAATTTTAATAACCGTTCTAAGTACCATTATAGCGACTTGGAGGTTCTTGAAATCCAGTACTGATGACTTATACTATTCTTAAACATGAGCAAAAAAACAACAAAATTCTCAGCTTCTTCTTTTGGGAGAGAAACTGAGGTGCCTAAAGAAAATACATTTTATTTTGGCCGTGACAACTATAAATGGATGCTGATTGGTATTGCATTTATTGTTGTAGGCTTCCTTCTAATGATGGGCTCTGATGCCAATACCATAGACGGGAAGTTTGATCCAAATCAATGGAATGACGATATTTTCTCCATCAGAAGAATAAGAATAGCACCTCTTTTTGTTGTCATTGGTTTTGCTATTGAAGTGTATGCAATTCTTTTGCGTAAAAAAGATTAATAATAACTGTATTTTCAATGGATCTTTTTAAAGCAATTATTATTGCAATTGTTGAGGGTTTAACAGAATATTTACCCATTTCTTCGACCGCTCATATGGGATTTGCCGCAAGTTTAATGGGGCTTCCCGAGGACGAATTTCTTAAAATGTTTCAGGTTTCCATTCAATTTGGTGCCATACTCTCTGTAGTTGTGGCTTATTGGAAGAAATTTTTTGATTTTAAAAACTTACAATTTTATGTGAAACTGGCTTTTGCCGTGTTACCAGCATTGGTATTGGGGTATCTGTTGGATGATAAGATTGAAGCGGTTTTAGGCAATCAAATCGCTATTTCATCTGTTTTGGTTTTAGGAGGAGTGGTTTTGCTGTTTGCAGACAAATGGTTTAAAAACCCAAGAATAGATGATGAAAAAGAAATTACTATTAAAAAAGCGATCACTATAGGTTTTTGGCAGTGTCTTGCGATGATGCCAGGAACCAGCAGAAGTGCAGCTTCCATTATCGGTGGAATGACGCAAGGTCTTACCCGTAAGGCGGCAGCAGAATTCTCTTTCTTTTTGGCTGTTCCAACCATGTTAGCAGTAACCACTTATTCGGTTTTTGTAAAAACTTGGGGCAAAGAAACGGCTACTCCAATGAAGGGTTATGAAATGATTCTTGCTTCAAACGACAATATGATGATTTTTGTTGTCGGAAATATTGTTGCTTTTATTGTGGCATTAATAGCAATAAAATCTTTCATTGCTTTCCTTAATAAATATGGTTTCAAACCGTGGGGTTGGTACAGGATTTTTGTCGGAATCGCTTTATTGATTTATTTCTATTGGTTTAAATAATTCAATATTAAGATTGTGAATTCAGAAGAACTTCTTTCAGGGTATATTTTCCTTTTAGATAAACCCTTGGATTGGACATCTTTTCAGGCGGTTAATAAACTAAAATACAAACTGAAAAGAGAATTCAATCTTCCCAAGAAATTTAAAATCGGTCATGCAGGCACTTTAGATCCAAGAGCGACTGGACTTTTAATAGTGTGTTGTGGTAAGTTTACCAAAAAGATTCCTGAAATTCAAGATGCACCAAAGGAATACTGGACAGAAATAAAAATTGGAGCTCAGACAGAATCTTATGACACCGAAAAACCAGAAATTTTACCTCAGGATATTGCTCACATCACAGTCGAAAACGTTGAAGACGTTTTAGCTCAATTTGAAGGTGAAATCGAACAGAAGCCACCTATTTTTTCAGCGATAAAAATTGATGGTGAACGTGCTTATAATCTTGCAAGAGCAGGAGAGGAGGTGGAGATGAAGTCCAGAAAAACAACCATTCATTACATTAAAGATATTCAAATAGATTTTCCGTTGATAAGCTTCACAGTTGGTTGCTCTAAAGGTACCTATATTCGTAGTTTAGCGCACGATATCGGTCAGAAATTGGGCGTTGGTGCCTACCTGACGCAATTAAGACGTACTAAGATTGGCAATTACTCTGTTGACAATGCTTCCGCTGATTATCTTAGCAATGATTTTCATTTTTTAGACAAATAATACCGAAACACTACTTCCATGAAAAAAAAATTATCTCTTTGTTTTTTAGTTTTGAGTTTGTGTTTATGGGCACAGGACGATTCTTCAAAAAGCAAAACGATGGGTTTTTATATCAGTCCGAGTGTGCAGGTGGGTTATAATCTTTCCAATAAATCTCAAAAGAGAGAGGATGAGCAATCCGCCGCTTATCAACAAGGATATGCAAGATATTCTTACCCTAATGATTTTATGTACGGTATCGGTTTTGTGGGAGGATATCATATCTTACCATTTTTTGCCATTGGTACTGGGTTGAAATATCATTTTGTGGTAGACGATATCCATACAGTGAATTGGACCATTCAGCCGAAATTTTTGATCGGTAAAGATGATGATAAATTTACAGTAGAGTTGGAATATGGCAAACAACTGAATAAATCCAATATCAAGGACACCGAGTATTATGGTTTGAAGTTGGGCTACCAAGCTGCATTTTCAAAAAGATTGAATCAGGAGTTTGGAGTTTTTGTGTACAGCGGAAATTATAGCACGCGAAATCCATTGTTTTTGGGTTTGAGTTTTCAGGCAATTATTTTCAGTAACAAAAATTACACTGGTTACAGCTCTAATTAAGAGCATTGCTTTTAGTTTCTAAATTGCTAATTTTGCAATGTGGAAAAAATAAGAATCAATAAATATCTTTCCGAAGTAGGATATTGTTCCAGAAGAGCTGCCGATAAGCTTTTAGAAGAAGGTAAAATCACCGTCAATGGAAAAATTCCTGAAATGGGAACAAAAGTTTCTGATGAAGATGAAATTTTTGTAGATGGCCTATCCATACGCAAAAAGCAGGAGCAGGAAGAACATACCTATATCGCCTTCAACAAACCCATTGGTATTGTCTGCACAACAGATACCCAGCGCGAAAAAAACAATATTATTGATTACATTAAACACCCCAAAAGAATTTTCCCAATTGGGAGGCTTGATAAACCCAGCGAAGGTTTGATTTTGCTTACGTCAGACGGTGATATCGTTAATAAAATTCTTCGTTCCCGAAACAATCACGGCAAAGAATACATCGTTCGTGTAGACAAGCCTATAACACCAACGTTTTTACAAAAAATGAGAAATGGTGTTCCTATTTTGGATACTGTTACTAAAAAATGTGAAGTGGAGAAGATTGACACCATGACATTCCGAATTGTACTTACCCAAGGTTTGAACCGACAGATCCGTAGGATGTGTGAGTATTTAGGTTTTGAAGTTAAGAAGCTGAAAAGAATTCGTGTTCTTAATATTAAGCTCGATTTACCTGTGGGAAAATGGCGTGATTTAACCCCTGAAGAACTTAATTCTCTTAATGATTTATTGAAGGATTCTGCTAAGACTATTGAGGAATAGTTTTCTGTAAATTAAGATTCCAAATCTTGAATCAACTAATACCAACTTTTATTTCACATACCATCTCATTCGGGTTTCATATTCGGGTTTGAGTTTTAAAGCTTTCCAAATATCGGCATCGGTTTTTAATGTCGCTCTGTGAAAAATGATTTTGTCGGCGGAGTATTTAAAATAAGGATGCGTCTTTAGCCACTCTTCAGGAGCTTCCATTAAAGAGTATTTGGTGATATTTTCAGAGCTGAATTTTGCTGTGTTGATGAGTTTTTGCATTAAATCTTTATCAATATTATACGTATCCATCATTTGCTGGGTATTGGCAAAACCTCCCAGTTTATTTCTAAATCCAATAAAACTTCCTGCGGCTTTCTCGTTAAAACCAAATTCTAAAAGTTGTTTGAACGAAATTTTGTTGAGGTCTATAGAAGCGAAATCTGTTTCCTGATTGGTTTTTTGGGTGTGAGCTAACTGAATATAAGGCTGCAATTCCGCAAATTTCTGATCCGAAATCACAAAGCATTTTTGAACGTCATCAATATTTTTAAAACTTCCTTTCAATACTTTATCACGGTACTTGATGATTGACGCAGCCTGATTTTCTGTAAAACCGAGTTGAACCCAACCGTTTACATCCAACGTATTGGGGTCAAATTTTGCAAGGCGAACACTGGGTTTTGCAGAGCTCTTTGCTTTTTCCGGTAACGATATAAACTGTGACATTTGCTTGTAATTGGCATCACTAATCACAAAACAGTTTTTCAAACTCTCTTTACTATCAAATCTACCACCGAGAAACTTCTTGTATTTTATAATGGAATTGGCTTGTTTTTCTGAAAATCCCATCTGTTGCCAGTCATTTTCCGTCAATGTGTTAGGATCGAAAGCGTGTTGAATAGATAAGAATTTTGTCTCAAACTTATGATCTTTGTTTTTTTGGGAGTTAGGTAATAAGAGATAAGGTTCAAGTTCTGCATATTTTTCATCGCTAATAGAATAACATTTTTTCAATTGCTCCTTCGAAGTAAATTTTCCGCCAACCACATCTCTATACTTAAGGATGGTGTGAGCATCCTTCTCACTGAAGCCAATTTTTTTCCAATCTTCAAGATCGTAAGTGTTAGGATCGAAGTTTACGAGATCAATTTTGTGGCTAGGTGATGATGAAAAGTGAAGCGAATTAGAATCTATGGTATTTTCTTTACCATTAAATTTTTGGGCAAAAAAGAAAAATAAAAGAAGAATGCCTAATAGTAGAATGCTTCTGGTGTACCCTTGAAAGTGGTGTAGTTTATAGTTCATCATGGGTGTATTTTAGTTTAAAGTTAAAAATATTTTCACTAAAGTGTTTAATTTTAGTTTAAATTTTTCAAAATAATTGTTTTTGGTGATTAAAATTTAGTACTTGTGTTCATAAATTTCTATTTGATATCTGTAATCTACCCTTAATGATACTTGTAGAGATATTAATAAAAGTGTTGCTTTGTTGCAAATCAAATATTTATGGAATGTTATTTGAATGTTTTTCAATAATTCCGTGATTGTTATACAATCACAAAACTTTCCACTGAAAGTTTCATTAGCAGCTGTTTCGGCAGTAATTTTAAATTTCACATCATTAAAAATAAAATATTATGAAAAAGTTAATCATCTGCATGTCAGCCATCTTTTTAATGTCTTGTAAGGAGAATAAAAAAGTAGAAAGTACGGAAACAACTACAGGTCCGGAAATGAACACAACGGAACAGCCTGCACCAGCACCAACTGAGGAAGTTAGTACCACAACCACTGCTCAAACTCCTCTTAGTTCCAAAACTATTAATGGGACTCTGGTAACAGTGGATAAAGCAAAGGTTATCGGTAAGGTGTTGTATGTGGAACTGAAAGTGAAAAATATGGGCGAAAGTTCTTCTCTAAATGTAATTGATGTAGCGGATATTAATTATGTTGATGATGCAGAAGCTAAGAAGCATGATATTTTGAAAGACGATGATGGAAACTATCAGGCATCGCCACTTCAAATGAAAACTGGGGGCAGATTACAGGTAAGTACCAGTAGCAGAACACCAGAAGCTTTAATAAGTCTGAAATTTGCAGCACCACCAGAAATCAGCAAAACAATTACCTTATCAATTCCTGATTTTGGTACGTTTGACGCAATCCCTGTAAGCAGATAGGTATGAGAAAAGGGATAATAGCAATAGCAATGCTGGCAATTTTTGTGAGTTGTAAGCAAAAGGATACAAGCACTACCATAACTTCTTCGGAAGTACCCAATGAGGTAGCGTTTGATACGGTTGATATCATTACGAACCAGCAAAAACCTTCCTCAGATGAGAATTTGAGCAGTGAAGGAAGCAGCTTGACGGGTGATGTAAGTAATCTTAACATAGACATCAAACTAAAAGCCGATCAATTATTTGATTTTGATAAGGCTACATTAAAGCCAGAAGCAGAACCTCAGTTGCAAAAGGTTTTTGATGATATTAATGGGAAGACAGAAAGTGTGATAGAAATTATTGGTCATACCGATGCCAAAGGTTCTCCGCAGTATAATAAAAATCTTTCCATAAAAAGGGCAGAAGCTGTGAAAAAGTGGTTGGAAGACAAAGGTCTTAAAAATCCAATTTCTACGACTGGTAAAGGTGCCAATGTTCCGATAGCTCCCAATAAACATCCCGATGGAAGTGATAATCCTGAAGGACGAGCTGAAAACAGGAGAGTGGAAATCAAAAGTGCTGGAAAACAGTCTTTGTAAAAGAATAAAAAGAGAAAAGCTAACCCACTGGTTAGCTTTTTTATTCTGTAGAATCTTTATCAACCAAAGATTCTTTTAATTTTATCAATTCAGATTTTACAAACTCTAATCTATCAATAATAGAAACCGTTTCCGAAATCTTTGCATTGGTTGTTAAGGCTATTCTTGCTCCATCCAAAGTATAGCCTTTCTCTTTCACTAAGTGATAAATTATTTTTAGGTTTTTAATGTCTTCAGGCGTAAAATAACGGTTTCCTTTTTTATTCTTTTTTGGTTTAATAATGGGGAATTCCTGCTCCCAATATCGTATTAAAGAAGTATTCACATCAAATGCTTTTGCTACTTCCCCAATTGAATAATAGAGTTTGTCCGGTAAATTAATCTTCATACAAATAAATAATCACAAAATTAATGAAAATTTAATAAGCAATCTCCATTTTTACTTTTTTGCCTTTCAGTTTTTCTTGAGATAGTTTCTTGATTACAGATTTTATTTTTTCCCGAGAAACAGCAACATACGAAGTAGTATCTTTAACTTCAATAATTCCGACATCTTCTTTGCTAAGTTCACCTTTTTTTATCAGGAAACCCACGATATCTACTTTGTTGATTTTATCTTTTTTCCCCGCGCTGATGTATAAGGTTTCAAAAGGTGTTGCTTCAGGAATTCTTGTTTCATTATTTACATTAACCGCAGGAATGTCTTTCTCCAGAAACGGAAAATGGTCATCCTCTTTCATAATAAGATAGGCAAAGCCTTTAGCATTCATCCTTGCGGTTCTTCCGTTTCGGTGGATAAAGGCATCTTCTTTCGCAGGAAGTTGATAGTGAACAATAGATTCCACCTCTGGGATATCCAATCCTCGTGCTGCCAAATCTGTTGTGATGAGTATTCGTGCTGAGTCGTTTCTGAATTTTAAAAGCGCACGCTCTCTTTCATCCTGTTCCATTCCGCCGTGGAAAGTTTCTCTTTCAATGCCTTTTTCTTTTAATAAATCAGAAATTCTATCTACAGCCTCGCGATGATTACAGAAAATCAGCGTTCTTTTATTTCCTATTTTACAAATCAGATGGAATAATGTTTCGAGTTTTTCTTCAGCAGTTGTTAATACTTTTTTGAAGTGGATATTAGGTTTATTCTCGCCCAATTTTAAAAAGTCTACCATTTTTTCATTTTGTAGACCCGTAAACTCAGGAATTTCATCCATTGCCGTGGCAGAGGTGAGAATACGTTGTTTTAAATTTTTCAGCGATGAAATAATGAAGCTCATTTCCTCCTGAAACCCAAATTCCAGAGATTTATCAAATTCATCTAAAACTAAAGTATGAATAGAATTCGGATTGAAATTTCCCTGACGAAGATGATCGGCAATTCTACCTGGCGTTCCGATTAATAACGCTGGAGCTTCAATTAAATTATTGGCTTCTATTTTTTTGTCGTGCCCACCATAGCAAACCGTAACTTTGAAATCTGTTTTCATGGATTTAAAAACCTGCTCAATTTGCAATGCCAACTCCCTCGCCGGTACCAATACCAAGGTCTGCACTCCTTTTACATTAGTTTTTAAACTTCTTAAAACGGGAAGCAAGAAAGCCAATGTTTTGCCAGAGCCAGTAGGTGATAATAAAACCACATCTTGGTTGTTTTCTGTCGCTTTATAAGTAGATTGCTGCATTTGATTCAGTTCCTGAATCTGCATGTTTTGTAAGAGCTTTTGGATATCCATAATGCAAAGATAAGTTTTTTGGTGTGTGATTCCAGATGCGAGTGGTGAGTTATGAATTATGAGTTATGAGTTTCGAGTTATGAGTTTTGAGATTTGAGATTGTGTTGGGAAAATTTAAAGTCTAAAGTCTAAAGTCATCTTTTACTTTTTTTATCATGATTGTTGTTTGCTGTCGTACTGAGCATAAACTGAAAGTTTACGAAAGTAGTTCCCGAAGATTATAAATTCTCGAATCTTGGTTCTTTGTTCTTGATTATTTTCAAACTTCCATTATTTTGAATTAAAAAAATCAGTATCTTTGCACCACTTTTTATGGAGTGAATTCGGCGAAGTAAATAATTCAAAATTAACATCTTCCTATTTTTTCTGCAGTCCATTTCAGTCGAAGCTGGAAAGAAACTAGGAATACAAATTTTATTAGAAAATGTCAAAAGAGACAAATTCAGCAGAGGTTTTATTAAACCAAAACGTAGCACCAGAACAGTTTGATTGGGATTCTTTCGAATCAGGTCTTGATGCAGAAGCAAGAAAAGAAAAATCTGATTTAGAGGAAATCTACAATGGTTCTTTAAACAATCTTGATGACAACGACGTATTAGTTGGTAAAGTTGTAAGATTAACAGACAAAGAAGCTATCGTAGATATCAACTTCAAATCTGAAGGTGTAATTTCTCTTAACGAATTCCGTTACAACCAAGGTCTTAAAGTAGGTGATGAAGTTGAAGTAATGGTAGACAGAAGAGAAGACAAATCTGGACAATTACAACTTTCTCACAAAAAAGCAAGAACGCTTAAAGCTTGGGATAAAGTAAACGAACTTCACGAAACTGGAGAAATCGTTAACGGTTTTGTTAAGTCTAGAACTAAAGGTGGTATGATCGTAGATGTACACGGTATTGAAGCTTTCTTACCAGGTTCTCAAATCGATGTGAAGCCTATTAAAGATTACGATCAGTTTGTAGGTAAAACAATGGAGTTCAAAGTTGTGAAAATCAACCCAGAGTTCAAAAACGTTGTAGTATCTCACAAAGCACTTATCGAAGCAGACATCGAAGGTCAGAAAAAAGAGATCATCGCTCAGTTAGAGAAAGGACAGGTTCTTGAAGGAACTGTTAAAAATATTACTTCTTACGGTGTATTCATCGACTTAGGAGGTGTAGATGGATTAATCCACATTACAGATCTTTCTTGGTCTAGAGTAAACCACCCATCTGAAATCTTAGAGGACGGACAAACTGTAAAAGTGGTTATCCTTGATTTTGATGATGAGAAAACAAGAATCCAGTTAGGTATGAAGCAATTAGAAGCTCATCCTTGGGATGCACTTTCTGCTGACCTTAAAGTTGGTGATAAAGTGAAAGGAAAAGTAGTAGTTCTTGCTGACTATGGTGCATTTGTAGAAATTGCTCCAGGTGTAGAAGGATTAATCCACGTTTCTGAAATGTCTTGGTCTACTCACTTAAGATCTGCAGGTGATTTCGTAAAAGTAGGTGATGAAGTAGAAGCTGAAGTATTAACTTTAGATAGAGAAGACAGAAAAATCTCTTTAGGTATCAAACAATTATCTAAAGATCCATGGGAAAATATCGAGGCTAAATATCCAGTAGGTTCTAAGCATGTTGGAACAGTAAGAAACTTCACTAACTTTGGTGTATTTGTTGAGTTAGAAGAAGGTATCGATGGATTAATTTATATTTCAGATCTTTCTTGGACTAAGAAAATTAAGCACCCATCTGAGTTCTGTGCAGTTGGAGATAAATTAGATGTAGTAGTATTAGAATTAGATACTCAAGCAAGAAGATTATCTTTAGGTCACAAGCAACTTACTGAAAACCCTTGGGATAAATTTGAAACTAAATATGCTGAAGGAACAGTTCATACTGGTACTGCAGTAGAAGTTCACGATAAAGGAGCTTCTATCCAGTTCGAAGATCAAGAAGTTGAAGCTTTCTGCCCATCTAGATTATTAGAGAAAGAAGATGGTTCTAAAATCAAGAAAGGAGAAACTGCTGAGTTCAAAGTTATCGAATTCAACAAAGAATTCAAGAGAGTAGTTGTTTCTCACACAGGTATCTTCAGAGATGAGGAGAAGAAAAATGTTAGAGAATCTAAAAATGTAGTATCTTCTTCAAACAACGAAGAAAGATCAACTCTTGGAGATATCGATGCATTAGCAGAATTGAAAAAGAAAATGGAAGGTAAATAATCCAACCCAATTCTTATAAAATAATGAAACCGTCCAGTTTTTGGGCGGTTTTTTTTATATCCATTTCTAATGTGTCTTTTCGAGATTCCTCCTGCGTCGGAATGACAAGAATTCATTTTTTTTAAAATCGAGTGTCATTTTAAAAAAAATCAAAGCGGAATGAGAAATCTGTAAGAAATCGTTCAGATTCCTCCTTTGTCGGAATGACAATGTTATCTTTTTTGATATTAGAGGACTGTCATTTCGAAAGAAGCAAAGCGGAATGAGAAATCCTACGTTTAAGATCCAACCCCAAAATCTCACGACACTAACTTCTAATTTCTAACTACTACCTCCTAAAAAAGCAGTAACTTTGCAGTCTTTTTGAATAGTAAAAATGGAAAATAAAAACATAGTAAAAGGAGTTTTGTTTGTTGGTTTAGGTGCAGCCTTTTACGGAATGTTGGCTACCTTTGTAAAACTCGCATATCAGGAAAATTATACTACAGCAGAAGTAACAACTGCACAGGTTTTTTTAGGAGTTTTCGGTTTACTGATTTTAAATATTATTCAAACTTCATTTTCTAAAAAGAAACTGGCAAAACCTACCAAAAAAGACGCACTAAAGCTGATTTTAGCCGGAACTTCTTTAGGTTTTACAAGTCTGTTTTATTATTTATCAGTACAATATATTAATGTTTCCATTGCAATTGTATTATTAATGCAGTCGGTTTGGTTCAGCGTGGTGGTAGAAAGCTTTATTACTAAGAAATTTCCCAACGCCAGAAAAATTTTGGCGACTGTTATCGTTTTGGTTGGGACGTTACTCGCAACCAACAGTTTTAGTGGAGCGATCCATTTAGATGTAAAAGGTGTGTTTTGGGGAATCTTAGCTGCGGTTTCATTTACTGTTACCATGTTTACTTCCAATACCATTGCCACTTATCTCTCACCATTGAGGAAAACATTTATAATGCTTTTAGGAGCTGGAATCGTGGTTTCCATATTTTTGTTTTTTGCGCAAATCGGACCGCAGTATTTTGTTGGTTTAAAGAATTTTTACCTCAATTTCAGTGAAAACGAATCTCATATTCGACCATTTGATTTTTCAATTATTTGGAAATATGGTCTGATTCTATCGCTATTTGGAACCATCTTGCCACCCATTTTATTCAATACTGGTTTTCCCAATGCGGGTTTGGGTTTAGGAAGTATAGTTTCTTCTTTAGAGCTGCCTGTTTCGGTTACCATGGCACATATTTTACTAGGTGAGAGTGTTTTGCTGGTTCAATGGTGCGGAATTACTCTTATTTTATTGGCTATAGTTTTGATGAATTTGCCCTCGAAAAAATATTAGTTAGAAAAGGCTTTAAGAAATTCATCACGAAAATTTTCATCGAAATTATGGAGAAGATAAACAATATTACCCTCCTTATCTAATAAAAAATTAGTCGGAAACCTTTGATAATTATGTTTTTGTAAAATTTTATAGTCTACATTATTAATTAAATCAAAATTAAATGGATGTTTTTGAAGAAATGCATTCACTTTTTCTTGATTGTGAAAGGTGATCCCAACAAAATTAACTTTATCATTTAATTGATCTTTGAGTTGATTGAGATATGGAATTTCCCCAATGCAAGGAGCGCATGTGGTATACCATAAATTAATTAATGTAATTTTTCCTTTGAAATAATCTTTTGGGAAATTTTTACCATTTTCATCTTTTAATTCTTCTATTGGAAAGTGTTTTCCAATATAATCCTTAAAGAATATGTACGAATTTAGATTGGATAATTTCGGAATTTCATTTTGCGAGAAAAGAAAAGAAGAGGTTAGAAGACAAAATAAAAATAAAATTTTTTTCATGACAAGAGTTTTTTTAAAACAAAATTGATATCTAAAATAGTATTCAAAAAAAATCGCAAAAGAAAATTCTCCCGCGATCAGTATTTTTTTATTTCCGAAATTAATCAATCATCATCTCTGGAATATCTCCTTCAATAATCAGCTCCGCTTCAGTTGCTTTTACAATATCTTCTACGGAAACACCAGGAGCTCTTTCTAACAGCTTAAACCCGTTGGGTGTAACATCCATTACAGCCAATTCTGTAACCACCTTCTTCACACAACCTACTCCAGTAAGTGGCAGCGTGCATTTTTTAAGAATCTTGCTTTCACCAGCTTTATTCACGTGCATCATGGCAACAATAATGTTTTCTGCAGATGCTACCAAATCCATAGCACCACCCATGCCTTTTACCATTTTCCCAGGAATTTTCCAGTTGGCGATATCGCCGTTTTCAGAAACTTCCATCGCACCCAAAATTGTAAGGTCTACTTTCTGACCTCTGATCATTCCAAAACTGAACGCCGAATCAAAAAAAGATCCACCAGGAAGAATGGTAATGGTTTGTTTACCTGCATTGATAATGTCGGCATCTTCTTCACCTTCAAAAGGGAAAGGTCCCATTCCCAAAACACCATTTTCGCTCTGAAATTCCACAGAAAGATTATCGGGAACGTAATTGGCTACCAAAGTTGGAATTCCAATTCCGAGGTTTACATAATAACCGTCTTTAACTTCTTTCGAGATGCGTTTTGCAATTTGTTCTTTTGTAAGCATGATAAAATCTTAAGCTGCAATTTAATTATTTTTAAGCGAATACAAAAGGGATTTTTCTTAAGTTTAAGGTGTATCAAATAAAAAAATTCGCCCCAAATTAATTCATTTAATTATCCATCTGAACAGATTCAAAACGAGTCGAAGTTGGGTTGAAATAGTTCATTGGTGATATTTCCAGAGATTTGTCATTTGTCTGAAAAACATCGTTCCAAATAATTCTTTGAAAAAAAGCAATCATCAAAGTTGAAAATATTAATGTATTAAGTGTTAATATATTCTCTAATTTTGCAACCTTATTTGAATACATGAAAACGCTTTTTCGCTATCTAAAACCTTACAAGTGGTTAATTGTTTTGTCTTTGCTGTTGGCAACTATTAATCAGGTATTTTCTTTGTTTTCACCTGCTATTACAGGGAATATCCTCGATCAGCTGGTAACACATCCTAATTTTTTCGATAAGGAAAATAAAATTCCAAGGACACTCGAACAATATTTGAATGGTGATGGAATCTACAAGGGTGTATTCTATTTTTTGGGATTATTGATTGGTACGGCGATGGTGAGTAGAATTGCTAAGGCTTTCCAAGATTATGTGGTGAATGTGATTACCCAAAAGTATGGCGCTAAAATTTTCACTGATGGTTTAAAACACTCTATGGCACTGCCTTTTCAGGAATTTGAAGACCAGAGAAGTGGTGAGACCTTATCCATTTTAACGAAAGTGCGCGAGGATACAGTAAAGTTCATCAACAGTTTTATCAATATTTTCTTCGGAATTTTGGTGAGTATTATTTTCGTTTCCATTTATGCCATACGCCTGCATTGGTCAATTATGCCAGTATATATTGTTGGAATTTTTCTTATTGCGTTTATTACAAATTTATTGAGTAAAAGAATCAAAAGCATCCAAAAAAATATTGTTTCCGAAACCACTGCTTTAGCAGGTAGCACCACGGAAAGCCTTAGAAATATTGAAATTGTAAAAAGTTTGGGTTTAACTAATCAGGAAGTTATTCGCTTGAATAATAATACCTATAAAATTCTTGGACTGGAACTTAAAAAAGTGAAAAACATTCGTTCTTTAAGCTTTGTACAGGGAACAATGGTGAATTTTCTGCAACAATTGATTACATTAACTTTGCTACTGTTAATTTTCAAGAATATTGTGACGCCTGGTCAGTATTTATCCCTAATGTTCTACGGATTTTTTATTTTCGGACCGATGCAGGAAATTGGTAACATCATCATTTCATATCGTGAAGCACAAGCATCGCTGAATAATTTTGATAATTTAATGAAAAAACCTGTTGAAGAGAAACCGCTTCATCCCAAAAGAATAGGTGGAATTGAGGAGCTGGAATTCCAAAATGTATCATTCAAGCATCAATCTGCTCAGTACAAAGCGCTCAACGGAATTTCATTCGATGTGAAAAATGGTGAAACCATTGCTTTTGTGGGACCAAGTGGTTCTGGGAAAAGTACGTTGGTTAAACTTTTGGTGGGATTATACCGCCCTCAGGAAGGCAATATTCTGTACAATAATATCAATGGAAAAGAATTTGATTTTGATGAATTAAGAAATCAAATAGGATTTGTGACACAGGACACTCAGCTATTTTCTGGGACTATTAAAGAGAATTTACTTTTTGTGAATCCCAAGGCCACAGAAGAAGATTTACAGTTAGCATTGAAAAAATCCAGTTGTACATCACTTTTGGAACGTGCAGAAAAAGGTATTGATACCGTAATTGGTGAAGGCGGTCTGAAATTAAGCGGTGGTGAAAAACAAAGAATTGCCATTGCAAGAGCCTTGTTGCGAAAGCCACATCTATTGATTTTTGATGAAGCGACTTCTGCGTTAGACAGCATTACTGAAGAGCAAATAACCGCTACCATTAGAGATATATCTAAAAATAAGGAGCAAATAACTGTATTAATCGCCCACAGATTGAGTACCATTATGCATGCCGACAGGATTTACGTCTTGGAACGTGGCAAAATTATCGAAACTGGTTCCCATGAAAAACTTCTTTCAGAAAACGGATTGTATTATGCCATGTGGAGGCAGCAGATTGGGGAGCGGAAAACTGTGGTTTAATGAGATTATTTGAGAATGAGATAATGTGGTAATTAACTGATTATCAAATTACCACATTATCCAATTGATTATTAAGCTTCCTTTTTTCTAACCGTTCTCTGTTCGATTCTTTTCTCGAATTTATCGCCTTGGAAAATTCTCTGTACCATAATTCCTGGAATGTGAATTTCATTGGGATCTAGTTCTCCTGGTTCTACCAGTTCTTCCACTTCTGCAATGGTAATTTTTCCTGCTCCCGCCATCGGAAAATTAAAATTACGAGCCGAACCTTTAAATATTAAGTTTCCCGCATGATCACCTTTCCAAGCTTTTACTATCGAAAAATCTGCATCGAAAGCGTGCTCCAAAATATGTGGTTTTCCTTTGAAATCTTTTACTTCTTTACCTTCGGCAACTTCAGTCCCATAACCTGCAGGCGTGTAAAATGCAGGAATTCCTGCTTGTGCGGCGCGGCATTTTTCTGCCAATGTACCTTGTGGTGTGAGTTCAACTTCCAATTCTCCGGAAAGCATCTGTCTTTCGAATTCTGCATTTTCCCCAACATAAGAGGAAATCATTTTCTTAATTTGATGCTTCTGCAATAATAATCCCAGTCCGAAATCATCGACACCTGCATTATTGGAAATACAAGTTAAATCTTTCACATCACTTTCCACCAAAGCATTGATGGAATTTTCTGGTATTCCGCACAATCCAAATCCACCTAACATTAATGTCATTCCATCTTCTATTCCTGCTATCGCTTCCTGGGCGTTTTTTACTCTTTTATCGATCATTTTTATAACTTTTATTGTATCCGGTTGCATTGAAGCACTGTAAAATTATCAAGCTCTGGCAATGCTATTTGTTTCCGTTTTATTCGTGCTTAAAGTTAAAAATTTATTTTGTTGTATGAAAGTTGAAATGGCGCGAGCGAAGCGAGCGTCAATTGTTTTCAAAGTTTTGAACGTACGCTTAGCGCGTGAGGGATGGAAGTGGCATCCTTTTGTGAGTACTGCGGCGGCGAAGCCGCCGCAGTACTCACAAAAGATATAACGTACAGCCCGACCTGAATGAGGAAATGGAGCGCGAGCGAAGCGCGCGTAATGACCGAAGAAAGGATACGCCCAAAAAAAAATAGTACTTAGATAAAATAATGCTAAAGTGTTGGTAATTAAAAATAAAAATTATATTTTTGCAACCTGTTAATCAACCTCTGACGAAGGACGTGAATGTTGTTTAGCTCGACAAAAAATTTTATTAATAAAATGGATTTAATTAAGTACGTACAAGATCAGTACATTACTAAGAAAGAATTCCCTGAATTCAAAGCCGGTGACACCATCACTGTGTATTACGAAATTAAAGAAGGACAGAAAACAAGAACTCAGTTCTTTAAAGGAACTGTAATTCAGTTGAGAGGAACTGGTGCTACCAAAACTTTCACCATCAGAAAAATGTCTGGTGATGTGGGTGTAGAAAGAGTTTTCCCTATCAACATGCCAGCTTTACAGAAAATTGAAGTGGATAGAAGAGGTAAAGTGAGAAGATCTAGAATCTACTACTTTAGAGATCTTAGAGGTAAAAAAGCGAGAATTAAAGACGCTGCTTACAAGAAGAACTAAGAATTCAGACAACAACATTATAAAAATGAGCAATCTAACTTTAGGTTGCTCATTTTGTTTTTTAAAACCTTCAAAACTCTTTATGGAAAACTTATCTATGAATAAATTTATCGATTGAAATGTATTACATTGTGAATTATTCTTAAAATTTAATTTTGTATTGAATTATATTTTATAATTTTATGTAAATATTATATCTGTTTTAAAGAATATCTGCCTATGATGAATATTTACAATTTTGACCAAGTTCGGTTTTTTACAGATTTTTTTGGTTTTGCAAATCAATATCAAACCTATGATTTTGCGTTAGGTGTTCCTGATTTTCCTATTGATGAGCGCTTAAAAGAACTTCTTCGAGAATCTGTAGACTACATTAACCATGGATACGAATCTCTTCAAGGAAATCCGATTCTTATTGATGAAATAAAAAAATTTAATGAAGACCGAGATGTTCCTTTGCCGGTAAAATCCTCAGAGATTTCTGTAGTTCCCTGTGCCACATTTGCGTTGTTTACAGCGCTAAAATCTGTACTGTCAAAAGGTGATGAAGTAATTATCATCGAACCTAATTATTACACCTACGCACCCGTTGTGGTTTTGGCTGACGGAAATCCAGTGTACTGTTCTGTTAATGATGATTTTTCAGTCAATTGGGAATGTTTAGAGCAGAATATTACTTCTAAAACAAAGGTAATAATCGTCAATTCTCCTCAAAATCCAACAGGTAAAGTCTTTTCGAAATCAGATTGGGAAAAGCTGTATCAGTTGATTGAAAATACAGACATTATCATCATTTCTGAAGAAGTTTATGATATGTATTGTTTTGATAATTCAGATTTTTTAAGTGCTTTTCACCATCCGAGGCTGAAAGATAGATGCTTTTGTCTTTATTCATTTGGGAAAATGTTTCACACGTCAGGCTGGAAAGTGAGTTATATATTGGCATCAGATGAATTACAGGAAAAATTCAGGACACATCAGCAGTACATTTCCTATGGTACCAATGCTTCATCACAGTATGCTTTAGCGAAATTTCTACCTATTTTTGATTCTTCGGAAAATAAAAAAGTCATTCAAGTAAAAAGAGATTTATTTTGCAATTTGATAGAACAAACACCATTAAAAATACATGAGAAAGCCGAGGGTGGTTTTTTTCAGCTTGTAAATTTTAGGGAAATCGATAACAAGATGACGGATGTTGACTTTTGCAAATGGCTTATAACCGAAAAACAAATATCTGCACTGCCGTTATCAGCTTTTTATTCCACGAAAAAAGATTCCGACTATATTAGAATGTGTTTTTTACGTAAAGATGAAGTGATGATAAATGGTTTGGAACAAATTACGAAGAATAATCTCATGAAAGTACTTTAAATAAATGCTTTTAAACATTTTTATGTTAAATTCTGTTCATATCTATTATAATTTTGTTTAATTTTGATTGATTCAACATTGTAAACTATGAAAATGAACAGCACAAAAATAAATGAAGAAGCGGTGCAATTTGCACTTTTATTATTTAGGGTGTTTTTAGGGATTGTGATGATGACACATGGTTATCCGAAATTACAGAAACTAATGGCTGGTGGCAACATTGAATTTATGGATTTTCTAGGCTTAGGGCCTGCAATCTCCTTAGTGCTGGTGGTTTTTGCTGAGTTTGTTTGTTCTATATTTTTAATACTGGGTTTATTTACGAGATGGATGTTAATTCCACTGATTATTACAATGCTCGTAGCTGTATTTGGTGTTCACATTAATGATAGTTTCGGTAAAATGGAATTAGGCTTACTCTATCTTGTTGGCTATATCGTTCTGATGATCATCGGGCCAGGCAGATACAGCATTGATGGTCTTATTGCAAAGCGCAAAGAAAAATATGCTTGGTGATTTGTAATGATTATTTTTTAAAATATAAAGGTTCGGGCAACGAAGTTGCCCGAACCTTTTTTCTATAAAATTATTAAGCTTTATTTTTAAACTTCCAATGAAGTCTTTAATTTTTCAGCATCATGAATTTTCTTTTTGGACATATTCAAAAAGCGTCCGACTAATAATACTGCAGAAATTGTTAGACCAAGCCCTAACGCAATCCACATTCCAAAAGCACCCATTTTCAATGTTACACACAAATAATAACCTAAAGGAATCGTAATAATCCAATAGGCGATAAAAGTATATATCGATGGGATTTTTACATCTTGTATTCCCCTCAAGCAACCCAGAGCCGTCACTTGAATCCCATCTGAGAGTTGGAACAATGCTGCAATAATTAATAATTTGGATGCTAAAGCAATTACTTCAATCTCTTCTTTTTTAGTGAAGAAAGTTGGAAGATAATCTCTGAAAACTACAAACACCAATCCGCAGAATAGCATAAAAAGAAAAGTTATTTTGATGTTGTTGATGCCTACCTGTCGAAGTTCATGGTATTTCTGAAGACCAAGTCTTTTTCCGATCATTACTGTAGACGCTACACTGAATCCAATACAAAGATTAAAGGTAAATGAAGCCATACTCAAGGCAATCTGATGCGAAGCAATATCATGTGCTGAAACCATTCCACAGATAAAAGCTGCTGCCGCAAAAGCCGTTACTTCAAAAAACATCTGCATTGCCGTTGGAAAACCAATCTTCAACATTTTATGAAACATTTTTTTCGAAAATTCAGATATTTTTAAGGTGAAGTCTTTAATGTACCTGCGTGTTTTTTCCTGTTTAAGAAGAACAAAATATAAGAATACTACCATGAATATTCTTGCAATTAAACTTGCTAACGCAGACCCCTTTACGCCCATTTCAGGGAATCCAAATAAACCTTTTATAAAAACGTAATTCAAAACGATATTGATTACATTGGCAATGATGGTGGCTTTAGTAACACCAATAGTATAGGAAAGACCTTCCGAAACCTCTCTTAAAGTTTGAAATGCCATAAAAGGAACTATGCTTATGACCATAATACCCAAAAAATCAGCTGTATCGGGAATAATTTCCTTAGGTTGATCTAAATGGTAGAGCAAAGGCATCGCTAAAAAGAGCAACAGCATCAAAATAATTCCCACCGACATATTAATCACAAAACCATGACTGAAAACTTGATTTATGGTTTTATGATCCTGCTTAGAATGTGCTTCTGATACCAATGGCGGAATAGCAAAAGAAAATCCTAACGCCAAAACAAAAACCGAAAAGAAAACCGCATTTCCTAAAGAAACGGATGCCAACGCATCAGCACCTAAAAGTTTTCCCACGATAATATTGTCGAATAAATTTACTGAAACCTGACCTACTTGGGTCAGCATCACAGGCAAGGCTAATTTAAACGCTTCTTGAGTATAATTTTTATTTAATAATTTCATTATTTATGTTTTAAACAAAAAAAATTCGCAGCTTAAGTACTGCAAATTTTTATATCAATATTTTACTGACATTATTTTCTTACGAAATTTGCAACGTCCTGTTCAGAAACAGTATCACCACCAAGTATAATCAGTCTTTCCACCACATTTCTCAGTTCACGGATGTTACCTGTCCAAGAATAGTTTTGTAATGCTTTTATAGCCGCATCATCAAACTTCTTAGCAGCAGAACCGTGCTCTTCGCCAATAATTGATGCAAAGTGACTTACCAATAACGGAATGTCTTCTTTTCTGTCATCCAAAGGCGGAACATAGATTTCAATCACCGAAAGACGGTGGTACAAATCTTCTCTAAATCTTCCTGCTTCAATCTCCACCTGCATATTTTTATTGGTTGCCGCTATTACACGAACGTCCACCTTAATTTCTTTGTCGCTTCCTACGGGAGAAACCTTGCTCTCCTGCAAAGCTCTGAGTACTTTAGCTTGCGCAATAAGACTCATATCACCAATTTCATCTAAGAAAATAGTTCCTGAATTGGCTTGCTCAAATTTTCCCTGCTTATCTTTAATGGCTCCTGTAAAAGATCCCTTTACGTGTCCGAAAAGTTCAGATTCTATCAATTCAGAAGGGATGGCTGCACAGTTCACCTCCACCATTGGTCCTCTCATTCTGTCACTCTGATTGTGAATGGCGTGAGCTACCAATTCTTTACCAGCACCGTTTGGTCCAGTGATCAAAACTCTAGCATCAGAATCGGCAACCTTTTCAATCATGTCCTGAATTTTTTTCAAAGCAGGAGATTCGCCGATCATTTGGTATTTTTTATTGACCTTCTTTTTTAAGGTTTTATTCTCTGTCTGTAAAGTTTTATTCTCTTTTTTAAGAGTTTCCTTGTTTAAGGCATTTTTTACAGAAGTAATCAAACGATTGATGTCAATAGGTTTTGAGATAAAATCGTAAGCGCCCTCTCTTAGACAAGAAACTGCAGAATCGATATCGGCATGCCCAGAAATCATAATGAAATTGGATTCTGGTTTTAAAGCCAAACTTTGTTTCAGAAGCTCTGTTCCTGAAAGTTTTGGCATTTTTATATCTGAAATTACAAGGGCAAAGTCTTCTTTTTCAATCAGTTTATACCCTTCTAAACCGTCGTAAGCGGCTACAAATTCATAATCACTAAGTTCTTCTGAAAGGATGCTCTGTAACACATCCGAAATGGCTTTTTCGTCTTCTACGACTAAAATTTTCTGCATAGTTGCAAATTTAATGAATTTTGTTGGACTGCATGCAAATTTTGTTCCTTTTTCAAGGTATCAGGTTCGCGGTTCGAGATTCGAGATTTGAGATTTCGAGTTTGAGTTTATAATTAAATGTAGA
>JAEWYW010000020.1 GCA_023458535.1 Bacteroidota bacterium
GAAGTATTTTTGTACTGATCAGAAAAATAATTATTCAATTCTGTTTCGGCAGGTCCTTCCACTTTGTACTGTGGTTTCGTAAGGCCTAATGTATAATCGATGTTTAGTGAGAAATTCTTATTCGGAACATAAGCACCACTTACAGTAGCTCTCAACGGAGTTCTTAGATTTCTACCTTCTTGATAGTTGTCGTAATATATTCCGTCTGCACCTTCATAATATTCGCTGTATGCTCTATCCAATTGCCACCAAGTAGGTGTTTCAACTGAAAATCCTAATCGTATTTGATTATTTACTTTACCTATAACTCCTAATGATGCTGAAAAACCACTAGATTGCTCCTGAAAAGGCGTGTACTGTTTGGTATAATTATTCAAAGAATTGTCGGCATCTAACAAGAGCGCTGCAGTATCTGAATTCGATACATTGGCATAATGGAAGTTTAAACCACCACCAAAATACAAGGTGTTATTGTAGTTTGCACCCACACCAAAGTTCATCACCGATTGATATCCAGTTCTATCGTATGCATGGCCCATAAACGATAAATTGCCCACCAATGGATTTCCCGTTGAAGTTTCAATCAAATCCTTCTGAATCACAACGCTTGAATTTCCAGGCGTTTCAACATAATTTTCTACTGAACGGTTACTGTAATTCACACCAATATTAACAAACTTCCATGCGCTTTCGTTCATCAGTGGAATGGTAATAATTCCACTCGCATTGGCGATGTCTGTTGTATTGATATTGTATGAAAATGAATTACCGTTTAAAGAAGTCGTATTTTTATTTCCGCTTATTCCTAATGTAATGGACGCATCACCTGAAATGGCAACCCCCAAACCTGCAGGGTTGGTTAAAAGTGATGTAGCGTCACCACCTAAAGCACCATTTGAGCCTGCCATAGCATTGAATTTTGCCGATCCAACTTTTTGGGTATTTGAATAAATGTCTGCAGTATTCTGTATTGTGGAAACGTCCTGTGCTTTCAAAAAGAAAGCTGCTCCCACACTCATTAAAACTAGAGTTTTTTTCATTATTAATTTAGTAAACTATTATTTTTATTATCTACCTCCTGAACGGAAACCTCCGCCACCACCAGATCTCATTCCACCACCAGATGAACCACCTGATCTGAATCCTCCGCTAGAACCGCCTGAACGGAAACCTCCATCATTTCTTGGTGGACTGTAGCTTGGCTGTTGTCTTGGTGTTGAGTAATTATTATTATTTCTGAAACCACCTTGTCTTGGTGCGTTCGGATTTTGTCTTGGTGCATTAGGATTCATTCCCGGATTTCTAAAACCACCATTAGGGTTATTTCGAACACCGCTATTGTCGTTTCTGAATCCACTATTCGATCTGAATCCCGATGATGCGTTTCTTCTAAAGTCTGCATTGGCGTTATTTCTAAATGCTGAAGATCCAGAATATTTATTTCCATTCGCCGACTGGTAATTTCTCTGAGAAACTACACCACTTCTCTTGTAAGGTAGTGGGTTGTAGTAGCCATATCCGTAGTATGGGTAATATCCTCCATAGTAACCTCCCCAATAGCCACCACCCCAGAAAGGATCATAATATCCCCAGTAAGGATTGTAACCGTACCAACTTCCCCATGTATTTCCCCATCCCCATGAGAAGCCCAAATTCCAGCCTCCTCTCCATCCCCAATAGGGAGATCTATATCCGTAACCATACCATCCCCAAGGAGATCCCCATCCCCAAGAGTTATCGTAATAGTTTAATGTATTGCCTGTGTAACTTCCCCAATCAGAATCAGTATAATTAATATCATTCCAATCATTATATTTATTTTCCTGCTCATAGTAATTACTTTCTGCATTTTTAATAATATCGGATTGATCTTGATAATTGTAATATTCACCAACTCTGTTTCCTTCATTCCCAACAATAGCTCCCTGTGGCAAAGTATCTTTATTAGGATCATAATATACGCCATCAGTCTCTGAGTAGCCCCCCATTTGAGTACCACAAGAAACCAAAAGCATACTACTTGCAACAGCTAAAACTCCTTTGGATTTTAACTGATTAAGTAAATTTTTGTGTATAATTTTTTTCATGATAATGCAAGAAGATTTAAATTCAATTATATTTGCAAAAGATACCAAAAATATACCAATTACAGTATAAAAAAACGATATCAAAAATAGGTTTTTATTTTAGATAAAGAGAATCATTAAAAGTTAAAATAAAATTAAAAAATAATGGCAAAACTAACTTCAAGAAGTGAAGATTACAGCAAGTGGTACAATGAATTAGTTGTAAAGGCCGATTTGGCAGAAAATTCAGGCGTGCGTGGATGCATGGTGATTAAGCCTTACGGATATGCAATTTGGGAAAAAATGCGTGATGAAATGGACAAAAAGTTCAAAGAAACGGGTCACGTAAATGCTTACTTCCCCCTTTTCGTGCCCAAAAGCCTGTTTGAAGCAGAAGAAAAAAATGCCGAAGGTTTTGCTAAAGAATGTGCTGTGGTTACACACTACAGACTAAAGACCGATCCAGATAACCCTCATAAACTCGTGGTTGATCCAGATGCAAAATTAGAAGAGGAACTTATTGTGCGTCCAACATCGGAAGCCATCATTTGGAGCACCTATAAAAATTGGATACAGTCTTACAGGGATTTACCAATACTTATTAATCAATGGGCGAATGTTGTTCGTTGGGAAATGAGAACTCGTCTATTCTTAAGAACAGCGGAGTTTTTATGGCAGGAAGGCCATACCGCACACGCAACTAAAGATGAGGCTATTGAAGAAACAGAGAAAATGATTGACGTATACGCTGATTTTGCTGAAAACTTCATGGCGATACCCGTTGTAAAAGGTCTAAAAACTCCATCAGAAAGATTTGCTGGTGCAGATGAAACGTACTGTATAGAAGCATTGATGCAGGATGGAAAAGCGCTTCAGGCTGGAACATCCCACTTTTTAGGGCAGAATTTTGCGCAAGCCTTCGATGTGAAATTTACCAACAAAGAAGGAAAACAGGAATATGCTTGGGCTACTTCTTGGGGAACATCTACAAGATTAATGGGAGCTTTAATTATGACGCACTCGGATGATTTAGGTTTGGTATTGCCTCCATCGCTGGCACCAATTCAAGTGGTAATTGTTCCTATATTTAAAGGTGACGAACAGTTGGCTCAAATTAGTGAAGTAGCATTAGATATACAAGCTAAATTAAAAGCCAAAGGAATTTCTGTAAAATTTGATAACGACACTCAAAATAAACCAGGCTGGAAGTTTGCAGAGTATGAACTAAAAGGCGTACCTATTAGAATCGCTATTGGACCTAAGGATTTAGATAATAAATCTGTAGAAATTGCCAGAAGAGATAATCTCACCAAGGAAACACAGCCGATTGATGGTCTTGATAATTATATTGATGATCTACTGAAGACTATTCAACAAGATATCTATAATAAAGCAGCCACGTACAGAAGCGAGCATATTACAAAGGTGGATTCTTATGAAGAATTTAAAAAGGTTTTGGAAGAAAAAGGTGGTTTCATATATGCACATTGGGACGGAACGGAAGAAGAAGAGGAAAAGATAAAAAATGAAACAAAAGCAACCATCAGATGTATTCCTTTGGATGATGACGTAGAGGAAGGAATATCTTTAATTAGTAAAAAGCCTTCTAAGAGAAGAGTTTTATTCGCTAAAGCATATTAATATTTTTAAATGCTGCAGGTCATTTTATGATTTTTTTAACAAAATATTTATTTTTTTGCACACATTTTGTATATATTTGATATATATTAACATTAAAATTAAACTATTATGGCGTTAAACATCATCGATCTTATCAAAGGACAGTTAGGACCAGCACTGGTATCTCAATCAGCTTCAACGTTGGGAGAAAGTGAATCAGGGATTTCTAAAGCTATTGGTGGATTATTACCTGCAGTACTTGGAGGATTAGCAAACAATTCTAACAATCCAAGTGTGCTGGATGCTATTACAGGAGCTTCATCAAGCGGTATTCTGGGTAATCTTCTAGGAGGTACTCAAAACAATTCTATCATTACAACTATTCTTCATACTATTTTTGGAGATAAAGTAAATGGATTAATCAATGCGATTGCTTCTTACTCTGGTGTAAATAACAATTCTGCTAGTCATCTTTTAAATTTAGTTACTGGTGCTACTTTAGGCTCTGTAGGTAAATATGCTGCAGATAACAATTTAGACAGAAGCGGTATTTCTAACTTATTGAATGAGCAAAAAGGTGTTCTTTCTTCATTACTTCCTGCTGGACTTTCATTGGCTTCATTAGGCTTCGGAAACTGGTTCGGACAAAGTGATGCTCCTAGAACTCATACTACTGATGCTCCAAAAGTAGAAGTTACAAGAGGTGGAAACGTTCACACAACACCTACCGAAAATTACAATACCAACAATGACAATGGTGGTGGTTCGATTTGGAAGTGGTTGTTACCTCTTTTATTGCTATTAGTTGCTGGATGGTTCATCTGGAAGCAATGTGATAAAAAAGATGTAGACAATACTGTGGTTACAACAGATTCTACAGCTGTTCAAACGGATACTGCAGTTATTGCTCCTGGCGATACAGCTACAGTTACTACAACAACGAGAGTGGATGAAGATATCGATCTTAATGGTGTTAAGTTGAAAGGTTATAAAGATGGAATGGAAGACAGAATGATTGCTTTCCTAAAATCTGACGGTTATAAAAATGCTACTGATGATGCTGCATTAAAAGATATCTGGTACGATTTCGATCATGTGAACTTTAAAATGGGTTCTTCTAACGAATTAGAAGCAGGTTCTCAAGCTCAGTTAGACAACTTGGTGGCTATTCTTAAAGCTTTCCCAGATGCTAAAATTAAAATTGGTGGTTATACTGATAAAACAGGTGACGAAGCCAACAACATAAAACTTTCTGGAGCAAGAGCAATGTTCATTAAAGATGCTTTAACAAAAGCAGGAGTAGGTGCTCAAGTTTTAGGAGCTGAAGGGTACGGAAGCAAATTCGCAACTGTTGCTAAAGAAGCTTCTGACGCTGAAAGAGCAGTTGACAGAAAAATGTCTGTAAGATTTGCTAAATAGTAAACAACATTATATAAGAAATCCCGAAATTATTTTCGGGATTTTTTTGTTCAAATATTGCAATGTTAAAATAATTAATTATTTTTGTTAGACTATTCTAACATTTAATATGAATTTTAAAAACGCTTGGCGTAGCGAAAAGCAGTCGAACTCACTATCCGAAGTATATGCATCCATAAAAATTCCAAAAACTAATAGCTTTTGGAGAAAGTACTTGGCATTCGCAGGACCAGGTTTAATGATTGCTGTGGGTTATATGGATCCAGGAAATTGGGCAACAGACATTGCAGGTGGTTCTCAGTTTGGCTATACTTTATTGTCGGTGATTTTAATATCAAACATCTTTGCGATGGTTCTGCAACACCTTTCCATAAAGTTAGGTGTAGTAGCAGAGCGAGATCTGGCACAAGCTTGTAGAGATCATTTTACCCCACGAACCAATTTTATACTGTGGATTCTCTGCGAAATTGCGATTGCAGCCTGCGACTTGGCAGAAGTAATTGGCTCTGCAATAGCGCTAAATTTACTGTTTCATATACCATTGACTTGGGGAATTGTGATTACCACAGCAGATGTGTTATTGATTTTAATGCTGCAAGCCCGAGGTTTCAGATGGATAGAGAGTATTGTTGCAGGTCTAATTTTTATCATTTTAGGATGCTTTGTTTACGAATTAATCATCTCACAACCTTCGGTTTCAGAAATTTTTGGAGGCATGGTTCCCCAAAAGGAAATCATTCAAAATCCTGCCATGCTGTACATTGCAATAGGGATTTTAGGTGCTACTGTGATGCCACACAATCTTTATTTGCACAGCAGTATTGTGCAAACCCGTGGTTATGAACGAACCACTGAGGGAAAGCGGGAAGCAATAAAATTTGCTACTCTAGACAGTACATTCTCATTAATGTTGGCTTTTTTCATCAACGCTGCCATACTTATTCTAGCAGCCGCTACATTTCACATTTCGGGGAATAAAGATGTGGCAGACATCCACGATGCCTATAAAATGCTCGCTCCTATTTTGGGAACTTCAGCAGCAAGTATTGTTTTCGGTGTGGCGCTATTAGCATCTGGTCAAAATTCGACCTTAACAGGAACACTGGCTGGACAAA
>JAEWYW010000021.1 GCA_023458535.1 Bacteroidota bacterium
GACATCCACGATGCCTATAAAATGCTCGCTCCTATTTTGGGAACTTCAGCAGCAAGTATTGTTTTCGGTGTGGCGCTATTAGCATCTGGTCAAAATTCGACCTTAACAGGAACACTGGCTGGACAAATTGTAATGGAGGGTTTTCTGAACATCAAACTTAAACCTTGGTTAAGACGATTAATTACCAGACTGATCGCTGTAATTCCTGCATTCATTGTTACGATTATTTATGGAGAAGAAGGCACGATGGATTTGCTGGTTTTAAGTCAGGTAATTCTCTCTATGCAACTAAGTTTCGCTGTGGTTCCTTTGGTGATGTTTACGAATGAAAAGGCTAAAATGGGCGAATTTGTCAATAAACCTCTTCTTAAAATTGGTGTATGGATTATTTCCATTATCATTATTATACTGAATTTGTACTTATTGTATCAAACCTTCTTTGTAGATAATGTATAGAATATTAACTATTGTAATTCTTCTCTTCATCAGTCTTGAAGCAATTGCTCAGGAATCTATTGAACTCGACAGGCCCGATCAGACGGAGACACCCGCTATTGTTCCAAAAAATTATCTTCAATTTGAATCTGGATTTCTCTATGAAAAAGAGAACCGGAATAATTACAGCATGCAAATCCCATCTGTTTTATGGAAATATGGGATAAGTGATAAAACCGAACTAAGACTCATCACAGAATTACAGTTCGAAGGTAATCAACAAAATTATCAGTTAAAATTTCAACCCTTAGCGTTAGGTTTTAAAACAGCGTTGCTTGAAGAACATTCTTGGATTCCAAAAACATCTTTTATTGGTCATCTAGAGGTTTTCGGTAGAAATACTGAAGAAAAATATGTTGCAGTTCCCTCATTTAGATTCGTTTTCCAAAACACCCTTTTAGAAGATTTAAACTTAGGTTATAATTTGGGAATGATATGGGATACCGATATGCAAGAAATCTATTTGTATACAATAACCCTCGGCAAATCTTTGCATCCAAAATTGGGAATTTCTGCAGAGGTTTACGGTTTTCTTACTCCAAATAAAATTGCAGATCATCGAGTTGATGGTGGCTGCACTTACCTCATTAATAATGACTTTATGATTGATTTTTCCGCTGGAGTTGAATTGTCCAGGATTTCGCCCCAATATTAATTGGCTTTTGGTATCTCACACCGTTTTAATCTAAAATAAATCTGCCTTATTGTCCACATTTACTATTTGGCAATATCTTTGTCAAAAACAACTTTAATAAAAGTATGATTTATGGAAAATACGGATTACAACGAAGAGAACAAGGATATAAACAAGGAGAACAATTCTCCTGCGGAAGAGAATAATTCTGAAAATGTGACAGCAGAAACTACTGCAGAAGAACTTTTGGCGCAGGAAAAGGATCGTTACATCAGGTTATATGCCGAGTTCGAAAACTACAAAAAGAGAACCAGCAGAGAAAAAATGGAATTTGCTCAATACGCCAATCAGGATATGATGATATCTATGCTGGCAGTATTAGATGATTTCGAAAGAGCTCTAAAAGAAATAGCAAAAAATGGAAATTCAGCAGATGTACAAGGTGTTGAACTAATTTATCAGAAATTTAAAAGCAAATTGGCTGAAAAAGGGCTTCAACCTATTGAGGTACAACCTGGAGATGACTTTAATGTAGATTTCCATGAGGCTATTACTCAAATTCCGGCTCCATCGGATGATTTAAAAGGAAAAATTGTAGATGTTATTGAGACAGGATACACCTTAAACGGTAAGGTGATTCGTTTCGCTAAGGTTGTAACTGGAAAGTAAATAATAAGTGAGGTGCAACTAAAATGTTTAGAGTACAATGTGGAAATATTCATTGATAAACGCACATCACTAATCTTATAAAATTATGACAAAGAGAGATTACTATGAGGTTCTTGAAATTACCAAAACAGCCTCTGGTGAAGAAATAAAAAAAGCCTACCGAAAAATGGCAATTAAGTATCATCCAGATAAAAATCCGGGAGATACTGTAGCTGAAGAAAGATTTAAAGAAGCAGCTGAAGCTTATGAAGTTCTTAGTGATGATAACAAAAGAGCAAGATACGACCAGTTTGGTCACGCAGGAGTAGGCGGAAACGGCGGCTTCGGTGGAGGTTTTGGCGGTGGAATGAATATGGAAGATATATTCTCCCAATTTGGAGATATTTTCGGTGGTCATTTCGGAGGAGGATTCGGTGGCGGATCTCGTCAGCAACAGTCTAGAGGTTCCAATTTAAGAGTAAGAATTAAGCTTAATCTTGAAGAAATGGTGAACGGAACCCAGAAAACTCTTAAAGTGAAGAAAATGATGGTAGCCGAAGGTGCTACTTCAAAAACTTGTCCAACTTGTAACGGAAGCGGTGTTCAGGTAAAAATTATGAATACCATGTTCGGACAAATGCAGACGCAAACCACTTGCGGAAATTGTGATGGTATTGGTAAGGTTGCAGACAAAATTCCTGCAGGTGCTAACGCTCAAGGTCTTATAAAAACGGAAGAAGAAATTACCATCAATATCCCTGCGGGAGCTAGAGATGGTATACAGTTGAATGTTAGAGGGAAAGGTAATGATGCACCTTTTGGTGGTGTTCCAGGTGATTTACTTGTGGTAATTGAAGAAGAGGTAGATCAGTTGATTAAAAGAGAAGGCGACAATCTGCATCAGGAGTTGTATATTTCTTTTGCGGAAGCAGCTTTAGGAGTGAAGAAAGAAGTTCCTACGGTGGGTGGTAAAGTAAAAATTACCATCGATTCAGGAACGCAGTCTGGTAAAATTTTACGTTTATCTGGTAAGGGTTTGCCGAGTATTGACAGCTACGGAAAAGGAGATATGTTTATTCATATCAATGTTTGGACGCCTCAAAAACTCACCAAAGAGCAAAAAGACTTCTTCGAAAGTCAAATGGACAGTGGTGAAATGGTTGCCGAACCATCTGGTAAAGAAAAAACTTTCTTTGATAAAGTAAAAGATCTTTTTAATTGAATAAAAAAAATCTTTACATAATACTTAAAAGAGATTCCAAGGGAGTCTCTTTTTTTATTTTTAGCAAATACTTTATCTTTGATGAATGCGGATATGGAAAAAAATTACAGTCAAGACTACAGCTATAGCATTTTCGGGGTTGGCACTTACATCTTGCAACACCCGAAAATTTAAGATTTGGATGGGACCAGATAAGCAACAGAAAGTTTATAACCTGCAATACGGTGAACATAAGAGACAGAAGATGGATGTCTTTTTACCAAGTTCGTACACAAAGGATTCTCCTGTCGTTTTGCTCATTCACGGGGGTGCATGGAAATTTGGTAAAAAAGAGCATCTGATACATATCCAAAAAATGCTTTTTTCACACAATATTCCCACTGTGAATATGAATTACCGATTGGTAGATAAAACCATCACCTACAAGCAACAATTAGAAGATATTGCATCTGCCGTGTCAAAGTTTAATTCTATTGCACAAAAAGCAGAACTTAAAGAAAATAATTTTATACTTCTCGGGGAAAGTGCAGGCGGACACTTGGTATTGCTTTACGGATACGCAAATCCACAGCAAATAAAGAAAATAATATCTTTAAGTGGACCTACAGATTTTTATACCAATCAATACTTACAATCCAGTTATTCAAAATATTCCGCTTCTACGATAGCAAAAATGGTGGGAACCAAGTTTAGCAGAGAAAATCTTTCTGAGGAGTTCAAAAAGGCAAGTCCAATAGCGAATGTAAGTGATGTACCCACACTTATTTTCCAGGGAAATAAAGACTTTTTAGTAAATAAACATCAAGGTTTAGCGCTTGATTCTGTATTGACGGAGAAGAGTATTCCACATCAATTCATTTACATGGAAAACACAGGACATGCCCCAAGATTTTTCAATAAAAAGAAAAGAGACAGCATCATCTACCCTGCGATCCTTGATTGGATAAAAAAATAATCCACAATTTAAAACTGTGGATTATTGAGTTGATATCTTTTCAATTGATTATTCCAAATCACGGTTTTCATAATCAATATTTGCATCTTTCTTACCGAAGAAAAACTTCATAATTACTGGTACTGTTGTTATAAGTACGATGATAATGATGATCCATTCTAAGTGAGATTTCAAATCAATTCCGAACTGATCTTTAAATAATTTATCTAAGTAGTGACCAGCAAAAACCAATGAGAAAGACCAAAGAATTGCCCCAATGATGTTATCAAATAAAAATCTCTTTTTATCCATCTTTACAATTCCTGCAACAATTGGTGTAAATGTTCTTACCACAGGTAAAAATCTGGCCATAATTACCGCTAAACTTCCGTGTTGCTCAAAAAAATCGTGCGCCTGAAAAAGATACTTCTTCTTGAACAACATTGTATCTTCTTTTTTATAAAGTGCAGGACCCGCTTTCACTCCAAAAAAGTATCCCACCTCGTTACCAATAATCGCTGCAAGTGAAATAGCTGAGGCCAAAAGAGTGGTGTCTAATAAATCGCTTCCCGTACTTCCGAAAGTCTCTTTAATAATTTCTACGGCATAAATACCAGAAACGAAAAGTAAACTGTCACCAGGCAAGAAAAACCCTACGAATAAACCTGTCTCGGCAAAAATAATGAACAATATTAACCAAAAACCACCCATTTTAATGTAAAACTCTGGGTTGAGAAGGTCTTTCCAGCTTTCAAAATGATCCATTTTCTCTTTATATTTTTACAAAATTAACCTAATTAAATTTTAATAGAAAATATTTATGATTTTTTAACAATTAATTTATAAATCAAATATATCATCTGAAACCGCCGTTCCATCAGCCATTAGAAATGCTTTGAGAAACGGCATAATATTCCCATTCATTACACCATCCACATCCGAAGTCTCATAGCCTGATCGCACATCTTTAACTAGTTTATAGGGATGCATCACATAATTCCTGATTTGACTTCCCCACTCTATTTTCATTTTATTGGCTTCAATCTCGTTTCTTGCCTTCATCCTTTCTTCCAATTCAATTTCGTAAAGACGTGAACGCAAAAGTTGCATGGCTTTTTCTTTGTTTTGAAGCTGTGATCGACTTTCAGAGTTTTCAATAATAATTCCTGTTGGTGCGTGACGCAGACGAACAGCTGTTTCTACTTTGTTGACGTTTTGCCCACCAGCACCCGAAGAACGCATCGTTTCAAAAGAAATATCAGCAGGATTGATGTTGATTTCAATGGTATCATCCACCAATGGATACACATACACCGAAACAAAACTAGTGTGTCGCTTTGCATTGCTGTCGAAAGGTGAAATCCTTACCAAACGGTGTACACCATTTTCCCCTTTCAGGTAACCGAAAGCAAATTCACCATCTATTTCTAAGGTAACTGTTTTTACACCCGCCACATCGCCTTCCTGATAATTAAGCTCACGGATTTTGTAGCCTTGCTTTTCAGCCCACATGGTGTACATACGCATAAGCATAGATGCCCAATCACAGCTTTCTGTTCCTCCTGCACCTGCAGTAATCTGCAAGACAGCAGAAAGCTCATCGCCTTCGTTAGAAAGCATGTTTTTAAACTCTAAGTTTTCTATTTTTTCAATAAGTAGAGGGAAACTTTCGTCCAATTCCTTTTCAGAATCAGCGTCCTCTTTGGCAAATTCCACCAGCACCTGTAAATCTTCAAAGTTACCAGCAATCTCTTCGTAGTCTTCTACCCATTTTTTCTTGGAACGGAGTTGTTTTAAGAACGTTTCTGCTTCTTTTGGATTGTCCCAAAACTCTGGCGCAGCAGTTTTCTCATCGTCATTAGAAATTTCAATCTTTTTTTTATCAATTTGAAGATATTTGTATAAATCTTCAATTCGCAACTGAATTTCTTTTATTTGGTCGTTATTGATCAAAACTTAATTTTTGAGACACAAATTTACACATATTTTATATTTCATTACAAAAGGTTTTATAGGAAGATTCATATTATTTATCATCTATTTCCAGTTAAGATTTCAGTTGATCATCAACTGGTTCGTCTTTACTCCTCTCCTTTTCGTCTGCCTTGGTATTTTCTTCAGTAATTTCAATTTTCTCCTCCACATTATGCTGAAAACCAATTGCTCTTTGTGGAACTTCTACAGCTTTATAAGATTGCAGTTCATCATTTAAAGCTTTCAACCTCTGAGCAAAATACTCGTAATTATTAATGGAAACATCCGCTATAAACTGTGCAACCTGATTAAGATATTCTTCTGTAAGTTTGGAAGAGGCATCACGAAGTGCTCTTTTAAGAAGATTTTCATCAATTTTTAAATGATTATTTTGAGAACGCTGATAAATATGCTTAATTCTTTTCTTGATACTCTGTGTAAAATCTATTACCATGGTGTTGCTGAAAACCTTCATCTTATCAGCAACCTCGTACCAAAACGGAATTTTATCTGCTCCATTGTTTTTTAATATGGTTGTTAGGATGGCATTTTCGTCCAGATTTTTTGTTAGTGAATATAAAATAATCTCTGCCCTTTCTTTTGAGTTAGGTGGAAATATCGGAATTTGCGTATCAAATCTTCCTGGCGCCAATACTTCTTCATCCATATCTGAAATGGTTTCCGCAGATCCAACCATCAGGATACCTTCCTCCGAGAATTTTCCAATATAATGCATAATCACATCTTTGGTTGCTTCGTTGCAAGATGCCACATTTTCGGATGGGTTTCTTGCAAGCATAATTTCATCAAAATCTTCAATAAATAACAAAACCTTATCCTCATTCATCATGGTGACCAAAAAATCATTAAAATCGACCTTATTGCCATCTACAAATGAAGTTCCTAGGTAATATTTCTTAACCTCTTTAAAAGTGTAATGGATGATTTCTGAAATTTTATTCGCCCAAAATATTTTGCCACTGCCGGGAGGACCATATAGTATAATACCTGCTGGTTTGTGAATTCCCCAGTCGTGTTTTTGTTTTTCATCCAGAAAAGGTTCTAAATTCTCAGTGATATAAAAAAACAAATCTCTGTAACCGATAAAATCCCTTTGCTGCAAACTTGTCTTCTGACCAAAATAATCGTAAACAAACTTGTAATTTCCACCTAAATCGTTATCTACCCCATAACTAGACACAGAAGATTTGAAGAGTCCGTTATCAAAAATATTGGGATAATTTTCATTGAAATATTTTTCTACTTTGTCTTTGGGTTGATTAATTTTGTCAGCAATCTGATCAATGGTTTTATCTTCAATTAAATCCTTGTCATATTTCTTCAAAAAATCTTTATTTTCTTCTGCAAAATTTTCTAAATCCTGCTTTACATCGAAATTTGTAGTGATGCAATCATCAAGATTCAAATCAAAATCCTGAATAAATTGCTTAATACTTTCTGGTGATATTTCTAGCTTATGCGCTAAGTCTGCAAGTTTCATTTTTTAACTGATTTATTTTTTTTAGATTAAAAATGTAACATTTCATAATAATTTTCTACTACTTGTATGCACAACTAAAATACAATCAAAATTATTATGGAAGTCATTTTATCGGTCAAAAATCTTACCAAAAAGTTCAAACGAACGGTGGTTAATAATTTATCCTTCGATGTTGAAAGAGGGAACGTCTACGGAATTTTGGGTCCCAACGGAAGCGGAAAATCCACCACATTTGGTATGCTTTTATCAACAATAAATCCCACATCTGGCGAGTGGAAGTGGTTTGGTGAGGAAGGTACTACTACCGATACCCTCAAAAAAATCGGCGCAATTATCGAGCAGCCCAACTTTTATCCCTATCTAAACGCTGAAAAAAATCTTAAAATTGTTGCTGAAATAAAAGGAACACCCTACGAGAGGATAGATGAAGTTTTGTCACTAGTGGGTTTACTTGAAAGAAAAAATGACGCTTTCCGCACCTATTCATTAGGAATGAAACAGCGTTTGTCTATCGCTTCTGCCTTGCTTAATAAGCCGGAAGTTCTTATTTTAGACGAACCTACCAATGGTTTGGATCCTGAAGGAATTATTCAGATAAGAGATATCATTACGCATATTGCTAAGCAGGGAATTACCATTATCATTGCCAGTCACCTTTTGGATGAGATTGAAAAAATATGCTCTCACGTGGTAGTTTTAAAAGAAGGCACAGCCATCTACAGTGGTAGTGTAGAGGCGATGAGCAGCAGCAAAGGCTATTTTGAACTTAAAGCTGAAGACAATAAGCAACTGGCAGGAACATTGGAAGAAATGAATCTTTTCCAGTCTATAAAGATAGAAGATGACCACTTGATGGCTTTTCTAAAAGATGATATTTCAGGATCTGATCTTAACAAAAAACTAGTAAACAAAGGGATTTATCTTTCTCAAATCAACAGAAAAAAACAATCCTTAGAAAACCAATTTTTAGAACTTGTAAAAAAGAAATAACATGAGGAGACTTTTAACATTAGAGTACTATAAAAACTTTACTTATAGGCCATTTCAAATATTTTCTATTCTTTATTTCGCCATCATTATCGGGCTTTTATTCATCGGGTTGGTTGATATTAACGTTACTGAAGGTTTCCAAATCAATTTAAAAGAACAAGGTATTTACAATTTCCCAGGCATTTGGAATTTCACCACTTGGATTGTTGCCATTTTAAAAATATTTCTTGGGCTCATCATTGTATTCTCCATCTGTCAGGAGTTTACCAACCGAATGTTCAAACAAAATACCATTGATGGATTGAGCCGTGGAGAATTTATCACCTCCAAGCTCATTACAATCTTTATATTTACACTTATTTCTACAGTAGTAGTATTTATCCTTACATTAATTTTAGGGTTTAGCTATTCCGAGTCTACAGATTCAAAACTGGTTTATGAAGAAATGTTTTTTATTCTTCATTATTTCTTGAAACTATTTGCTTTCTTTAGTTTCCTGATGTTTATTTCTATTTTATTTAGAAAATCAATTTTTGTATTGCTCGCTTTATTCCTATGGTGGATTATGGAGGCTATCCTGAGCGGAGTAGAAAGTTTTATTAAATTTAAAGGGTTGGCCAACGAACAGGCTGCAGCGGTAATGAAAGAATCTTTCTTCTTCAGTAAAATATTACCTTTAGAAAGCATGTCACAATTACTCCCCAACCCAATTATGAGATTGAAGGCAGCCAAAATTTTTGGAGTACCTTATCAGTTTCAGTATCCAACAGAAAGCGTTATTGCCTGCATCATTTGGTGTGCGCTTTTCATCTTCGGTTCCTATTGGATTCTTAAGAAAAGGGATTGGTAAAATAAAAATTACAAAAACGTTGTCACAGTTTCAAAGCTAGGCAACGTTTTTTTATTCTTAAACTCTTTAAAAATCATTAAATTTGCAATCTTATAAAAGCTAGAAGCATGATGCCAAAAGCTAAAAGCCAAAAAATATGACTTCACAAGAAATACGCCAGCAATTTTTAGACTTTTTCAAAAGCAAAGAACACCTTATTGTGCCTTCTGCGCCGATTGTTTTAAAAGATGACCCAACACTAATGTTTTCCAATTCGGGGATGACGCAGTTTAAGGATTATTTTTTAGGATACAAAGAACCAAAAGCGTCAAGAATTGCCGACACTCAGAAATGTTTAAGAGTTTCCGGGAAACATAACGATTTGGATGATGTGGGTCGAGACACCTATCACCACACCATGTTTGAGATGTTGGGAAACTGGTCTTTTGGTGATTATTTCAAGAAAGAAGCTATTGATTGGGCTTGGGAATTGTTGACGAAAGTATATGGAATTCCTAAAGAAAATCTATACGTGACTATTTTTGAAGGTGATGCTTCTGAAAATCTGGAGCGCGATACCGAAGCTTATGATTTTTGGAAAGCGCATATCGATGAAAGCCGTATCATCAACGGAAATAAGAAAGATAATTTCTGGGAAATGGGTGCGAGTGGACCTTGTGGACCATGTTCTGAAATTCATGTGGATTTGAGAACGGAAGAAGAAAAAGCAAAAGTTTCTGGTTTGGACTTGGTGAACAACGACCATCCGCAAGTAGTCGAAATCTGGAATTTGGTTTTCATGCAATACAACCGTAAAGCAGACGGAAGTCTAGAAAATCTTCCTGCAAAGCACATTGATACCGGAATGGGCTTTGAGCGTCTTTGCATGGCATTACAACATAAAGAATCCAATTACGATACCGATGTTTTTACACCTTTAATTGCTAAGGTTGAAGAACTTTCAGGGAAAAAATATACTGGAATTTTAACCGACGAAAAAGACATTGCAATTCGTGTGGTGGTGGATCATATCCGTGCGGTGTCTTTTGCGATTGCTGACGGACAATTGCCGTCCAACAACGGTGCTGGTTATGTTATTCGCCGAATTTTGAGAAGAGCAATTTCGTATGCGTATCGTTTCTTGGGCATGAAAGAGCCGTTCCTTTTTGAATTGGTTTCTGTTTTGAAAAACCAGATGGGCAAATTCTTCCCTGAGCTTGAAAAACAGGAAAGACTGGTTACTGAAGTGATTAAAGAAGAAGAAAATTCATTCTTAAAAACCATTGAACACGGTTTAATTCGGGTTGAGAAATTAATTGAGCAAACCCTTTCTAAAAACGAAAAAGTGCTTCCAAGTGAAGAAGTTTTCGAATTGTACGACACCTACGGTTTCCCAGATGATTTAACACGAATTATTGCTGAAGAAAAAGGTCTAACGATTGACGAAGCTGGTTTCGAAGCAGAAATGCAAAAGCAAAAGCAACGTTCCAAAAAAGATTCGGCTGCAAAAGTATACGACTGGGTAGTTTTGGAGGAGAAACCGGAGACTTTCGTGGGTTATGACCAAACCGAAAGCGAAGTCATGATTACTCGTTACAGAAAAGTCGAAAACAAAGACGGTGAATTTTACCAAATTGTTTTAGACAATACGCCTTTTTACCCAGAAGGCGGTGGACAAGTGGGTGATAAAGGAAGCTTGGAAAATGCAGTTGAAAACATCGAGGTTTTGGAAACAAAAAAGGAAAATAATTTGATTATTTCTTTAATTAAAGATCTTCCGAAAGATGCTGGAGCTGTTTTTTATGCTAAAGTCAATCATTCCGATCGAAGAAATTCTCAGGCCAACCACTCCGGAACACACTTGTTGCATGAAGCTTTGAGAGAGGTTTTAGGAACGCATGTGGAACAAAAAGGATCGTATGTGGGACCAGATTATCTTCGTTTCGATTTCTCGCATTTTTCGAAAATGAATGAAGAGGAACTGGCATTGGTAGAGCAAAAAGTAAACGAAAAAATCAAAGAAAATATCGCCTTGCAGGAGTTCAGAAGCATTCCGATTCAGGAAGCTTTAGATAAAGGCGCTATGGCATTATTTGGCGAAAAATACGGCGACAATGTACGCATGATTCAGTTTGGAACTTCAATGGAATTGTGCGGTGGAACGCACGTGAAATCCACTGGTGAAATTGGTCACTTCAAATTGGTTTCTGAAGCATCTGCAGCAGCGGGAATCAGACGTATTGAAGCCATTTCTGGCGATAAAGCACAGGAATATTATCAGTCGTTGGAAAATCAAATTTCTGAGCTTTCTCAATTATTGAAATCAAAAGATGTCTTGAAATCCGTTGAAAAATTGATGGAAGAAAATCATATTTTGAAAACCGAATTGGACGCTTTCAAAAAAGAAAAAGCAAAAGGCGAAATCTCCGATTGGAAAAATGCGTACGTGCAGAAAGGAGACAAGCAGCTTTTGGTAAAGAAAACTTCATTAGATGCGGCTTCTGTAAAAGACATCGTATTCGAATTGAAACGTGAAATACCAAATTCAGTTACTGTAATTCTTTCCGATGCTGATGGAAAACCGATGATTACCGTTGGCGTTTCCCAAGATTTGGAGAAAACCTACCAAGCAGGAGCAATTGTAAAAGATCTGGCTAAAGAAATTCAAGGCGGAGGTGGCGGAAATCCAGGTTTTGCTACTGCAGGCGGAAAAAATCTGGAAGGTTTAGAAAATGCCTATCAGAAAGCAATTAACCTATAGATATTTGCAATTTATAAAAAACCAAAGCTCCTGATGTTTCAGGAGCTTTTTCATTATTAAAACCTATATCAATTATCAAATATTCAATGATTTTAAATTTTACGGTAATTTTTATCAATTTAATAAAACACGGCAATACTATGCAAAACTCAACAAAAGCCCATTAATAATGGTTTTATAAATGATTTTTGTCAATTTCACTCATGTCTGATAAATATCAGATTATCAAAAATTTCAAATATTATTAACAATTGTTTAATATTAGGTTCCTATCTTTGCATCAGTAAAATTCAAAAACACATCGTTATGAACCTAAAACAACACTGGCCAATTCTTGCAATCTCTTTATGGGCAATTTTAGTAACTGTTACCATCTTCGCTCAGAGATAATAAGAATAAAAATTTGTATTGACGTACATTCGTAATTAACGCGAGAGCAAAGATTACTAACCATATAAAATTCCCAAGAAAATAATTCGTTTTCTTGGGAATTTTATATTTCAGACATCCTGTTCTTTATTTTTAGACATTCCAATTATTGATTTTCAATTAACATTATTGAGTTCAGAATCATTAAAACTTAAAAGTATCTTTTCAGTTTATTAAAACTCAGTTCATATTCAGGTGATAGTTTTGCATCAGAAAAATGATATTAAACATGAAACTACATCACAGTATTGCAGCTTTTGCTTTTGTTGCTTTAACTTTCCAAAGTTGTAATGACGATTCTGGAACAGAGGAAAACCCTAACAACCCAGATATTAAAATTGAAAACTTTTCAAAAGAGCCTGCTTTTGTTTACGCAATGCCAGGTTTTGAAAATCTAACCATCAATACCCTAATTTCAAGTTCAGATGTGCTTCCACAATCTCCCAACTTTGTATTTGCTGGTCAGCCAGACGGAATGGGAATCATGAAAGATCCTGCATCTAGTGGTTATTTGATGATCACCAACCACGAAATTACTCAATCTGTTTCAAGAGTTTATCTGGATAAAACATTCAAACCCGTAAAAGGAGAATATATACTTAACGGAATCGGTGGTATGACAAGATTATGTTCTGCTACACTTGCCACTTTAGAAACTCATGGTTTCAGTGCTTTCTTAACTGCTGGGGAATCTGGACAAGAAAGTATGGTGCATGCCATAAATCCATTATCTCCCGCTTCACAAGCTTCTGATAATACAAGAGTAAAACCAGCATTAGGAAAAGCTTCAATGGAGAATGCGGTGCCACTTCCGAAAGATGTTTCCAATGGGAAAACCTATGTTTTGATTGGTGAAGATCAATCTTATTCAACTTCACATCAGTCTGCTGGGCAGTTGATTATGTATGTAGGCACTACACAGGGCGATCTTGATAATGGTAAGCTTTATGCCTTAAAGAGAACTAACAATAATTATACAGAAACTGATATTGTAAAAGGAAGTTCTTATGATGTAGAGTTTGTTGAAATTCCAAATGCTAAAAACCTTACTGGAGCGCAAATCAATCAGAAAAACATCGATAACAATGCGATCAGGTTTTCAAGAGTTGAAGATGTAGATTATAGAAAAGGTGCAGGAAAAGGAAGAGAAATCTATTTTACAGCCACTGGCGAATCCAACGATGGTATCAACCCAAAACCAGGTTTCACAATGTGGGGAAGAATATATAAATTGGTTCTTAACGAAAACAATATGCTTACAGGTAAACTGGAACTGGTTGCAGAAGGAGATTCAAACCCTGGAAACAACATCATCAACCCAGATAACCTTTGCGTAACTGAAAACTATGTTTACATTCAGGAAGACGGAGATTCTTATTACCAAGCTGCCAACCACGACTCTTATATCTGGCAGTTTAATATCGCCACAAAGCAATACAAACCTTGGTTGAATATGAAGCACAACAGAACCGATGCAGCATGGCAAACCGCTTATAACCAATCTGGGAATTTAGGAAAATTCGGATCTTGGGAGTTCGGAGCAATGGTTGACGTTTCCGACATTATTGGAGTACCAAACACATTTGCAGTAAACATTCACTCGCATACTTGGCAGAAAGATGCCTTTAAAAATGCTGATGGAGCCGGTGTAAACACCAATAAAGAAGGCGGACAAACAGTAATCATCAGAAACGTTCAGAGATAATCTATTTATTAACATTTTCTTTAAAGTATCAGCAGATTTTTTTTCTGTTGGTACTTTTTCGCAATTATGAAAAAGTTTTTTAGACACCTTTCATTTGTACTTTTAACCGTTGTTTTTTGCATTCAATGTCAAAAAAAAGATCAACAGCCCATCCATGAAGATTTAGGATCTGTAAAAACAGAAATCTTGAAAATAAATAAAGATTTTAATATTCAGATTACGGAATTAATTCAACTGGTAGAAAAAGATACTGATGAAAAAAGACTTCAGGAAAAATTCAACCAATTACGCAATACCTATAAAAAAATGGAGTGGGCAATAGAATACTTTTTGCCTCATTCTGCAAGATTCATCAACGGACCGGCACTTCCAGAAATAGAATTTGAGGAACACACAGTTTTAGACCCTGAAGGCCTTCAGGTTTTAGAGGAACTACTCTATCCCTATCAACCCGAAAACAAAACCGAAATTGTCAGAAATCTTAAACTCTTAATTAACAAAACAGGAGCAATAAAGACCAATTTTGAAACCATCAGCATTAACAGAGATCAGGTATTTGATGCTTTACGTCAGGAGGTTTTTAGGATATCAAGTTTAAGTATTGCTGGATTCGACACCCCCCTTTCAGGAAACCATTTGAGAGAACTTCCTTACGCTCTTGAAAGCTTAAAGTATTTTTTACAATCCATTTCACATAAAACTGAAAATGAAAATTATACAAAAATTACCTCAATCATTGATTCAGCTAAAAATATTTTAAAAAATAACAATGATAAGGATTTATTTAACTATGCAGATTTTATTGCAGACTATCTCAATCCACTTGGAACTGAACTTTTAAATTTCAAAAAAATTGAAGGCATAAAAGATATAGAGGTAACAACAGCACTTAACAAAAATGCTGCGAACTTTTACTCAAAAAATGCTTTTAATCCCAATGCATTTGCGCCCGGTAAAAACTTTGAAATGTCCAACGAAAAAGCCCAATTAGGAAAGCAGCTTTTTACTGATAATTTGCTGTCTAAAAACAACGACAGAAGTTGCAGCACTTGTCATGTCCCTGAAAAAGCTTTCACGGACGGTAGAGAAAAATCTCTTTCCCTAGAAGGTGCACCACTTTCCAGAAATACACCTTCTCTTAATTATTCTGCTTTTCAACACGGACAATTTTGGGATATGAGGCAGGCTGATCTTGAAGGTCAGAGTTCAGATGTTATCACCAACAAAGAAGAAATGCATGGCGATTTAAAAGCAATATTGGTAAAAATTAATGCTCATCCAGATTACGCTAAAGCCTTTAAAAATATATACAAAACCGGTAAGGTGGAAACTTGGCAACTTCAAAATGCATTGGCGAGTTATATTCGGTCATTACCAAAATTCAATTCCAATTTTGATGAGTTTATGCGTGGAAATAAAAATGCCCTTACCTCCAATCAAAAGCAGGGCTTCAACCTGTTTGTGGGTAAAGCAAAATGTGCAACATGTCATTTTCTACCACTCTTCAACGGCACAGTTCCGCCCAACTTTACAAAAACCGAACAGGAAGTTTTGGGAACTGCAGAAAATGCCAACAACAAAAAGCTGAGTGGAGATTTGGGAAGAGGAAAATTCCATGCAACCGTGGAGTCTTTACAGCACTCTTTTAAGACCCCTACCCTAAGAAATATCAATAAAACCGCTCCATACATGCACAACGGTGGATATCAAACATTACAAGAAGTGATGCATTTTTATAACAAAGGAGGTGGTAAAGGCTTCGGCTTAAAGGTAGAAAATCAAACCTTACCTGAGGATCAACTCTACTTAAGCGAACACGAGATTAACCAATTGATAGACTTCATGAAATCTTTGGACGATAATTAAATAAGTTTTTTAGAAAAATTCACTGCAAGCTCTTTCCAATTGTGTAAGAGCTTGTTTTATCTAAAATTCTTTTTTCATAATATTATTAACTTTTTAATGATTTTTACCTCGATATTTTTAACAAAAGATTATATTTTTTGTAGTGGTTTTGTAACGTTCTTATAAATAGTTTTGTCTACATAAAAAAACTCTATAATGACGAAACTTTTACCCGCGTTCTTTTTATTTTTCTCTGTGTTAATATTTGCTCAAAGCAAGATAACGGTGCTGGATGCGACCACCAAAAAACCTATCGCAAATGCCGCTGTTTACTGTGAGGACGACCTTATTGGCAAAACAGACTTTAGCGGAAATTTATCTTTTACCACCAAATGCAAAAAAATAGAAATTTTAGCCAGTAACTATGAAGATGCAGTAGTGGAAGTAAATAAAGCGAGCGAGGTTCTTCTTCAGCCTTCGCAGGAAAAGAGCAGCAATATCGACAGAATTGTCATTAAAGATAAAAGTGATGCTCGAGCTTTGCGTATTTTAGATGAATTCAATAAAAGGCAGCAGCAAAATTCACCCAAATCTTTGGACAATTACACCTTTAAATCGTACAGTAAGTTTTCAATTGATGTAGACAAGGACTCCATTGATATTTACAATTCTTTTTTGATGAAACGTAAAGACTCGCTATCTTCTCTTGATATCAGTAAAATAAAGCAAAAAGACAGCGATAAGAAGGATTCACTAATCAACGAAGATTTCCTATCGGCCTCACAAGAAAGTCAGATGTTTCTCTGGGAAAAAGCATCAGAGCACAAATTCTCAAAAAAATATGGTGAAAAAACCAATATCATAGACAACAGAATGTCGGGCTTCAAAAATCCTATTTACGAGGCTTTGGCGCTCAATATTTCGAATCTTGATCGAGTTCCTCGTCAGTTAAAACCAGAGAACAGAAATCTTTTCATTTTTTATCTCTCAGAAACCATTGAGTTGGATGACAGAAAAACATTTGTCATCAGATTCAAAGAAATAACCGACAAAAAGAAGCAAAACCCAAGAAAATACAACGGTAAAATATACATTGATGCAGAAACCTACGCATTAAAAAAATACGAAAGCAAAAGTAAAAAACAAAATCAGGGGAACATTACATCTGTTTGGAAACCCATTAACAACAAGTGGTTTTTAGATTATGAAGATATTAAGGTGAAAATGGGTGATCAGGCGTTTAAAACCTCAAAAATAGACAGTACAAAAGCTGGAGAAAAGCCTAAATATCACAAAAAAAGTTTCGGAAATTATCTCATTGTAAAGAACAAATTTTTCGATTTTCAAATAGATAATCCTCAGAAAGCATCAGATTTTAAAGGTTATGCCATAGAAATAAAAAATGCAGATGGGCAGCTACTCAACCAGTACCGAACAGACAGCCTTACAGCAAGGGAAAGCGCAACCTATACAAAAATTGACAGTTTTGTGGAGAAACACGATTTCGAAAAGAAGTTAAACACCCTCACCAATTTAATGAGAGGGAATTTACGCTACAAAATGATTGATTTTGATCTTACCAAGTTTATCAGCTACAACAAATACGAAGGATTGAGATTGGGAGCTGGCGTGAAGCTTAATGAGAGGTTCAACAAAACATTTTCTCCGGATGCTTATTTCGGATATGGTTTTAAGGATAATGGCTGGAAATACGGTCTCGGTGTAGATATGAAACTTTCAGAGAAAAGAAATTCGATTTTGAGAGTGGATTATTTGGATGATGTATTTGCCGCAGGAAGATTCAGCAACCAGCAATGGGAATTGATGATGAAGCTTAATGACATTAATCTTGATTGGCATAATGCCACCTTCTATCGCAATCAAAAATTGGGAGCGTCATACCTGTATGACATTTCCAACTCTTTAAGCATGAAATTGAGTTTACATACCGAAAAGCAAAAAGCGATGTTCGATTATCAGTATAGAGACTGGGATAATAATCTTAGAAACACCAATACTACCCTATCTTTTAAATACTCTCCTAACGATAAAAACGTGATGACACCTAATGGTAAACTTACCATCGAAAGAGGTTATCCTCAAATATTCGTCACTTACGAAAACGGAAGTAAAATATTAGGAGGAGATTTAGCTTACAATAAACTGGATGCCTTGCTTATCCATCAATTCCGCTCAAAATTAGGATATACCAACATCAAACTTTACGGTGGAATATCCTCAGGAACGGTTCCCATCTGGAAAAATTATGAAATCGCAGGTCAGAGTTCCGCAGACGGAAACTGGTACAATAATATCAGCACACCTACCAACTTAGGTTTTGTTACGATGCCGGCAGGAACCTTCTACACCGATAAATTCCTAGCTTTTCAAGTTGCACAGTCACTACCTTTCAGATTTAAAACTATTGGAAAACGTTATTCTTCCATTTCTTTAGAATATAAATCTGCCATTGGAGATTTCAAGAATCCTGAGGACCACCATTTTAATTTCCAGGTGATGGATCATCTTTATCAGGAAGCAGGTTTTATGTGGAATAATTTTTTAGGAAGAAGCTTTGGAGTTGGTCTTTCGTACCGATTGGGTTATTATCAGACGCCACATTTTAAAGACAATTTCGGACTTCAACTGAGATTGAGTGCATTTTAAAATTAAACCTGTCGTTTTTTAATATTAACAAGTCATCAAAATTGCTAAAATAGTTTTTCAAAGAAGGAATATTGCTTAATTTTGAACTGCAAACCGTTCAATGAGAAGTTTTCTGAGCATCCTTTTTTTGAGTATTCTATATCTGGCTCAAGCGCAATCTACCATAACTATAGTAGATCAAAATACAGACCTGCCTATTTCTGGAGCTGCGGTGATGTGCAATGATGTGGTGATAGGGAAAACCAACGAAAAGGGATTTGTACAGTTCAGCACAGACTGCAAAAGTATTTCTATCCATGCAAAAGGCTACTACAAGGAAAATATTGATGTTGACAAAAATATGGAGATCGCACTCCTTCGCATTTCTGGTAACACCAAATCTATTGAAGAAGTAATTTTAGAAGACAAGACAGATCCTCAGGCATTGGCTATCCTTAAGAAGGTGAATAAAAATTTTAAAGACAATTCACCCAAGAGTTTAGAATCGTACACTTTTAAATCTTACGAGAAGGTCGCTCTGGACATTGATAAAGACAGCATCGCTTCATTTACAAATTTCGTTAATAAAAATTTGACAGAACTTACCAGCCAAAAAAACAGCGAAGAAAAAAGGAGTTTACAAAACAAAAAACTATTCGAAAACAGTCAGCTTTTCTTATGGGAACGTGCTCAGGAATTTATATATTCCAAAAAGTACGGCGAAAAAATAAACATCCTTGATAACAGAATTTCGGGACTCAGACAGCCAATTTACGAGTTGATTGCGCTGCAGACCAACAGAGATAAACTTCCACCACAATTAAAGGAGGAAAACCGTGGTTTGTACCGCTTTTTCCTGACAGACACCATTGAGATTGATGGCAGAGAAAATTATGTCATCCGTTTCCGTGAAGTTAATTTTAAAAAGAAAACATCAGCTCGCAGATACAGCGGATACATTTACGTAGATACACAAACCTTTGGAATTAAAAAAATAGAAAGTGAAAGCCGAAAATCTAATGATGCCAGTCTCACCAGCACCTGGATTTTTTACAATAACAAATGGTTTTTATCCGAAGAACAATCCCGCTTTAAACTGGGAAGAATGTTGGTGAAAGACACTATTGCCAATATTCCGCTCAACAAAGAAAAACGAGAGAAATTCGGAACTTACGCCACCATCATATCAAAATATTTCGACTACCATTCGCCTATCGCCGAAGACAAAAAAGATTTTAAAGGCTATACTTTTTCTGTGAGAAGTACCGATGGTAAATTTTTAGAGCAATACAGAACCAATCCCCTATCTGAACGTGAAGAAAACACGTATAAAACACTGGACAGTTTGGGCAGTAAATACAGAATCGACAATAAGGCGCAAGCCGTGATAGGTATCCTCAACGGAGCACTGAGATTAGGAAAAGTGGATGTAGATTTGGGAGAACTGGTGAACATTAATTCACAGGAAGGACTACGTTTGGGACTGAAACTGAAACTTAATGAAACGCTGTCGCCTTACGTTTCGCCAGATGCTTATTTTGCATATGGTTTTAAAGATTTGAAATGGAAATATGGTGCAGGTTTAGACATAAAAACCACCTTAGAGAAAAATTCTTTTTTTCGCCTTCAATATTTTGATGATCTGAAACCTTCAGGAGAATTTAGTCGAAATCTGTGGAGCTTTATGATGCGAATGCAGAACTATGGCAATAACCTGAACAACGATAAATATTATAATTACAAAGGTGTTTCTCTCACCTATAATAACGACATTACCAATGCCATTACCATGGTTTTTGGTGTGAAAAGAAATCAGGAAAACGCCCTTTTTGATTACAGTTTTATGGACAAGGGAAATAACTTCCAGAATTTCACCACCAGCTTTACGATGAAGTTTTCCCCCAATTCAACCAATATCATGACGCCACAGGGCAAAACGATTGTGGACCAAAAATTCCCGGAGCTTTATGTAAATTACGAACAGGGATTCAAGGCCTTTGGTGGTGATCTTGAATACAGCAGATTCGATTTTTTATTCGTTCACAACCTTAAAACCATCCTCGGAACGACAGGTTTCAGGTTGTATGGCGGTTTGGTTTTAGGAGAAACTCCCATTTGGAATAACTTTACACGAAATGGTTTGGCCACCAATTCCAAATTTAATTTTAACCTCACTTCCTATTTGGGTTTTGCCACTTTGGAAGGTGGAAAATACTTTAACGATAAATTCATAAATTATTATCTCACTCATCGTTTGCCTTGGTATTTCAAAAGTTTTGGACAGAATGTATCGAGCTTTAATTTTGTCATTCGCGGCGGTATTGGAGACATGAAACATCCTGAATACCACAAAACAGAGTTTCAAACTTTAGATCATTTGTACCAGGAACTAGGCTTGGAATGGAATAATTTTTTATCGAGCTATTTCAATCTTGGATTTTTTTATAGAGTCGGTTATTATACAACGCCTAACTTTAGACAGAATTTTGCAATACAGTTTAAGATTAAATTATTAGAATTTTAATGAAAACAATAGAAATAAAAGCACAGGATTTTTTTGAATTATTAAAATTGAAAGACGTTTCCATGTGGGAGATTTTTTCGCAAATGATAGATGGTGAAGAGAAAGAAGTCATCTTTTTAAATGCGGACAATACCATACTTTTCAATTATATCCTTCCGTCAACACAGGAAAAATTAGAGGCCGACAGAAAGCAATTTTCGCAGGAATATGCAGAGAAATTGAAAGGATTGAATTAATTATTTAAGAATATATCTAAAGTTTTCTTTGCTTCTTTCACGTCGTGAACCCTCAAAATTTTAGCACCTTTTTGTAAAACTTTTAAATGAAGTTTTTGGGTTTCTTCGTTGATATCCAGCGGACTTTTACCCAAAGGTTTGTAAATAAAAGATTTTCTAGAGATGCCTATCAGCAAAGGATATTCGCCCAAACCAATGAATTCTGTTTCATTGAGCAACTGATGTTGGTTCTCGACTGTTTTACCAAATCCAAAACCAGGATCTAGAATCATATCATTAACGCCATACTGTAAAAGTTCAGCCGTTTTTCTTGAAAAATATTGATTGACCGATACAGTAATGTCTTTGTATTCTATTTTATCATGCATTTTGCTGTACTCGGGGTGAATATGCATTAAGATATAAGGCAGCCCACAATCGGCTACGGTTTTGAACATTTGTGCATCAAACTGACCGCCAGAAATATCGTTTACCAAATCTATTCCCTCATTCCAACCAAAACTCACCACTTCAGCGTAAAAAGTATCTAAAGATATCAACGCCTGTGGAAATTCTTTTTTAATAACTGAAATAAGATTCCCTATCCTCATTAACTCATCAGTAGGTGATAAAAATTCCGCATTCGGTCGCGTAGATTGTGCTCCAATATCTATAAATGCAGCTCCTTCAGAAAGCATTTTTTCCACCTGACATAAGGCATCTTTTTCATTATTAAACTTGCCTCCATCTGAAAAGGAATCGGGGGTTAGGTTAAGAATTCCCATTATTTTGGGCGTACATAAATCCACCAGTCGACCATTGCAGTTGATAGAAAAATCTTTCATAGCACAAATGTACAAAAATTGCAATGCGGTAGCAGCTGTGAAAGTTTGCAGGTTTAAAGTTTTAGGTTTATGGTTTAAGGTTTAACAAAATTATTTCTTAATTCGTATTTCTTAGTTCGTACTTGAAAATTTATCTTTAGCATTCTAAATCATAAAAAAGTTGTTCAGCAAAAAGCTCCTGCATACTGCTGATAAAAAATCCAAAAAATCCCTATCTTTGGGACAATTAAAGAAAATATGCTTACGACTTCCCTAGAATTCGATAAAATAATAGCGCAGTGTCGAGATCTGTTCAGCAAAAAAATGAAAGATTACGGAGTAGCGTGGCGGGTGCTGAGAACAAGTTCCATAACGGATCAGATTTACATCAAAGTAAACAGAATTCGGACCTTGCAGATGACGGATAAAAAAATGGTGGACGAAAGTGAAGAAAGTGAGTTTATTGCCATTGTGAATTATTCTATTATTGCGCTTATTCAGTTGGAAAAAGGTTTAGCAGATCATTTTAATGATGATCCCGCAGAAATTTTAAATCTTTACGATCATTATGCCAATGCAGCAAAGCATTTAATGGAAAGAAAAAACCACGATTATGGTGAAGCGTGGCGGGATATGAGAATTTCTTCCATTACTGATCTTATATATCAAAAAGTGTTGCGTACCAAACAAATTGAAGACAATCAGGGTAAAACCATCGTTTCAGAAGGACTGGATGCCAATTATTACGATATGCTGAACTATGCGGTCTTCTGTCTTATCAAATTTGATGAACAACACAGTTTCGAACCAAAACTCTCTTAAAAACTAAGCTATGATAAAAGACTTACTTCGGATAATTGTCGGAATTATATTTATCGCATCAGGATTTGTAAAAGCGGTAGATTTGGTTGGTTTTTCCTTTAAACTTGAAGAATATTTTTCGCCATCAGTTTTCAATATGCCTTTTTTTGAAAAATTCGCATTGATTATTGCCATCATTGTAGTCTCTTTAGAACTGCTTCTGGGCATAATGTTGGTGGTAAAATATAAACTTCGCTTTACACTATCAGCTTTAATTGCGCTTTGTATATTCTTTGGCTTTCTCACTTTTTATTCAGCTTATTACAATGTAGTTACCGACTGTGGATGCTTTGGGGACGCCATAAAATTCACCCCATGGGAAAGTTTTATTAAAGACATTGTTTTACTCGTCGCACTCATTATCCTTTTTGTGCTATACCGAAAACAGTTCAGAAATGATGAAACCAATCTAAAGTTCAAAGCGATGGCTATTGGGATATTTGCTTTGGTAATGATTATCATCATGTATAGAGGAATTACACACGAACCAATTATTGATTTCCGACATTATAAAGTGGGAACTGACTTGGTTTCTGAGCGAAAAAAAATCGCTGAAAACCCATCGCAATACAAGACGTTCTATTCACTTAAAAATACCAAAACGGGGGAAGTCATCAATATCAATCAAGACGATTACATCAACGACAAAAAATACTGGGAAGAAGGAACCCCATGGAAGATTGAAGAAGGTAAAAACGAATCTAAATTGATTAAAGAAGGATATCAGTCGGAAATTGCAAAATTTAAATTGGAAGATGCCACTGGCAACGATATAACCGAAGACGTGTTAAAAGCACCAAAAGTAATTTTATTGTTTTCCTATAAACCTAAGGAAGCCTCTCAAGATGTTATCAAAAATGCTGTAGCCAAGGCTAAATCAAACGCTGGGATACCAGTCTATGGTATAGCTACACAGCCCAATACTTTCCCAGGCATTCCTAATTTATTGATGGATGGAACCGCCATAAAAACTATTGCCCGCAGTAATCCTTTTGTAGTAGTTTTGCAAAACGGAAAAATTGTAGATAAACAGCCAGCTAAGGACTACGCCAACTAGAAGTTAGAAGTTAGAAGTTAGAAGTTAGAAGTTAGAAGTTAGAAGTTAGAAGTTAGAAGTTAGGCAAAATTAATTCATAATTCATAATTCATAATTCATAATTCATAATTCATAATTCATAATTCATAATTCATAATTATTAAAAATATGCAAAAATCAAATAAATCTATCGCAGGATATCATCTTTTAATGATACTTTCTGCTGTTGATTATAAATTTCATCAAGACGAAGAAAAAGTAATTAAAGAATGGCTGGAAGAAGAATTTCCATTTTTTGTAAACCTAGATAATGAAACCGAAATTATTGCCAACCTTTCTCCTAATGAATGGAAAAAACATTTTGAATTTCATGCTCAATGTTTCTACGACGATTCTATAGAAAAAGAGAGAGAGGAGTTTAGAGCGTTTGCAAAAAAACTAATTAAAGCCAACGATGAAGTGAGCGCGCGCGAGCACAAATTCTACTCGTTGATGAAGGAAATATGGAAAATGAAATAAAAAAATTTATAAATATGAGAAGAAAAATAGTTGCAGGAAACTGGAAAATGAACAAAACAGTAATTGACGCCCAACAATTAATGGTTCAATTATTAAGTTATAAAAACTCCCATACCACAAATTGTGATGTGTGGATCGCACCACCAGCATTGTACTTAATGATGGCAAAAGACATTTTTGAGAATGATGAAATTGGTGTTTTCGCACAGGAAATGAGCGACCACGAAAGCGGTGCTTACACAGGAGAAATTTCAGCAGATATGCTTGAATCTATTGATGCGATGGGTTCTTTAGTAGGACATTCTGAAAGAAGAATCTACCACGGTGAAACCGATGCACATTGCAACCAAAAAATAAAACTTGCCTTAGCAAAAGGTTTAACGCCCATCTATTGCAATGGCGAAACTTTAGAACAAAGGAAAGCGGGTGAGCATTTTGAAGTGGTAAAAAACCAAACTGAAGTTGCCTTGGCTGGTATTTCTGCTGAAGATGCTAAAAAAGTGGTTATTGCTTACGAACCAGTTTGGGCTATTGGAACAGGAGAAACTGCTACGCCAGAACAGGCTCAGGAAATACATGCACATATTCGCGGAATTCTTAGCAATATGTTCGGTAAAGAAGTTGCAGAAGAAGTGTCTATTCTGTATGGAGGTTCTGTAAAACCAGACAATGCCAAAGAAATTTTCTCTCAACCTGATATTGACGGAGGTTTAATTGGTGGAGCGGCTTTAAAAATTGAAGATTTTTCAAAGATTATTGAGGGTTTTAACGCATAATAATTTGATGATAATAAAAACCGCGCGCGGCAACTTCGTTGCCGCGCGCGGTTTATTTACAAGCCTTTAAAAAACCTATTATTTTTCTACTGATCTCTGTAAAACCTCATCTACCATTCCGTAGCCTTTAGCTTCTTCCGAAGTCATCCAATAATCTCTGTCTGACGCTTTTTCTACCCATTCGTAAGTCTGACCAGAATGCTGAGCGATAATATCATATAACTCTTTCTTCAGTTTCAACATCTCTCTAAGGTTAATTTCCATATCGGAAGCAACACCTTGTGCACCCCCAGAAGGCTGGTGAATCATAACTCTGGAGTGTTTAAGCGCAGAACGCTTACCTTTCTCCCCTGCTACTAGTAGAACCGCACCCATAGATGCTGCCATACCTGTACAGATTGTTGCTACGTCGGGTTTAATAATCTGCATGGTATCATAAATACCTAAACCAGCATATACACTACCACCAGGTGAGTTGATATAAATTTGAATATCTTTAGAAGGATCTGCACTTTCCAAGAACAATAACTGTGCTGTTACGATATTGGCCACCTGGTCATCAATACCCGTTCCCAAAAAGATAATTCTATCCATCATCAAACGAGAAAAAACATCCATTTGTGCCACGTTCATTCTTCTTTCTTCCATAATATACGGTGTAAGATTGGTTGGACCGTACATTCCCATATATTGATCGGTTGCTAAACCACTATTTCCTAAATGTTTTACAGAATAATCTCTGAATTCTTTTTTTATGTCCATGTGTTGTATGTATTAAAACTTGGTTATCAATTTGCAATTTTTATTCCTAAAATTTAATAGGACTTTTTGTCACAGGCGACCAGCCTATTTTTTCAACTATTTTATTGGAAAGATCTTTTAAAATCATAATGCTTTTAATATTTTCAAAATACTTTTCAGGGTTATTTTCTCTATAATCTTCCAACTCTTGGTTGAATTTTTTCATCATGAAATTGATGTAGTAATATTTATGTATCAGAATATCATTTTCCACTTCAGGAGCAACCTTGTCGCCCATTTTTACGGGAAAAATATTTCTGGTTGTCCAATCGCTCAACTCATTGGGAATCATCAGAGCATCTGTCACTTTTAGGGTAATTTCCTCATCCATAAGGGTTAAAAAGAAATTTCCAGAGCGCAACTCACTGTTTTCGATGCCTTCTTTTATGGATTCGATTATTTTTAGATTAGAATCGTTCTGAAAGGTATAATATTCCTCTTCGAAATGCTGTAATATCTCTTCAATCACAGTAATTTCATAGGGTTCAGAGTTTTCATTTTTTCTGTGAAGCACCATGTCTCCGAACATCAACATCAGATCAATCAGTTTGTTTTCCTGACTCAATAGATCAAACAAAAAAACATCCTCTTTAGAACTTTCGTTTTCCTGAGGAACAACCTCCAGCTTAGTTGGAATATTTTCTTTGGGCTGATGAACAGTTTGCCCCTGAATGATTTGTCGTTGAACGTTCAGTTCATTCGATAAACTTTGTTCAGATAAGCCAAATTTGTTTGAAACTTCTTTTAAGTAAATTTCACGTTTTAAGGAGTTAGGAACAAAACCAACAGATTTTACGATATTTCTAATCGCTTCTGCTTTTTTTATGGGATCATCACTGGCTTCTTTTAAAAGAATTTCTGCTTTAAATTCGATAAAATCTTTCGCCTCATTGGCGATATAATTTTCAACAAACTCATGCGGATGTTTGCGGGCAAAAGAATCGGGGTCATCACCATCAGGAAACAGCAAAACACGAATATTCATGCCTTCTGTTAAAAGCATATCTATACTTCTGAAACTTGCTTTTATTCCTGCATTATCACCATCAAAAAGAATGGTAACATTTTCGGTAAGTCTTTTAATTAACTTAATCTGTTCGGTAGTTAATGAAGTTCCCGAGCTGGCCACCACATTCTCAATTCCGCTCTGGTGAAGAGAAATAACATCCATATAACCTTCCACCAGTAAACACACATCCTTTTTAGAAATTGACTGTTTACCTTGACTTAAACCATATAAAACATTGGATTTATGGTAAATTTCAGTTTCAGGAGAATTGAGGTATTTTGCTGTTTTTACATTATTTTTTAAAATTCGGGCCCCAAAGCCCAACACCCTTCCCGAAAAACTGTGAATAGGAAACGTTACACGCTCCCTAAAACGATCGATACCAGAAGGTGAATTTTCCGGAAAGATAGAAAGTCCGGATTTCTCCAAAATCTCTTTGGTATAGCCTTTTTCTAAAGCAAATTCTGTAAAGCCGTCTTTTTTCTCGGGTGAATATCCTAGCTGGAATTTTTTAATAATCTCTTCCTTCAATTCCCGTTCTTTGAAGTAAGATAAACCGATCATCTTACCTTCCTCGGAGTCCCAAAGTTGATTTTGATAAAAGTCGTTGGCAACCTCATGAATTTTATACAGTAAGTCGCGTTCCGACTGTGCCTGCTTGGCTTCTTCAGAATATTCTCTTTGGTCTTCCTCAATCTCGATGCCATATTTTTTGGCGGCGTGGCGAAGTGCTTCAGGATAGGTGAAGTTTTCTATTTCCATTAGGAAGGAAATCGCTGTACCACCTTTCCCACTGGAGAAATCCTTCCAAATTTGTTTGCTGGGCGAAACAATAAAACTAGGTGATTTTTCATCATGAAACGGACTCAAGCCTTTAAAATTGGAGCCTGCACGTTTCAATTGAACATATTCACCGATAATTTCTTCCACCCGAATGGTAGAAAAAATTTTATCTATTGTCTGTTTAGAAATCATTTTTTAAAATCGAGTGTAAAGATAGCACTTACTTTGAGTTTTATCAATTCCACCAATTAATATTGAGTTTTATAATTCGTAATTTTGTATAAATTTATTAAAATTCAATGCAATTTAAAATATCCAAAATTGATGATTGGCAGAACGTCATTGACGCGATTTTACATCGTCTTCAGCACAATATCTTGCTTCTAAAAGGCAATTTAGGAGCAGGAAAAACCACTTTTACGCAGTTTCTTTTAAAAAATTTAGGCAGTTCCGACGAAGTGAATTCCCCAACCTACTCCATTGTTAATGAATATAAAACACCGAAAGGTAAGGTTTTCCACTTCGATTTATACCGATTGAAGAACATTGATGAAGTATATGACATCGGAATGGATGAATATTTAGACAACTCCTTTTTATGCATTATAGAGTGGCCCGAAGTTTATGAAGAAGATTTAGAAGGCTTGCCTTATCATACAATGTGTATTACTGCCCACGATGGTGTACGAGAAATCAGTTTCGAGTAAATATTATGTATATTTGTCCTATAAATAACTATCTGTAAATAAAATGAGCACAACCAATATATTTACACCTTTTACCGAGGAAGAGCTTATTCCCAAGGAAGAAAAGCTAGAAGTTGTAAAAAAAGGAAAACAGTTTAGTATTGGAATTCCTAAAGAAACTTGTCTTAATGAGAGACGAACATGTATCACACCCGATGCAGTACAGGTTTTGGTAGAGAACGGACATGAAATCATTATAGAGGCTGGAGCAGGCGAAGGTTCTTTTTTCACTGATTTACAATATTCGGAATCGGGTGCTAAAATAACTACCGATCCTAAAGAAGCTTTTGGACAAGATTTGGTGCTGAAAATCAATCCTCCAACTTTAGAGGAAATTCAGTATTTAAAACCCAATACCTATTTGGTATCTGCTTTACAAATTAACTTAAGAGATAAGGAATATTTCCAGGTTCTGGCGGAGAAAAAAGTAAATGCTATTGCTTTTGAGTTTATTATGGACGATTACCAGCAACTCTCTTTGGTAAGACTGATTGGTGAAATTGCAGGAACGAGCTCTATTTTATACGCATCAGAACTTTTAGCGCTATCCAATGGCTTAATGCTTGGCGGAATTACAGGAGTTCGACCCACTGAAGTTGTTATCATTGGAGCAGGAATAGTTGGCGAATTTGCCACCAAAGCAGCTGGTGGTTTAGGAGCTAGTATTCGCGTTTTTGATAATTCACTTTCTAAGTTAAGAAGGCTACATACATTAATCGATTCTCGAGTACCTACATCAATTATTGACCCTAAGGAGCTTACCAAAGCCTTAAGGCGAGCCGATGTCGTTATTGGAGCACTTCCAAGATTGAACATGACGCCTATTGTTACTGAAGAAATGGTCATGAAGATGAAGAAAGGAAGCGTGATTATAGACATCACCATTGATAACGGAAAAGTGGTGGAAACCTCTGAATTCACCACCATGGAAAATCCTTACATCATTAAACATGGCGTTATACACTGTGGACTTCCTAATATTACATCTAGAGTGCCAAGGACGACCACCAAAGCCATTTCTAATTTCTTCCTTTCCTATATTTTAGGCTATGATGAAGAAGGTGGTTTTGAAAACATGCTGGTAAGAAAAAAAGAGATGAAACAAAGCCTATATATGTACAAAGGAAGACATACCAAAAAAGTAATTTGCGACCGCTTCGGACTCACTTATCATGATATCAACTTATTAATTTTCTAAATGAGAAAGTTAAAATTCTTCTTAATAGGCCTAATTCCAGGCTTGGTGATTGTATTTTTTATCCTGAACAAAAAAGGAGCTAGTTGTACAGGTTATTTACCCAACAGCAGGGTTATTGCTGAAAGTCTTTCTAAAGATTTCGTCTATTCCGATGCTGCTAAAATTGCAATGTCAGAATATAAAGTGGATGAAAAATTTTTAAAAGACAGCATTATCACAAAAGGCACAATTGATTTTGATAAAAGTAATGCACAAAAAAAACCTTGTCCAGACTATTATCTTTCTTATCCAGAGAAAAAACCAAGGTACATTTTAACATTCGAAAGATGTGAAAAAACCACCACTATAAAAGAA